>JAUYRX010000041.1:0-32344 GCA_030696635.1 Candidatus Melainabacteria bacterium
AGCCACAGCGCTGGTACCACCATTGAGATTGATAAAGCCTGCCCCACCATTGGCTCTGACAATACCGTTAGCCGCTCCACCAGTTAGAGTAATTGCTCCAGGCACTCCTACTGTATTGAAATTGACATTGCCTGCGCTTGACTGCACAGTAGAAGTAGGGCCAGCCAAAGAAACTGCCAGGGCACGACTTGCCAAATTACTTGAGATTTGCAAATCTCCACTTGCTCCAGTTATAGAAGCAGCAGCCGCGACTGTAAGACGAGGAGTAGTAAGAGTTAGGTTAGGACCGTTGACAGAAGCACCTGCCAAAAGATCAATGCTTGCTGTGCCACTAGAACCTGAAGTCAGCGTCGTGATACTGCCCAAATCTGATGTAATGACATTGTTGACGGTAATATCTGAATTAGCACCAGAGGTTTGAATCACTAAATTGCCGGAGCCTGTCTCACTGACGGCCTGATTAATCACAATATTTGAGGCAGTACCAGCACCAGAAGTAAGCAAATTAAGATCGCCAGCGCCGATCTTCGAAATCGCTCCGTTTACCGTGATTATGCCGCCATTTGCAGCCAATCCTGAAGTCTGTAAAGTGATGCCACCATTTGTATTTAGAACGTTGCCAATCGTTGTTATATCGCCACCAGGGCCATTGACTATGCTAGTCACACCGCTAGTAGTCAGTGCCCCAACCCTCACGAGACCTGAACCAGCGCTGACACTGAGTGTGCCAACATTACCGTTGATACTGCTAGCAGTATCAACTCTGCCAACATTTATTGCTGTAAGAGATGAGCTTTTGGCATTGAGGCTACCAAGATTAACCGCGGCATTTCGTGCAGCTCCTCCGACCAGCGAACTGGTCAGGGCACCAGTGGCAGAAATGAAAGTGACAGGAAGCAACGGCGTAGCAGTACTGACACTGATATTGCCAATTCCCACTCCGCCAGTGGTATTTATTCCACCGGCCACCTGAACGGAATTACCAGCCGCATTTGTCTGTTCGGCTACCAACTGGACATTGCCACCGGCTGTAGTGATAGCAACCGCCGCTGGAAGTAGTATTCGGCCATTTGTAGTACCACCCGCTGTCGCCGCCGATGCCGCCATGGATACTTCGCCACCAGAGGTGTTCAAGCTAGTAATAGCATTGGTGGCAAAATCAATATTGCCACCTACACCGGAGCGACCGCTGATATTAATATTAGAAGTAGGCGATGAAGCGGTCTCAAGAGAGCCCCGCGCTCCAGAAGCAAAGAAAGCAGAACCGCCATTTGTATTTATAGCGATTCCTGGTCCAGAGATAATATTGCCGTTCGATACTACGGCCAGACTAGAGCCACCGGTATTGATAGAGCCATTAAGTGCGATATTCTGCGTTGGCGGCAGTGCTGCAGTGGACGGGGAAGCGAGCACCTTAATGCTTCCGCCTGAAGAACCAGTTATGGATGCAAGAGTAAGGTTGGCACCGTTGCCATGAATGACAGCGTTGCCACCAGTGGTACCAGTTAGTGAGATGCTGCCCAAGTTAATTTGCTTTGCAGCAGCAGTGGTAGCGCGAGCCTCAGCAAAGAAATTACCGCCACTACCGGCTCCGACAGCACTAGTTGTGAAGGTAAAAGTCGGTGCTATTATGTTCCCGGCACCATCCCCATCTTGATCAGACAGAAGCGTAATGGCCCCGCCATTGCCTGCCGTTGGACTAGTATTCAAATTACCAGAGATTAGACTCAGTGTATCTCCAGCTGAAAGAGCGACGCTACCGCCTCCAGTGGAAAAACTACCACCATTTAGGTTAATGGTTTCACCAAAGCCATTTGAAGTAGCAGTAAAGCTGCCACCCTGCGTGCTTATTGCGCCTAGATTCAATGTAACAGCGCCACCAGCAGAGAGATTGACATTTCCGCCAGACCTAATCGACTGACCTCCAGCACCAATCTGGATGCGTTGGTCGGTCGTACCAGTAGCGACAGGAAAGGTGAAGAACCCACCATTAGAAATCGCACCAGTAGAATCATAAGTCACGCCACCAGCGCTAGCAGTCGGCTGAGCCAGAGTAACAGTGATATTGCCGCCAGTAGTTGTTACGCCGCCAGATGCATTAAGCGATCCAATCTGAACGCCCACAGCAGCTGATCCGCTACTGCGACCGGCAGCAATGGCAATATTGCCGTTGCTGTTTCCCGCTGAACCAGACGAATTTATACTCGAAGTTGTCGGCAGAACAATGGTGCCATTGGCATTACCTGCAGCATTAGAAAAGGCTATCAGGGTGACATTGCCACCAGCTCCAGTTGTACCACTGGCGTCAATTGATGAAACTCCTGAGCCAGTTGTCAGACTGATGTTTCCGCCAGTGGCATTGCCACCAGTGACGTTTATGGAGCCACCAAGAGGAACCGCCCCGACAGGAGGTGCACCTGAGAGCGTGGTAACTCCACCGCCGGCGACACTGGTTGTAAATGCCGCTCCGGCAATCATTGTTATGTCTTGGCCAACGCCAGAGCCATTGCGGGCAGTGATTGCATAACCACCCGCACCGCTATTGGTTATGTTCCCGGATGCAATTACGGCAAGCTTTTCACCTACGGTGACGTTGCCAGCAATAGCGATATTGCCGTTGTTAAAATAAGTCGGATCACCTAGCAAGCACTGTTCGCCTAGAGTGAGCGTTGTCGTATTGGCAGATACATGAGCGGCTGAGCCGTAACTGGTGAGCACACCCGTCAGTTGATCAACATGAATCTCGGCAGTGCCGAGACCAGCATTGACATTAAGCTTTGACGAAAGCAAATCGCCGCCGCCAATATTAATGTCAGCGTTGCCAGCATTGCCAGCAGAACGGAAATTGATACTATCTTGGGCAGAGAGTTTGCCCGCCAAATTATTGAAATTGATATTTGAGGCCAGAGTGGCAGCCTCTGTATTGATATTGATGCTGCCAGCCGGAGCAGCCAACATTCCACTATTTACGAAATTTCCTGAGTACGAATTGACTGCCAAATTGCCAGTGCTTGCCAACACCGTTCCAGTGTTGGTAAAACTCCCACCAGAGTTAATAGTTAGAAATGCTGGAGAGCTAATAACACCAGAGTTATTTAAGAAGCTAACGGTGTTAATAGTCAGCCCCGAGGATGAAAACCAACCGTCACCAGTCACAGCAGAACCCAACGACAAGGCCGGCAAAGCAGCCGCGTCAGCAGTTAACAGCCCGCTCACCGTCAAATTGCCAAAATTGAGAGTTGATGCGCTAGAACCATTATTCTGCAAGGCAAAAAATGAGCCAAGAATGCTAGTTGAACCACTCACCACAAAAGGATCGGAAGCGTTAAATCCAACACCACTCAAAACTACGTTAGTAGGCAGTACAAGGCTACTGAGTGATCCAGTTTGATCAGCAAGCAAAGTAAGGGTGCCCGCCTGCGAAACTCCGCTATCAGTGAGAACAATACTTTGATTGCCTTGCCCGACAACTTGCGTTACAGCGACATATTGAGAGGGAGTAAGTAGTTGGCCGGGGCTAACAGTCAGAGCAGTGCCGCCAACCACGGACCCCGTGCTGCTCATAGAACCGCCAACCGTAATAGTTACAGATTGGGTAATGGGCGCTGCGATTGTAGCTTGGGTAGATGAGAGATCTAAGCCCAGACCAGATGAAAAAACGTTGCTCGTATCTAAAGTGAGCTGAACTGGCTGCACAGCGGCAGCAGAAGAAAATGTAGTTGCTGAATTTGCCGATGCAGCCGCAGTTGAAGTTTCAGTTACAGTTGAAGTTGAAGTTGCAGAATCAACTAACCCCAGCCCAGTAGAGGCAACAGCGGGCACTTCAGGACTAAGAGTGACCTCCAAAACTGGTGGTATCAAACCGCCTAGAGTGTCCACGGCTGGCATGCCCGGTGCTGGAGGAACATCCGGGCCCTGGTGACCGGCTCCACTCTGACTATCAGTAGACGCGCCGGGGAGCTTGTCACCGGTGGTCACAACAACACTTTGAGTAACACTAGAGCCCATTGTAGCCAGACTCTGAACATTGCTTGAGGAACTAAGATCTACGCTTTGAGGTACGGTACTTATGCTAGCTGGCGCAGAGTAAGACTGGGCATAGGCACGCACTTCAGTTAGTTTGGGGCTAGAAGCTAGCAATAAAATTGACGCAGCAATAAGCTTGCTACGAAAGCCACTAATCTCTATAGATGAGCCGTTTCTTAGCCTGAAACTGCCAACAATTGAGAATTTGCTGACTAGATGGAAGAAACGTCGGGTCACCTAGATTGCTCCTCGAGGTACCAAAGCTTATGAAGTACTAAAACTGCATAAGCAACACCCAAAGTACTTAAAAGTTGGACCACTTAGTCCATATTCTTAAATCAACTGACACTCAAGCTTCTAGAGCAAACTAAGATTCGAGAAATCGAGTACCTGTCTGTTAAAATATAACATACTTTAAGGTACGATACCTTTTTGCAAAACTTGATACTTACGCCAAACGCCTCTCCTATAGCCAATCACGCGCTATCAGAAGTTCTGAGATCATTTCTTAAGGCATCCCTCTACTAGTTCAGCAATCATCAATATCACGAACAGACAGTCTTACTATTGTAAAAATGCGCTAAGAGATTCAATCCTTTTTCGGGGATTGCTCAGCGCCATCATGGCTTGCGCAGCTTCACTTAGCAATCCGGTAAACGCTCAGCAGTTTTCACCCAACCCCACTCAAAACTTTTCGCCAATCAGACTAAATCAGACACTGCCTAACCTGCCTAGCCTGATTCCCACAGACGTTACTCCTATTGGTCTAGGTCGGGAACGGGACCTCCTTAGACCAGGTCGAACCTTTTACCTGCTGCAAAAATTGCCAAGCCGAATGTGGATTAATGGCAGCGTAGAAGTGAGTCAACGCGGTGAAACCAACGTATTCTTTACCAATTCGAATAGAAAGGCTGACTATGTCTTTCGCGCACTACCCAACTTATCAATCGGCTATCGTATACTCCCTCGCACAAGTATCTATACGAATTACTTCGTGCTCAAAGACGTCTTTGCTGACCACGGAAGACTGAGTTACCCCACCACCCAATCGCTGGCATGGGGCCTTCGTCATGAAATTCCCATTCGCAACAGATCTACACTCCAGTTTGACCTACAAGCCCGCGAACTTTGGCAAGCAAGTCATTTCCGCCAATTCGATTTTCTCCCAGGGGTAACTCTTACCCACGTACTCAATCCAAACACCATTGCTTTCGGCAATATTCAGCTGCAACTGCGCGGCAAGAGTTACTTCCAAGCTCCAACCCGCGAAATTGACCCTTTCTACACCCTAGGTATACTGCACAAACGTGGGCCTTACACATTTTCTTTCGTAGATACACTAGTATGCAATTACAGAAACGGCAATGCCATTCCTAGCCAGGGAAACCTTGCCATGATTGCTCAAATCGAAGCATCGAGAGAGGTGAGCAAAAAGCTGCCCGGTCTTGTAACGTTTGTGCGAGCGGAGCCAATATTCAACTGGAACTCGAGAGGCGTGCAAGGAATCAGCGGTTTTGACTTCCGTATATTTGGCGGACTACGTTACACCTTCAACAAATCAGCTACAAGCGTAGCCATGGATCAGCTTCGCAAACAATTACAGAAGTCTTCGGTGCCGCCACTTGCTGAACCAGATGAAAAAGAGGCTGAGACGAAAAATAAATCAGAACCTTCACTAAAAGAGCCGACTCCACAAGAAAACTCCACTGAAACGGCGCCACCAAGCAGTTCTCGGATTGAGCAGCAAAATCCGGATATTGCAAAATCAGAAGGTGACGAAGAATCTGCTGCACCATCAGAAAATAAACCGTCCAGTTGAAAGCACCTTAGCAGGCTGACATAGTGGTGAATATGACCAGACTTAGACTTAGATTCACCGATAGACAGTGTCACTTCTTGGCAGTATTACTGGCAACATTTTTCTTCCAGAAGCAGGCCTGTGCTCAAGACACATCTCTCACCAGCTTAGTTGAGCAAGATAGAGGAGCTATCAAGAAAGAAAGTAGTGCTGCAACTTTCTCCCTTGGTGTAACAAGAACTCTGAGACCTTCTAAGCACCAAGCCACAGAGAAACTAGATCTTGGCAATTTTAATCTTTTTCACGGCAACACCAGAGAGGCAATGGCTGCATACAGAGCGGCCCTTGCAATTGCTCCAGACAACTGGGAAGCACACTATGGATTATGTAACTGCTATGTCAGCAATAGAAATTATTCAAAGGCAGTTGGCGAGTGCCAGGTAATGCTTCAGCTCAAGCCTAACGACAAGACAACACTATTCCTTTTAGGAAGCCTGCTAAAAGGCCAAGGACGAATTGCGGAGTCGATAGAGACTCTGAAGAGAGCAGAGAAACTAGGAGCCAAAGGCAGCAGTTTGCATACGGCACTAGGATTAGCACTGGCTCAAGCCAACAAGCCTGATGAAGCCTTGGCCCATCTCAATATTGCTCTAGAACAGGACAAAAAAGGAACGAATGCCGACGCTCACCTAGGCAAGGCGGTGGTTTTGTATAAGCAGTCAAAAAAATTAGAAGCTCTTGGTGAAATCGATAAGGCGATTAGGGCAAAAGGAGGCCGCTATCCCCAAGCAAGAAACTTCAAAGCAGAAATACTGATTAGCATGGGTCGAAAGGAAGAAGCAAAGGCTGAATATCTGACCGAAATCAATACAGAGGATGCTTTACCTAGCTGCTTCCAAGCGCTAGGAAATATCTATCTCAAAGAAGCCAATCTGGAAGAGGCGGCCAAAACCTTTGCAACGGGCCTAAAGTGGTATCCCAAAGATGGTGACATCTACCTCGGCAAAGCCGTCACCTTAGAGAAGCAGGGACAAATCAGAGCCGCCGTCCAAGCCTACAATAGTGCCTTGCTTTTGATAAAAGACAAAGAGAAGCGGGCAATTTGGCAGAGACATTTGTCCGAACTAGAGTTAGCTAACTCTTCCAGACCTTAGCCATTACTACTTTTTCTTACTTGGCTTTGGGCCCAGTGACTGCAGCGGCCTTAGGCTCAGCCTGAGCCTGCTCAACCTTATTAATAAGTTGCGCTGGGCTAATTTTTCGCATGATATCGGCTGTGACGTCAACGCCGTTGTCGATCACTTTTTGGCCACCAGCATAGACTCCAGCTCCGTCAATAACCAAGTCGAGACCCTTTTCCTGGGCAACTTGATTGACTGCTTGAAAGATTTTTTCTGCGGCTTGCGCAGTCGCGGTCTGGACCAGCTGAGCCAAGGCCTGCTGTTTAGCATTTATTTCGGCTTGAATATCGCTAGTAAGCTTCTTTAGCTCTTCAGGAGAACGCTTCTCTTCTTGAGCCTTCTGCAAGCGCTTATTTGCCAGCTCGACCTCGCGCTTCAGCTGGTTTTCAGCTTGCAAACGGAGAGTTTCAGAGCCAGCAGTTTCAGGGCAAGAAATCTTCACTAGGTTAAGATTGAAATAACCGACCTTCAAGGCTGCCGTAGTAGCGTTTTTTTGGGCCCTGCCAGGTTGGCAGAAAAGCAGTAAGAGAACAACAGAGATAGTTCCTAGAAGGAGCCCACTAGCTCGCAAGCATCTATCGAGTTTCATGTGCCCCCTAAGCTAGATTAATCATAAGCGCATTATTAACGCTTGATAAAAATTTGGCTCCGACTGGATTCGAACCAGTAACCAGGCGATTATGAGTCGCACGCTCCACCATTGAGCTACGGAGCCAAAACAAGATCAAAGAACATTGAATCGAGCTTTGACCGATATCGGTCAAGTTGTTTTAGCCACTATATTTTACACTGCAATTAATGGCTTATTTAGCTTCTTGAAGGGTCATGTATTTTTCAATGAAGTCAGTACTGACATCCTTGCCGTTCTGGAACATCGGATGAGCCAGAACTCTCTGATGAAACGGTATAGTGGTTCTTATTCCTGTAATGGCATATTCGTCCAACGCTCGTTGCATTCTTGCGATTGCTTCTTGACGATCCCGCCCCCAAACCACCAACTTGCTTACGAGTGAATCGTAATACGGCGGTATAACATAACCGGGATAGCAGTGGCTATCAACTCTCACTCCAGGACCACCAGGAGCAATATAGGCATCAACACGACCAGGCGATGGTAAGAAATTGCGATCAGGATCTTCAGCGTTAATACGACATTCAATTGAATGGCCGCGAAACTCCACATCTTCTTGTTTGATTGAAAGCGGCATTCCGGAAGCCACCCTAATCTGTTCCTTTATTAAATCAACCCCAGTAACAAATTCAGTGACTGGGTGCTCCACTTGAATACGGGTATTCATTTCCATAAAGTAAAAATCATTACCAGCCAAAATAAATTCGACTGTACCAGCACCTTCGTAGTTAATTTGCTTAGCAGCACGCACAGCAGCTTCACCCATACGTTGACGAAGATCAGGAGTGAGTGCAGGGCTCGGAGTCTCTTCAATCAATTTTTGGTGACGACGTTGTACTGAGCAATCGCGCTCACCCAGGTGGATGCAATTACCGTGACTATCAGCCATGACTTGAATTTCTACGTGGCGAATAGGTTTCAAATACTTCTCAATATAGACTCCACCATCACCAAAAGCAGCAGAAGCCTCAGATCGCGCGGAAGCCAAAGCTGTAACCAAGGAAGCCTGATCTACAGCAACGCGCATACCACGACCGCCACCACCCGCAGTGGCTTTAACGATCACAGGGAAGCCAATCTCTGCAGCTAGCTTATAAGCTTCGCTCTCATCTTCTATCAACCCGTGACTACCTGGTACCACAGGCACTCCGGCTGCGCGCATAGCTTCGCGGGCCGAAGCTTTATCACCCATAGAATTGATAGCGATAACACTTGGTCCAATAAACTTGATGCGATGATCAGAGCAAATTTGAGCGAAATTAGCATTCTCAGAAAGAAAGCCATAGCCAGGATGAACAGCATCTGCGCCTGTTACAACAGCAGTTGAAATGATCGCTGGTATATGCAAGTAGCTTCGTTGCGACTGGGGTGGACCTATGCAATAGGCTTCATCAGCCAGTTTCACATGTAGCGACTCAGAATCAGCTTGAGAATAAACGGCTACCGTCGAAACTCCCAGTTCGCGACAGGCTCTGATTACTCTCAGAGCTATCTCGCCACGATTGGCGATCAGAACCTTTTCAATCATTGTTAGTGCTCTTAACCTTTAGGATCAACCAGGTAGAGTGTCTGACCATACTCAACAGTTGTGCCATTTTCTACGCATATTTTGACAATCTTGCCAGCTACTTCAGAAGGCAAGTCGTTCATTAGTTTCATTGCTTCGATAATGCAAACAGTCTGCCCAACAGAGATACGGTCACCCATTTTGACAAAGGATGCGGCTGTAGGAGAAGGCTGTCCGTAAAATGTGCCAACCATCGGAGATGTGATTGCTACGGTATTTGCTGGAGTGCCATTGTCTTCAGCGCTAGCTACAGCATCTGCCTTTGGCGCTTCAGGAGCCTGAGTTGCAGCGACAGGTCTAGGAGGTTCAGCTACTGCAGTTGCAGTAGACGCAGCTGCATGTACAACCTGCCTCTGTTGAGCAGGAATTTCGAAAGTCTGAGCGAGCACTGGCCTGTCTTTCTTGACAGTTATGCGCTGGTCTCCAAATTCAATGGTGAACTCAGTAACGTCAGTCGAACTAACGATTCCAAGCAACTCTTTGATCTGCTGCAGGTCTATCTTCACAATTAATCCCTAATACCAATCCGAATCCCAGTTTAAACGCGAGTCAAATACTTGCGATTTCTAGTATCAACTTTCACTTTGTCACCCACCTTAATGTGGAAGGGAACTGTGATTGTTGCTCCAGTTTCTAGCACAGCTGGCTTGCCGCCACCAGAACTGGTATCGCCTCTTTCATCTGGTGCACACTCGCTGATTTCTAGCTCAACTGTATTCGGTAGCTCAAGGCCAAGAATACGATCATTGAACTTGAGCATAACGATGCCCTCAGTGTTGTCTTTCAGAAACTCAACGCCCGAACCAATTTGCTGAGCAGTCAACTCTAGTTGTTCAAAACTAGTATTGTCCATCATCACGTAGTTCTCGCCGGCTTTGTAGAGATACTGCAAGTCAGCCTTCTCAACAATCGCTTGAGGGAGCTTCTCGCCAGCACGGAAAGTATTCTCAAGCACGTTACCGGTCTCGATATTTTTCATCTTTGCACGGACAAAGGCTGCTCCTTTGCCAGGCTTAACATGCTGGAACTCTATTATTTGCCAAACGCCATTGTTGTATTCAATGGTGACGCCGGTTCGAAAATCGTTGGTAGAAATCATGCAGGATTGCAAGCGCTCCATGGTCCGTGAGGTAACGGACAGTAGTCAAGACAAAGCAGTGGCTACCTCTGGCCAGTGCAAAATTCTAACACCATCTAACAACAATAGACGATGAGTCGGCATAGCCTTAGAACTAGCTTAATAGAAGCTTTTCAAAAGCAAGCTTAATGGTTGGTTGAAGAGAGGTTCTTTACCCCGGTATAATCAGGCTTCCAGCAATGTGCCCGTCAAAGTACTTGATACGGCCAATTTTTAGACTGTACATACTGCATTCATACACATTGCCGCCATGTACGGATGACCGCCGATATCTTTAATATAGTGAGAAACAGTCAATGGCTAAGAGTTCGACAACTGAAGGCAGTTCCATTAAAGAGGAATCTAATGAAGCGAAACCTTCCTCAAATGCTTTCGACTGGAAAGAGGTAGAAGCGCGCTGGACCGCCTATTGGCATGAGAACAAATTATTCAATTTGGAGATGAACCCCGATCGTCCCAATTTCTCTGTGGCCTTGCCTCCACCGAACATTACAGGCAATTTACATATGGGCCATGCTCTAAACGGGACATTACAAGATGTTTTGATCCGCTTGAAAAGGATGCAAGGTTACAACGTCCTCTGGCAACCAGGAACAGACCATGCCGGTATAGCCACTCAAATGGTGGTTGAACGCAAGCTTAAAAAAGAAGGCCTAAACCGCCACAAAATGGGCAGAGAAGCCTTCACTGAAAAAATTTGGGAATGGCGCAATCAGTATGGCGACCACATCATGGAGCAATACAAGCGCATTGGCGTTAGCTTCAGCTGGGACCGCGTTGCTTTCACCATGGATGAGTCTTACGTTAGGTCTATTTATCGCGCCTTTGTCACCTTATACAAAGAAGGTTATATCTATCGTGGCAATCGCATCACCAACTGGTGCCCAAGCTGTGCTACTAGTTTGTCTGACCTTGAAGTTGAACACGATGAGAAGAAAGGTCATCTCTACTGCATCAGGTATCAACTCGAAGACGGCTCTGGTGAGCTAATTGTTGCCACTACCAGACCAGAAACGCTATATGGGGACGTAGCTGTAGCGGTGCACCCAGAAGACGATCGCTACAAAGCCTTAATTGGCAAGAATGTCAAACTACCAATTACAAATAGAGCCATTCCTGTAATTGCCGATTCATATGTAGAACGAGAGTTTGGCACTGGTGCGCTAAAGATCACACCAGCACACGACGCTAACGACTTTGAAGTTGGTGCCCGACATAAATTGCCTCAACCAACAGTAATCGATCTCAAGGGCAAGTTGATTGCCAATGAATTCGTGCCTGATTTCTTGCACGGTGTTGACCGCTTTGAAGCGCGTAAACAGACTGTAGCCAAGCTCGAAGAAATTGGCTTGCTGGCAGAGTCCCGCGACTATACAGTTGGCCTTAGTCACTGCGAGAGGTGTCAAACCGTAATCGAGCCACTGCTTTCTGATCAGTGGTACTTAAGCATGAAAGAGCTTGCTCAGCCGGCCATCGAAGTGGTGGAAGAGCAAAGAGTACAATTCATCCCAGAACGCTACGCCAGCTCATATATTGACTGGATGAAAAACATCCGTGATTGGTGCATCAGCAGACAATTGTGGTGGGGCCATCGTATTCCGGTCTGGACCTGTAGCAAGTGCGGTGCTGTTGACGCCTATGAAACAGCTCCAGACTCCTGTGAAAAATGTTCAGCACCAGCTGCTGAAATGAAACAAGACGAAGATGTTCTCGATACCTGGTTTAGCTCAGCCCTCTGGCCTTTCGCCACTTTGGGCTGGCCTGATGAAACCAAAGAAATGAAAATGTTCTTCCCTACAACCATACTCTCCACCGCCCGCGAGATTATCAATCTCTGGGTGGCACGTATGATTTTCACATCCCTCAAATTCACTAAGACTATTCCTTTTAAGCATGTGTTGATTCACCCTGTTATTCAAACAGAGGACGGCAAACGCATGTCTAAATCAAAAGGAAACTCTATCGATCCACTCGATATGATTGATACGTACGGAGCCGATGCTAATCGTTTTTGGTTCACCTCAGTAGGAATCAAAGGTGATCAAGATGTGCGCTTCAGAGCAGAGAAACTAGACGAATATAAGCGCTTCGCCAACAAGCTCTGGAATGCTGGACGCTTTGTCTTGACTCAACTAGAGGGATTTGAACCGAAGGGAGTCAATCCAGCCCACTTGACCCTGGCTGATCGCTGGATCTTGAACCGCTATAACGTGCTTCTAGATTTGCTGCAAATGTACTTCCAAGACTATGACTTTGATAAAGCAGCCAACCAGCTTCACGATTTCACCTGGAGTGCTTTCTGCGATTGGTATGTTGAAATCGCCAAGATACAACTTGCTCAGGAAGCACAATCAGGAGAAAGTACGGGCCAAACTAGAGCGGTGCTCCAAACAATTTTTGAGGGCTTGCTGCGGGCCTTGCATCCGATTATGCCTTTTATCACAGAAGAGCTTTGGACCAAAGTACCTAAGTCTGCGTTCTTCCCCAAAGACTTTGTCTCGATCATGTTTGCGCCCTACCCTAGACCTGATGAAAACCTGATCGATGATGATGCTGAAGAAAAAATGGAATTTTTGATGCGAGTAATTCGCTCAATTAGAAATATCAGACAAACCTACAATGTGCCAGCTTCGGCCGAAGCCGAGGTAATGATTGTCTGCCAGGATGAAGACGAAATGAAATGTCTTGCTGATGGAGCTATGTATATTGAGCGCTTGGCCAAAGCTAATCCGCTCGATATCAGCATGGACTGCTCGCCACCATCTATGGCGGCATGCGAGGCAGTGTCTTCGGTCAACATCTATGTGCCTTTGGCTAAATTAATTGATGTGGCCAAGTCAAAGGACAAACTAAATGTGCGAAAGCAGTCGATTGAAAAGGAAATTGCAAAAGTAGATCTACAGCTCTCCAACCCTGACTTCAAGAGCAAAGCGCCTCCGGACAAAGTAGCAAAAATAGAAGCACAATTAGCTGAACTAACCCGCCAGCTAGAAAGCGTCCATGCTCAATTGAAGGTATTAGAAGCAAGCTAATTCAAAGTAAAAGTTATTGAGGAGATTGGTCAAACAAACTTAATTGGCCAGTCTCTTGAGCTTTCTTTTTGGATGCTTTAGATTTCACAACCGATGTAGTGCTATCTTCTTCGGCCTGTTCTTGATTAGCATCAATCAGCGCAATTAGTTGTCTGCCATCAATAGCAGTACCATTAACTTGCCTAGAGACCCGGTGACAAACTATTTGATCATCAGGATAGGGCTTAAGAATAGACTCTAACTCAGGCAGATTTTTATTTGTAGGATCAAGCCAGCGGCCTTCTAAGTGTCGAGGAATTATGGCTGGCATCCGATCATGAAACTGGGCCATGACACGATTTGCCGGTACTGTAATGATGGCGCAGGTGCGAATTTCATCGCCATCCCGAGAAGACCAATCTTCAAAGAGTCCAGCAAAACCCATTAGGCTGTTGTCTTTCAAATGTATTCGCCAAGGCTTACGGGCCTTGCCTTCGCCCGTCCATTCATAGAAGCTGTCAGCCGGTACAATGCAGCGTCTAGCACTAAAAGCTGTTCTAAAGAAGGGCTTAACGGCAATTGATTCGCTGCGGGCATTGATCATCGGAACGACTTTCTTTTCGCCTTGATTGACATCCCTCGCCCAGCCTGGCATGAAACCCCAACGTGCAGCTTCAATGCGACGGCCGCCCTCTTGCTGATTGGCGATGATAATCGGTACCCAGTTTGATGGAGCAATGTTGTAACGGGCGGCAATTGGCAGCTCCAGCTGCTTGACACGGAAACGAGCCAGAATATCTTCAGTAGAATGAGCTAGTGTGTACCTTCCGCACATGTGCAGTATTGTCTCACTTTATAGCTTGGCAGGGAAATGCTTGTAGAATGTCCTAAAAGAAAACAATGGATGATTGTTGAATAGGATCTCAGATGGACGATAAAGAGGCTAGCCTTCACTTTCAACAAGGATTTATGTATTTGCAGAATCAGTGCGCCAATGAAGCGGCCCTCTGTTTCAGCCAAGCCCTTGCAGCCAGCCCCGGACTCTGGCAGGCCCAATTAAACAGAGGCAATGCTCTGATGATGGCTGGGCGCTATGACGTTGCCATCCGCGATTTCGAAGCCGTCCTCACCGTCGAGCAAAGTGCTCTGGCGCTTATGAACAAAGGCCTCTGCCTCCACCAACTGGGCCGCTCCGACGAAGCACTGAAGATTATTGACTCAGCGGCAACCCTTGCTGACAACGAGAGCCTATTGGTCATTATCATTTCAGCAAAAGCTGAGGTGCTAAGTGACCTGGGCCAACTAGCTCTGGCACTTGCAGCCTATCACCAAGCTATCGCCATCAAAGCCGATTCACCCACACTCTATAGCTACCGAGGACAGCTTCACTATCGCCTTGAACAGTTTCGAGAAGCCGTTGAAGACATAACCAAAGCAGTGGAACTCAACGCTGCCTTTGAGCCTGATTTGTATTATCGCGCTCATAGTCTATGGAAATTGAAACGTTTGAAAGAAGCCTTAGACGATTTCAATATTGTTATCGAAAGCGAACCTGATGAATGGACAAATTATTTAAGCCGCGGACGATTGTTGGATGAAATGGGCCTGACTGACGCAGCCATGACCGATCTCAATAAATCAATTAGACTTAATCCGGAGTGTGCTCAAGCTTATTTTCATCGAGCCTTTTTGCACGCTTTAAAAGACGACGATCGCAGTCGAGAAAAAAGCGCCCTCGACTTCGAAAAGGCATTTACAATCGATCCAACTATTCGTACTTGGTATCAATCTCAACAGTCTCAACAGTCATAGCATAGGCATTTTGTGCGACCAACTAATCTTAGAGAAATGAACGACTTGGGCGGCATGAGAGATTTCTTGCGCTCCAGCTTTACCATCTTAAAAATGCTTGTTCAGGTGGGGCTTGTGATGCTGATCTTGGGCACCACAGTAGTTGGCTTGTTGGTTATTCAAGAAGTAAATCATTTACCTAATATCGACTATCTCAAAAATTATAAACCAATTGACTCTATTTCAATTTACGACCGCAATGACAAACTAATTGAGCGCATTAATCTAGGCATGCCGCGCACTGTGATTCCATTCAAGCAAGTGCCAGTCTCTATGCAGCAAGCTGTACTGGCCGCGGAAGATAAAAATTTCTACAAGCACGGTGGCATGAGTTTTCAGGGAATTCTCAGAGCTTCTTTCGCCAATGCCAAGGCCCTAAAGATGGTCGAAGGGGGCTCCACAATTACTCAACAACTGGCTAAGAATCTATTCTTCCCCGATGTCAAACGCACTGGCGTTATCAAGCTCGCTGAAGTTGTCGCTTCTTACCGGCTCGAAGAAAAATACACGAAAGAACAACTTTTTTCGCTCTATCTCAGCGAAATTTATTTTGGTAATGGTGCACGGGGAATTGAGCAAGCGGCCCACAATTATTTTGGCAAGCCTGCAAGCAAACTGACACTAAGTGAGTCAGCATTCTTAGCAGGCATCATTCGTGCGCCTTCATTTTTAGGGGCAAAAGAGCGGCGCAAAGAAGCTATGGTTAGGCAAAAGCAAGTACTGAGAGCCATGGTCGAATGCGGTTTCATTTCTGAGAGCGACTGCCTCCTGGCTGAGTCACAACCCCTGGTATTTAAACGAGCCGAAGTAGTGAGAGCAAGCAAGCCCTTCGGCCACTATCCGTACTTTACTGCCCTAGTACTAGAATCAGTACGCCGACAATTTGATCAGCGCACCATTGGTTTAAATGGCCTTGAAATTTATACAACGATTGATCCAATTGCTCAAGAAGCAGCGGAACAGACACTGGCCTCGGAAATAAGGAGAGCCCCCCCGGGGATTGAAGAAGAGGCTCTAGTTAGCCTATCAGTAAGTGACGGAGCTGTGCGGGCGCTAGTTGGCGGTGCCCATGACTATTGGAGTAATCAATGGAATAGTGCTGTTAATCCTCATACTGCAGGGTCAGCACTTAAGCCGTTCATATACCTAACCGCCTTCATGGGCGGAGTCTTGACGCCAGAAAGCACGGTACAAGATATTCCCTACAAGATGACGCAAGAAACTGGTGTGGAATGGGCTCCAAAAAACTATGACGGTAAGTACATGGGCGAGATAACTGTAAGAGAAGCACTCTGCCAATCACGCAACATGTGCACCATTCGTGTCATGGAGCAAGTAGGTATTACCAATGTCATAGATACATTAAGAGCAGCTGGAATTAAATCAAACTTGGCACCAACCATGGCACTAGCTCTCGGCAGCTCGGCCGTTACCCCCTTAGAATTAGCCTCAGCCTACGGTACCTTGGCCCGTGGAGGAGTAGCTGTGACTCCCTGGATGATACGAGAAGTAAAAGACAGCCGCGGACAACTTTTAGACCGCCATGTGCCCGTTATTCATAGGGTTTTCCCCTATGAGCAGACCAGCTGGCTGGTTGACATCTTGACTGAGGTAGTCAGACGTGGCACCGGGACCCAGGCCAAGTTGAGCGGCCGTCCGGTGGCAGGTAAGACCGGCACCGCCGACAAGGCCAAAGATATTTGGTTTGTTGGCTTTACACCAGATATGGTGACCGCAGTATGGGGTGGCGGCGATGAAAAGAGCCCTGTGGCAGACAAACACGTTACTGGCGGTACGGTGATGGCACGCGTCTTTCGGCAGTACAACCAGCGCTACTATGCCAACCAACCGACCCGTATAGCTGCAGGTGAGCTACCCACATCTCGCTACGCCACCAGTGTCGGTACGCCTGCCACGAAACCTATAAGCCACAGCAACGACGTGCCTTATAGTGAAATTGATCCCAGTCAGACTTATCAGGCGGCTCCAGCACAGCAGGCGGCCCCTGCGGCTAGAAGCGCTCCAAGAGTAGTGCGATCGCAAAAAGGTGTGACCGAATACAATTGGTCACGCTAGCCCGCTACAGCTCCATTCTTAAGGCATGCCAAATCATCTAAAGTAAAGCCTAGCGTAGACGCCACCCTGTGCTAGCAACTCAGCGTGATTGCCACTTTCAACGATGCGGCCATTCTCTAGCACAAATATTTTGTCAGCATTAATAATTGTCGTGAGGCGATGAGCCACCACAAGTGATGTGCGGCCGACCATCAAGGGAACCAGTGCTGCTTGAATCAATGACTCATTTTCATTATCTAGAGCACTGGTAGCCTCGTCTAAAATGAGAATGCGTGGATTCTTCAATAGAACACGAGCAATGGCTAACCTTTGTCTTTCGCCGCCACTAAGCTTATGCCCCCGCTCACCTACGACAGTTTCATAACCTTCAGGCATAGCGGCAATGACATCATGTATATTGGCGGCACGGCAGGCTTCTTCAATTTGTTGGGCACTAGCTTCAGCTTTGGCATAGCGCAAATTGGCAGCAATCGTGTCATGAAACAAATAGGTTTCTTGGGTGACAATACCAATGTTTTCTCTTAGAGAGTCCCGAGTAACAAGCTTAGTATCGTACCCGTCAATTAATATGCGCCCTTGATCAATCTCCCAAAGTCTCGGCAATAGATTGGTGATAGTGGTTTTACCAGCACCAGATGGACCGACTATTGCCACCATTTGACCAGGCTCAACGACAAAGGTTAGGTCTTCAACACCGCCACGACTAGAAGCCCCACTAATAACAGGGTAAGAGAAACCCACATGATCAAATTCTACTCGACCGCGCACGGCGCTATGCTCAAGGGGGATAGCATCTGGTAAATCTTTTTCTTCGTTCATATCAAGATAATCAAAGATACGCTCAAATACGGCCAAGGCACTGACTATCTGTATTTGCACTCCGGCTAAGGCAGAAACTGGAGTATAGAGTCGGCCGATTAAAGCGACAAAGCTAACCAATACACCTACGGTAATACCGTGGTAAATAGCTAACCAGCCACCAGCAAGCCATATTATGGCTGGTCCAACTGTAACCATGGCGGTAATAGCCATCATAAACCAACGACCAATCATAGCCACACTAATTTCAAGAGTCATCAGTTCAGTGGCTAAATCATAAAAGCGCTTACGCTCATAGTCTTCTTTAACAAACGATTTGACTAAAACAGTGCCAGAAACAGATAAAGTCTCTTGCGTAGCGGCTTGTATTTGATCACGCTTTGCCCGAGTCTTCTTGCGCACCTCATACATGCGCCGACCAACCGGCCAAAGCGGCACTACCATTAGTGGCACTACAACTATTGAAACAATGGCTAGCTGAGCATTTAGCGCAAAAATTGCCACCAGGGTAGTGACTATGGTAATGATATTTGTGACTATCGAAACCATGGTGCCGGTTATCACACCATCTACACTTTCTACGTCACTACTGACTCGGTTCATAATTTCGCCAGTCTTAGTGCTGGTAAAAAACGACAATGGCATCCGGTGCAAATGAGAAACCAGGTCAGCGTGCAGATCGCGCACTATACCCTCACCAACCTTAGAATTTAGATAGCCCTGATAAACTCCAACCAGTCCCGCCAATATCGCCGAGGCCACCATAGCCAAGACAAGTGTGGCCAGAAAGGTAAAATCACGCGCCGGTAAAGCCTTATCAATAATGGCCAAAGTAAGCAGCGGTGGCGCTAGACCAAGGGTAGAAGAGACAAGAATGGCTGCCACGACCATGAGCTCGAGCTTCCAATAGGGAGCAAAAAGAGCAGCTATTCGGCGCCAGGCAACCTTCCCTTTGAGCTTAGCTTTATCAGGGTTAAACATATTGGACCACATTAAGTGGACCGGAGGGCCGCCACTAAACACTGCAAACTTCCTTAGGCTTCCATAGGGCCAAATGAATATCTAATACAAATAGACCACTCAGTTAGTCTAGTCGCTTGGAATCTAAAGTCTCCATTTTTTTGGGAGCCGATTCAAACATCAAGATATACTCAAGATTCAGGATTCAGTATTGAACGAGACTTAAGCCGTGAGAGAGAAGAAAAACCCATTTCGCGATTGGCTATTGGATGGTCTAAAGCCAACCAAAGAGACTCATAAAGGGCCTAATCAAGAACATCATCAAGAACATCATCAAGATTCTTGGTGGAAGGTCATGTGCCTGACCGGTGTTGATTATTTCTCGACCCTGGGCTATCAACCAGGCATTGCCTATCTGGCAGCAGGCATTCTCTCGCCACTAGCCACCCTTGTCTTAGTAGTTGTCACTCTCTTTGGCGCCCTGCCGGCCTATTGCTTTGTCGCCGAACGCAGCCCAAACGGCCAAGGCTCAGTGGCAATGTTAGAAGGATTGCTCCCGGGCTGGCGCGGCAAGACTATCGTTTTGCTATTGCTGGGCTTTGCCGCCACTGGTTTTATCATTACTATCACTCTTTCAGCCGCCGATGCCACCGCCCATATTCTTGAAAACCCGATGATACCAGCGGCTTGGCACAATCATAATCGGGTACTAGTGACCCTGCTCTTGCTCACTAGTCTTGGTGCCGTATTTCTTAAGGGCTTCAAAGAAGCCATTGGCATTTCTGTCTATATTGTTGGCGTCTACCTCTTGCTCACCAATATTATTGTTGGCTGGGGTCTCTGGCAATTGACTATTCATCCTGAATTAACGAGAGACTGGTTGCAGAAACTAAGCACAAATTTTGGTTCAATTTTTTCTATGCTCGGCGCCGCTTGCCTGCTCTTTCCCAACTTAGCCCTCGGTCTGTCAGGCTTCGAAACCGGTGTAGCCGTTATGCCAATGGTGCGTGGAGATGCTAGCGACGTGCCCGAAAATCAAAGCGGAAGAATTCGCAATGCCAAATATTTGCTCACCACAGCAGCCCTAATCATGAGTTATTTTCTCGTGGCTTCAAGTATGGTCACCACGCTTCTCATTCCTGCCGAACTATACAAAGAAGGTGGCGCGGCAAATGGTAGAGCCCTAGCCTATCTTGCCCACACTCATTTAGGTGAACTATTTGGAACGCTATACGATTTCAGTACAATTCTAATTTTGTGGTTTGCTGGCGCCTCTGCCATTGCCGGCCTGCTAAGCCTGGTTCCACGTTATCTACCACGATATGGTATGGCGCCAGATTGGGCTGGAGCAGTAAGGCCGCTAGTCATATTTTTCACTCTAATTGCTTATGGCGTTACTCTCATTTTCAAAGCCGATGTTGATGCCCAAGCCGGTGCCTATGCCACTGGAGTGCTGGTGCTTATTACTTCAGCAGCATTGGCTTCAGCCATAACCTCTTGGCAAAAAGGAACTAACAAGCGCTTTCTCTTCACTGCAATCAGTTTGGTTTTCATCTGGACCTCAATCGTCAATATGACACAACGTCCTGAAGGTGTGCGCATAGCGCTGTTCTTCGTTGTAAGCATACTAATTGGCTCATTGGTTTCGCGCGCATTGCGCTCAACCGAGTTGAGAGTAGAAGAAGTGAAGTTAGACAAGAAAGCCACTGAATTTATCACAGCCGCCACCCACGAACACTGGGGAGAAGTGCGGCTCTTAGCCAATCGTGCTGGCACCGGTTTTCTCAAAGAAAAAGAAGCTCGCGCACGCGAAGTTCACAGCATTCAAGCGCGCGAAGGCAATTTCATTTTTTTAGAAGTAGAACCAGAAGATGTTTCGGAATTCTCGGACAAAGTGCTCGAAGTTACTGGGCATGAAATCGATGGCTATCACATTCTGCGCTGCAAAAGCTTAGCCGTTCCTAACGCCATAGCTGCAGTTTTGCTACATCTGCGTGACAAAACAAAGAAAATGCCTCACGTTTATTTCGGCTGGACAGAAGGCCATCCAATTATCTATACATTCAAATTTATTTTCTTTGGAGAAGGAGAAACAGCTACTCTGACTCGCGAAATTATTCGCTCAACTGAAGCAAATGAATTTAAAAGACCACTTGTACATGTGGCTTAAAGTAGCAAATGTCTTAGACAAAAAGTCGCACTTAAGATTGTTGGGAGTTAGAAATGTCAGCAAGCAGCTCCGATAAAAACGAAGCCAACCAAGCAACCAAAAGGCAGGCTCAGCTGCGTATCAAGCGACTAGCTATTGCCGTACTTCTTGGCTTGGTCTTAGCGACCTTCACAGGGATAGGCTGGCTCTTGGATGGCCTAGATGGTCTTACCGTAGGCGTTCTAACGGCACTGTTTGTGGTGATAACCACTACTGTTGTTATCAGAACACAAGAACGCAAGCTGACTAAGGTAGAGCTAGACCAACCTGCCCAAGAATTTGTGCAAGAGTTAGCCCAAGAACACCTTGGAGTTGTGCGCTTACTGGCCCAGAAATATGGCACCAAAGAATACGAAAAATTAGAGCAAGATGCCAGGCGCAAACATAGCATTCAAAAAGAAGAAGGCAATTTCATTTTTGTTGAAGTCGAGCCCAAAAATGGTGCAACTGATTCTCTTCTGTTTACTGGTCATATGATCGATAACTATCGAGTCTTGCGCTGTCAGTCGCCCGCAGTGGCTGATGCAATTGCAGCACTGTTATTGCATTTGCGCGACGAAAACAAAGGCAGTAAAGTGCCACACATATACATGTCTTGGAGCGAAGTCCATCCACTTGCTTACGCAATTAAGTATGCCATTTTCGGTGAAGGCGAAACTGCACCCCTAATTAGAGAGAAACTCCGCCGCCATGAACCTGAACCGAACAACAGACCAATTGTTCATGTTGCCTAAAAGCCAAGATTGTCAAGCGCGCGCATGTTTCAAAGAGAACGACCAATCAAAAAGTCATACCTTTTAAACTTCAACAAATTTAAATAGAACGATCGGTGTGACCAACCACGTTTAACTCAGTCAAGCGCTTTAGACCCCGCTCAGTATTGAGGTCAAGGATGCGCAGCAAGGTGCCGCCGTCACGGTAGCGGTGAAGAGTAACTGTGTCAGGGGCATTGCGATCGGCTGATAAAAAACACCTCGGTCTACCCGCTTTTACGGTGTCTTCGACTTCGACCATGAGGTGGTCGCTATTGCTTTGCTGTTGAAGTCTAGCCAATTCCTGGATGTCCACTTTTTGCTCCTGTTCAATTAACTCAATGGTTGCACATCTATGTGAATTAGACCAGAGAATCGAGAAATTGAAATGAAATTTTCTTTGATCAAATTGTAAACTACCTCTTGGCATAAGATAGCGGCTTGTGACACTCTTCCCCGTATAATGGCTAACACGCATGAGTAGCTCAGCGGTAGAGCACGCGCCTCTTAAGCGCTTGGTCGAGAGTTCAAATCTCTCCTCGTGCAATCTTTACAAGCCCCACAGGATGGCGTTACAGCAACTACCAGAAGTGCTCTGTCACCTTTTTGTCACCATCAAGACCTTCAAAAGTGGCTCAATAAGACGATCAAAGGGAGTAGCCTTTAATCGGCTATCACATAGCTCTCTAACTAAATTCCATTTATGTTGGTAATATTCCATTCGATCCTTCTTCTCTGGCTGCATCGCAATAGCGCTGCCAAACTGATTCCAGGTCATAGCAAAAGCACCCTCCTTAACGCCTAACTGTCGATAAAAGTACGACCGCAAATTCTCCGCTGATTGACGCGTACTAGGCGTATGTTCATGAGCACACCAAGCAGCATTTACTGACAACGATTGATGAAGAGTTCCAGTCAGTCACATTTGATGTTTCTGTAGTGAACAGTTCAATCTTTAATATGGTCTTATTGATTTTGCTTCTAACGGCAGTTCTAATGGAAAGACTGAGCAGGCAGAGTTAACAAGGTGTGGGTAGCGGGAAAAATACGGATTAATCTTGATGGTTAGACGACCTTAGCTTTAGAGAACCTCTCTATGGTTAGGCTTGTGGCAGCTTTCCCTCTGTGTCTTTCTTAAAGTCTCAGAGACCAACACACTGGCACAACTAATGATTTCATCAATCTCATAGGAGTTAGCTCTCCCTAATTCTTAGGCCACCAGCTATCAGGTAAATCATCAAAATAGTCGGCTTGATTACTCAACCAGTAGGAACCCAGATTCGCTTTATCCTTGAAAAAATAAAATCGCCAAGAGTGTGCGCCGCTACCAAGAGACGAGATGTATACCTTAGCACCTGACGGTATCTCCTTTTCAGTCAGGTTAGATTTAAAAATCTGATCAATAACCTTCAACGATATGCCGGGATAAATAATGTGATTGCTCATTATTTCAAAGCATGCAGATAATCTGTCATTCTCAGACCGGGCTTCTCTATATCTTGTGATTAGGTTACGTTTGAGTTTTGATGACGGCTTTTGATCTAGATATCACTCTTTCTCCGGCTCTCTTGCTCGCTACATAGATATTTGAATCATCTGCATAGCGCACGAATTGATGCCCACGCCTCTCTAGCTCTTTGTCGAGCACATCCAGCATTGCGTTGCTGAGTAAGGGCGACAGCGGTCCGCCTTGGGGCGTACCTTCGTCTCTGGCCTGCACCAACCCTCCTTCCATCGTTCCGGCATTCAAATAAGCACGTATCACTTTTAAAACGCGCTTTTCATCCGTCCTCTTCGCAATCAGTCCCATTAATACATCGTGATTGACTCTGTCGAAAAATTTCTCCAAATCAATATCAACGACATGGGTCAGTCCGCTGCTTACATACTTCTGCGCTTGCTGAACTGCCTAATGGGCCGAGCTCCCAGGGCGAAAAACAAAACTGGAATTTGAAAACGTCTCATCCCAATAACTTTGCAGAATTTGCAACATCGCCTGCTGAATGAAGCGGTCCAGTACCGTCGGAATGCCTAATTGCCGCACTCCTCCACCTGGTTTTGGTATGTCCACTCGCCTCACCGCATTTGGTGTGTACGTTCCATTGAGTAATTGTCGACGAATCGCCGGCCAGTGCTCCTTGAGATATGCGGGTAGCCTTTCGGCTGTCATACCGTCTACTCCCGCTGCTCCTTTGTTCTTCAGCACTTTTCCAAGTGCTCTTCTTGCATTTCTTGGATGAACTACCTCCTCCATTAACGTTTGGATATTTGGAGTTTCGGTTGGCGGCGTTGCATGTTGCAGTTCCGACCCTTTGGCCAATTGCCCTTGGGCTTCACCTTCAAGCGTTTCAGCTAAGGCCTCGTTGAGGATTTTCTGTCGTTTGCTGCCCATGAACTCCGCTCCTACTCTTCCTTCCTTCAAGTCCTTTCGGACACCGTTCGGACCTTCAGTTTTCACCTACTACGTCCTCTGCTGACTTCTGCATTGCGGTCAAATACCTCTCGATATTCTCAGTCCTGATTTCAAGACACACTGCAGACCTCCCGGGGTAAGTTCGATCTCCTTCCTTGCACACTCGCCGGATCTACAACCCCAACCTTTGATGACTATGCGCTTCGCAATCATTGGCTTGCTCGCGCGGTTGGGTATGCCTCAATATCCGATTTCTGTTCGTCGAGTCGCAAGTTTGCACCACGCTTCCTTCAGACATCACCTCACGACTTTGCCCTTGCGCGTTGCTAACACTTCACCGCCATCAGGCTGTGTAAAGGACTTCCACCTCCTAGATATCGAACATGCCCGGCACACCAAAAGAAAAGCCCCGACCCTAAGGCAGAGGCTTTTGCTTACTGAGATTTTTCACTACTGATTCATAAAATGGTGGAGGCGGCGAGAGAGTCCTACTGCCACTTTAGTCGATCCAGTCATAGTCAGGGTTTCGGGCACTAGGCAAGCATTCAACGATTGAGCCACCAATCGTTTATGTTGCACCGAGATGAATAGAGATGCATGGTTTTGCAACTGGGGGGTGCACAAAATTGGTCACATTATGTTCTGCAGCGAAGTCTCGAAACTGAATCGGGAAGGCCGATTCCTCCCAATACAGGCAATCAATTAGTGACTAATTTGCTAAAGCTTGAGAAGAGAATCATTCTTTAAAAAATCATCTACGGAAAGTCCTACCCATTTCTGGCCTGCAAGTTTAAACTTCATTCTAAGTAATGCTCTTTCTTCGCCTGACAGCGGCGAACTGAATATCAAGTCCTGAATTGAAATAACTGAACCTTTAGGAATGTCATATTTGGCAGTGGAGCCAATTGCCCGGTATGGGGAGCCTATGGCACCACTAGGAATATGGCTCAATGGCACTATTATTCTTTCAATCTCAGTTGGCTCTAATATCACGGAGCCTTTCTTCAAAAGCTTAGTAGCTATGATTACAGCACCACCTTGATGTTCGAGTGTAGAAGAGCCCGGAGCGTAAAACTCCCAATAGGCGTCACTTGGCGACGACCACTTACTACGTGCGACTCTCAATTGTTCCGTGAGCTTGAGGGTATCGGCGATATCCAGGAAACCATTGGTGCGTGTTTTGAAGTCTAAGTCCTGGTAAGTAATAGCCTGATTTTTTTGTAGTTCTCTTTTGGCTCTACAGCCGAGAATTTCCAGAGGAGAAACGACCGAACTTGGAGACGCTTTACTCGCTGTTCTCTTTCCTACTGCTAAATCTGAGGCTAACACTATTATAGAGCCTGGCTCGATTTTCCTGGTTGGGTAAATGAACGGGTAATATCCACTATTTGCCGGGTTAGACTGAGCGTGACTAGGTAAGCTTAATTGAGAATAAACGAGGATAATCACAATGACTAAACCAAGATAAATTCGAGCGACCTTGTCAAAAAACAAAAGTTTTTTTGCTCTTCGGACTATTGAAATATTTGTAAATAAACTTGCATCACGGCTCAGCATTCATAAATGCTCCTATAATAGAATGAAAAATCAGCTACCTGCAAAATCCTTTCAATGAATACAGAATTTTATTCAAAAATTCTATTTTTTTGTACAGCACCACATTTCAGTATTAAAAGGCTTGCCATTGTGACCATCGACTATTCCTGGGCGCCCTGGAATAAAATAGCCTCTTTGCCCGGGGCCAGCGCCGTGATTCATACCACCGAAGCCTCTGCCTGGAATGTAAGCAAAATAATTGAAATCTCCTCCATCGGTTTCGAATGGATTATTGCCACCGTTTGGGTTGAATCCCCCATCAAAATTGAACATCCACCATGGTTGGTTGCCTGGATTGCTGCCATCTCCATTACCTTGTTTCCCCCACAGTACACCACACTCTTTACATGACTCGGAAGCTTTTTGAAAAGCCAATGGTCCGATCCAACATCTTGTATTGGGGGCATTCTCAGGTCTATCGGGCCGCACACCTGTATAATTTTCAATCGCGATATTAACGACATCAACGCAGCCATATCGAACGTCCTGTGCAGTGCGGTTACCACCAAGTCGCGGTATAAAGTCGGCAAGTTCGTATGAGACTAAACCAGTCGGATCAATCACGGAAGTTGGTTTATTCAGGGAATAACGATACAGATTTACTCCGCCTTCCTCCTCTATTGGATCTCTATTAATCCACCTTGAGTGCTCAGGGCTGTAAGCCCTATATACCGTCAGATTTAGCTTACTCGGCGCATGCATGTAGTATCCAGCATACTGAAAATCTGAATCCAGTGCGCCAGCAATTTTGGTTCTTTGCCCGCTAGCACTGTAGTCATATCGAACTTGAACCGCACCAGAGCTGTCGGTCATTTCACGAACTGAGCCGAGGTGGTCAAAGTCGTAGAAGTAATTAGAGCCACTGATTGTTTGGCCACGGCCAAAGAATTTCTTGGTGACTGCACTACTGGCATCCCGCTCTTCGCAAATTCTAGAGCCTGAGTTTACAAACTGCTTTGTGCTTGTGAGCGTGCTCGCAACAGTTTCTGTAATTTGGCCTTTGATACCTGTTGCATCATAGAGAATCTGACTATGGTCCACGCTGCCAGGGTAGGTGATCTTGATCAGCCTATTCTCTGCATCCCAAGCATATGAATTAGTGCCATCGCTGGTCATGTTGCCGTTGGCATCGCTGGTTTGACTTGAGCTACTTGGACCACTCACCGGAATTTGATAGTTGTTGGTGACCGTATTGTTGGCACCATCAGTCGCGCCGACAGGTACGGTGTTTGTGCCGTTGCTTAGTGTGGCATTGCCAGCAAAGTTCTTTGTCCAGTTTAGAGTAGCTGGGTTGCTGTTTACTGTGGCTGATTTGAGAGCTTTATTGGTGGTAGCTTCAAATTTAGTGGCTCCTCCAGCGGCGATGGCCGTGAGTTCGTTAAGATTGTGTAAGAATATTGAGAGACGCTAGTCGCTGGCGCCAGAGTAATCGTTTCAGTAGCTCCACCACTCAGTGATTTTGTGTAGGTGGTGTTGTTGATTGAGGCTGATTTGATGTTGAGTACAGTCGAAGAGGCAGATGCGGTCACTCCAACAGTCGTAAGGTTGGCATTGGCATTTATTCCAGTGGCCAATCCAGTTGCGATTGACCAGAGAGTATCACCAGCAAGAGCTGTGTAAACGATTGCTTGTGAGCCTCCCGGTAGTCCAGCATCGAAGGTTGTTACCGTAAGCGTGTTGCTGGTGGTTTAAGTGCCTCCGATTGAAGCTGTTTGAACCTCGTTGGCAGGCACATTAAGAGCAATTTGTTCTGTTGCGGTAGCGCTTGTTGTTTCTCGAAGGGTAGTTTGATTTATCGAATTTGATTGCAGTGTAGCCACTTGGCCTGCCGAAGTGGCTACACTACCTGTTCCTTGTAGGTTACTGTCAGGCGTCAGGGCAGCGTCCGAGCCGGTAGCAATTGAAGTGAAGCTGTCACCGGCTAAAACTGTGTAAGTGATAGCCTTGAGTCCGCCAGCTTTAATATCGAGGCGACTCATGCCAATCAACTTTGTAATCTGGAGTGATGTCAATAAACATCTTTCTATCGCGACTTGTGGGGTAGTAGACTGGAATTAGATCACCATATTCGGTGCCATCCGCAGAATTGAATTTAACCCGCAATCCCCAGTCAGTCTTAACTTCTACTATTATGCTCCGTGTAGAGTTCGCCGGGATTTCAGAAATCTTAGTGCTGCTGGTACAACGGTTGTACTCTAGAACAAAATTAGTTAGCGGGCCTGAACTTTTGTTGTTTATCACTACGTGCCAATTGGAGCCTGCTGCAAGCATAAATTGCCATGCAATAAATAGGACGAAACAGGACGTTACGATTAGAAGAACGCTTTTTTGACTTGGTTTTAGTTTCAAATTTCTCCCCAAAATCTGCATTACGGTATCGGGCCTACCGCTCGCCTAACATCCAAACCATCTAACCCGACAAGTCTGCCATCATCTAGCGCCTTCTTGCATTTGTCAAAGCATGATCCAGGACATTTTGACAAATCACGACCTTTTGCATTGTTGGCCTTGTCCATCGTTTCCTCGGCTTTAGATTGACCAGACGCAGTTCCGGCATCTTCATGATTATTAGCGAGACGCCTAGCTGCGCTTCTGCCACCCGAAAGACTTCTAGACATCAGGCAAGACCAAACGCAGTGTCTAAATGCATCCCGTTCCCCACTGTTCTGCTGGAATGGCACATCGAGTGTGGTGGATAGGTATTCAGCACGTTCTGACAATCTTTGCGCCTCCATTGACGGTATAAGACCGACTTCAGCTACGTCAGCCACCATCTCCATCGTTGTCGCATTCGAAAGTCCTAGCAGATCACGTCGAACAATTGGCTCATTTCCGACATACCCATAAAGGTTCGTGCCGCCCCTTTCAGCGATTGGATCTCGATTCATCCACCTCCCTTGCGGTGAGTTGTAGGCCCTATAAACCGTGAGGTTGAGCCCACTCGACTCGTGCATATAATAACCAGCATACTGGAAATCAGAATCTAGTGCGCCACTCATTTTTGTTCTTTGCCCGTAAGCGCTGTAGTCATATCGAGCTAGCACGACGCCCGAGCTGTCAGTCATGTCGCGAATCGAGCCGAGGTGGTCGAAGAAATAGAAATAGTTAGAGCTACTAATTGTCTGACCACGGCCAAAGAATTTCTTGGTGACTGCACTACTAGCATCGCGCTCTTCGCAGATTCGAGAGCCGGAGTTGACGAATTGCTTTGTGCTTGTGAGAGTACTGGCAACTGTTTCTTTGATCTGGCCTTTAATTCCAGTTGCATCGTAGAGAAACTCACTGAAGTTGCCGCTGCCAGGATAGGTAATTTTGACAAGCCTATTCTCTGCATCCCAGGCATAGGTGTTGGTACCATCGCTAGTCATGTTGCCGTTGGCGTCATGGGTTTGAGTTGAGCTGCTTGGGCCAGTGACCCCAACTTGATAGTTATTGGTGACTGTATTGTTAGCACCATCAGTGGCGCCGACAGGTACGGTGTCTGTGCCGTTGCTTAAGGTTGCATTGCCAGTGAAGTTCTTGGACCAGTTTAGAGTTGCTGGGTTGCTGTTTACCGTGGCTGATTTGAGGGCTTTGTTGGTTGTTGCTTCAAACTTAGTGGCTCCACCAGCGGCTATTGCAGTGAGTTCATTGAGATTGTTGTAAGAATACTGAGAGACGCTGGTAGCAGGGGCAAGAGTGATTGTTTCAGTCGCTCCACCGCTGAGCGATTTTGTGTAAGTGGTGTTGTTGATTGAGGCTGATTTGATGTTGAGAACAGTTGAAGAGGCAGAGGCTGTTACTCCAACAGCTGTAAGGTTGGCATTGGCATTTATTGCAGTCGCCAGCCCAGTTGCTATCGATGAGAGAGTATCGCCAGCAAGGACTGTGTAGTTGATTGCTTGAGAGCCTCCTGGTAGCCCGGCATCGAAAGTGGTTACTGTCAACGTGTCGTTGGTGGTTTTTGTGCCCCCGATAGAAGCTGTTTGCACACCGTTGGCTGGCACATTGAGAGCAATTTGCTCAGTTGCTGTAGCACTTGTTGTTTCGCGAAGAGTAGTTGGATTTATTGAGTTTGATTGTAGAGTCACCACCTGACCTGCTGAGGTGGCGCTGATGCCTGCTCCCTGTAAGTTCGCGTCTGCTGTCAGGGCGGCGGCCAATCCAGATGCAATCGAAGTTAGGTTGTCCCCTGCCAAGACCGTGTATGTGACGGCCTTGAGGCCACCGGCTAGGCCTGCGTCATAAACTGTGATAGTGATTGTGTCTCCGGTGGTCTTGCTACCGCCTATTGCGATTGTTTGCGGTCCGTTCTGATTGATTGAAAGGGCAATTGTTGCAGTTGCTCCAGCGCTTGTTGACTGAGAATAGGTAGTAGCATTGGCTGAAGTTGATTTGATTGTGATTGCAGTTCCGACTGAAGTTGCAGTAATTCCTGCGGCGGTTAGTCCAGCATTGGCATTGATGGCGTTCTTTAGGCCTGTGGTCATTGTGGTCAGAGTATCGCCAGCTAGAACTGTATAGCTGATTGCTGTTAGCCCGCCACTGAGAGCTGGGTCTAAGACCGTGATTGTGAGAATATTGCCGGTGGTTTTGGTTCCGCCGATTACTGCATTCTCAACAAAGTTATTTGTCACGCCCAGGCTGATTGTTTCTGTGGCCCCTCCACTTGTTGACTGAGCATAAGTGGTCATGTTCGGCGAGGCTGACTTGAGACTCATTACGGAGCCACTAGCTGAAGCATTAACCCCAAGTGTTTGCAAATTTGTATTGGCAGTTATTGCCGCCGCGAATTTGGTAGCTATTGTTGAAAGCGTGTCTCCGCCGATAACAGTGTAATTAACAGCTTCTTGGCCGCCTGCCAGGCTTGAATCTTTGACAGTGATTGTCAGAGTGTCACCAGTGGTGACTGTGCCTCCAAGTTTTACTCGATTGACGCTATTTTGCTGCACACCTGTTCGGTTTGAAGCGGCATCATAGGCAAAATAGTTTTGATTGAGATATGCATTTGATGGCCCACCTGAGCCTGTCTGTAAGCTAGTTAGCTGGCCAGCTTGGTCATAGCCAAGGTTGAGATTGACGCTGCTGTTACCTTGCAGCTGTTGCCATTGGGTGATTTCGCCAGCAGGGTTGTAGCGATAGCCAAATTGCGAAATTGTGGGGCCGCTGCTAGTTTTCAAGTTTGCAATTTGTTGAAGTCGCTCATCACCAGTATTTGGGTACCAGCTATATTTTGTTACCTGGCTGTTTGGATAAGTGACAGAGGCTAATCGTGAGCTGCCTTTAGAAGAACCTGCCGTATCATCGACATAGGCATAGGCGAAATTGCCAAGCGCGTTTGATTCAGCTGTAACTCTGCTCATTGCATCAAAAGTTAGAGTGTCTGAATTAGCGGCACCATTAACAGATTGATTGGTGGTTCTGCCCAAACTGTCATAAACGAAGGTTATGTCAGAATTGGCCATTCTATCGTTTTGGACTAGCTGAAGCCTGCCACCGCCGGTAATGGGCGTTGCCCCTGAGCTGGTTACATAATTATTGTATGTGTAGTCAATGGCGCCCCAATCATTCTTGGCTGCTCTGGTTTGGCGTTTAAAGTTGTAATCCCAATATTCGTGTCTGTCCGGTTAGTTGAAGAACAACCCCGATTTCCTGTACTTTTCGTGCTTTAAAGGTCAGAAATTGGAGAAAAAGATGCCACCGCCCATGCCACTGTGTTTTCTTGAGCGCTCGGATCACAAAAATCTCCGCGACTTTTTCACCTTTAATTGGTCTAAAGAGTGCCACCAAATGTGCCCCCAGAATTATTTGCCAGAGGCAGATAACGGACAGTATGTTTCATTGTGCGAAATTGAAAAGGTCCACGGCGTGGGCGTTTTCAATTTCGCAAGTAAGTCAGGCTACTTTTGGGGTAGGCAAAGATGCCATGATTTCAGCAGGTGTTCTTTGCGGATATTTGACCTTCCAGTTGTATGGGAGCAGGTCTTCGAGGTTTTCGTCTGGATTTTCAGCAAGTCGCTGAATAACATCAGTCAAATAAGCCCATGGTTCAACACCGTGACGCCGACATGTTGAAAGTATTGAAAGCACAATGGCATGGTTTTCACCGCCCTGGTCGCTACCGAAGAACAGCCATGCTTTTTCGCCCATGGCGATGTACTTCATCTCGCGCTCACTGACGTTGTTATCAATCGCGAGTTCTCCATCTGTAACGTACTGAGTAAGCCTCTCCCAGTTATGTATGCAGTAATAGAGAGCTTTGGCGAATGAGCTTCTTGGTTGTGCGAGTGTGTATTGCTTTTGCATCCAGGTGTAAAGGGTTTCGAGGATTGGCACT
>JAUYRX010000037.1:0-260613 GCA_030696635.1 Candidatus Melainabacteria bacterium
CCCGGCATTGTCTTCGGCTCCTGCTATGGAACTCGATTGGTCGGCGTATTGGTGTCTCTCAAACCTTGAAAAGCAAAACGAAATAGTTTGTGAGTGTGCATGTAACTATTAATACTTACAAATCGAGACTAGGTACTCACTTGTATAATAACCATGTACCCAAGGATTTGTCAAACAACTCTTGTAGATCTTCCAGTACTGCTGGTTGGAGTTCTGCTTTTTCACTATAAATAAAACAGATAAAAATCATTTAATCAGCCTGGCCAGATCCCTTTTTTAAGAGGTTGAACTTGATTGCCTACTTTGATGCCAGTTTTTCGCTGCAATAGTTTTGAAATATTGTCTGCACGCAGGGTTTCCTCGGTAGTCTTACAAGCTTTCAAAGTAAATGGAAAAGGATAAGAATACTTATTTTTTTCGACTAATTATAAACCACAGATAATACTTACACATTTCTGTTTCACAATCAAATCACGATCATCAACTAGTTTTTTACATAGTACTGGCGGTATGGTATATAATGCCACAATGTGTGGAGGTAACGCTGGAATATTCGAAGAAGATGAAGAAGAAGAGGAGGAGGAGGAGGAAGAAGAAGAAGAAGAAGATGATGATGATCCAATCTGCAATTCTTCATCCAACTTCAATGCAGCTTCTTCACCAATCCGCAAAACCAACTGCGCGCGAGACTGCTCGTAGTATGACTGCAGTTTCTTCAGTCGTTCAAATTGCTCAATCGTCAATTTTCCTCTCGTGTTACCCGACCTATTCTTGACGGCCCGAACCAGCTGAGGTGCTTGTATCTCCCGACAATTCTTCAAATAGCTAACGAAAAATTCGGCCTCACAGCGAACCAATTGATATAGAGAAATAAGCTCTGCCTGCGAATTCGCTGCAGCAGTTCGTTCAGCCGGCGAAATTGATTTGCCTGGTGCAAAAATGTTTGCGCCATTGCAAGTTAGGGTTTTAGAGCGGCCAACTCTAAGATAGCTTGGCCCGTTTTCATGCAGCACCGGATAGGTCGGCTCAAAGTTCGGATCGGTGAGCGCCATATTCGGCGGACCATACCCCGAGCGTTGCCGCTTGCCTCCAGCCGCTGGCAATGGATTAGCAAGGAGCCCGGAAATCGTATTATCATCCCAACCACTCTTCTTAAGCTTCTCTACAGCGAATAAGAGATCCGGCGACCTCTTACTATAAGCCTGCCACAGCTCAAGAAGTAGCTCCTGGTAACGCGTAGAATAATCTACACTTCTTTTCTCGGAGTTACCGCCCACCTGAACACTGTCAGGAGAATCGGGCACTTCCTCGGCAATTGAGCGCCCGCATGAGCAAACCAATACGACCACCAGGCTCAAACCCGCAGACTCAATTAATCTGAGAAATCCCCAAACGCCAATTGAGCGCCAGCAAGTAATCATCCACCCAGTGTACACCAACACTCTTATCGCAAGCAATTTTGAAGGAACCAAGGAACTGACTGTTTCGATTGAACTAAATCAAACAGAAAAGCGTATTAAAGAAAACCAGCATTGAGACGCAAAACACCGACCAAAATCGGACATTTCAAAACTACTTATTGCGCAAATGTCCGAAACTGCTATAATCACCATACGGCGTAGCCGGGGAGTGCCAATGGCCAAGCTTGAAGCATTTCAATATCCCGGGTTTACCTTAGAAATGTACCCGGAAGACCATTCGCCACCGCACTTCCATGTGATTAAAGACGACTGGAACATAAGGGTTAAGTTCAATCTAAGTATTGTCAAACAAAAAATCATGTGGGATTGCAAGTACCCAGCTAACCTAGCGGAATGCCCGCTCAAAAGTAGCGAATTAAAAACACTATTCGACTTGATCACGCAAAATCGCAAAGAGCTAAACAAGCAATGGAAAGCATTACATCCCAGTCGACAAGAATAAAACAATGACAACAGCCCAGAAAAAGTTAATAGTAATAGATCCAGAAAATACAGTGCAGAAGGAAGTTATCAATCCTGATCACTACCTTTTTCGCATTGAAGTACAAGCGAAGGAGAAAGAGCGCGATAGCTTCCTTGTTCTAAAGTCCAGTACCTTAAATCAGATTGCTGACAGAGCAATTAATCAATCACGCAATATGCAAAACCTTAGAATTGTCTTTGTGCGTATAGACTCAGATACTGATAGGTTCTTCGATAAGGTGCAAGAGCTCAACGCACCAGAACTATTGCAAAAAATCTTCCGAGTAACAGCAGTCGAACAAATCAATAGAATATTGAAAGCATGGCATGAAAGGCAAGCAGACATCAAAATTGCTAACGCTTATGTTGAGCAAGATGATCTTATCGTGCAAGCCTGCGATCTGAAGCGCTATCGAATTAAGTTTGCCGATTTTGCAGGACTGGCTGAATTGCCAAAAGGACAACGCAAGCAATTTCAAATAGGGGCAAATGGAAATCAAATATTTTGGCCTGGTACAAATACAACCATCGACTTAGATGTTGTCCGCTACAAAGTAGATGAACAATTCAGAAAAGCAAAGAACTCTGACGCATTGTCAGACTATAAAGACTACCTAGGCCAGGCAATAAAGGCAGTGATGTCGACGCATCACTTGACCCAGGCAGCTCTTAGAGAAAACGGCGGTCCAGCTGAGCGGCACCTATATCGTATCGAACGAGGCGAACAAGAGCTTACATCACCAATGATCGACCGATTGGCCACGGCCCACGGTCTAAGCTCTCAAGACTACATCGATGAGCTAATAATGGCTTGTGATCAGATTGTTGAGGAGGAAGCGGCCAGTCTCTGCAAACACTGAAGGGACTCTATACTTTCCAACTGAGAACTACGTCCTTGCATTTCTCGCCCTCAAGCGCTGATGCAACTGCTCTGCAGCCAGCCTGCGCTCACGAGCACGACACCTACCAAAAGAACCTCGTCACTTCTTCATTCTTACCCAAATTTCATGCATATCGGTCTCGCCAGATATCTCGTAATCGCCCATAAAGCGAACGGAAAAATTCTGTTTAACGAGTAAATCGAGCACCACTCTCTTCTGCACCATAATCATGGCTGGCTTTCTCTCAGCAATGTCTCTGCCATAGTTGGCAATAACTAGTTCAGTCATTTCTTGCCAGCGCTTATCCTGTGTCTCGTTCGCGCAATAGTCGAGAAAGGGCAGCAAACAGAATATATAACGACTGCCCTGCTGCCTGCCGCTTTGCAAAATAGCAGGATAGCCAGGCCCAATGCCCGTACCCATAAAAAATGCACTATCAGTTGGTTTGGTCTTATCCACAATGAAAAAGAAGAGCGGGTCCAAGTCAGATTTCAGACACTTGCCCTCGTATCCCAATGGGCTCATATCATATACTGCCGCACCCTTGTGACAGTCTCTCTCAATGTTTATGACTTGGTAGGTGAGCGACCCGGCAACACAAAGCATGGACCCAGCCAGCACCCACTGCATTAGCCGCTGCAAGCTTAGCCTGCGCAGCACAGCGCTCAAGACAATGCCGAACATCAAACCATCAAGCATAAAAAGCCCAGCACTCATTGGCAAAAATCTATAGGGCCACGACTGTGCGCCATAAATGTAATGGAAGACAAAGCTTAATGAAAAGGCAGCCAACGGAGCAATCAATGGACTGTAACGCGACAGGGCAATAGCGGCTGATAGAGTCAAAATCAGATGAAGGAAGGGTAGATAAAAGTCACTATTTGTTCGCAGCATTAACAATAGTGTCTCACTCGAATAGCTCAAGCCACTCAAATAAAGGGGCACCACCTGGTGAAAGTAGACATGCCAAACAGCTGGGGGGAGCAAGAGACAGAGGAATAAATAAACAGCGAAGACTGATACCACACTATAAATTTCAGGCCTAACAAAAGTTCTAATCGTCTTGAACTGGTAGTAGAAAAACAATTCAACGACAAGTGCTGAAGCTACAAACTGCGGCTTCAACGCCATACCGACTCCTGCGAGCAGACCGCATACCACTGCATCAAACTTAGAAATCGCCTTTGGATTGCCGACTTCACAATGCCAAACGATGCTACGCAAAACGAAGTACGGTACGTAAGCAAGAACAAACAAGTGTTCGCGCTCACCAGTGTTAATTAGCAGGTCTTGGCTAAAATAGGCAACAGCAAACAGCATTGGCAAAAGCACAAAGAAATCTTGCCTGCTCAAATACTTGTACGGTACGCGCAAACTTAAAAACGAACTGAAAGCACTTAAGCCCAGCACCGAGAAATTCAAAGCCAGCGGAGCCGGAATGTGCAGAAGTTTAGAAAGCCAAAATGGTATCAGATTAAGATACATAATTAGTGGCGGATTCCACTCAAAGAAATCCACATAAGGCAATTTGCCTTGAGCAATCATTTCAGCCATGGCAAAGTACGCTGATTGATCCGGATAAGTAAGCAGTGGATGACCAGACCAGAAAAAAGCTTTGTTCAAAATCAAGATGGCAAAGGCCAAACCAACAAAAAGCAAAAAGAGACGATTGCCTTTCTGTTGCTGAGACTTTGATTGAGATTGTTCGTCAGTAGTCATTAGCATTGATTTGCCTTATTTACTTCTCTTGACGAAGAATCTAAACTGCGGATTAGTGCCGCAGTACTCATGAGGCTGATGATTGCCTACACTAAAGTAGTCTCCCACAGTATCTACTTCTAAGTAGCCCTTTCTTAGTGCACGGAAAAACTTTTCGCGGTCAAAAGTATTGAGTACTTTATCATCTGAAGCAATGAACAAATCAGTTCGATGCTGGGCAATTTCAGACTCAATATTAGACCAAGTATGTGCCTGAAAATCTTTCATCGGTCCTGTAAAAGTAGAATTGTCGCTGATCCATTTGAACAACCAAAGGGGTCTCGACCAGAGCAAATAACCACCAGGTTTTCTTCCAGCGAAAAGAAGCAAGGGGTAAGCTGGCTCAATATAGGGGCTCAAAATGGTGACGCTATCGTTAACTTTAGAGGTTTTCTCTAGTGCTAAATCTAGTGGCAGATTTCCCTTGGTGATATTGAGACTCACATAGTCTTGCAGCCTAGAGCGATCATGTTCAAGGGAGCACCAAACTGCCATTGTTGACGCCAGCGCAAGCGCGACTAGCATAGATTGGAATGCCAAAGGCGACTGCAATATCACTAGGTTCTTTGACTGCGGTGTGAGCTGAGCGAACCAATTCACCCCCTGCCTAACAGCAATAATAGCCGAGCATACAAAGATGGTTGTGATTGCAAAAATGGCCACGATAAAGTCATGAGAGAAGCCTTGGCCTTCAACCATGTATAAGCCCAGACCTGAAAGCATAAGTCCTGTTAGAGGGGCAAAACAGCTATGCTTTTTACTAAAGAGAAATGCGACCAGCCCTGCTGCCAGCAAACAATAGACTATATCTACTCGATTGGGAGAAGTTAGCGGCGCAACCATTGCCGGGTCAACAATAGAATAGTTCAGCCATTTCAATGGCATTGTCCACTGCCAGAAAGCTGTGTGTACTGGCTCTGGCAAGTTTGTCAAATAGAGAAAGTTTATAGCAATAATAAGAATGAAAGTGAGCCACTCTAAAGAGAACAAGCTGCGCCATCGGTGGGATTGCAGAAGCAGAACCAACTCTACTATGACGAAAACAAACAAGTATGGAATATCAGAACAGGCCGCCGCACCGGCAATGCCTCCAACTAAAGCAGCAAGAATTGTTGGCAAAGACATTTGACAGCGGCTAATCTTTTTGGAAGAAGAAGAAGAAGAAGAAGAAGATGATGAAGAAGATGAGCCCTGAGCGGAAGTGGGAAAAGTACTCTGAGATAATTTATTATGAGCAAGCCAACGCAAGAAAAGCCAAGGAGCAACGGCCAGCAACAAAACATACTGCAACTCGCCAAAGTCAAAGCGGGCGATAAGAAGCGTCAGAGCCAAGCCAAAGGCACAGGCTAAAGCGAAGTCTTGAATTTCTTGCTTCGCCTCATCAGAATCGACAGAGGCGAGCGCTTGCCTGGCAATTGCAGCAAGAAAAATTAGAGAACCAATAATCAAACAAAAAATGCAGAGCGGAATAAACGAAGCGGGAATTACTGAAACACCCATTGCCCCTAATGCGGTGCAGAACATATGGAGATACTTAAGAGATTCAAAAACAATAGGCTGAGACCAATCCCAAAAGTCAACATAAGGCAACTCGCCCTTAGCCAGCAAGCTAGAAGCAACTATGCGCATAGCCAGCCCACCTGAAATAAAGTATGGATAGCGCCAAAGGTCAAACAGTAAACATCCAAGAGGCACCAAGCCAAAACCCAGCAAGACAAAGTAACCTTGAGCTACTTGTCTTGGCCCAGGTTTTTGACCCTCACAATTCATTCAAAGACAACCGTTGCGCTCAATTAATCCAGTCAGCGCTTCCATCATACCTTTGAACACCACATGGCTCGTTTGCGCCACTGGATCAATTCTTCGCACCATAGGCTTAAGGGGAGAATTAGATGCATAAAAACCATCAGAGTCGGTATCTTCGGGCTCAGGCCGAGGCTCCAAGTCGACAGCCAGGTAGGTGCCATCAGGTAAATCGAAGAACACTAGCCACTTACGCGTGTCTGTGAATCTTACTGGGCGCTCCTGCAAACGCTCAGCCTCCAGATGCTCTTCAAGACTCAAACCTTTCTCTGCGCACTTCTGCCGCAGTTCCTCCATTTCCTCTGCATAATAGTCAGTCTCTCCAGGCGCACAAACCCGCTCCAATTCTGCCATTGAGCGAAAAGTGCCAGCCGATGGTGCACTAAATTTGATACCATCACATTTTCGGTAAAAAGTACTTAACTCACCGGGCAAGGGCATGCCACCAAAACTATTGTTATTGCGCAAATCTTGCAATGCTTTCTCAAAATCAGTGTGGGCCAACGGAGGTTTGACAAAACAATTCTCACCCAATGAAGCCAACAAATTATCTAGAAGCCCAGCCTTGCGCACAGCCCAGCCGAGCTTTGGTCTGATTGTTTGGGTATCACCTACTTGTTCAATACCAACGAAGCCACCGATTAGCTGCATCTCTCTTGATTGCGTAGCTGCCTCGAAGCGGAAGGGCACAATCGACAAGCCACTAGGAAGCTCGGTCGATATAAGCCCAGGAACGTACTGGAAAAAGCTTGGGGAGGCCGCAGATTCTTCGTCAGATTCGATTGAGAACGGCTTATTAAGCAATGGATTGACAACATTAAATGATCCGGTCTGACCATGACGAATATAAGGAATTAAACGAGCAATCCAACCGTTGATTCTGTCCCATCCGTAAGCTTGCTTTAGTTTGTAAATGTTCTGCCAATACTCCGAGTCGACATCTCCGTTGGCGGCACGCACAAAGTGATCGAGAATAGGCCGCAAGCTTGAAAGCCACCAATCCATCTCAAAATGCGCCAAGATTTCAATTTTTTCTCTCAAGCGTTGCCAATCGCTGACTGAACCTTCTAAAGTAATTGAGGGAATACCGCAGATGCAATAAACGACGTACTCAAAGTATGCCTCATAGGCATCCAGAATTGTAATTGCGCACACAGTTTTCTCAAGGGGCCCGGTGGTACTAAAATCAGCCATAAGCTCGTCATAAGTTTCGCCGATACTTGCTTTCAACAACCCACCAAGACCATCAATGAGCCCTTGCCAATCACTTTCTGGAGAATCTGGGTTAAATCCATCAACGCCAAGAGCAAGCTGCATTCTGCCCTGGTGCGAAACTAATCTGTTGCGCAATCCCTCCGGATTGTTATGAACATGCTGAGCGACGCCCTGCATGATAGTTATCCATAACATATCAGGCGAGAGCGAAAGTGGACGATGCTCCGCAAAAGCCGTGTGCACGGCCTCAATTAGGGCATGATTGGTAATCTGACGAACAGTATTAGAGTTGTAACCCGAGCAACTGAGAATGGCACGAAAGCCCTTTCCCTCCGCCCCACTCAACAGGGCGTTGATGCCCTCATAAGCCTTCCAGGTCTCCTTCGAGTTTGTGACAGCAGCCACGTCATGAACCGGAAACGTAATAAACTGGTCGCTTACTCTCTTGGTTATCATTTTCAACCTCACAGCCAATATTCGAAGTAGACCGCCGTCCACAATATGCCACAAATTAGCTTAAGTGAAAAACTAAGGCTTGCTATTTTGAAGCGCAAGCTTACGCAACTGAACCTCTTCCGCCTCCGCGCCCCTACCGGTCTGGCGGAGCACTTCTACATAGTTTCCTAGCAACACGACCAGATAGGGACAACTCTTTCCCAGTTCTCTTTCAGTAAAGGCAATAGCTTCGTTGCAGAAAGACTCTGACTTAGAGAAATTTCCCTGCTTTAAGTAAAGTTCTGCTAGGCCGTTAAGAGAAATAGCTAGAACTGTGGAGCCTTCCCTATGATTTTGCTCGAAAGCCTTTTCTGCGATTGCATGAGACTGCATACACAGTGATTCTGCTTCAGAAAATTTTCCTTGTAAAACAAGCATCTCTGCTAAATTAGAGAGATCTCCGGCTAAATTTGGATGCTCTCGCCCAAGCTGCTTTTCATCAATTGCCACAGCCCGTCGACAAAGACCCTCAGCCTCTGCAAACCTCGCTTGATTTTTCAAACACCGAGCCAAGGCAAATAAATGAGAAGACAGATTCTCACTATCAGAACCAAAAATTGCCTCGGCCAAAGCCAGAGCTCGACGGTATAACTCCTCAGCCTCTTCAAAACACTTTAGCTCTGCTTTCAAGTCAGCAAGTGCGCTCAAGCTACAACTCAAACGCGGATCTTGGCTATGGTAATTTTCACCTTCCGATACAGCCAACAAAAGATGTTTCTCCGCGTCGGCTAAGCGACCAGCAAGGAAATCTTCCTTAGCAGCATCCATCTGCCGCTGCCATTCACTATCAAGCCAAACAATTTGCAGTCGTCCAGCCTCAGCATCAAGCTTCTTCTCAAAAGCAGTGAATCCTCTCATCATCGGAGAGACCCATATATACGAACCATCGGCGGCACAAATCTTTAGAGACTGAGCCCATAGAACGTATTCGAGACCCGACAAATCTGCCCATGAAAAAGTATGTCTTCGACCAAATGAATCGGTACCAGAAACTTGAGAGTCGTTCCAAAAGACTTTCGAATAGCTCATTAACACAGAAGTTAGTGCGCTGAGCAGAGCAAAAGCCACAAACAAAGTAATTATCCACGGCATGTCAGCAGGGTCGGTCTTTCCCGGAAAGCGCCAGGCAAGCACAGCCAAAGACACAAAGAAGGCGGTACACACATACATGCTAATCTGCAATGCTTTGCTATAACAAAGCAGCTCAAACTCCCCATCGAAGTCAGCGGTTTTTTTGGCGCCCGTGAGCTTACTTACGATGAAGGGCACGGCCATTGCAGCAACAACGCCGATCATTAACGCAATTGCAATAGAGCTCTCAGCAGACATACAAGCACACCATCAAAATAAGAAACATCAAAGCCGGTAGAAACAATTATGGATTATATGACAGAGGAATGGGCAAAGTCATTGTTCACCGCCCACTCCTCTGCAATAATTTTTAGCTCCTTATCTAATTGAATATACAAGAGTTATGAAGTTCATTTAGAAACCAATTTAAGCCCACCGGAGCAGCTAAGCCAATAGCTATGGCAATAACTGCGGCAATCAATTTCGTCCTTCTTCCTTGGTGTGCCGACTTACCTCGCAGCAGGCACATAGTCAAAGTACAGCTTCCCCAGCCAATACCAAGAATCTCGATGGCATTAGCAATGAGGTTTGCCTGAGCCTCCAGGTCAGCTAGATAGTTAACCCTAACCGTACCGGCAGTGTTAACTCCATTCACGACAGTGGATTCGCTGCCTTGCGGTGAAATCATGCCATTGGTGGCACCTTGCAGGATTGGAGCGGTCCCATCAGAAACGAGAACAGGCTGGTACTGCGAAACAGGTTGGTACTGCAAAACAGGCTGGTACTGCGAAACAGGCTGGTACTGCGGAGCAGGCTGAGTGGACGGTGCGGAGCTACTCTGCACAACAGCGGGGCTATCCATTCCCTCTACCGCCATACTGAACACTGGCACCTTGAGCAAGCTCCTACCGCCATAGACAGCACTATCGACGGCAACAAACGAGGTAAAATCTGACATCAACTTGTGATCAAGAGCCACTTTAGTAATAGCCTCTCTAATACTCCCATTCACCTGTCCCTTAGATAGGCCGACCAAATCTTGATCAGTTAGACTATCTATTTTTTGTCTTGACCAGACCTTTTCGATGGCACTGTTGGTAGTGTCTCTCAAGGGTAGGGTAACGGCCAAAGTCTGCCTATAAGGACGACCATTGGCATAGCCAGTGAGTGCAACTTTGCCTTGTCCAGCGCCGCGATAACGAGCTGTGAAGTAGAGTGGCTTGTTCGCCCAAACATCACTGACAACAGCAGGATAAACGTCATAAAGTTCGATGCCTTCCGCTTTTAATTTAACATCAGTGAGAGCGGGGCTAGAAATGCGTGAGTAGAATTTTTTGCCGACCTCTTCAGCGGAACTATCGAGCAATACGTAGTCAGACTCACCACCCCCTAGCCTTGAAACACTATCAATTAAGCTACGATTGACACTGTCACCGGTGCCAAAGGCGAACCAGCGTGAGTCTCTCCGCTCTTTTTGCACTAGACTCATGATCTCAATATCGTTTCCGACATAACCATCGGTCATAAAAGTGACTATGCGCAGGCGTTTGAGATCATCACCGGCTTTGCTCTCCTGCCTCAAGACGCGCTCAACAGCTGGAGCCATCCAGGTACCTCCAGTAGCATTGAGCCGACTAATAAAACTATGAGCCTGTAACTTTTCCACCATTCCGGCCTTAATTGGCCGTTCAGATAAAGTCTCTACTTGATCATTAAAAGCCAATATTTGGAAGGTATCTTGAGAGTTCATATGATTGACGATATAGTGCAAAGCCTCCTTGGCTTTCTCAATAGGGCGACCACTCTGCGAGCCACTGCAGTCAATCAAGAAAATCATCTCTTTAGGCGCAGCAGTAGTGGCCGTTACTTTAGCTGGAGGGAGCAGCATAAAAGTAGCGTAGCCATCTTGGTCTTTTGCAGTATCATCGCGATAAGTGAGATAGCCGCTCTTAAGAGCACCAGGATTTTCTAACTCGTAGGTCATCACAAAATCTTTGTTTGGATAGTTCTGTGATTTTTGCAATGACACAACAGAATGACTAGCACTCTGCTTATCTACCATAATTGGAAAAAGCCTCGAGCTAACATTCTTAATTGGCATACCAGCATTTACGTCAACATTAATAGAAAGATTTTGAGTAGCAATGGTTGGTTCTATGCGACCTTTGGGATTTGATTCTGAGTTAACAGCCAAACCACTTCCAGAAAGCACTTGTGAAAGCGCAGTAGATGAACTAACGGCGGAAGAAGTATCGCTATCGCCCGCACTTTTTGGGAAAAAGCGAGGACCAATAGTCGTTGGCATAGCAAATGTATACTTTCCGTCCTCAAATTTGAGCAGTTCAACATAAGAAAGCTGCACCACAATCGACTTGCCTGGATCGATATTGGCCACGTGTTGCGTAAAGATATTGGTGCGTTCTTGATTTAGTAGTGCGGCCGTGTGCCCAGTATTTCTAGCATTATCATAGATTTGTCTTGCCGCCTCTCTTGTCTTAATTTCACCTTTAATAGTACGCTCGCCGATCTTGATAGTCATATCGTCTACGGCACTATCATCAGAAAGAGGGAAACTGTATACCGCTTCTATTCTCTCTTTGTAGGGATTTGTGAAAACCTGAGTGACATTTACTCTAGCCACATAGCCAGACAACTTCGCATCCATTGTTGTATGACTTAGTGGACACTGACCGATGGGTCTACCATCGGCTCCAAGAGCAGCTAGGGGGGCGATATGATCGGGATCTATTTGGGCACTTGCACCAAAGACAGGGGCTGGCGCTAAACGGGGCGCCACAGAGTGAGCGAAGCTAGAGATCGTAGTAGCTGCACCAATAAGCGAGGCAGTTACTGTAATGACAGCAACCGTAGCCTTAATTCCTTTAGGTATAGGACCTCCAGCCAGCTTGTTCTTACTTTTATTCATGCTATAAACCGGACCAACAAGAGGGCTGCGCCGAGTCTCTTTAATTTGAGTTAGTTCATCGTTAATAATTTGCATTGCAATATCCTCAATTGCTTTCGCACGATGGCATACCATCAAACCTTGCACAAGAGCGCAAAGCCAATGGCATACCATAGCGCTCAGCAGGCTAGTAGTAAGAGCGGTAGTAATATTTATGGTAGTAAATGCGGTGGCCCAATGCCCATGGCAAAGCTATCCACCAAGCGTTAGGCAATGCCGGTGGCAAAGCCAAGCTAGGCGAATCTAACCAGGCAAGACAGTACAATTACGGTCAAGGTAAGGCCTGACTAGCAGGCCCTACGCAGAACATCAAAGTGCTGCAAAGCATGGCAATAGTGACCGCAACACAATTGCCGGGCACTAACACCACGGCTTCAAATGAAGACGTAAGTGCCAGCGTGTAGACAGAGCAAAGCACTGAATACAAAGCTACTATGATTGACGGTCAGACCGTGTTTATTTTCGTTGGTAAGTGGCGGACGAGTCAGAATAAGTTTCTGACTCGTCAAATGTAGTACCAAAGCCCGATCTTGTCAAGCCTCGGCGCTAATTTTATTCCACCTAAAGCTAGTTACACTTGCTGCAACTTCCAAGCACCAACTTTGAACTGCCAGAGCATGAGCAGCCCCAACAGCACAGCAGGAATAGCCACAGCATACCAGCAGCCAATCGGCCCCATGCCAAAAGTAATAGTGAGCAACCAGGCTAAAGGCAAACGAATCACGGCCAAGCAAATGACTGATGCCCACATCGGCCACTTAGTATAGCCCGCACCATTCATCGCCCCCATCAAGATCAGCCATATAGCCACAAACGGCTGAGCTAGTCCCACGACCTGAAGATACTGCACTGTATACTCGAGCACCAGCGGATCGCTAGTCATTGCCCCGGCCAACTGCCTGGCACCGAAGAAGAGCACCAAGGCAATGATACCATTCAGCCCTGCGCCAACTAAGGCGACCTGCCAACCAGCTAGCGCAGCTCTTTCTGGCTGTTTAGCACCGAGGTTCTGACCAACGATTGTGGCCACAGCCATACTCAAAGCATAGACAGGAAAACCACCAAGCATCTCTTCGAGGCGCCAACCTATCCCCCAAGCAGCTTCAGTTGCTGTCGGATACATGGTGTGGGCAAATATCACTAAGAGTACGCCGTTGCCGCCCACCCAAGCTAAATCTTGCACGCAGGCTGGAATGCCAATTTTCATCAATCGCTTGAACCAATCTACAGATGCTTCACTGATCATCTTTCTCAAATTCAAGCACTCACCTAAATCCGAGCGCTTCAATAGAACGAGAGATAGAGTTAAGCCAAGAATGCTGGCAATACCCCAAGACATACCAATTCCAGCCACACCTAAGTGAAATGGCTTAATGCACAATAGATAATCCAAGGCAATAACTTGAGCTGTAATGAGCATCATAACTATCATCGGCACTCTAGTATTGCCACGCGCCCGAAAAATAGAATTGCTTACCCAGAGCACTGTGAATGGTAGCTGGGCTAACAAATCAAATTTCAAATAGTCCCAACCAAGCTTTTCTACTGCAGGCGAAGCACCAAGCAATTGCAAAAGTGGCCGACACAAAATCAGTCCGAGGCCTGCAGAGCAAACACCGAACAAGACAGAGAATAGAAGCGCTTGCCGAGCAGCAATAATGGTCTTCTCTTTATCGCCTTCACCCCAGAAGCGACTAACGAGCGCGTTCGTACCTGACGATAGAGCCACTGCTAGCAGTATCATAAATATTGATATTTGCCCACTGACACCAACAGCAGCTTGAGCTTCAGAGCCAAGTTTTCCCGCCACCCAAATATCAGCAAAACTGGCAAAAGCAATCGTCACCATGTTTAAGAACAGTGGCCACGACAGCGTCCAGATGGCAAGCCAAAGCGAGCCTTGAGTGATCGCTTCATCGCCGGTACCTTGCAACTTCTCCTCTGCCGAATTTTCCTCCAAACCAACATCTACATCGACGTCCATGTTTAGTTCACTTATGTGTGCGTTCATCTGTTCCTCTTGGGCGATTTGAATCGCCAATCTGTTCTTTACTATGAGACAAGATGCTCTCTTAAAAGCAAAATCAACTTGCTCAAAAACGAAATATGCCCCATCTCATGTGAAATTGGGCACAAAAAAACCAACAGCGTGCGCCGAGCCCATAGGGCAAGAAGTCGCAGACCATTGGTAGTCAGTTAATGTCTCATGCCTCTACATTACCTTCTTTTTGAAAAAAGGCAATAGTTTGTTAAGGCTTCCTCCATTTTGCATCGACCCTAAGTCTGATTCTTTAGCAAAAATAGATCATTACTCGGAATGATGGTGACAGAGGGCCGTAGTACTAGAATAATAGTGCAAGAGAAAAGGATGTCTAAAGAATAAATGAAAAGAAAAATGGTTAAAGAAACCAATAAAAGCTTCTCAAACGGCCGATCCCAAGCATAACCCTCTTAAGGGTTGATTTTCAGGAGATTCGGCCGTTTCTGTAATGACCGAGATATTAATGGGTATAGCAATTGCAATTGCTCATGGCTTTCTATTGCTCAAAGAGTCTTGTTGATGCACCCATTCGACAGTTTGCCCCTCTGGGCATTTTTCACCACCGTACTTTTACTCTCTCTCTTTTGGACCGAATGTGGCTACAGGGTCGGCGCGCATCGCCGCAAGAAAGACCCGAAAGAGCCTGACGCTCCACTTGGTACAGTCGTGGCGTCAATTCTTGGCCTGCTTGCCTTCATGCTCGGCTTTACTTTTAATGTCGCAATCAATCGCTTCGACGACAGACGCGAGGCAGTTTTGGATGAAGCCAATGCCATCGGCACCACTTACTTACGGGCCGATTTTTTTGACAGCCCCGCCAAAGAGCAAGCAAGAAAACTACTGCGAGAGTATGTGCAGCTACGCGCCAATGGTGTCCGACGAGCAGCCGAATTTGAACAAGTTGTTTCACGGTCAGAGCAATTACAAAGTGAACTTTGGTCTAGCGCAGCAAAGCTCGGGAAAGAGCGCCCAACGCCAATATCGGGGCTTTACATTAGCTCTCTAAATGAAGTAATCGATATGCACGCCAAGCGAATAACCCTGGGCCTACACTCTCGCGTTCCTCTTTCAGTTTGGCTCGTACTTTTTGCCGTATCGGCACTCGCCATGGCAAGCGTGGGCTTTTACTTTGGCCTCTCTGGTAACAGAAGCTGGGTAGAAACTATAGTCTTAATAGTGACATTTTCACTAGTTATGCTGCTTGTAGCAGATCTTGACCGACCGCAAGAAGGGCTGATCAGAGCCAGTCAACAACCAATGTTAGATTTGCAAAAACAGTTGGGTCCACCATAGCTTTTAAGAATCTATCTAAGCGGAAAAGATGGGGTCTTGCGCCTTGCTGTTTTAGTGCGAAACTCGCCAATCACAGTGCGCACCTGAGTAAGAGTTTCGCAAGCAGCTAGATCATCGAAATAGAGAATGTTGGCAGCCACCTTAGAGACATCAAAAGCCATGTAGAGAAGCATCAACGGACTAATCCACAGTTCGGTGCCAATTGTTCTGCGGGTGCGGTGGTAATCGCCAAAATGTCCTTCAAAAGCAGAAAGAATAGAGCTGCAAATGACACTTTCATAGCCACGCATTTCTAGGAAGACATACTCAGTGGCCTCTGTAAATTTCTGCACTTCGGGCATATCAGGGCTAAGCATTAGCCCACCAAGAAATGCCTTAGACTTGATTAAGTGTGCCACCGTTTCTAGTGCATAGAGGTGACAAAGATCGGTTTCAGCCCCAAGCCCTAAGCATATCAATTGGCTCGGTGTATCTATTTGCAGTGAAGCAGCCAAGCTCATCACATCTTCAACCGGCGTACCAATACTCGACTCGTCACCGCGCATCAACGAATCAACGCCACCATCCATAAGCACCATCATGTCAAACTGCAGATGTTGCTGCAAAATCTCATAACTTTGCACAAGCTCTGGTACCGAGGTCGGTCGGATGCAATAAATTGGTCTATCTAAGCGCTTGCGGCTAAGCCACTGAGCCAAGTAGCCTTCAGGAAAATAATACTCATTGCCTTTCGACCCAGCAGTTACTTCAACTACATTCTCGCTAAGTCTTTTACCTGATATTTCACCGTGGCGAAAAGAAAAAGAAAGATTGGCTAGATGCACGTTGATGCCGGCTTCAAGCAAGGCAAAAAACAGCGGCAAACCCATGAATATGTCGAAGCCGCCACCCGCTCCGACTAACAAGACATTCTTACAGCCCTTCAATTGATTGATAAAAGGTGGCTCAAGCACTTAATCACCACGATAAACAATCTTTTGTACCCAGATGCAGCAGGGACATATCCCGCCAACCCAAGAAGCCGCAAACAACTTAACAATGTCTGGTCTAAACTGGCCTGTTCAAAAGAAGTCACGACTAGGGTAATCCCCAATAAAGCTTTAGGCGACCTCTCGGTTACAAAAGTAGGGCCTTTGTAAGACAATCAGGACAATTGCTACACCTTAGACACATTGATTAGTACAAGTAGCACACAGCTGCTAGCCAGGGTGCTACGGTGAAGAAAGCTAGGTGAAGAGAGCGGGGTGAGGTCATCTGTTTTGCTTAACTTAACTCCAACAGCAGCACTGACAATTACAAGGAACATAGAAACAGTCAACCAACCTGGTTTGACTGCACTGAGCGCGAACATACTGACGCGTGCCCAGACTTGGTCAGATAAAGCCCGTGCTCTCAAATTCGAAATGGAATTCAAGCTGGTCGAACAAGAGCGCCGCCGAGTGGCCAAAGAACTTCATGATGAAGTCTTACCTCATTTAAGTCGCCTGGTGCGCACGCTGCAATCAGCAGAAGAGAAAACAGAGACGGCGGCAATCGTCTTGGCACTGCACGGCCTCAATCAAACTCTACGCGACCTATTGGCAGAACTACATCCAGTCGATCTTGAAGAACTTGGCCTGAGCTCAGCCGTTCAAAATTTGTGCCAGAGATACTCAAGGCACTATAGAACATCGATTAATTTCCGGGAAGAGAATGAAACGTGCGGCCTATCGGAGCTACAGCAGCTAGCGGTTTATCGCGCCCTGCAACTAGTATTAAAATACTTTGCAGAGAGTGGTGAGGACCTCAATTTACTGGTGCGCTATCAGTATGCCAATGGCACAATTCGCCTGGGCTTAGGAACTGCAAGCAAAAACCACTCAATTGCCAAAATGCTTCTTCATTCTATGCCAGAACAAGAGCTTGACGCCTTCTTCGCTTGGTGCAGCTTAGCCGGTGCAGAATTGCAGTTTACAACCTGGAGCAAGGACAAATCAAATAACTTCCTTGTACTAACGGCTTGCGATTCTAAATCTGCATCTTTTAGCGCGTCACTCGAACACACTTGTATAAGTGATCAAATTGACCAACTAAGCAAAATCAGACTGAACGAACTTGAGCAAATTATGGCACTGGCTCAAAGTGAATGGACAGACATGCTAGAACAAAACTCGAACTTGTCAGAGCCGATGACTATTGCCCTCGAGCGCAAGAGGCTTTTGTCTGAAATCGAAAGACTAGTATCCCCGGACTTCGCCCAAGTCGAAGCTTTAGCGATCGAACTAGCAAATTGCAGCGCCGGTAGAGCGGCAAAGACTAGCATTGCCGCTGCCAAGAAACTAGTTGATACCGTTATCAGCGAAACTTATCCCCGGCAATTAGAGCATCTCAACTTGGTTTCAATGATCAAACTGTTAGTAAACAAATTCAATAGAGCGACTCTAATTAAACCGAACTTCGTGGTCGGGCCTAGCGCGGCAAACATCAAGCTAGAAATACCCCAAAAGCTGGCAGTCTACAGAATAGTTCAAGAAGCACTCAACAATATAGAAAAGCATTCAGAAGCGAAAACTGTCTTAGTGCTGATCGAACCTGAACAAGACTCGCTAGTTATCTGTATAGAAGACGATGGGGTTGGTTTCAGCCAGCAACAAAACTGCTCACATCGTGGCTTAAAAAATATCAAAGAGCGAGCCGAAACGATTGCCGGCACAGCCACATGGCAAAATTCAATCTCTTATCAAAGTGGAACCCTTTTAACTATAAAGGTACTCCATCAGATCTAATTAGGGTGATCACTAGGCACCAATTGAGCATCCCATGATTACTGAGCACTGCAATGTTTGGAAAGATACCAACAGCAGAGGCAAATTATCGATGGGAATGACAATGTCAATAATCAATTTACAAACGAAAGAGATCAATATAAAGATTGTCTACTACGGTACCGGTTTGGGAGGAAAAACGACTAACCTCAAATATATCTACAGCCAACTCTCACCAATCACACGAGGTGACTTAATCAGCCTAGCAACAGAAACAGAGCGCACTCTCTTCTTTGATTTTATGGCCCTAGACCTGGGCAAAGTAAAAGACTTTGACGTCAAACTTTCACTATATACGGTGCCTGGTCAAGTGGAATACAACGCCAGCCGAAAACTAATTCTAAACGGTGTCGATGGCATAATTTTTGTAGCAGACTCAGATGTAATGAAAGAGCAAGAGAATATTGAATCACAGGTAAATATGCTAGAAAATCTGGCAGCCTATGGTCTGACTATAGACAAGATGCCCCTAGTACTTCAATACAACAAACGAGACCTGTCGACAGCGATGGCAATTGATAGAATGGAGAAGAAATGTAATCTATTCGATGTACCAAGCTTTGAAGCCATAGCTTCTCAAGGCAGTGGGGTCTTTTCGACTTTAAAAGCTGTCTGTCGTCAAGTTTTAAACCGGCTACAATGAAGGCAGCGATAATTATCAGAATGGGTATAACGCCGAAATTTGGTGTAGTCTCGCAATTAGGTGCAACAAATGACCATCGTCATTGCCGATGACCAAGAACGCGAACGAGGATGGCTAAGAGATTTACTCAAAGCGAATCTAGGTCAAGACACGAATGTGCTAGAGGCCACCAATGGTCAAGAAGCCATTGATTTGGTCAATTTAAAAAATCCGAACTTGGTATTTCTCGATATCGAAATGCCAATACTGTCAGGAATAAAAGCAGCTGAAAGCATTATGTCGAGTCATCCAAAAGCAGGCTTGATCATGCTGTCAAATCATTCTGATGAAGTCTTTGTCCGCAAACTTTGGAAAATAGCACCACCAGATGGTGCCTTTGGCTACGTGCTTAAAGACTCGACAGATCAGCAAGTGGTTGATGCCGCCAATGCTGTTCTTGGTGGAGACTGCTGGATACATCCTCGCATTCAGCGCATTATTCGCCGCAGTGAGAGTAGTGCCACCGCCCTAACCGAATCGGAATTTGAGGTGCTTGGCTGCATTGCTATGGGCTTCACAGACAAAGCCATTGCCAGGCGCCTATACATTACAGACAAAGCGGTGCAAGCACGACTTAAATGCTTATACGGCAAGCTTGGTATCGCCCTCAAGGGCGCTGCTGAAGAAGATGAATACAATCACCGTTGCCGGGCGCTAAATATTGCATTTCGCCGCGGTCTGATTAACCGCAGTGAGCTAGAGCAGTGGGAAGTAGCTATTAACTAGTACAATTCTTAGCTAGTAATTCTTAGCTAGTACAATTCACAAGACGTACTTGAGTCTACAGCACCCGTCCACACATGCTCAGCCTTTGCTGACGAATCGTTTTCAATCTCAAGCTTGGTAGAGATGCTAGCATGCTTATTCTCTTTGCAAAAATCAATGACTTTGTTCCACGACCAAGTGCGGTCTTCTAAATTTATTTCTCGCACACAAATGTCGCCGGGCAAAAGCTTAAGTGGCATCGGAAAGTTACGTTTCCAGTTGATCTCCTCTCGCTTGATCGGGAGAACTTTATTTCCAGCCTTTACTGCAAACGAAATATTTGACCAGCCCCAAGAGCAGTCTTCCGCCCAAATATTCATATCGGCCTTTGTCTTGTTCTGAATAACGACGAAGCACTTCTTATCTTTTAGACCTATTCTTCTTGCCTGGGCAGCGCCACATAAGGTGATCGTGGGACTATCCGGAAGATCGGAATGAGCTGGTCCAGCTAAAGCCGGAAGAACTTGGGCTAGCCATGCGAAAAGAGCTAGCAATATGACAAATTCAATACGCATACGCTTCCTTGGTGAAAAGCCCGGCCAACTACTTAGTAAATAACATGCCCTGATGACTGCTAATAAAAACCAAGCCTCTGAAGCAACCAAAACCAAGCACAAATGGTAAATTGTCGGTCCTGTATAATCAGAACATGAGACTACCCTCTTCACTCCTGACGATTTGCTTCCTTTGCTTCATTGCACAAGCACCTAGCAATTCATCTCTCTGCGCGCCTACAAACAACGCTCCCGGCGATGCCATGAAAGAGATAGAGCACGGTCGCAGGTTAAGCAGGGCCAAACAGTGGCAAGAAGCAAGCACGAATTTTCAAAAAGCCATAGTTCTCAATCCTCGACTACCAGAAGCCTACTATGAAGACGGCATTGCCCAGATGGAGCTTGGTCATTTCCAAGAAGCCTTGAGTCAATGTGAGCAAGCACTTCGCCTTGAATCGACCTACATTCCGCCATATTTAACCATGGGTGATATCTATGCGAAATTGCACCAATACAACAAGGCAATTGACAATTATTCAATGTACATATCTGGCTATCCCGATCTGCCCCAAACTTATTTGTCTAGAGCCAAGGCTTATGAAGCACTCGGCAAAACCGCGCTAGCAAAAAGAGATCAAAGTCTCGCCCGTCAAGCAGAGAAAAAAGTTGACCTCCAAGTAGACACAATGCTCAATCAATATGGCATCACCAAAGACAAGCAAGCAGCCCTAAAAGCGAAATACAAGAATGATCCTTTCAACAAACAGCTGACGATGCAGCAAATACACATAGAAGGTAGATCCTGCTATTTGAAGAAAAACCCTTTCTCGAGGCGCGACTATCTTTACAGATCTAGGCTATACAGAGATACAGCCCAACGAGAGAAAGCCATAGCTGACCTTACTCAAGTAATTGAAATTCCGCCAAACAAAGGTGGTCATGTCGATTGGAATTTAGACCAGACTCTGTTCGACCGCGCCAACCTCTATTTTGCCATTCGCGACTATGCCCACGCTATTGCAGACTATTCAAAAATTATCGAACTAGACGATGATTCTGAAGATGCCTACAAAAAAAGAGGCGATTGTCAATTTGCTCTAGGGCATTACAAGAAAGCACTAGACGACTATAACCTGGCCATCAAACATGAAGTTGACCCAACTGCGGAGTCATACAGAGCCAGAGCCAACGCCTACGAAAAGCTAGGCAAACCAGAACTGGCGGCCAAAGATCGCAAGGCTGCAATTGAAGCACAACAAAATCGCTGAGAAATAAATGAGAAATAAATGAGGAATCGCTAGTGATGGCCAATAATAAAGAAACAGTTTTTGAGAAAGAGAAAGACCAAGAGCAAGAACAAAGTCAATCAGTAGATGCTCCAGGCCTAGGCCTTACAGAACTATCGAACCAATTAGTCTTAAAGATTGCCGAACAGGCTAAAACACTATGGAAAGCTGGGCAACCAGAAAACGCAATCGAACTGTTAATAGATTCGTTTACCAAAAACGAAAAAACATTTGGTAGCACCAACTCTAATATCTTAGCTACCTTAGCTGTAAGTTTTCTTGTGCGCAAGGGACGTTTTGAAGAGGCCAAATCATTTTTGCATGACAATTCTGGCGACGATGACCAATGGCACTACCTAAACGCACTTGTATTCTATTGCCTGGAGGGCGAAAGTCCTTTAGCTCGCGCAGCCCTCGGGTGCGCCTTTGCAACGAGTCACTCAATAGCAGTGAGATTAGTAGAAGGCAAGTTCGACCCACAGCTGGACCCCGAATTAGCTACCCGCTTGGCTCTATACATAGAATACTCCGAACCAGCCTGGCTAGCTCAAACTAGCGCTCTTGAATGGCTCAAAAAAAATCATGAAGATCCGTTCAATAGTTACAATCGCGAAAGCCTAAAAATCGCAGAACACTTTGGTGACCGCAAGCGCTTCCAGCGCATTGAAGATCTACGTGAATCGGCCGATTTCTTCAGACATCAAAAGAAAGAGAAAGAAGCAAAAGATGCGCTAAGAACGGCCCTAAAGGAAGCTAAACGTATTGACTATTCAGCAACTCCATATCTACTGGCAATGAAAGACCTACTTGTCCTCTATATGACTACCAGTAGATCCACTGACGAGTTAGAAAAGCAATTACTATTGCGGGCACTAAGATTCGAAAAAGAAGCAGAGTCGGCGCCACCAATGAGCTGCATCCACATGCAATTCCTGGGCGGCTTACTGACGCTGATTGGCGAGAGCGAAAGGGGCATAGAGCTATTACAAAGAGCACTTGTGAATGCAGAGCAGCATGCGGCCGGTGGTAAGACTTTCTTGAATCTTTTTGACGCTGTCGATATAAGAGACCAGCTGGCAAAATCACTAGCCAGAGCCGACCGTCACCATGAAGCAGCACCACATCACATAAACAATGCCGATATTCAAGAATCTTATCTAGGTAAAAAGCACATAGACGTAATCAGATCTCTCGACGACGCTCACGACTGCCTTCTAGACTGTGGCAACGATGAGGGAGCAGCCTTGGTGTTTGAGAGAATCAGTCAATCAAGTGATTGTTGATTAATGCTAGTCCCCTTGTTATGCTAGCGCCGCTTAACTTCCGACGAGGCTCCCCATTGCGCACAATATTGTATAGCTGTACAGCGGTAGCACTATCCGTGATGTCAACCTTTGCGGTTGCATCTGCGGCCAAAGAACAATCTGGTAGTAGAGCTGAATCAGGTAGTAAAGCCGATCCAGCAAGTGAACTAGTGCCTGAAAAAATCACTGAAAAAGTGTCAGCGAAATTCGCCACTAATTTCTTCAAATTGGCAGCAAAAGAAACTGATAAAAACGTTGTCATATCACCATACAGCATAAGCACAGCCCTTTCGATGACCTACAACGGGGCCATTGGTAGAACTAAAAGCGAGATGCAGCAGGTACTTGGATTCGAAGGCCTGAGCGACGAGGCAGTCAACAAGCAAAACGCCAACCTCTATAGAAGCCTAATGCAAGTCAATCCGCTCAGTGAATTAGCAATTGCCAATGCCCTCTTTGCCAAAGAAAACGTTGTCTTCAAGCAGAACTTTATCAATACCAACCAAAAATATTACGGTGCCAAGCTAGAAACGCTCAATTTTGCCACTGCCAATAGTTCTGCTATCAACAGGATTAATGACTGGGTCAAAGAAAACACACAGGGCAAGATTCCGACAATTCTAGACAAATTACCTAAAGATGCCATCTTGTATTTAGTCAATGCCGTCTATTTCAAAGGCACTTGGCTCAATGAATTCAAGAAGAGTGCAACACAGCCAGCTGATTTCAAACTAGATAACGGCTCGCAAAAGCCGGTGCAAATGATGAATCGCTCTGCCAAAATGCTGCACTTACAAGGTGACAATTTTCAGGCTGTGATACTGCCATACAAAGACAATCGGCTGCAAATGTGCGTCTTCCTACCCAGCGAAAAATCAAATATTGCCACTCTAATTGCCCGATTTAACGAACAGAACTGGCAACAATGGATAAGTAAATTTAGCAATAAGCAAGGCCATCTAGCCTTACCGCGCTTCAAGGTTGAATATAAGAGCGAACTGAGCAAGCTCCTCAACCAAGCCGGTATGCCCTGCGCCTTTAATGAGGATTGTGCCGAATTCAGGAAAATGATCGATCAAGATGTATTCATTTCACGGGTACTTCATAAAACCTATCTGGAAGTCAACGAAAGAGGCACCGAGGCAGCAGCGGCAACAGCGGTTGAAATGATGCCTCGCGGTGCAGCCTTCAACCCAACACCACCATTTAATATGGTCTGTGACCGCCCCTTTGTCATCGCCATTCGCGATCAGCAGACCGGTGCCATATTGTTTATGGGCGCCATTGTTGATCCGCCTAATGCCATTTGAAACTTAACACCAATGTGATCTAAGCGTGCCTGAAAGTGCGAGCCTAAAACTCTCAATGGATTATTTCAGGATTAGCATATGTCGGAGCAAACATCGGAATATTTGCCCAAAACGGTATCACTGACCGACCGATTGGATCATTCGCTTCGACCATGGCAATTGAAACCGGGTACTTTCGAGTTTTTATCAAGGAATCATTACGACCGAGCGACAAGGCCTCTCCATAGGCACGGAAACGCACGACCATTTTGGACTTCTTATCTAGATCAAACTCACCTGCAATTGTACCTTCCATCGACCCCTCCCCCCCGTCATCAGAACGAGGAGGAGCATAACTGAAGTAATCACCAGTAAATGAATAGGTCAAGAGCTTACCCTCTGAACTTTTTTTTGCCTTAAAAACAGCTCGCTTTACTTGTTTTTCGGAAAATGCGGGCATAATGTTTCCCACGTGATTAAGCAAATGAAAACGTACCATTCTAGCGACTAATGATTGGGGCAAATCGAATATTTCTGAACCCCTACTTTTAGCAAAAATTTCCTCGACTTCTCTGCGCATAATCCACATATGATCGCGACCAACACTGCGCTCAGATACTGTGGAGCTTGCTGGCAAGGGCAGAATGCGACTGTAAACGCGCACAACCGAAGTCGATGGATCAACCGATAAGGAGCTTCTGTCGTTAGCCAAGCGAGTATTGAGCCGCGCACTCTTAGACAAGGATGCTTTAGTAGATGCAGAGAGTGCTTTTGCTAAAGTGTCAAGAAAATATCTGGGATCATAAGGTAAGCCAACTTTGTAGTCATAAACAACACCGTTTGCTCCAACCACATACATTCCTTGATAGGTTTTAAATTCATTCCAAAAACCAGGAGGAGCAAACTGCCTCATAGCCCGTTGAGCTATCGGCTCAAACCACTTAGACTGTGCCGAAACTGCACCGCCATAGCGTCCAGGCTGTAACTCCTCAACAGAAGCACTAACAGGCACAAAGTTTTTCTTGATGAAGTCAACTACTTCCTGGTGATTCAAGAGCACACGGCTCAAGTGACCGTTCCCTCAGGTAGCGCCAAGCACATTACCATCCATTATCCAGATGAATAGCGGTTTGCCTAACTCTTGAGCTCTAGCGCGAGCAGCCAAAAGATCTGACTGCCAAGGAATCTCCAGAAATCGCTCTTCTTCTCTACGGGGCAGTACTGCCCTTATTTTTTCACTCAGAGAATCTTTAGCTACTGGCTTGCGCACCCGCACCAGAGGTAAGGCGCAAGAAACTAAACCAGAAGAGCGCAAAAACTCTGCCGTACGTGGTTGCAGAGCTAAGGCATCCTGCTGTGAAACTGGCTCACATAGTGCACTAGTTACATCAATTGTAGTGAGACAATTCTTCCAGACCGCTTGAGCAGACTCAAGCTCCCAAGGTTGGGCACCAAGTACAAAGGAAATAATCTTTCCCTTTGCCGGTAAAATCAAATATTCCTGTCCTAAGACATAGCCGTTAGTGGCGAAAACCACAGTCTGAGAGTAACCTTTCAGTCGAGAACATTTTCCAACCAAAACGTCACCGATAATAGTCTTCTTTACCCCAGGCAACTTAGAGTAATAGGTTTCATCCAAAATCTTAGAAAATTGCTGAGCAGTTAAACCAAGAGGTGCATCCGCCACAGAAACAACAATCTCGGCGTCAGTTCCGCTGGCGGTCTTACCGGTAATCTTAACTAGATTGTCCTTGTCGGGGTGAACCTGAGCTTTCCATGAGCGAGGATACTTAAACCGCAAGCCAATGGGGTCATTAAACTCCACAAAGTCTACACAGTTATAAGCCACCCTACCTTCGGCTTCGACCTTACGAGTATTAATGACAAAAGCAACAAAAGCAGCAGCAATCAATGCCACTAGACTCGCCCAGAGGCTAGACTTAGAAGTAATTCTCATAAAGCGTAAGTGGCTTCCTCCGTTGTCAGAAGAACCACCATTCTATCAGCCGATCGTTGCAAACTTCCAAAAAATCATGGTTCAGGGCAATAATTGACGACTGCTCAAGACTTGATAAGGAGCCAGAGAAGCGACCTCTTGTCGAGAGAAGCCTACGAGCATGTGACTTTGAACAACCATAAATGGTCGAAGAATAAAGAGGAATAAATTGTTGTGCTATGCTAAACCCCGTTTCACTCTTGGCGAGGCTACACATTGCGCTCTATCTTGTATGGCAGCACAGCTGCAGCACTTTCTCTAATGTCTATGTTTGTTGTCGCATGCGCGTCAACTGATCAATCAGAAAGTAAAGAAGAACCGGTGAACATCAAAGTGTCAGAAAAATTTGCCACTACTTTTTTTAAGCTGGCAGCCAAAAAGCCAGATAGCAACGTAGTGATTTCACCTTACAGTGTAAGCACAGCTCTTTCTATGGCATACAACGGTGCCGGCGGCAAAACCAAGAGCGAAATGCAAAGCGTTTTAGGCTATGCTGGCCTCAGCGACGAAGCCGTCAATCAGCAAAACGCAAGTCTTTACAAGAGCCTAATGCACGTCAATCCGGCAAGCGAATTGACAGTTGCCAACGCCATGTTTGCCAATAGAAACTTTGTCTTCAACAAATCTTTCATGGACCTCAATCAAAAGTTTTATGGTGCCAAACTTGAAACACTAGATTTTGCTGACCTCACGAGCTTGAGTAAAATCAATAACTGGGTAAAGGACAACACTAAATCAAAAATTCCAAGTATTCTCGATAAAATAGCACCAGACGCCATTCTCTATCTAGTCAATGCAGTCTATTTCAAAGGTGTTTGGCTTGATGAATTCAAAAAAGACGAAACACAACCAACAGAGTTCAAGGTAGCCAGCGGCAGCAAGAAAACCGTTGAGATGATGAATCGCTCAGCAAAAATGTCCTACTTTGCTGGTGACAACTTCCAAGCCGTCATGCTTCCATATAAAGACAAGCGGCTACAGATGTGCATCTTCCTCCCAGACAAAAAGACAAACATCACAGCCTTTATAAACAATCTCACTAGTGAGAACTGGAAGGAATGGAACAACAGCTTCAGAAAAGAAGAAGGTCACTTAGGACTGCCGCGCTTCAAAGTTGAATATAAAACCGAATTGAGTGAAGTGCTCAAGGCCGCAGGAATGCCCTGCGCATTTGATGACAGCTGTGCTGACTTCAAAAAAATGATCGAGCAAAATGCCATGATTACACGAGTGCTACACAAAACATTTTTAGAGGTCAACGAGAAGGGCACAGAAGCCGCTGCCGCCACAGCAGTGGAAATGAGCGTCACCAGCGCGCCAATGAATCCAAAACCGCCATTTGAAATGGTTTGCGATCGCCCATTTGTGGTTGCTATTCGTGACGACAAAACCGACGCTATTCTCTTTGTTGGTGCCATTGTTGACCCACCAGCTGCTGACTAAAATCTAGTGGAGGTGTCATATGAAAGTTCTTCGCAGGCTAATTCCAGGCATACTAGTCACCTTGAACTACTGGGCAACCCCACAGACTAGCTTTGCCCAGCCTCAATCTATGCCGCAGGGAAGTGCCCCCGCTCAATCATCAGAAGCCTATGCGACAGGCACTGGTGTCGCCTACCCCGAAAAAATCTCCGCCAGTAAAACCTCAAAGGGTAGACCGCCTCAGATAAAAGACGAACTGCCTTGCGCTGTGCCGTCGCAGAGCGAAAAAGACCACTTGGCCCAACTGAAGTTTACGGTCGACCCTCGATTACAAATCGAGAAATATCTACAGACCCTCAAGCTTTCTAAAGAGAGGCCCATACTTGCCCGCGGAAGCGTCAACTATATTGAGAGTGATGCCCTTAAAAGCTTGTTTCCCACTTCTGTATTCTATGTTCTTAGATTTCCTCAATGGCCAGTAGCGATGGAACCGCCGCAGCCACTAGGCAACAACAATATTTTCGTGATTAGCAAAGAGGCTAAAGAACTCACCTTAATCACTGACACAAATAAAGAGCGGTACAAACAGTTTCTAATTGCGAAACTTCCCCGCATACAATCAGAAAAGAAAGCAATGCAAGCCGTCAATGGGGCTTTGATTCTTGTCAAAGAGTTATATCAGGATGGCATGTTCAAGTTTGAGAATGAAGCCAATTCTGTCACTTTCGGAAGAACCGGCGCTGCTAACCGTGTCGAAGGCAAACTCAATGTTGTTCCTCAAGGGGGCAATTCAGGAACGCTTAGCGTCACCATGGTCGTTGACATCCAAGGTGCCGTGAGCGATATAAAGCATGAATCGAATTTGCAGGAAGGCATGCGCCCCATCTGTCAATCAACTAAATTATTAGATCCTGACCCAATCGTAAGAAAGATGGCAGAGCAAGACATTTTGATTATGGGTAGCCCAGCCAAAGAATACTTAGATTGGCAGCGAACTCAAGTCTCACCTGAACTGCGCCAGGCCATAGATCGCATTTGGGAACGGATCATCAAAGAAGGACGATAGTTTTCCGACGGCAATTTTAGGCAAAAATCGGTCCGATAAATCTCAAAAGCAAAGAGCAGAAACACCCCGCTTCGAAGACCTAGCGGAGTTCTTTGGCATTGCGTAGCTTCGCAGAAGGAGCAACCATAGTATCTTGAGCAATAAGGAAACCATTGCAAGATTCCACTAAAAATTGCATTTTAAATTCAACTGCAAAGTTATAGAGGAAAACCCCAAGGAGCGAACTATGACACTTTGTCCCATAGCGATGATGGTGCACTGCACAGGTTGCCCGTTAGTAAAATTCTGCCCAGCCAAAACAATTCTTGGTGACTTTGGCAAAACTGAGGCAGAAACCAAAGACAAACAAACTGATTCAGATTCTAGCTGCGACTCGACAGACGAAGCGAAGTAACCAATCAGAAATTAATTACTTGGCGCTAGACTACTTGGCTTTCTTAGAGTCTTTCACTGGCAACGTCAAAAGAAAATCAGTAATTAACTTTACTTCTTTCTCTGGTATTTCTGTTGGTGGCATAGAAAACTTAGTCGGAGCATACTTGCCTTTGCGGGCAGCAGCATAAATTGCACCACTGGCAATGCGGCTTTCAATAAAGGCACGGCTATATCTAGCACCTACACCTTCTAAGTTAGGGCCTGTTCGACCACCAGAAGAGCCTATGGTATGGCAAGCGGCACAACCGTGAGTAAGATAAAGTTCTTTGCCCTGGTCACTAGAGGCATCTGACTGACGCGGCTTAAAGTGAAAGCCTGGTGGAATCTCATGAGAAGCACTGGCCTCGTGGCCTTTTAAGTCCCATTTAACGGTACATTCAGGCAAATTGGAGAGATAAATAGCAATACTCTGGGCTTGATCCCGTGGTAAGCGAACGTGGGTCATCAGTTCGGCAACCGTAAAGTGAGAAGGCAACTTTGATTTTTCCTTGCCACTCAAGCGCCGAAAAATTTGATCGATTGTGCGGTATTGGCCAATACCGTCTAATGGAGGCCCAATCAAGCCCCCGTCCCCTTCAATAATGTGGCAGCTCTTACAGTTCATGCTGGCTGTCAATTTTCGCCCAGAGGTTCTGATTATGCGACTGACTGGGGCTTTCGCCTCAGCGGCAGGGGCTGTAATAGAAACTATTGCCGAACACAATAATATAGGAAGCAGAAATATGGCCAGAAGCAGCGGCAGGCAATAACGGTGAGGGACAGGCCGCACGCTTAGATGCCCAAAGCGGAGCAACTGGTAAAACTGCTTATTCAACGCCATCACTTGACATGCCCTCTTAGTATCAGCAATTGCAATTACAGTAGCCGATCACGCCTGCTCTTACCATCATTCTCATAGCGATTTGAGCATTTTCACAAAATCCCTAATTTTTCACTGCCAACTGTAACTAGAGAGACGACCCAAGAATCAATGTAAGAATCAATGTAAGAATTAGCATGAAACAATTTACGCCAACTAGCCTAAATAAACCTCTCGAGCGCGCTCAACAATTATCCAAAGAAAAGCAGATAGCAGACTACAAACTGCTCTTTAGTTTACCCAGCTACCACACGAAGTCTTCAGAGGCACTAGTCTGCGAGGGCAACACAACCATAGAGGGCGACCTGCTACTTTCTACAAGAAGCGGGCCACTTAGCAAGAAAAAAGTTGCCATGCTCTTTTGCTTTGGCGACCTTAAAATCGACGGCGAACTGCTTATTGACGACTATGAATACTGGCCTCTGCTATTTGTGCAGGGCAACCTCACATGCACGAACTTACTCAAAGGCGGCATGCCGCTGATAGTGCTGGGGGATATTAAGACAACTTACTTTATTGGCGAATACAACGACGGCCCCATGCGCGTGGGCGGAAAACTCGAATGCCTTGGTTACATTCCAAGAGTAAAAGATCAAGGTGGCATAGTCGGTCATATCATTGCTGGAGGGCACAGCGGACAAGTATTTGACGCAGCAAAAGATCACGGCCGCAGCGCGCTCAGGCAAATATTCAAAGCAGAGGCTCTTGAGAAAGGTTGGCTGGATAGCAGCAAGGTAAGAGCGCTGGGCCAAGCAAGAGAGTCTATTTGGTTAAGCCCTGAGCAGATTGCCAATCAGATTTCTAATCAGGCCACTGAGGCAGCGGTAAAGCCAGAGAAACTGGCTCTAAGCGACGGGCTAGACCCAACCGCTCTCGGTGAGCTGGTTGGGACCGAGGAGATAAACTCACAAATAAACAAGTTGATTGAAGAAAAAATAGTCTTCGATCCAGACAAAAATTCGTACCCACTATCATTTTCTGAGCCAGTGCGTTATCAGCTTCAAGCCTACGCCGAAGAAAAAGTATTGGTCTTACCCAACAATTGTGTCCTAACCGGGCTACTAATATTAGACTGGCAAGAAAAATGGGTGGAACAGAACAAAGTATTAGCTGTTTGCTGCCTGGGCGACCTAATAGTCGAGGGTGACATAGTTAATCGTACCCTTGAAGGCGGGCCACTGCTCTTTGTTGGTGGCAACTTAAAGGTCGACAATCTGGTCAAGGCCGGTGCACCACTTGTAGTGCTAGGAGACGTGGAAGCTGATGGTCTTGTTATCGGCGAATATAACGACGGCACCATGCGCATAGGCGGCGACCTAACGGCCCAGGCCTATTTGCTGCTAGACCATGATGGTTTTGTTCGTGGTAAAACCAATGGTCGCCAGTATAGCGACGAAGAAGGTGATTGGCGCGAAGTACTTTCAGATTCAGTGTTTGCCTCAGAAGATGAAGACTATCCCGAGGTTGATCTAATTTATGCAGCCCACAAAGCCGGCATAAAAGTCTTTATCTAACTAAAGACCGGCTTCCTTTTTCATTATGTAATCGACGCCGCTATAGCCACCATCAATAATCATTGTAGAACCAGTTATGAAGCTAGCCTTATCAGAAATCAAAAAGCTAACCAGTTGAGCAATCTCATCAGGCCTTCCGTTGCGCCCTAAAGAGGCTAGCTGAGCAGCTTCAAAGGAAGCCTCAGTATTCATGCCAGTGCCATTGATCCAACCAGGCGCAATGCCGACAACTCGTATTGCCCTAGGCCCAAAGAGATTGGCCAGACTCTTAGTCAAACTGTTTAGGGCAGCCTTGCTGGCAGCATAGGCCATACTATTGAAGGAGCCAGTAAAACCATCTGTACTAGAAATGTTGACGATGGTGCCACCATCACTCAAATTGTCCTTGAGTTTCAGAGATAGCAACAAAGGAGTATTCAAATTAACTTCAAATGTGGCATCCCAAGCAGCAAAATCAAAATCATCAAAGCTCTCAGCTTGATAGACACCAGCATTGTTGATAATGGCATCAAACTTTATGCCATGCAGATCATCAATCAACTTAAGTGTATTCTTTCTTTGAGAGAAATCGACTTGAAACACTTCAAGATTGCCCAGCTTGTCCTTGAGCGCTTCGGCCTCAGCTTCGCCCGTGTTGAAAGTTCCATATAACTTGAAACCTTCCCCAGCCAATTGCTCAGCAATTGCCTTACCAATTCCTTTTGAAATACCGGTAACAAGCGCAACTTTAGAATTTAAGCTTGTCACTGCCAGTTATATCCTACGCGACGTCTACCTCTTGGCCCCTGACCTGCACCAGGACCAATCATTGGTCGGTTACCTTTATTGAACAGACGAGGGCGATTAGGAGCGAACGGCAGCACTGTCTCTGCAAACATATCGGCCCGCACCTTAGTCAGCCAATCAAGATCATTGACTACAGCAGATTTATCATGCACCCAACCAACTGGACTTGGCCAAGCCAATGGTTGAAAGAATGAGAGCCCGCCATCTTTAAGAGTATAAATGTCTACGGGCCTGTTGACTGGGCGGTGAGGCAGCTGAAAGACTTGCTGGCTATTCGCTTGTTTAAAGTTAGTTACAGCAATACCAGTGGCAGTGGCATAGGCGGGAGAGTCAAAAAGCACATCTGAAACTCTGCCTTCAATAATGCGCACGAGCAAAAAATAGCGTCTGTCACTAGTCTTGTAGCACAAGACATTACCAATCTCATCAGACGGTTTACCTAAGAGTGCAATTACTTGCTCTCTAGAAACGCCCAATTTGATCTTCGCCAAAGATTGCCCAGGTACGATCAATGTTGAACTATTTGAAGGCTTGCTTGAACTTTGATTCAAGCTACTCTTGGCTTGCTCAAGCTTGTTTCGTCCTGTATCAACCAAGCTGGCAGCCAAAAGTTCAGGGGCCGTCAATTGCCCTCTATGCACCACAGCAAACTGTGGCACCTCACTGCCATCCTTGACCACGAAAGAAAGACCGGAGGGCTTAGTCTCGTAGGCCTTATATGACCCGGCCAAATCTGAAAACTTCATTGCCCCTCGATTGGCAGAGAAGCTGTCTACTCCGATACCACCGGCAGTGACAAAAGCTGGCGATGAAAACAAAATTTCAGAGACAGAGTCGCCCGCTAACCTAAGGGCAAGAAAGTACTTACGATCAGCTGTGCGGTACATAAGTGTACCTGAGTTTTCGCTACTTGGTTTTCCCAATAGATTTTCTACAGCCTGTCGAGTCATACCAATACTGGTACGCCCCACTGATTGTCCTGGAACAATCAAAAGGCCCGGTTTGACATAAGCCGGAGAAACACTACTAGAAGAAGTATTAGAAGAACTACCAGTAGTGCTGCTGCCGCTTATTGCCGGTACTGTTGCTACAGGAGTTAGCGCTGCTGTTGTCTCCGAGACTAGGGGCTTAGTCGCTCCGCTAATGCCGACAGGTCGCAGCTCTACATTTAGACCCGGGCGCCTAGAGACAGGCGTGGCAGCTATACAAAGATCGTTACCCTTCCATTTACTCTCTAAAACTGGTGTTTGCAAGCGCCCCCGTTCTCTCAAGACCTGATCTTGCACTTTGTCTTTGAGGTCACTAAACATTTCGCCAACGGTTGTCTCTTTACCTTTCTTGCGCAAAGACTGCAGCAAGGCCGCTGTAAAGACGCCATTGGCACCGCTCTTACTCTCCCACGACACTTGATCCTCGGCACTTGAAGCAATTACCATGCGCCCAGAACCAATGGCCAACTCAGAGGCATCAACACCGGTGCGCGTCAGACCTTTTGATTCAGACTTAACGCCACCACTGTGGCAAGCATCGAGAAAAATCACAACCCGATCGCAGTGCACCCTGTCTTTAATATCTTTAGCCAAGCGTTGCATGGGCACACCGGTCGTGTACAGATCTTGCACATCGGTATCGTAGGCAACTAAATAATTTTGACCACCCACATCAAGCTCTGCACCACTGCCGTGAGTCGAGACAAAAATAACTACCAAATCATCGGGATTGGCAACCCGAGGCAGCCAGCGGTCGCCAAGCTCAGAGAGTATACGCCGCTCTGTGGCATCTTTATTGAGCAAAAGCTTTACATGGTCGGGGGCGAAGTCAGCCTCCTTAACCAAATAGTCGGCAAAGTCTTTGGCATCTTTAGCTGAATACTTGAGATTGAGCGCAGGATTAGCAAATTCACTGACACCGACGACCAGAGCCCATTTATCGCGAATTGGTCGATTAACCGCTGGAGAATCAGCAGAGCTTGAGTCAACAGAAACTCCCGCCGCCTTATCTTGGGCCATGGCCGCAGACGAGGCAAGAAAAAGAAGGGTTAATAGCAAAGCCGTGCAACGACTGCGACCCAGGAAGGCTCTCGCTCTATAGTAGTTTTCGCTCAAAATAAGGCCCATTCCCTGAATTTCGCTCAATTATAACGCCAAACAGTACCTTGTTTTAAAGCCTGGCTAGGGCGTAAAGTAAAAGCATGAGCAAGAACGTAGTCAAGGGAAGGATAGCAGGTAGGTGGAGGCTTCATTGCCTACCAAGCCTCGCCTATCTTCTCCTCTCTTTTGCTCTGCCATGCGATGCTGCGCCAAGTAAAGCAGCATCAGGGGTGCAGCCTTACATCACACTCACTTTTCCTCGCACCGAACTTGGAAGCTACTGCATAATCAAGCCCGGCACGATCTACACAAATGATTTGCGAATGAGCGACTACAAGCCCGCTCGCGGAACAGTGAACATACCAGCAGACAGCAGAATCTCGCTCAAGCTCGGCTACAACGTTCATAGCAATTCTCGTCAGTTAAAAGAGATTTCTAAGCAGGCTGTGCGCTATCTTGATTTATCGAAGATGGAAATAGACGATGCTGAGTTTCAAGATTTACTCCATTTCACCGATTTAGTCAGCCTCGACATGGGCAGCACAGATATAAGCGACGGTGGAACTGTTGGTCTGCGCAATCTGACAAAACTACAAAATCTAGATGTCGGCTTTTGCCCCATCGGCCTGGGCACAGTTGAAGAAATATCGAATCTCAAAAAGCTGATTCGCCTCTCATTTGCGAGCAATACACTAGGTGATAAAGCCGGACCAATGCTAGCAAAATTGAAAAAGTTGCAGGTGCTCGTGCTCTCTACAACAGTTATTACCGATAGCTGTGTCAAAGATATTTCGACACTAAGTGATCTTCAAGAACTGGGTCTCTCGCGCAACAATGTCACTGATAAATGTATCGACAGCATCTTAAAACTGAAGCGACTAAAGCGACTCAATCTTTCCGATACCAGAGTAACTTTCGCTGGTCTGATGAGGCTCAATCAGCTGCCAATGCTGAGCAACTTACTATTGCGCAAAAGCCTGTTGAGTACCGAGCAGCTGAAACAGCTACAAAGGCGCTTACCTAAAGTCATTATTGAAGAAGGGACGAAAGCAAAAGACTTTGATCCCGATCTGTTTAAGCCAATACACTAAGTTTTCGCACTGCAACCACTACCCAGCGACAATAGTGGCTGCCCTGATCGCTCAAGCAAGTGCTACGTGACTCAAATTAAGCGGAAGCTCTGTTCGGGAGAGGGAAACAATGATAGATTTGGTTCCTAATTTCCGCGTAGAGTGTCAATATGCAACGCCCATTATTCTTTCCCTTATTAGCTCTAGCAGCCTGTGTCGGCAGCGAAGCTTTTATCAGCATAGAAGCTTCATATGCTGCCAATGAAGTAGCGGCAGAAACACAAAAAGGCGGCCTCTCTGTGCAAGCCAAAAAGTGGCAGGCGGAAGAGTGGGTAGTCAATCGTACCTCGCCGTGGCTCTTACCCGGTGAAGCGGTCGAACAAAAAAAGAAACACAAAGGACCAGTGCGCTCGTTTGCCAAAGCAGTTGCTAAGGGCACGGCCAAAGAACTTAAGACCAGCATGAAAAACATGAGCGAGGACATGATCTTTGTCTTCTCAGCGCAAGATATCGACCCCTACAAAAAGAGCGCCCCAATCAACAAACCAGCCATCGTCTTAAGGTTCAACTTAGTAGATGGCTCCGCCTGCTACTTACGTCGTTTTCCTGATGGTAGCTATGCCATTGAAGATGGCTTCGCTGACGGCACCGTGATACTTCCAGAAGAAGGCGCAGCCTCATATCTAATCAAATATCCTAATGGCGTCAAAGGTCGGCTAGTTCGCAAGTCAAACGGAACAACAGTGGTCTATCGGCCCGACAAAACCATTACGACCATATCCAAAACCAACTCGGGTGGTTACACCGTACGCAATGACAAGACGGGCTATATGGGCGAAGCTCGCCCAGACAGAACAGGTGTGCACTACGAACTTGGTGAATGGTAGCCTAGCTCCTTCGGTTTACTTGTTTTACCCAAGTTGACATTGTTGCCATAAGACTGGCCTAAACCATAGGCTGTGCGATCATGGTAACTACCTCGGCTCTGGAAAGTACCGAGCTTCTTCTTGTCCATAAACTTTTGATTGGCACTCTCAAGCTGATTGCGCAGCACCATTAAACTGTTGCTCGGTGTAGTGCCACAAACTTGCTTCTCTTCAGCAATTAACTGATTGGCTCTCTGCAATATTCGGTCGGCGGCACCAACTCTAAAGCTGCGCTTCTCGTAAGCCTCTCTGAAGAGCCAGTTGCTTTCTTTTCTAATAGAATCGATTAACCAGCTAGCAATTTCCATTGTGCAGTCAATATTCTCTGCTGTACCAACAAATGTCGGGTGCCATTCTTTTCGATCACTATAGTAACCACTGTAGATAGGACGCATGATAAAGCGAGTGTAGTAGAGGGTGCAAGCAGCATGCATGATGGTGCGAATCCACGGGTCTAGCTTAAGGAAGGCATCATATTCAATGACGTCTACGTCTTCAGAAATGTCAGTGACGTGAGACATGTCAAGATTGTGCTTAGACAGCAATTCTAAGGCAAGCTTCATGGCTGAATTGCGCTCGTTCTCGTTCTTATTGCCGTCCGCTAGAGCCAAGAGCTTACGAATCTTCTGCGCCATAGTGTTGGCTGGGGAAGACGAAGACGAAGAAGATGAATCGTTGGCAGTTGGCATGAAGAAAACCCGAAATTACGCACAACCAACTTAGCACTTGATAATGCCAAAAGTATTAGGAAAACTGCATTTAGTGCCCAGTTTTAGCCGGCCGCAATCACTTAAGCAAAATCTTAGCTCGAATAGGGCTTTGAACGCCTTTGGGCAATGGCTGAAGCGGGAAGCTAGCGCGCACCACTTTCAGTACCAGTTTATCGTTAGATACACCAGCAGATTGAGCGATACAGCTGTTTACAAGATTACCGTTCGCCCCGACGGCAAGCTCCACCACCGTACCGTTAGCCATTGGTTTGGCAATAAATTTACGCAACTTAGACTGAGTCTTGGTGCGAAAAGCTGTTAAATATTTAGTGAGGGCTTGATTAGCCTCCTCACTCATTTCTTCACTGTCATAATAAGTCACCGCATACTCTTCTGAGACCGGCTCCACAGCTTCAGTGGAACTCTCACTAGGCGGACGTGCCTCTTGCGCTTCACCTTCTTCGTCAGTAAGAGAAACATCGTCGCGGTGGGGGTGTTTAGACTCATACAAGAAACCGCTGACAACAACGAAGGCAAACAAAAGAACTGCCCCGGCAATGAATACTGCCACTAAACCGTTTCTAAAACTAGCTTGTAAGCGGTTAAATTTAAGTCGTTGAAAATTTCCTTTAATTTGCTTGGCTGGCATGACAGCACGCAGCTCCCCAAGAAAATCATGAGAATTAATAATCACAGTTGCTTGGCTCTCAGGTTCAATGAGCACAACCTTATCGCCTTCAGAACCTCCACCCTTAACCTGCAGACTCGACAGCAAGAAACTAATACTATCGCCTGAAGCACTATACTTGGCTGCCTCAAACTTATGGAGATGCTCACCATCTATGGCCGAGATCAGTAAATCATCCCCTTGAACTGAAACCAAGGCACTGATCGGCTCGCCGCTATCGGCCTGATACAGCCGAGCGGGATACTTCTTGGGCACTTTGTCATGGTTGCTAGCGTTTGATCGACCGACTGCCATAATCTCTCTAATTCTCTTAAGACATAATCTCCTGCCTCTATACCTATTAAGTGCTAAGTTTAACCATGGCAAAATATGGGTTCAATCGCAAAGATAAGCCAAATGGATTTAGCCAAATGGATTTAGCTAAATGGAATATGCTAATCGGAATTAGCAAAGCCAGATTGATCAAATTGAAGGAAAAATTCAATGCAGTATGAAACTATGCACGAAGGCTCTAATGCTGTTCTCCGCGTCGATCTTCAACGCGGGGAGAAATTCAAAGCCGAAGCCGGAGCCATGGTAGCTAAGTCTCAGCACCTATCAATTAAAGGGCATATGTGGGGCGGAGTATTTGGCGCCTTCAAAAGATCATTCTTAGGTGGCGAATCTTTCTTCTTTCAAGAAATCACCGCCACTACTGGCGATGGCGATATTATCATTGCTCCATCGGTGCCCGGTGACATAAAGATATTGCCCATGCGCAATAGCGAAGATTATTATATTCAAAACGGCTGTATGCTCGCCGGTCTAGGCGACATTGAAATGGATACAAGAGTACAGAAGTTGACGGCAGGCGTATTCTCTGGTGCTGGCTTCTTTGTATTGCATGTGCGCGGTCACGGCGAAGTCGCAGTAGCAGCCTTTGGCGCGATTATGGAAATTCCCATCGCCGCCGGTAAAGAATATATAGTCGACAACGGACATGTGGTAGCGTGGTCTGGAGACCTCGAATATCAAATAGTGAAAGCCGGGGCCAACTGGATTTCAAGCTTTACAAGTGGCGAAGGTCTAGCATGCAAATTCACAGGACCAGGAAAAGTCTGGATACAGACAAGAAACCCCAAAGGATTTGGTGCTTGGGTTCGTCGCTTTGTTCCTAGCAGGGGGTAGACTTTCGTCTGATGAGCGAAGATTTCAAAGCTCGACTATTTGAAGCAGACGCAGCCGAAGCTAGAGTTGTTACACTGCAGCTCAGCGCTCAAGGCCTCTACATCAAAGAAATTGATGCTAACTTAAGCCTAGATGATCTCAAAATTGAAGCAGCAGGGCACGCTGGCGATCGCTTCAAAATTATCGACGAAAAACGTGGCCTGGTACTGATTACCCACGACGATCAGCTGCTAGAGCAACTAACCAAGAGTGGCTCAACGGCTATTACAAAGCTAGCCGACGAAGCCAAAAAGAGCGTGAGGCAACGACATAGCCGCTTTAAGCGCTACTGGTTAACGGTATCAGCAGCTCTAGCTCTGCTTGTAATTGCTACAGCCTTAGCAATGGATCCGCTAGAAGCAGCGCTGGTTGCCAGCATTGACAACAAATTAGAATCAAAAGTAGCTGATTTTCTCCCTAAGCCAAAAAACGAAGAAAAAGATACTGTTCAATCTAAACGCATAAACAAAATTGGCCAAAGACTAGTTGCCCAGCTCGACAAATGCCCATACACATTTCATTTTCAAACAAATAGAGACCCTGAAATCAATGCCTTCGCCTTTCCCGCTGGCTCCATTTATGTCAACACTGGTCTCATAGACGCCGCTCAAAGCGACGACGAACTGGCTGGGGTAATGGCCCACGAAATTGGCCATGTCTTACATCGAGATGTTTTAAGAGCCGCCGTTAGAAGAGTGGGCCTGCTCTCTTTCATAACAATTCTAACTGGCGCTGGAGCTGGTTCAGAAACTGCCGATAACATGGCCAATATGCTTTCTATGGCTGAAGGTCTCGAGAGCTTGAACTACAGCCGTAAGCAAGAAACAGCAGCCGATATTGAAGGAATTAAACTAGTGACCTTGGCCGACTACAAAGGAGAAGCCTTCATCGATTTTTTCCAACGACTCGAAGCAGACAAACTAACCAAAGACAATGCAATGCTCGCTATCATCTCCAGCCATCCAATGAACAAAGAGAGAATAGCCATAATCAAAGCCGAGCTAGAAAAGTTCAGGAAGCAATTGCCGACAAAAAAAATTGCTAAGTAGGCATTTTTTAAGCAATAGAAAATCTCAGAATGCTCCCGGCGATCCTGGCCCAGACCTTAGCTCAGATCATGGCTCAGATCATGGCTCAGCTCATGGCTCAGCTCATGGCTCAGATCATTGCTCCATCACAGCGGCAAGACCTTCACTGAAACTATTGCCAAATGTATTTGTGCGTACAACAACCTTGCCGTCCATGTCTAAATAGATACACTTACTGTCTTCCAAGGCACGCGCCAAACCATCGCAGTAAGCTGAAATATGATCGTATTTTGGCAGCAGCACCCAACGGCCGCTCTTATCGATTATGCCATGAAGATTATGATTGTTTCCTAAGGCATCAGTCTCTTGCATGCTAACAACTGCCCTGCCATGACGGAAATTTCCAGCCAGATTATTGCCAGAGATATCGAAGTGAGGAGCGATTACTATCTTACCTGTCCTGTCAGCATATCCGTATGCCTGACTTTGATCTGACGAGTCGAAATGTGGTGCTACCGCAGCCAAACCTTCGCTAAAAATACGAGCATCTTCGAATTCAGAGAGAAAAAGTGGTTTACCACTATAGTCAAGAAAACCCAAGCGCCGCTCTCCCCCATACTTTCCATTAGAGGCGAGGAAAATCCTGGCTGAATAGTCAATACAGTGCTGACCAGGCTTGATTACAACCTTACCAGCCTTGTCTATATAAGCATTGCTAACAACAGCAGCACCATCAGAAAGTTGCACTGCCGCCAAACCATCGACAAATGGCTCTGCTCGAGAAAAGGTAGGCTCAATCAAAAACACACCAGTTCTATCAATGTAGCCCGCTTTTGTTGCATTAAATGCCACCGCCAATCCTTCACTAAACTCAAATTGCTCAATCAGTGACTGGCTAAAGTCCCAATCCGGATTAGCATTAAAAGCGGCAGCTACGTGAGCAGGCAAATCAAAGCGAATTGGTACGGCTTCACTGCCGACTTTATCAATGTAACCACATTTGGTGCCGAGCCGCACGTAGGCCAAACCATCGCTAAAATTTCCTGCGCTGTCATACTTAGGCAGTATTTTGAACAGACCAGACTTATCTATGTAGCCCCACTTGTTGCCAACTCGAACGGCACAGAGACCAGAGCTAAAATTACGAAATGGCTTGCGCCTCAATGTACAGCCACCGTATTGATCGCGGGCCACATCATCAAATTGGGGTGCTATTACAGTCCGCCCAGACTTATCGATGAAACCCCATTTTTTATGCGGTAACTTTTCTAAAACTGACACACAACCTGACAACACAGACACAAGACAGGTCGCGGCTAGAATCGGCACCAAAATAAAAAGCTTATGCTGGAAAATAGGCATTTTTCGACTATTTCACCTCGGTTACGCCCGGCAATCCGGGAACCCGGCGAGCACTATATATGATGACACCATTATATGTGGTGCCTGACCCAGTACCAGGGAAAAATGACGGGAGAAAAGACGGATGCGTATATAAGTACCCTCCTGGCAGCGGAATTTTCTGTTTATTCGCGCCAGAAGGCGCCATTGTGTACAGTCCAAGATTTTCAAGTCTTGTCTTATCGAAATTGACATAGACGATTGTCTTGCCATCACCAGACCACTCAGGGATGGCGCTAGTGACACCGGGACTGGTTAGCGCTTGCTCTGCCCCTGTAGCAACATTAACGCTAACAACTCGCCAATCTACCCCGCCGAAATAGCGCATAAAGACAACCATATCAGCGTTCGGCGAAAGCCACGGGTCGTAGTCTCCAAGCTTAAAACCAAGCTCTTTAGAAGTTGCTGTGACTTGCGGTTTTGTTAGCTGCTTCAAGTCGCTGCCATTTAATTTCATTGTATACAAACAACACGGCGACCGATTCGAGTCTAAAGGCACCACCACAAAAACAACTGTGCCATTAATGCAATGTGGATCCGAAACGGCCATTCCAGCAGGCGTCGGCAAGCGCTGTGTAGACCTAGACGATAAACGGTGCAACCTCAGCTCAGGCAAAGACTTCAAATCAGACTTATGCACATACAAAATAGAGTCGTTATCAACCCAACTGCTGTTAGCGTTTAAAACATACGGGCCTGTCGGTTCAATAGATAGTTGGTGCGAACCATCAATATCGGCAACAACCACTTCTGTATGTAAATAATCACTGCCATTCTCTTCTGCTATTCCACCACTAAGCAGGCGATTGTAGCGAGTAAAAGTAATGTGCTTACCATCAGGAGATACCCTGGGGTGCGACAGTTCACGTTGGCTGTCAAACAAAATCGGACGAATACCACTGCCATCAAGCTTCGCTATATAAATTCCAAAGAGGTCGTGGCCCCGATAGCCGAAAAACCACGGACTTGACGCCACGATATTCTGCCAGAAGAATCCTGTCAGAACCAGCAACCCAACCAGTAGCACAATTACTAGTACTTTTAGTCGTGGTTTTCGTCGCATCTTTCAATCAAGATGCTAGCTTACAGCAGCAGGCTCCAACACATTAAGTGCTGGCACACCAGTACCATCAAAGTATGTCGCCAACTGATCAAGAGAGAACTGCACTCCTGAATAGAAATCGCCAAAATCACCATACTTAGAGCTAGCTTCATCGAAACGCATTTCATAAATTAGCTTCTTGAACACCATAGGATCATCGGCGTAAAGATCAACGCCCCACTCAAACTTATCAAAGCCGATAGAGCCAGATATGACCTGATTAACAAGACCGTGATAGGTTCTACCAATTTTGCCGTGCTCAATCATCAACTTGGCCCGCTCTTCGTAGGGAAGGGTGTACCAGTTGACAGCTTCGCCGCGCTTTTTATCCATCGGATAGAAACAAACATAACGTTTTTGAGGAATGCGAGCCCAGAGACGACCACCAAAGTGTGGAATCTTTGCCTGTGCCATGACCATTTCGTCGAAAGCTTCAACCCACTCAGGAGAGCCGGCTTTGAGCTCACGCTCTTTCAATGTGGCATGAATCTTGCCTGTTGCTTCATAAAGACCAAGCTCAAGCACTGACACATAAGAAGTGGCAGGAGTGAGGTAGTTAGCCAAACGCAGCTTATCGAAAAGCATTTGAGCAAGGGCCATACCCTCATAATTTTTACTGTAGTGAGTGAGCATCAGATCGGCCTTATGACCTACCATCTGGGCCAAACCAAGGTCGCTATCTTCGCCTTCCTTCAAGGATGACAGAGCGGCATGTGCTTCTTTTAAAATCGCGGCACGCTCATCAGCCGGCAACTCGTCCCAAGACAAGCGGTCAAAATCAAACATACGGTGGAGTATCCACCAACCTTCCAATGATTCGGGAACGCTGGGATGACGCATTGGCGTAGTTCTCCTTGATGAGATAAGCAGGTTATATGCTAGCGCACATGACTTGGCAAGCGCCTAGATGCTAAGCAAGTATTTGCAATCGAGCAAGCTTGACAACGAGGGGTTCTAAGTCTTTGACAATCTTACTTCTCAGGAATCGGCAAAAAGAGATCGTCGGGTGGTAATTCATAAAGAGCGCGCAAAGTGACGAAGTCATTGCGCGTAACCGGGCTACTATTTGAGTATTGAGCTTGCTGCATCCAAGTCACTGTCTCGCCATGGCCGCGCATCACGTCGCTAGGCTCATTGCTGTGCTGCCCCAGACCAAGTACATGACCAAATTCATGGGCACTTGTCTGACGCAACTGCTTAGGCGTCTGCGCCCCCCACTTGCGCAAATACTCAGTCTCAACATGAACAATGCAGCGGGCACGGGCAACACCAGTCCAAGGGTAGTAAGTGCGTCCTACTGAGTCACCACCACTCTGCGGGCACCAGAAATACAAAACATCGGCCTTTCTGGGATCATCGACAAACTTGAATTTGACAATACCTTCGGCTGCTACCCAGGCCCAGTCATTAATGCCTTCTTTGACTATCGAAGCATAGTTAGGAACATAGTGATCTACCCGACTTAAGTGCTCAAAGAAGCCCGGCTTATCAAACATTGAATAAAGCGCCCGACACTTATCAACAGTAAGATCGGGGCCAACAAAACCAGGCGGCAACTGCAAACCATCGGCAATCCAAATCTTGATCTCTCCCTTCGACTTATCCCAGCGCATCAACTTACCGTTTTCTAGCTGCGAATAAGGACGAATAGAACTAAACTGCTTCTTCCAGTCTTTTAGGGCCTGAGCCGCCAGCTTGCCCCACTCGCTAGCAGGATCTGTCATCACAACTACGCGACAAAGGGCATGTTCAGCTATCTCCATCTGATTGGAACTGAGAGCAGAGACAGCCAAATAATACTGAAATGAAGCATCACCCGGCTTCTTTTTAACACATTCTTGAAAGAGCTTGCAGGCTTCAGCGTAATTGCGCATCATGTACATCTGCAGGGCTTTCTGCTGCAATTTGTTCAAATCAGCCGATGCGGCAGCTGAACCAGAAGGGCTACGACTATTTTGTTTAGCCTTGAGAGCGAGAGCTTCTTGATTGACAGCAAACGAAAAGCACCAAACGAGAAGCACACCACACACTGCAACCCTTACAAAAGCCGCCCTAGCAATCATTGGTGTAATCTCGACTTAATCCACTTTGGGTGCAAGTTAATGTTCAAATTCCTGTTCAAATTCGTCGCCAAACTTCTGTGGATCATTCCCTTTTCGCTGCCAGTCAAACCCATTAAACCGGAGCATCCCAATCAATTTCAACCCGCCTCTGTACGGTTACTAGCCACCAACAACTGCTAGAATTAACCTGGCTCGGCGCAGTAAATGAGTAGTAAGTGAGCACTAAACTTTGCAAAAACTGTGGCAAACCACCGCTCGCTGAGCACGCAGGCTCAGTCACATCTTTTTTCTTTCAGCACAATTATTGCCAATGCGCTGCAGACAAACAGGGGCAATTAGCCCCAGGTCAAAACATACAGGAAAGGCAAGAAAGACACGAAGAAAGTGCCAGGGATCGCCCGCTCTGTCCTATCTGTGGCAAGTCGAAACCATCAGATAAGCACGTTGGTTCGTTTACATCGTTTCTATTCAAAGAACTTCGTTGTAGCTGTTCGGATAGCAACGCCCCGGTTACGACGAAAGAAACCGAGGCGAAGATGCACCCCAATAGCAAAGTGGTTCAACGTACTCAGACCGCTCATAGGCTAGCGAAGAAGAAACAATTCACTGAAAACCTAAAAACCCAGAAGCTCTCCTCTGGCGAAGCGATTGAGCAAGCTATTCTACCTATCGATACTATTATTGGTGGCACATTTCGCATACTTTCAGTAATTGGCATGGGCGGAATGGGTGTTGTATATCTGGTGGAGCAGACCTCATTAGACAAACAGTTCGCCTTAAAAGTACTGGCACCAGATCTAGTAAATGAACAGAACTGGCAGCGCTTCAAAGCCGAAGCCAAAACCATGGCTTCACTCAATCACCCATCATTTGTCAATGTCTATGATCTCGGCATACATGCAGGAAAGATTCCCTTCTACGCAATGGACTACCTAAAAGGCCGTAGCCTAGAAGAAGTTCTAGCTGAGGATGGGGCTCTATCAATCGAGCAGGCCCTTTATATTTTTCATGAAGTGGCAAACAGCCTAGCTTATGCCCACCGAAACGACATTGTGCATCGCGATATTAAGCCTGCCAACATAATGCTATGCAGCAACAATGATGCCAAAACTGTAAAAGTTCTAGATTTCGGTATTTCGAAACTCGTGGGCGCAGGAGGTAGTAAGCTACAAAGCCTAACTTTAGCCGGTGAGATCTTCGGCAGCCCTTACTACATGAGCCCTGAACAATGTTGCGGAGCGAGTGTAGATGCACGTTCCGACATCTACTCGATAGGCTGCGCTCTTTTTGAAGCACTGACTGGTTATGTCCCCTTCGAGGGGAGTACTTCGCTCGAAACAATGCTTATGCATAGAGATGATCAAGCACCACTTCTTGCGGAGGTCTCGACCAGGCGAAAATTTTCGCTGCCACTTGAGGCCGTAGTCAAAACTTGCTTAGCGAAACAGCCCCAAAATCGTTATCAATCGAGCAAAGAACTAGCTGAAGATCTAGACAGAATTAGAAAAGGCAAAAGCATTCAAACGACTTCGCCAGCAATGGAACGACTCATCCGTTTAGAAAACCAACAGCAAGAAAAGTTAGAAGCAAAGGCCCTTGAAAATGCTTCACCCAAAAGTCGAAGAATTACACAACATCAACCAAAACGCATAACAGTAGTCGCCATTTCACTAGCATCATTAGCACTGACGCTAGCAATAAGTGCCAGCTTTTTCATGCAGTCGCCAAAAGCAAAACTCAACGTAAAACAGGGCATCCATGAGCACAATCAAACCGACCTCGCTCTGCCCAATACAGCTTCAAATTTAAACACTAACAAGACAATACAACCGGAACAAGCAAACTACTATTCCAAAATTACCAACGAAGGACGCACCATAGAATTTAACTTTCCTCAGGATCAATCGTTAGGGAAAATTGGTATTTCACAAAAACCCAGGAGCCTAGTAAGAGCACAATCGACAGTGATCCTTCCGGCTCATAGCAATATTCACTTCTATCCAAGCGTCGCTATGTTCAGCCATCCAGAATTGTTTGGTGGCTTTAGAGAAAACGACCTCCACTCGCTAACAGTACCCTTTGAACTACAAGAAAGCTACGATCTCAAAAAAGCGACATCTGCTATTGCAAAGCTCAACGGCATTAAAAGCCTTAACTTACTTGGCGGAAAAATAAGCGACGAGCAAATTCCAGATCTCAATAAAATGACAAATCTAGATACCCTAGACGTCAGCAGTACAGATATAACCGGAGCAGGTGTAGCCAATCTGACCCGCCTGAAAGAGCTACAAACACTCTACTGCGGTTTCATTACCGACCATACCAAGTTACTAATTGCTTTACAGGGCTCCAGCAAACTAAAGGCAATATCTCTGAACGCTTTAGGTGAGCCCTTGTCTGAATATGATGCACGATTGATTGCTCGTTGTAAGAACCTCCGGTATTTGAACCTAGAAGCAAGCGTTGACTCAGACAAAGTAATGCCAATACTTGCAACTTTGCCAAAACTCGAATATATCGACCTGCATGGCTGCACGATTAGCGAGAAAGCAATTAATAGCTTTATAAAAGCATGTTCGCCGCGACACATAAGAATTACGAAACCGCAAGTGATACCAAATTCCAAATCAATCCTTGAGATTGAATCGCCAGAAAACTGGTTATCTAAATGACAAACTTAAACAAATCGATGATTACTTTTGCGGCATTTTGGGAATTATTTAGATCTAGCTGCCATTCCAGCAGCTAACCAGACGGTTAACACTACAGACAAACACTTACTATGGCCGACAAACCAACAGGCGACGCACCCGCGAATAACTCCGCTCGGGCTCTCGATAGAGGCCAAGTTGGTGACGGCCAAGGCAAAGCTGATTTGGCGCAGTCTATTTACAGCAAGCCTGAAGACTTCCGCCGCACAATAAACTTAGCGCAAAACTCGGCCGATTCAATGAAAGCTTTTGACGGTACTGCCGGAGCGCCGCAACTGGTCACTCAGCTACCAGCTGATTTCAGGTCTATACCCGAGGGGCGCCGAAAAGAAATAGCTGGCATGGCCGGCGAATTGCTCAGGCCCTACACCAACAAGGCCGACGCCAACAACCGCGACGCAGACGGTAAAATTAGCTTCGGCGAAATTGGCTCAATTATGGACCGTATCGCCAAGAGACCAGATTTATCTGAGCTCGAGAAGTGTCGGCTCTGGTCTGATGTGCGCATAGGAATGGGGAAGATGGGCTTGCCCATCGAAGACTCTGACCAAGTGCCTAAAATGATTGACTCTTGGCACGGCAAAAAAGACCCCTGGCATGCATTAATAACCCTCGACGATGGTTATCACGGCAATCGCTTGATTAATATGACACCAGAAAAAGCCACCCAGGCCATAATCGACCACGAAAATGGCGCTGACAACGGCCACTATCCCCTGTGGAAACAAGTCGGTTGGCAAGCCGCGAAAATTATACGGGGCGTCAATCAAGGTGACATCGAATCTTCTGAAGGGCAACTCAAAGCCCTGAGAGCACTGCGCGAAACGGGTATGTTCTCAGACTATGCTAAAGAATGGAAGAAGCAGTTTGTGCGCAGCGATTTGAAATAGCTTCTAATCCTGCAGGCAGTAATGAGAAAGAAAGGAAAGTGTGCACATCTAACAATATGTGCGCACTGACTTCTGTCTTTCTAAATTGTTCCTTCACCCCTCCTTAACCCAGGACAGAGCATTGTAAAAGTAGAAAGAGAAATTAGAAGAAGAAGAAGAAGAAGAAGAAGAAGAGAGAAAAGCAAAAATGACGAAAACAAAAAGACAATATGAGGGCTACAAGAAACCATCCAACCATTCAATTGTTCAGGCCAGCAACCCTGCCATTCTATGCCTATTCCTATTGACCTGTGTTGTTATCACGGTGACACCATTTGCCGGCTGGTGGGTAGCAGCCCAAGAAAAACCATCACTGCAAATTACCGCTGGTGAACCAAGCCAAACCCTCAGCGCCGAACTGCATCAACGAGCTCAAGACAAGATACCAGACACAGAAAAAATACTTTTCGTGGCTACCCCCGAGCCCGGTCATGAAGGCATGACGAAAATCATATTCATCCCTTTCGCCATCGTCTGGACAATATTTAGCCTTTGCTGGCTGGCTGCTGCAATATCTGGCAGCATTAGGAGCCGGAACATGGCTGGCTGGTTCTTTGTGCTCTGGGGACTGCCTTTTGTGGGCATTGGCCTGTTTATGTTGGTCACTCCCTACTTCTACTACAAGAGAGAATTACACACTATTTATGCCATAACCGACGCAAGAGCCCTAGTCTTCTCCAATGACGAAGTGAGAGAACTCGTGAAGTTCAGCGACAAACACTTCGGACCAATAGAGGCAAAATCTTACAGCAAAGACAACAAAACCAAAATGGATCTGTTATTTCGCTCTAGTTTAGATCATGAATCGCGAGGGCCAACAGGGGGCTTCTGGGGCATCGACAAAGGCGAGATCGCCAAAGCTATACTAGAAGGTAAACTCAAGGAAAAGTGATATTTGCCATTTCTCGCTTATGTGCTGGGTTTTGGCGATTTGCTATAATCTCCTAGAGCCTGACTTTGGAGTAATTCACAATGTTCATTTCAATCAACCACATTCCTGTCAAAGAAGGACGAGAGGAAGATTTTGAAAAGCTCTTTATTGAAAGAGATCGAGTTGTGGAAGACCAACCTGGTTTTGTCAGTCTCGATATACTTAAGCCTGGCACGAAGTCATTTCCTGGTGGTGAGCCTGAGCCAATGGGCAATGAATATCAAGTTATGACCCGCTGGCGCAGCGAGGCTGATTTTCGCAGTTGGATTGGCAGTGATTCATTCAAAAAGTCACATTCCAGACAGACTGACCGCACCATATTTGATGGCAGAGCCTACCTCACTTTTCATCATTCAGTGATAGGTGCTGGTGCCATGGCTCCAAACCCTGAGAGCGTCGTAGAAGCTCTACCGTAGTTGTTTTATGTCGGGTGCTCAAATGCTGCAAACCTCACATTTTTGCTATATGGAGTTGGCAAATTGACAACTAAAGCTTCTGTCGCTTTGTCGACACTTCGTTCTCTTTGCGCAATGTGGGGCGGCAGTTTTCTTTTGCTTGTGCCTGGTGGTCTGGTAATAACCTATATATGTGAAATTATTGCCGGCACTACCAAGCACGGAATACCATCGCAGGTCGGGCTGATTGCCTTTCTCAGTGGTCTTGTCTTTCTTGGTTTCACATTGGTGACCGGACAATTGAAAGAACGGCAGGCCGTGAAAGAGCTTAACGCAGAGCAAACCTTGCTTTTACGCGCTAGAGATAAGGGCGGCGTCATTACGGTAGCTGAGGCGGCGCTAGAGTCGAGCCTCAGTATTCTCGATGCTAAGCGGGCCTTTGAAAGGCTTTCGGCCTTGGGAGTATGTCAGGTTGATGTAACTGAACAGGGCGAGCTCTGCTATCGCTTCGCTGGCTTCCAGCCGGCCGAGGGCGGCTGCGCCACATTGATGGCACCGATAGAAGCCGAACTAACCGACCAACTAACTGACCAAGCCTACACTAAACGCTCTTGAACCCGGGGTTGACGCAGCTTCCACAAGCAAGCATCGGTGGCGAAGTGATGCAGGCTGACAAGAAGAAACATCAGTTTGAATGGATCAATATCGCGCATCCCGATAAAGAAAAAAGCGCAAGGAATAGCGACAGAAAGTGTTAGCCCGACAAGAAAATCGCGATGTAATTCGGCGCCAGCAAAGGCAATAACTGGCTTCAACTTTTTCTCAGATGCTGCCTGACTGAGCCTATAGTCTTTCCATCTATAGGCTACCACCACAGCTAAATATTGACTGGCGTGGAAGAAGGCTGGAACAAAGATCCAGAAACTATTGTCAACGGCCTGACTGAGAATCAAAGCCACTAAACTAACAAGCATGACGGCCACCGCTGGCAATGGCATTGTTACCTCACCAAGGGCGGCTCTTCTCAGCTGCGCATTGAAAAAACAAAGCACGAGCACCAACAGGGCAGCGATGGCAATCTGCAGAAAAACAAATGGTAGATGAAGCCCAGCAACAACAGCCACAGCAACAGCCAAGTACAAAATATCTTTGAAGAGCTGCTTCTCATCGGCCCGCATAACAAAAGCGGAGCGTCCGCAATACATCAATGCGATACCATAGCTTTGGGCTAAGACATGGTGCACAATCAAAATCAAATAAACACTATTCAACGCCTCCATGGTAACTTTAGGGCCAAGCAATCGAAAAGCAACCAACACAGAAACGAGCATTACCACCGGCAAAGCTAAAGCTACATGGCGATGCTTTGCCAGGTTCTCCGGTTCGCCATAAAGCCGCCGCAGCGAAGCACCAAGGTGTGGCTGCGACAATAAGTAAGTACCAGCAAACAGCAGCGATGCTGAAAATTCATCGACAGAAGGCCCCAACATACTGCGCAAAGGCGGCCAGAAATATAGCAGTGACAGAAGAACAGTAAAGCCACCACAAACAAACAGCAAATCAAAAAAGGGACCGACAATATATTGCTTGGGTGGATAAGCATTTAGAGGTAGCGACTGAACATTCTCGTCAGACGACGAGACAAACATAGAAGCAGTCATTAGTGCACCTCAGACCAAGTGGCCTGGCGAAGAAGTTTAGCTTTAGAATTATTTGCGTAAGCGTCTTTCGCATATGCATTATTTGGCGGAAGACTTATGATCTCGGCACCTTCTGGCGCTATAGTTCCACACGATGATCCCGCAGGAAAAACAAGGGTTTCAGCCATTAACCCCGTTGCACTTTGTGTACCCAGTGCTACCAAAGCTCCCTCCTGCTGTTCACGAATAGCAAGTGTGGCCAAAATCGCAACAGAGATAGCCAAACCAATCTGAAAAAATCCAAGACGCAGATTCGAAAAGCGCTGGGCCGAGCCAACCCGGGCAAAAGTAACGGCCTTGAGAAAGGCAATACAAGCCAGAAGAACAAGAAATTCACTGAGCATATGCAACATCGATATCTTAGAAAAGCCGATGTCTAAAATACTGACTAATCTAGCTAGACTGTCAAATACTGGTGCCATTTTTTGTCGTAAATCGAAAGCGGAAAAAGCGGCTGAGACAGCCGTAATGGCTGTATTTCCTGAAATGCCTGAGTCACTAGCACTCGACTCATAGGCAATGGCTGCACAAGGTAGCAGAAGCAATGCCAAACCTATAAACAACTTCCACTGCCGAGGAACCTTAAAAAGCTGAGCCTTAAACGGAGGAAACTTAAACCGAATAAGTGACATACTTTATCCTCCGGCGCGCTTATTTGGCTCTTTTAGAGCCGCTACCTAATTCGACATACAGCCAGAACTCTCTCAATAACAGTGCGCAGGCGATAGTTCAACCCACTGTTTTCGAGGTATACGCTGAGAAGCTCATGCTGCATCATTACTTTCGACTTCAGTTGATACGCCTGAGAGAAAGCATTTGAGCGGTAAGCAGCTCTGCCTGTTTTGCTAAATTGGAACCAACCACCGAGGTTAATTCCCATTGAAATAGAGTCTCTCATCAAAGTCTCCAAATCTAGGGGGTTTTCCCCAGTATCGTAAATATCGATCAAATGATGAATCTCAAACGGTTGAGTGTACGAACAGGCAAAGTCTATTTCTCCTGCCGTAAAGCCATCTAATTCATAAAACTCGATTTGTTTCCAGCCATTGGCAGCATCAACAGTAGCAACGACCCGCTCTACGTCTAGCACAATACCAATATCATTTTTGACGTTAGGCAAAACCTGTTTAAGAGTGGCGATTGCATGTTGCCGGCTCCGCAGCCCTACACTTGAGAAAAATTCAATCGTATCTTGAGAGGCACTTCCGGCGGTGCGAGTAGAGTATGTTTCAACCAATTGCTGGCGCTGCGGCCCACCAACGGCTCCAAGCACCGCTTGAACCTTGGTGAGTTCTCCTTCTTTGGCCAGCTGGGCAGCAATACTCTTGGCCAGCCGCGCTTGTTTGCCACCATCGATATGCAGGTGCAATGAACCCAGGGTGCTAAAAGAAGCATCAGCAGGAACGATAAGGGGAGAAGAAGAAATTGAACCGCTCAATGGAGGGATGAACAGACTAGTTGAAGTTTGTTGTTGCAGCATCGTCGCTAACCTCTAGTGGCGGGTTATCCTGATAGTGCCGAGCCACGCAAAGCGAAGCTCTCCACTGATGCCAAGATACAAGTAATCTGTGGCGGACATGTGTCACTGATGGGAAATTTTATTGGCCACCACCTCAACTCCTAACGGCGACGGCGAGGCCGGCCTATCTTACGGGCAAAATCCCTGGACTCCCTCGCTCTGTTGTGCCAGAAGTCATCATTAAATTCGCGGGAAAATGAGCGCAAAAGTTCTTTCATGCGCAGCACTTTCGTTCTAAGAATTTTGTCGGTAAGGGCCAACCGCTCTGTACCTTTGTAATCAACAATCAAATGGGTGAAAACCTCGGCTTTATCCTCCCAAACAGCATCCATGGCGTACTCAGAGATGAAACCGCTCTGCGGTTTAGCTCGGGCTGTATTGATTATGTCCTTATGATAGATAAATCCAGGTCGATTCAATGACTTCCATTGATTATCAAAGTGGCCATTGAAGTCATCGAAATAGTCAATCATATGAAAGAGTTCATGATGCACCACACCCTGCTTATAGAGTTTGTTGCCACCAACCCCTATATTCACATAGATCTTGTTTCGAGCGAAACTGAGACCCAGACTGCCAAGCCAGGCAGCACAGGTCAGACCGCCGCGCCTTTCTCCCCCGGACACCAAATCGCGACAGAGAATAATTTCATTGACCTTGCTCTTTTTGATCACACTCGGCGGGTAAATAGAAAGCTCTTTGGCAAGTATGTTATGCAGGTACTGCTGGCAAATCTTCTCATCGGCTGGCCGACAGGCGATGAACAAGCCGTTACGCTCAAGTTCAGTGACGACGCGAACGCCATAGACATTGAAAATTTCTTGAATTGTCTCTTCTGTAGAATTCATAGAGTCTTTTTGCATCTAGGGGACGGACACAGCAGCCAATCACCGCAAATTTAATACTAGACCAGCCAGCCCGTGCACAGCAAACAGTGAATCCCGTTCTAATCTTGTACCTAATTATAGCCTTGTACCTAATTCTAATCTTGTACCACGCCGCTCACTTCACTAATACCAGACCCCCTTGTCTCAGGGTTCTGCGACCAGGTTTTGCTATCGCTATCAGTAATTATATAGATGCCGGGCTTCAGTACAGTATCGGGCTCACAGATCCAGTAAGCATTGGGTACGCCCCCTTGACCAGGAGCCGTATGAGTAGACCAGGGGCCATAAACAGTGCCATCTTGATGTACCAAGCCAATTTCACCAGGGTCTTGTCCGCGGCCATCGTTCCAGTGGTAGTTCATCAGCCTTGACACTAACACTGGTGCCTTTAAAGTAAACCAAGTAGGCCGAGTCGGTACATTGAATACTGCCGAAATATTGCCGTTCTTAAATATGCTCTCAACAGGCTCTCGTCTATAAGCCTTTTGACTGGCCATAGCTTTTGCTTCAGGAACAATCTTGACCTTTGCAATGCCGCACTTGCCAGATAAATCATTCTGAGACCACGTAGAGGGGTCGCTATCAATTACAGTGTAATGACCTGGCGTGAGCGTCACTCTCGGCTCGCATTCCCAATAAGCATTGGGCACTCCACCCTGACCAGGTTGCCCCCGCACGGCCCAAGGACCATAAGTGGTGCCATCAGCGTGCCGCAAAGCAAGAGTACCAGGTACGCTGCCCTTACCATCATTCCAGTGATAAGTCATAAGATAAACAACCGTAGAAGTCACATCTAAATCAAACGTTGTTGGCTGCTGCGGCTTATTGAAGACGCGATAAATATTGCCATTATTCAAAATTGTCTTAGGCGGACTGACTTTCACCACCGGCTTGGCTTCGCTTTGAGCCGCCGTGGGCTTCTCTTGCAAATCGAAGACGCTCTCTTCGCCTAAACCTTCCCGCGGAGCCGTAGGCGGCGTCGACAGGCAAAGTGCAGAACCATCCCAGTGACTCTTCATCTCCGGTGTCTGCAATTGCCCGCGATCTCTCAATACCTCATCTTGTACCCTGTCTTTCATATTCTGAAAAGCTGCACCAAGAGTGGTGCGTCCACTATTCTGCTTCAATGCTTCAATTAAGCAACTAGTGAAAACACTATTTTGATACTTCTTACTTTCCCAAGAAACTTGACTAGGCTGACTGGAAGCTATCACCAGCTGGCCGGTACCTGCCACCACAGCACTGGCATCCACGTTAGCTGAGCGGGCAAGCCCCTTAGCATCGGCCGAAGCGGCACCACTATGGCAAGCATCTAAAATAATAACCACTCGATCGCAATGTACCCGCGCTTTGATAATGCGCATTAAATCTTGTAATGGAATGCCAGTAGCATAAAGAGATTCAGTATCAGTATCGTAGGCAACAATATAGTTGACTCCACCGACATCCATATCGGCCGGGCTGCCGTGACTACTTATATAAACAACAACAAGATCATCGGGATGGGCCAAACGCGGCAACCAGCGGTCGCCAATGGTAGCAAGAATATTGGCGCGGGTAGCTTTCTCATTAATTAGAAGTCTAGTGTGGTCTTTTTTAAAGCCCCCAGCTGTGGTTAGAAAATTGTAAAAATCAGTGGCATCTTTAGCAGGAAAGCGCAAATTGATTTTGCCATCAGCAAATTTGCTAATACCAATTACTAAAGCCCACTTGTCTTTAATCGGTCGATTGGTGGCAGGCTTAAATGAGACTGGTTTTGAAGAGTTAGCCTGAGCTACGGGCTGCGCAGCATAGACCGCTTGAAATGAATTAAATTGTGCGAAAGGCAAAAGACCAAAGGCAGTCGAAACCACAAGAAGAGACGGGAGAGCTGAAGCCAACCGAAAAAGACGAGACATAAAACCCTCTACGTGCTTGACCAGATACTGGAACCGCTAGGTAGATAATGGCCCATTTCAACTGATTTAACATCCTCCATCAGGCTTAAGTCTTTAGTATTGAACTATTTTGCCAGTTTGAACGTATCTGTATGAGTAACCCTTGAAACAAACGGTGAGGTACTCATGAATACTTCCGATATCTGTCTATTGGCAATACCACCCTCCTCTTGGCCACTGAAATTAAAGTCAGGACCACACCTTGATTTACTGACGACCTGCGACTTTAGCGGTAGCGTTCAAAATGAAAAAAAAGATTCTCAAAACAACAAATCGGTGGGGTCACTTTTACACCAAGCTCTTTCAGCAAAAGAAGCACAAGAACGCGTAGCTGCAGCAAGACAAACCATTGAAAAATCGAATGGCGCATGCGGGCTGGCCTGGCTGGTATTAGCGCGAGAAGGGGTGAATAGCCCCGAGTCGGCCATGATCTATTCGCAACGAGCAATTGACCGCATTAAGCAAGAATTGCACGACAGCAATTTTGGCGAATATTGCCTCTACAACAGCACTTATACAATTGCTCTCGCTGACGCGGCAGAAATGACTTTCAATGCAGGCCGCAAGCGCGACGCCACCGAGATGCTCAGACAACAACTAGACGCCGATGTTGAAGATGAACTCTGGAGCGATTGCCAAATAATATTGCGCGATCAGCTAGCCAGTTTACTGATTCAAATGGGCGAGGCCAAAGAAGCTCAGACCTTCTTATACTCACACCCAGACAATATTGAAGCCTGGCATTACCTCAATGCCCTGGCTCATTATGTCATTAGTGGTGATTGCCTCACCGCCAGAAGTGCTTTGGCCTGTGCCTTCAAAGCGGGAACGGTTACTGCGCAGAAGCTACTGGGAAGCTACTCAATATTTGAGCACAATAGCGACCAGTTTGATCAAGCCATATGCATAGAAAAGGCAGCAGCTGCTTGGCTCAACAACGAAGACGCCAGAGGCTGGCTAAAGAATGTTTTTCAAGAGCCAAACTCAGTTGTATCGCGAGAATCAATTGCTATTGCCATTCAGAATAAAGACAAAAAGCGCTGGCAATTATGGGACAGTCGCGAAACCAGTGCGGCATATTTTATGGATCAAGAAAGCTACAAAGAAGCAGCAAAAGAATTCAAAGCTGCCTTGAGAGAAGCTGAACGCATTGACTATTCTTACTTCCCTTTTCTCAATACAATCACTGGCCTACTTGCCCTCAATGAAGAAGTAGAATTTCTGCCGCTCGCCGCCCTGTCAAAAGAAGAATTACGACAGAAGTTAGAGGCGCGTGTAGAAAGATTTAACGCTGAAACATTTAAAAATGATTGCCCTAAAGATGCCCTTTTGCCCTTGCAATTTCAGTCGTTTGCCACAATCTATAGAGAATTAGGCGACCTTGAAGCGGCGACCACGAACCTAACCAAAGCCATACAACTAGTACAAAACGCAAGTGCAAGCGCAAGTGCAAGTGCAAGTGCAAGCGCAAGTGCTAATACAAATTCAAATACTGCAACAGCCCTAACCCTTGCCGAAATAGTAGAAATAGAACAAACACTGGCCGAGCTTTTGTATGAGCAAAGTCGCTACCCAGAGGCCCTGATGTACTGCAGACAGGCCCTGGCCATGCAAGAACAATACTTAGGGGCTACTCACTTTGATGCGCTAATTACCCTTGAGTTAGCCCATGACTGCTGCCAGCAGCTCGGTGACCAAGCTAGCGCAGAGGCGTTGGCCGGCAAAATGAAGGCAATAGACCCATTTGCCCTAGGCTAAAGCTGCAGTTTCACTGGAAAGTCTACCGTTTTTCGTCAAAAGTAGGTTCAAGATGCGTACAATTAAAGAGTGGCAAAAGGAAGCTCAATTTGTGATTCACCGCTTAGAAATTGAAAACTTCTACTCTATTCGCGACCAGCAGGTTATTGATCTGATAGCGGCGAAATCTGCAACAGCGGAAAGCGGTAGACTAGTTCCAATCGGCCCGGGAGCAAACGAATTTGCCCCGCTGGTCATAGCACTATTTGGTCCAAATGCTTCGGGAAAATCAACCGCATTAAGAGCTCTATTCTTTCTTAGCTGGTTTGTGCGCGACAGCTTCAACCACGGTATAGAGAAGGCTCTTCCGCTAAACAGATTCGCTGACAAAGAAAGCTTAGCTGCACCAACTAGACTGGCTATTCGTCTAAACGGTCCAAGCGATCCAACCAGAATCGGAAAAAAGGATCACAAATCGTGCACCTACGAATATGAAGTCATTCTTGGTGGTGCCAGTGGCTCACCACAAAAGGTCATTGCCGAATCTCTCAAATACTGGCCTCTAGAAACTCATCGACCAATCAACCTTTTCAAACGCGACGCAACCGGTCGGGTTAAAGCCCACAAGGCCTTCGGCCTGACCGGCTACAAGACTGCTCTTGAGAAAGTACTGAGAGACAACGCAAGTGTTATTTCCACACTTGCTCAACTGAGGCATCCAATTGCTAGCGAACTATGTTGCTCCGCGACCAATGTGGCAAGCAACCTACACTTCACGCAACAGAACGACTTAGAGGAAAATGCTATCGCGCATCTCTACGAGCAAGACCCGACTTTACTATCGGCATTAAATAGCGAGATAGAACGAATCGACTTTGGTATTTCTGCAGTACAAATTAAAGCTAGCGACACCGGGCTCACAACCTGGGTGCACCACAATGGTCTTACATCTCCAATAGCATTCGCCCTCGAGAGCCACGGAACCAGGCAGTTTATAAAGTTTTTCCCATTGCTTTTTCATGCCCTTGCCAGCGGTGGACTGTCAATTATTGATGAATTGGATATTTCTATTCATCCTCATATTTTGCCGCATATTTTGAGCTGGTTTTCAGACCCAAAGAGAAATCCACACAATGCACAGCTGTGGATGACAGCCCAAAATCCATCGATACTGGAAGAGCTAATTAAAGAAGAAGTATATTTCTGCCAAAAAGACAGCTCAGGATGTACCGAAATATACGGCTTAAAAGACATTCAATCGGTAAGGCGCGATGACAATTTCTATCGCAAATATCTAGGCGGTGTCTATGGCGCCGTGCCGACCTTCGGATAGTATGAAATGCGAAAATACAAACTACAAAGGCAGCGAATATTCTTCGGCTGTGAAGGCCAGAGCGAACAGGCTTATGCAGCGCTCCTCCAAAAGATTAACGATGGACGAAGAAGGGATCTCTACTTCGCCACGACTGTCTTGTCTGGAGGTGACCCTCTGACTCTAGTAAATCGAGCAAAACGCGCCATAGAGAAGATCGAAAGAACAAAGGAGCCATTTGACTTTCGAGCACTTCTTCTGGATTCCGATTTGCAGAGTGGCAAGCCCAAGAGTTCCCAGCAATCAATTGAGCTTGCGGCCGAAATAGGTCTTCGATTAATCTGGCAAGAACCATGCCATGAAGCATTTCTACTTCGACACCTACCAGGCTGCGCAAAAAGTCGCCCCAAAACTACAACAGAAGCCATCGCCAAACTCAAAGTGAAATGGCCCGTTTACAAGAAGAACATGACCTCCTTAAGCTTGGGGTCAAAAATCACGTTTGAGGGGATAGTTCAAGCCTCGACCGTGGAAACTGCCCTCTGCGCCTTCTTTTTAGAGATTGGCTTCATTTAGCGCCAAGTCTCGAATATCTTACTTTGCGAAGACAAAAACACCACTAGCAGTACTCTGGCCCAGTTCACCTGTATAATTAGCCAACTATATATACTTCTTTCTTCGAGGTTCTCATGAAGCCCAACGATACCAGCGTGGCAGAAGCTACATCTACCCACCTGAGAATTGGACCTCATGACGACCTTGTTGAGAGCTGTGTAGACGCTCACTACGAAGCTCCAGACAGTGAAGGCGAAGACGGTCAAGCAAGTGACATAGAAGAATCGCTTGATGCTTACGTGGCCGTGGCCATTCTTGGCGAATCAGTTGCTGAGCGCGTCAAAGCAGCTCACAAGGCTCTCAAAGAAGCAAACGGAACATGCGGTGTAGCCAACTTGATTCTTGCTCGCGAAGGCTCTGCCACCCCGGCAGAAGCCTTAGAGTATGCCCAAAAAGCAGTTGAGCAGCTCAAAGCAGAATGTAGTGACGAAGATTTTGAGCTATACCAAGTTGATGCTGAAGCCTACACCCAAGCCATCGCAGACTTGGCTCAGCTAAACTGGAACTGCGGCAAGAAGACCGAAGCTGTGGAAATAGTCACTTCTTTCTTACACGAATACAAAGAAGAATTGCCTGTCGAATTCAAAGCTATTCCCCGCGAACTAGCCATAAGCTTCTTGCTGCAAATGGGCGAATACAAGGCTGCTCAAGCCATGCTGCAAGACGAAACCGAAAACGATGAGCAATGGCACTATCTCAATGCTTTGATTCATTTTGCTCTAACTGGCGATACCCTAATATCACGCAGTGCCTTGTCGCGGGCTCTAATGAAAGGCACGCTGATTGCCGGTGGCCTCACTAAAGACGACGAAAACTTGCACGATACAATTGCCGCTTTCGGCCTCGATAGACACATCGAAGACACCGCTCCAGCCTGGCATTCAGTCAAAGGCGCTATAGAATGGCTAAATGCTTTCTTAGAGCAACCACTGGCTCGCCACAACAGAAAGCTTGAAGAAATCGCTAAATCGGCAGGTGACTTGCAGCGCTGGAAACGGTGGGAAGACGCCCTTGAAAGCGCCCAACACTTCAATGAAAAGAACAACGAGAAAGAAGCTAAGAACTCTCTAAAAGCTGCTCTGCGCGAAGCAGACCGCATAGATTACTCATACTTCCCATTCTTTGAGACAGTTTCAATTTTGATGGAATTTTCAGGCGGCGAGAAAAAGGCACTAGCCGACTTGCAGTCACAAGTCAAAACTCGGGCCCAACGCTTTGAAGCCGACTCAAAGCTAGGCGGACCACTGAACGCCATGCAATTACAGGCCTGCGGAACGCTTTTCGACTTCCTCCAAGACTACGAAGCCTCTCTAGCTCTGCATCAGAAAGCCACAGAATTAGTCACTAACCAAGTTGCTCAAAACGAGCCTAACATCACGCTAGTAGATGACGTTGATGTGCGCAACGAACTAGCTGGAACACTTTTGGCCATGGAACGTTTTGACGAAGCTCTGCCGCTCTATCTAACAAATGCCGATGTTCTCGAACAATATCTCTGTGCCAACCATGTCGAACTCCTGGAGATGTTAGAGCCAGCTTACCGCTGCCTAACGAGCCTAGGACAAGAGAAAGAAGCAGAAGCTATGCTGGAGCGAATTAACGCCATCGACCCTACCTACCTAGAGGCCCTGGCGGCGACAGACCACGACTGCGACGACTGTGGTCACGAGCACCACTAGCTCTTGCTAAGCTCTTGCTAAGCTCTTGCTCGACTCATCGCCAAGCTCATTGCCAAGCAGCGGCAGCTCTGTGATATATTTGATAACTGTCAAGAGTCGCAACTTAAAAATGAACTTCCTTCACGTTCTCAAAGAAGCGCAGTATATATGGCAGTCCTTAATGGGTCTGAGCTGGATCGGCCTTGCCCTTTACATGTTCTGCAAGCCTGATGCCAACTTGATATGTGACACAGTTCCTGCAATATTCATGTTCATCACTGGCAGCGTATGTGTCTTCTTTGGTGTTGAGGCTTATCTTTTACGCGACGATCCAGAAATCTGGCGGTAGCCCCATATATTGTTAAATTGAAATTGAGTTTGTAGTGCAAAGCTAAACCATGTCTGACCTTTGCAAAAATTGCGGCAAACCACCACTGGCCGAGAAGGCTGGCTCTTTCACGTCTTATCTATTCGTTCATAACTATTGCCAATGCAAAACCAACCAAGAGAGAAGCTCATCATCTCGATTAGCTCATCTGGAACTAGATCAAACTGAAAACCTAAACGTTTGCGGTCTTTGTGGTAAGGCCATGGCAACCGAAGAACGGTCTGGCTCATTCACATCATTTCTCTTCAAAGATCTGCGTTGCCAATGCAAAGATCCGATAGTCGCTAAACCGATAGTCGCTAAACCATTAGTCGCTAAACCATTAGTCGCAAAGGCAGTCACAACAAAAGCAGAAAAGAGGCGCACGAATACATCGTTTCGCTCAACTCACAAATCAACCTTTCATGACGCCATCAAGACGCGGCCAAGCGGCAATGCGGCACTAAAACTAGGCACTATAATTGGTGGCACCTTCAAGATACAATCAATCATCGGCAGTGGTGGCATGGGTGTCGTTTACGCAGCTGAGCATACAGGCCTGAGACGAGCATTTGCTTTAAAAATCTTATCACCAGAACTAGTCAACGAACAAACCTGGAAACGCTTTCAGGCAGAAGCAAAAACTCTAGGTGCATTGCATCACAGCACCTTAGTTAATGTCTACGATCTCGGCATACACGATCATTCGCTACCTTACTATTCGATGGAACTATTAGAGGGCCGCACCCTAGAACAAATTCTCATTGACGACGGCCCCCTCTACTTAGATGAGGCCATAGAAATTTTTCTTCAAGTTTTGGAAGGCCTTGCCTACGCCCACAGAAACGACATCATTCACCGCGATCTTAAGCCTGGCAACATCATGATTTGCAACGTCAATGGTGAAAACATGGTGAAAATTCTTGATTTTGGCATATCAAAGTTTCTCCAACTTGGTCGTCAAAATCAAAGCTTAACTATGGCCGGAGAAACCTTTGGTAGCCCGTTCTATATGAGCCCTGAACAAAGTATCGGAGGCGACGTTGATGCTCGCTCAGACATTTACTCAATCGGATGCTCACTATTCGAAGCATTAACAGCCTATGTTCCATTTGATGGCGAATCACAGATGGAAATTCTCATGATGCATGAGCAAGATCAGCCACCACTCTTGGCCGAGGTTGATCCCAAAACCAAGTTTCCTGACTCAATCGAGTATGTAGTAGCGAAGTGCCTAGAAAAGCATCCCGATGATCGCTATCAATCGGCCAAAGAGCTCGCAATTGACCTAAAACGCATCAAAGAAAACAAATATGCTCGCAGCTTCTTTGATGGCAAAAAACCCTTTAAATTATTACAGCAACGGCGCAATGAAATCGGCAAAAAAGAGGCTCACCCTGCCAATTCGAAAAGAGCAACGATAGTATTTACAAGTCTGCTCACCTTAGCCACAGTAGCTATTGCCGCGACTATAGTTGCCTATTCACGAGCACTAACAAGTATTATGCCAATTAGCAAAAAAGAAGCAAACAAAGCCGAGTCAGCTCCAAAATTTTATTCAAAACTCTCAGAAGACGGCAGCACAATCGAATTTGAATTTCCCGAATACCAAATCGGCGAAATCAACACCAACCGCAAAACGATAGGTGCCTTACCCGCCCAAGGCAAAATTTCATATCCGGCAGACAAGCGCCTCTTCTTCTTTACCAATGGGTATAGTGCCATGCATCCGGAGATTATAAAGTCGTTTCGCTCCGACGATCTCTATAGCTACATTCCACGCTTCAGATTTGAAAGCAAGGAGCAACTAAAAGAGACCCTAATCAACCTAAAGCAGCTCACAGGTCTCAAGCGACTAGAGCTGGCAGAGTGCGAATTTGGCGATAGCGAAGTAGAAGATGTCAACGCCCTGAGTAACCTAGACTACATCGATCTGAAAAACACTAACCTAACACCAGTCGGTCTTAAAGACTTTCATTTACTGAAGCGTCTAACCCACATCTATTTCGACTTAAATAAATACGTTCCAGAATTGTTAAAGACAATTGCTGGCAACACTCAACTAAAAACCCTTTATCTCTCTACTCCAGACAAGCCTATTACCAGTAACGACATAGAACAAATACTAACCCTAACAAGCCTAGTCACACTAAACCTCGAAAACACTGGCACCACTGATGAAATGATTCTCCAATTGGCAGCTCTTCCTCATCTAAAATATATCAATGCACGTGGTTGCAATGTAAGCAGACGAACCGTTGAAGAAGTAGCACAAAAAAGTGGCAATCGCATTACTATTGCAATAAATCCAGCAGAACTGACCAAGTCCATTCAGAACGGTGCAACACAAGAAATGCCCGAATTCTATGAACCAAAATAAGACGAAAGCAAGATCAAAGGAAAAGATATGAAAGACAAAATCACTGTTTACGAAAGACCAACCTGCTCAAAGTGTCGGGAGATGGCAAAAGTCTTAAAAGAAGCCGGCGTAGAGTTTGAGAAAATCAACTATTATATCGAGCCCCTGAGCCAAACAAAAATTGCTGAGCTTTTGAAGAAGATGGATATGCCAGCCCGATCGCTGCTGCGCACAAGCGAAGCAATATACAAAGAACTCGGCTTAGCAAAAGCTGACCTCTCTGAAAAAGAACTGGTAGCACTTATGGCCAAACACCCTGATTTAATGCAGCGGCCCATTGTTGTTCGAGGGGACAAAGCTGTGCTTGGACGCCCCACAGAAAATGTGCAAGCTCTTTTGAAATAGAAACAAATGAAATAGAATGCCACTTAAATAAATTGAATTGAAGCAAGCGTAAAACAATAAGTCAAAGGCAATGACAAACAAGCAAGAATCACGACGCCACTTTCTCGGCAAATTTATCACAGCAACAGCTGCCATTGCCGCTTGCGACTTAAGAGCTATAGCACGACAACCCCTATCCGAACTAGCTTTCGAACCTACCAATGAACTCGCAGCCAAAGAAATTGAAGATTTAGCAGACAGCCTTGAATTTAAGGGTAAAAAGGTTTTCTATAGCCTCCTGAAGAGAGCCACCTCAAAAAATTGGCCTACATTACCAATTGGCGAGCTAATCGGCAAAATAGCTCGTGAACTTGAGGGAACTCCATACGTTGCTTCAACCATCGAAATAGATCCAGATTGCGAAGTATGCTCTGTTAACTTGACTGGCTTTGACTGTGTCACCTTTATCGAAACCACTTTAGGGTACGCTCGCATGTTAAAGAAAGGTGGTCGCAAACCCGAAGACCTGCGCGCTGAAGTAGCCCTGATTCGCTATCGCGCTGGCAAACCTGGTGACTACAGCACACGCTTACATTATATGAGTGATTGGCTGGCTGACAACTCCTCTAGACATATTGTCAAACTGCTAGATCAATTCCCTGGGGCTTTGCCATTCGAGCAAAAGGTTGGCTATATGTCGACCCACCCAGCCAGCTATCTCCAGCTAATCAATCAGCCTGATCAAGTAGCTAAGATCAAAAAATGCGAAGCTGCCATCAATAACCGCCAGCTCAAATATATGCCATTGAATAAAATTGCGGCTATTGAGCCCCTGCTCAAAACCGGAGACATCGTGGCCGTTTGCACCAGTCAAGCCGGTCTAGATGTAGTTCATACAGGTTTTGTCTACCGTACACCCGATGGCGTAGCTCACTTTATTGACGCTTCATCGGCCAAAAGCAAAATGAAAGTCACCCTAGAACCTGGTGCAATTAGCAGCTCACTGCACTGGTCAAAAAATCTCACAGGAGCCATGTTTGCTCGGCCAAGAGAAACTTCCTGCTAGAATTGCAGTGAGGTCGCCGATGACAGACAATGATTGTAAAAACTGCGGCAAACCCTTCCTAGCTGAGCGAGCCGGCTCAGTTACCTCATTCTTTTTTCAGCACAATTACTGCCAATGCCACAGTGAAAGTAATAGCGCTAAAGCCAACCCTAGTGGGACGAAACAGTCAAAACCCATAGAACTATTAGCAAGCACTGACAGCCAAATTTGCAAGAGTTGCGGCAAATCAAGACCCACGGCGAAACGAGCAGGCTCATTTACATCATATCTTTTCAAAGAACTTAGGTGCACTTGCGCTGGCCCGTCTAGCGGAAGTTCAGTAAGAAACGCTGGGTCTGGCAATCACAAAGGTCGAACCACAACAGCGGCGCGAACAGCACAACGCAGACAATTTACCCAAAGCATCCGAAACAAAGTACCGGTCGCTCAACTGTCTATAGGCCAAGCGATTTTACCCGAAGGTTCTATCATTGGCGGCTTCAAAATCATTTCGCTAATCGGTGTCGGCGGCATGGGAGCCGTTTACTTAGTAGAACACATGTCACTACGGCGGCAACTCGCGCTTAAAATCTTAACTCCAGAATTAGTAAACGAACAAAATTGGCAACGCTTTAAGGCTGAAGCAAAAATATTAGGCTCGCTCAACCATCCAACACTGGTCAAAGTCTACGATCTTGGTATTCACGCCCAAGCAATTCCGTTTTACTCTATGGACTACCTTAACGGCCGCAGTATTGAAGAGATACTAGCTGACGATGGCCCAATAGAACTAGAAACAGTGATTGACATCATGCTCGAAGTACTCGATGGCTTAGCCTACGCCCATCGCAATGGCATAGTTCATCGAGACCTAAAGCCAGGCAATATTATGTATTGCACCATACATGGTGCCAATACTGTAAAAGTACTAGACTTTGGCATTTCAAAACTAATAGACAATCACGGCACGGCCCAGGCCATGACAGTAGCTGGTGACATATTCGGCAGCCCCTATTATATGAGCCCCGAGCAAAGCCGAGGAGAGAGCGTAGATGCCCGCTCAGACATCTATTCAATTGGCTGCACCCTATTTGAAATGCTCACGGGTTTTGTTCCATATGAAAGTAAATCACCAATTGAAATTATGCTGATGCATCAAGAGGCTGACATACCACTTCTAGCAGAAGTCAGTAGCCTTGAGTTTCCACCGGCAGTTGACCTTGTCTTAGCTAAATGCCTAGCCAAATCACCAGATGCTCGTTACCAATCAGCCAAAGAACTGGCCCTCGATTTAGTACGCATAAAGGAAGGCAAAGCAGTTCACGCTTATGCAAAAGGTTTTGCCCAGCGCGGCGCAATTACAGCAGACAAAGAAGAGGCAGAACAAGAAAATTCGATCTCGGTAATTGTGCTAACAGGATTAGCCGCAGCAACTCTCATTGTCTCCTGCTCAATCTTCTACTTCTGGAGCACTCAACAAAGACACAGTCAAAAATCAGCAGCTGCAGCGTCTGTCAACGCCAATTTTGATGGTGAGCATGTTCTGCCAGAGTCAGAATTCACTGATGTAACAGCGGGACAACCTAAGTATTTTTCTCAGCTCGCAAAAGACGGTATGAGCGCAACCTTCAAATTTCCATCTAATCAATCACTCGGCCATATCGGTTGCGACACTGACAAGTGCAAGATGGTTGAAGCCAAATCACTGGTTCATCTGTCTCTCAAAGATGGACTTAAGTTTAACACTAACAGCTATCTAATTGAGCACCCAAGCTTATTTGAAGGCTTTAGACCAAATGAAATAGCCAGCCTGTCAGCCCCTTCGGGAGGCGAGGAAGTCGTAAAGGTAAAAGCTGCCATGCCGCACATCTGCAAGTTAACAGGAATAACAAGATTAGACCTGCAGCTCTCGAACCTTGACGACAGCGATATCACATACCTCAACAAGCTTACGAGACTAGACTCACTTACTCTTAGCTTGACTGAAGTCACAGGCAAAGGGTTAACCAACCTTCAACGCCTTAAAAATCTACACACATTGTCTTTCAACTATAACAATGGAATTCACGAACTCATAGAAGCACTTGCTGGCTCAGAAAACATAGGAGACCTATCGATCGACTCACCGGACAAGCCAATCGAAACAGCCGATCTGCAACGACTTGCCAAACTAAAGAATCTGAGATTTCTCAGTGTGCAAAACAGCGGAATTGATGACAAGTCGCTAGAACTTCTCTACGGGATGCCTCGACTTGCAACATTGAATATAAACGACTGCAATGTCAGTGATGCCGCAATTGAAAAATTTAAAAAGGCTTATAGTGGAAGACAAATTGAAGTGATCAGCACACAGACACAACTACTTAAATCTAAAGGCGGATTAAAGGGCGACCCCAAAACTGGCTTATAAGAACCACTATGACCATTTATTGGAATGAAATGCTGTCAGCACACTTTTGCAATTTCGCAGCTTCATCTGGCGTAACCACAAATACAGGAACTTTCAAAGGGCCGAAATCATAATCAATTTTGTTCGGAGCGCCCAAACTCGCTCTTTGATAAAGCGACCGAAACAACATACAACTTGCCAGATATGAGCCATACTTGCTTGGGTGATGACCATCTTGGTCATACAAATCAATCTCTGGATGCTTTGCTGCCATGCGAAAAAAGGCGTCACCAACCTTGATCAACGGAGCACCAATTTTACTAGCGACAATGGTACTATTGGTCGAAAGCTTTTCTTGGGTGGCCACCTGATCTCGAGCCGCCCATACCTCGAAGAGTAAAACTTTAGAACCAGCTTTTCTTGCTAGAGTTGCCATCTTCTGCCCATAGTCTACGGCCAAACTAGTTTCATTCAATGAGCGCTGGAATTGCTCTTGCAGAACAACATAATCAAACTTCTGTTCTTGCAATAATTTCTGATAGCGTCCCATTTTATAATGATCTTCCAAGGAAACACCTGGTGACATCAGTTGAGAGACCTGCGGCCTCTCGCTAGCCAAACTCTCAGCAAACTTAGCCACTGTATTAGGTGAAAGGAAAAAGAAAGTTAAACTATTGCCAACGAATAAAATACGCGGGGCTTTAACTGAAGAAGGGTCGGTGACATGCTCAGCATAAGATGCCGTGTTCACGATAAGTTGCTCTAATTTGGTACGGTTGAGCACAACAAATACGATCGCCGCAACAGTAGACAACCCGACTAGGCTAACAAAGAAAAACAAAAGTAATCGATTAGTCTTCGTCATCCTGGTCACTTTTCAGCACCTTGCAGCTGCGTATAAAGAACATCGCAACCATTGTCGGTACAACGGGTTATCTGCATTTTTCCACCCCTAATTGGCTCTCTAATTTTGTGTACAGTGACAATCTGATTGCCAATTACAATTGCTGCCGACCGACCACAATTTTCACTAGTAAAAGTTTCAAGGGGAATAACCTCGGGCTTAGCCAACTCTATCAGCAACTGCTTCTTACCCTGCTGATCGACTTTCTTAGTGGGCTTTTGTGCGAGCACAATCGGAATAAAGTGCTCAGTGCTTAGGGCAACAAAGCGAGGTTTATCAGGTAGATTGGGCTGAGTAGGTTCAAGCAAATGACCGTCATCAATCAAGATACGCTCACCGGTGCCAGCGGGCCCAAGAGACTTAGAATTCTCAGCCTCGCGTAGAACAAGATAAATGCCATTAGCAAGCGGATCTACCTCAGCCTGCACAGAAACTGCACATAGTGTGAAAAGCAGGCCGACAAAAACTGACAAAATCGCTGTCCTGAAGAATCTCTTGGCCATAGCCACCTCAATTGCTCTCAACATTTTACCCTTCGCGAGCTAACTAGCCCTTAGAAAGAACTGCCTACACCTTAATCAATACCGCAATCTTAATGGTGTCTTAATCCGGCCTCTAATATTAGAAGCTTTAACTGGGTATACGAAGATAATGGCGTTCCAATCTTACGCTAGAAGAGGTTGAGGGATGAAAGACAGTGCAATCGTTAGTAGCTTTATAGGCTTCATTACCTTAGGCATCTGGCTCGTACTCAGACCAACTGTGTACCAGCTCTCAGCCCCGGCCTGCCTAGCCTTCGATATTGTCATCGTTTGGTGTTCAGCCCCGACAATTCTAGGTCTTTGTAGTGAGCTACTGCTTTTTGTTGGCCTCGGCGCCACCGCAGCTACACAAAAGCTATGTTATGTAGCTGGACTAACAATCAGCAAGATTGCCGTGCTAATTGACCAAATCAATTTGATCATTCCAGGAAATGCTTTTGCCTACCATGCTAATAGTCGAAAAGTTCTGGTCGGCAGTTTTTACAGTGTTCTCGAACAAAAGGCTAAAGCCAAAAAGTACTTTCTCAACCTCGTCAAAGATCTCAACGCCGATAAAGACCAATCAGCACTGAAAGATCTATCTAATTGCCTTATGCTTCTTTCAGAACTGGCTCATGGAGAAGGCAACTACAAAGAAGCAAGATCTTACGCTGAGCAGTCGCTAGAAACGCTCAAAAAGACAGCCCCTGATAAAACCAGTGAAGGAGCCATGCTAACCGATCTTTGCGGCACATATATGAAGCAAGGATTAATAGACGAAGCAATTAGCATTGGCCGAAGGGCGGTCGAATGCTTCGACATGACCGATGATGCTCTCGATCATTTGCAGGCCATTGCTTACAATAATCTTTCTTTAGCACACTGTGAGGCTGGCGAATACAGAGAAGCGCTAGACTGCTCAAGACGTTCACTAAAGCTAAAACTAGCAGCCAGCGCCAACAAGCCAAATCTTTCGGTGGCCATAGCACATGTAAATATTGCCGATCACTTGCTTTTCTTAGAGCGCTACGACGATGCACTAGCTGCCGCAAAGAATGCTCTTGAAATTCTCGATACTCTGGGTTTTGGTGACAGCATAGTCAGAGCAACAGTTCTGCAAAATCTGGGGCACGCATACTTAGGCCTGGGCAAACTAGAAGAAGCAAAAGCCAATTTAGTGAAAGGTGCCGCTAGTAAAGGCAAGTTTATGGCGGCCAAAGATCCTGAATGGGCTCAACTAAATCTTGATTTAGCTCGCTTATATGCAGCGCTAAGCGAGAAGACGACCGCTGATTCTCACTTTGGCAAAGCAGTAGACTTTGGCGAAAAGCTGTTGGGCCTGAACAATCCAAAGTTGGCATACATTTACAAAGAGTATGCAAAGTATCTGGATATCACACACAGAGAAGGGCAAGCCGAAGTACTGAGAGCCAAGGCTAAAGAAATCGAAGAACGCCGGGCCAAACTGAAAGGCGATAAGTGATTAAGGCATTGCCTTGAGCGAGCGCCAGTTACGCTTTTCCAAAGCTCTGAAATTCGGAACACAGGCAATAGATCTTAAGTAGACAGCCAATTTGAGCAGCTCATCATCATCAAGCGCGCCTACATACGGTTTGACAAAAACGGCATTACCGAAATGGCGATTTACTTTGCGTGGCTCGTCTTCTAAAATTAGTACACGGTCTAGATCGTAGCCTTTTTTCTTGACCTTTTGCAAGTCTTTTAGAAAGTACTCTTCTTGAAGGGTAAAATCCATTCTGCGAGTGCAACGACTTCGATCCCAAACAAACAAAAGCGATGCAGCAAGGTCTTTAGTGATGGTGTTCACGACAATATCTAAATAGCCGCGAGTTGCCGATGACCAGCAAGCTAAATCATATAGCTCACTGACAGATTTCAGAAATTGGCCAAGGTGAGGACGCTCATAAATATGATACTGCCCCGCAAGGAATTCGCAGGGCCGTTCAAGAGGCTCTTCTCGCCCGTGAATGAGAGTTTCGTCAATATCAAGAATTAGCAAAGGGCGAGAAAGCATGTAAAATTCTCAGATGGATTCCAGGGCGGCCTTAAAGCCAGCAAAGCTCTATCTTATCAGCAATTGACTCGTCACCAACTCGCGCCTAGTAAACAAACTACGAACCAGTCGATGCAAAAGTACCTTCATTGCCCAATTCAGCAGTCATATCACAATCAGTATGGCCACAGCCGCAGTGTGGGTCTTCGCCGGTGGGATCATTATTTGAGCAAAACTCACCGCAACAGTCACCGTCTCGAACTTTGCACTTGCAGGCCCTGTGCATGCAGGAATGCACTTCCGATATCTTCCCGATTTCAGTTGACATAAAAAACCTCTATTGCTTTAAACTAAATTACTATCTAGATCTAATGGCCGCGGCGTTAGATCTGCATCTTGATCGTCACCGAATCTAGTACCAGAATCAAATGGGAGCGACTGCGTTTCTGGCAGCAAGCCTTCATTACCGTCACTATCAACGGCGTTCGCATCAGTATTCTCCTCGTCGTGAAGACCAAGAGACAAATTCTTGTCGCCTTTCTCCACAACGTAATCCCCTTCCAAATTACCTAATCTCTCGGACTCATGATCAAAGTAATCGCGGGCATAAATTTCGCCAGTGCCGTCGATCCTAAATGGTTGTTCCGGCTCATGGCGATTAGGCTCCACCGTCTTCCCCTCAACCTGAGTAATCGTACCCGGCATTGGAATCCCACTGATACTGTTCGCTCTGACCTTTCCTTCATCACCCTTCATGGCTAACACCCCTCAGCGTCTCTTCTCTTCTTATCTCTTCTTATGTCTTTTACTATCGCGGCCGACGTAAGGTAGCCGAGAAGGTTCCAGTTCTATTGCTGCGATTTGGGAAAAGGCTATGAGGTAGACGAGCGAGGCATTTTACCCGATCTCAATCAAGCTCTCTCAAGCGCGGCACAACATTCTTCAACAGCCATGGTGTGGCGCTATTACCAAAGTGCATACCAATATGCAGTTGCTTGAGCATCTCAGGACGCCAGCGCTGTTGTTCTAGCTTAGAGTACTGCTCTGGGTAGAGGCAACTCTCTGGGGCGATAGCAAAGCCGGCGCACCCAGCACTTGTTGTACGCACACCATCAGAGGTGCCAAAGAGGCTAGTACCCAAACCCAGAATAATGCGATCGTAGGGTGAATAATAACAAATCAAATTGCGCTCCACAGCCTGCAGAGCGCGGCTCAGATCATATTGAGGTGAAATAGCAGGTGAAAGCAAAATAGTGCGCGCTACTCTGTCGACAGACAATAGCTCAAGTGCTTTTACGGCTACTAAACTGCCACCACTCTTTGCCACCAATTGCACGGTGTGCCCTTTGTCGACTGAGTCAATCAGTTCGGCCAATTGCGCACCCTTGCGCTCAATGTGCTCTTTATCTAACAAATCATGAAACGGCATGAACACACCGTGATTCCAAAAGAACCTCTGAATTTTGAGGTTAGCGCCTCCAATTTTGGCAGCAGCCATCAAAGAGAACGGCAAAATACCTGTGCCTCCGACGCCATCAAGGGCAATAACTACATTAAGCGGAGATTGACTCGATCTGGGGCTGGTTTCGCTCATGTTAGAATCTTATCTCAAATCTATGCAGTACACCAACCAGGTTACCCGTGAAAAACCAGCAAGACATCGAAAGCGCCGACGACCACGAAGATGATCAAAACGATGAGCGTCAAAGCGACGAAAGACAATACAACTGGGAAGAACGCTACACCCAACCTAATTCTGCCCCATGGGATAGCGGGCTGCCCGCCCCAGAGCTAGAAGAATATTTCGCCAGCCTGGAAAAAGACAAATATCCCAAATTAGTCTTAGAAATTGGCTGCGGCACTGGTACTAACGCTATCTGGATGGCTAATCACGGCTGTGCTGTCACTACCACTGAAATTGCACCGACCGCCATGGAAGCAGCCAAGAAGAAGGCCGCCGAAGCAAAGAAGCAGATAGATTTCCACCTCATTGATATTTGCGAAACCACACCAGTTGACGATGGTACTCAAGATTTTGCCTTTGACCGTGGTGTTTACCACGTAATCGAAAGAGCTAAGCGCAATTTATTTGTTGAAAGAGTGGCAGCAGCGCTTAAGCCCGGTGCATTCTGGCTAAGCATTTCAGGCTGTAAAGACGAATATAGGCAAGATCCCAATGTTGGGCCGCCGCAACTTAGTGCTATTGAGCTTATCACTCCAATTGAGCCACATTTTGCCGTGATTAAACTAGAACGTACTTACTTCATTCTAGACAGCGGCATCAAGCACTTGGCCTGGAAAGCGCTGTATCAGAGACGCTAGGCGTTTCCAAGGCAATATCTACAAAGTTCAATGCAGACCCTGAGCAACTATTGCCTGCTTCTTAAAGAATGCAATGGAGCGAAGGATGGCATCTTGCGCCAACTCAGAGTCGAAACAATGGCCCTGCTTGGCATAAATGTGAACTTCATACGGAGTGCCCAGTTGTTTTAATTGCATCTCGGTTCGCTTTTCCCTTTGAAGCGATACAGTACTATCGCGAGCACCGTGCAAAATCAAAACAGGTGGCATTCTGGAGGCCTTTGCCGGTGGGCAGACAAAACAACCAGACATACTCGACACAGCCCCTATTCGTGCATCACGCGCAGCGCAAGACAAAGCCAGTTGAGCGCCCAATGAATAGCCAAAGAGATCGACTTTTCGCTTGGCCCCAAACTGCTTTTGTGAACAAGTGACAGCATCGTCAACCGTGCCAAGCCAGCTTTGAAAATATTTTGACATCTGAGCCGAGTTCGCCCATTTGATGTCAACACTATCGAAATAATGAACTACACCGGCCACAAACCCGGCGTCGGCAAACTGCTGTGCACAGCCTCGAAAGTATTCGCTGTCTTCGCCTCCACTGGCCCCGTAAAGAATAAGCACTACCGGCTTTCCACTATCATGACTTGGACGAAACCACTCAACCCGGATCGGCTTTCCCCTGCTCAAATACTTCTCCAATTGGGCCTGAGCAGGAAGATTAATTAGACAGACTAATGAAAAAACAATGGCTAAGGCTGAAAAGCTTAGCCAAAACTGCCGGATAGCCACTTTCAAAATATCCATCCTCACAGCAATTATCACCCTAGGGAACTAGCATAACAGTGCAACAATGTTTGCCGGGCATAAAGAAGGTGTAGCTAGGTCAAGGCCCATATGCCTTGGTAGCCAAATCGAAGGAAACTCAATGTTCTGGTTAATTTTGTGGGTCTTGGCCTTCGTCTTGGTCGCCATTGGCACTTTCATCAGTGCAATCGCGGCCTGTTTATTTAAAGGCAAATGGCAGAGAACTTGCGTAGACGTTCTACTTATACTTGCCACTCTAGCTGTAGCAGTTGGCTTTAGCGCAGTACTTCTACCCAAAGACGTTATCGAGAAGGAGACAACAAAGCTGCCGCCAGCTGCGCGAATTCATCAAGCTGATTTTTCAGCAAGCGGGCTAATTGGCACAGGCTACTTAGAAGAGTATGATGGCCCGCTAAAAATCATAATGATACTAGACGGGCAGACATCGATGAAAAAGTCGACAGCAACAGTTCTAGAGTCCGTCAAAAAACTCGCTAACAGTTACCCCAATGACGATCAGCTAGCCGCACGCTTAGCCATTCTAACAAAGAGCAGCGGAGAGAGCCCTGAGCCCATTTTCGAACGTTACACCAGAAGTGGTGGCAAGCCAAGTATATTACTGTCCAGCCTACGAGCACTGTATTTGGCGCCAGAGAGCCTTAAAGCCGATGTATACATTGCTGCAATCAAACCTGGTCTGCCAGCAGGGTGGTATCGCCAGACGGCTCTTGCTGAGGCCTACAAGATAACCAACAGCCCTGAACTCAAATCAGAAGTAGCTGAGAATGAGAAGAAGTCAATTGACTGGCGCACGAAGTTTGCTGTGTACCAGATATTAAAATTACTCTTTGCTCTGGCTGGCGCCTATGTCATTTTTGCCACCATTAGAACCCACAAAAGCCTTGGTGAGTTTAAACCGTTAGCAACAGACTTTCGCCGCATGTATGCCATTATCTTGAGTGCACTCTATGCCCAAATTGGTTTTGGTATTATTTCTGGCATTTGCCTTGGCGTTACCTCTTTAATAACCCACACAGACTCAAACCTTCCGGGCTCAAAGAGCACAATCGAATTAGTTGCTTTCGCAAGCGGAACTATAGCGGCGCTACTCGCCTTCTACTTTCTCATTTGCCGACCGAATAAAATGTCAATCAGACAGGTCTTCATGCGGGGCAATCAAATAACGAGTCTTCCTCAATTTGCCAAACTTACGCTGGCTGGCTTTGCGGCAATGGTTTCACTCAATCTGTTTATTCGCATGGTGCGCAATCTGTTGCCAGAAGCACCTATAAGTGTTTCCAACACCGCACAGCTAAGCATGATAGATTCGATTGTTTCCCTCGACTATATAGCCATTAGCTGGTCGATACTATTTATTTTAATACTGGCTCCATTCAGCGAAGAACTAATGTTCAGAGGGCTCGTATACGGCTGGCTGCGTCATCGCTTTGGTGTCATAGTCGGCATTGTCGGCAGCGCCCTGCTCTTTGCTGGTTATCACTTCGACTTAGTTGGCTTCTGGCAATATTTTGGTATTGGCTTAGTGCTAGCAGTTGCCTATGAGCGCAGCCGCAGCTTACTAGTCACAACTGCCATACACGGCATGTGGAACGGCTGGATAATACTAGCAACAGCTGTGCTTGTTAATCGTTAGAAACTGGTATGAAGTAATCATTCCATCAAGGGCACTTTCGGTGAAAAAACTCGACATCCACAAACTCCGGCGAGCCCTTAAAAATGTTCTGGTAGTAGTAGCTGTGATTATTGCTGGCATCTATCTTTACTTGGCCCCGCGCCTCAACCGCGACTTGACAGCGCATGTGCTCTTTCACCCGCCAGATAGCAAGCTAGATCGACCGATTGAGATCGGTGGAATAACTGGCAAGCATTACAAAATACTGGCTAGTAACTTTGAACAAAAGACCTCTAAAGTGGTTCTAGACAGTATCTTGTTCAAGTTGCCCAAAGACAAAGAACGTGGAGTCATTCTGTACTCACTGGGCGTCGGTAGCTCCATTAACACTCTTTGTGATCCCTTTCAAATTGCCACCATGTTGCAATTGGGGTATTCGGTCTTTGTCTATGACCAAGAGGGTTACGGCCTATCTTCTGGTCAATGCAATATAGATAGATGGGTGCCTGATACTACTATGGCCCACGACTTTCTAGTCAGCGAACTGAAATATCCACTAGGTTCAGTGATTGCCTATGGTGAGTCTTTTGGCGCCGGAACAACCGCCGAGATGAGTAAACAGCGGCCACTAAAAGCAATGATTCTTGAATCTCCTCTGACATCGCCCAAAGACTGGGCTGATCAACATCTCAATGTCACAGTGATATATCCAGATTTTCTTTTCATGGAACCAACATTCAACAATCTAGCAGTGCTCAAAGGCAAACATCCACCTGTACTTGTGATTGGCACGGCATTAGATAGAAACGTGCCAATAAACCATGCACGGCGCCTGGCCGATGAAGGTGCTCGGCCACTGCAATACCTAGAGCTACCAACGAGCCAGCATGTATACGTTAGTGAACAAGATCACAACCTCTACAAGAAGCAGTTGAAACTGTTTTTGGATCAGTTTTCAAAAATAAGAGAGTAAGCTAATCTATTCAATTGACCGTTAGCACTCCTAAGTGCGCAACAAGTGCCTGACGCCAGCAACATCAGCTCTCTTCATTGGTTTGCCCGTAATAGACGAGAACTGAATAACGTCGCGCATAGCCCACGAATAAATTGTGATTTCTACAGGGTAGCCGCGCTCTAACCACTTCAAATGAATGAAAGTACCTTTCATGTTTTGCACTATTTCTTCGTCGATATCTTTGTAGCCCCAATCGCTGAGAAGAAACTTAATTTCTTCAAAATCATCTGAATAAGCATGCAAGTCAATATCTGATGTTTCGCGAATCTCACCGCTAAGAGTACTGCCAATTAGAAATGGATCAAATGCCTCAATAATCTCCATTATCTCTAAGGCAATTTCGCGCATCTGCCGCACCCGGCGAGCAACTTCATCTTCGCCCAATTCGGCTTTTGTAATTTTGCCAACCAAATCTCGAACCTTACGATTAGAAGGTAAGCGAGTCTGACTAGATAGACCAAGCATCATCATGGCACGCTCTTTGGCGTGCAGATACTCACTTTCTGCGCCCTCGACCATGAACCGGGCGGCTTCTTCAGCAAAACGCTTTTGAGTGTGTCTTCTCATTGTTTAGCACAAGCCCTGGCTTGCTCTTAGTCTCAGATAATCATATTCCTCAGTTTAACATGACAACGTCTTTTCTCTCTGCTGGCTTAACCACAACAAAATAGACTACGGCCGCGCTCAAAATGAAAGCCGCCATAACACCAGTCATGGCGATGGCCGACTTTTCATCGTACAGATAGGCAACAATAGCGCTTGACAGTGCCCCAACAATCATTTGAGTGAAAGTCAGCACGGCCGATGCCACACCGGCAATTTTCGGCATCGGGTGCATGCAGCCGTGGGCTGCATTGGGGGCTACCAAACCTCCACTGAACGTAAAGAGAAAAAGGCCAGGAAGTAGGGTAAGCGGAGAGGCATGTCCAGACAAGGTTATTGCCACGTTCGCTAAGCTGGCAGCCGAAGCTAAAAGGAGTCCAGCGGTGAGCGGCACTGTATGTGGAATATTGCGATCACTCAGCTTGCCGTTAACTAGAGCACCAATCATGATACCTAATGCGGTGCCGGCAAATAAATAGCCAAACATTTGATTGGATAGTTTGTAAACACCAATCAACAACAGCGGTGAATTCGATACGTAGGCAAACATACTGCCAAACATCAAAGCATTGAGGCTAGCATAGCCGAAACTAACACGATGCTTGATCACAGTGGCATAGCTTTGACGCAAAGCGCTAAAAGTTAGAGGCACACGCTCGTGCTTTGCCGACTCGGCAAAACCAAAGTAGGTGACCAGCAATATCACCAATCCACCAACCGCAAGGAAGCCATAGATCCATCTCCAGTTGCCGAACATGAGCATCCAAGCACCAAGAGTCGGAGCAATCATGGGGGCAAAACTGCGCAAAATACCGACATAAGACAGCTTGGCCCGTGCTTCATTTCCTTCAAAGAGGTCGCGAATAAGTGCCATAGAGAGCACAGCAGCACCGCCTGCGCCAATACCTTGGAGTAAGCGAAAAAACAAAAGCAACTCAATTGTCGGAGCAAAAGTTGAGCCAATAGCAGCGATAGCAAAAATGAGGCAGCCACCAAGCAACACTGGCCGCCGCCCAAAGCGATCTGACAGCGGCCCACCAGCCACAGGAGCCACGGCAAAACCAGCCAAGAAGAGACTAAGTGTGAGTGCGGCAGCGGCATCTGTCGTATGCAGCGATGAAGCGATTGATGTGAGCGCCGGCAAACCCATATCAATTGAAAGGGGCGGCAGGGCGCCTAGGCCACCAAGGTAGAAATTAAACGCAAGAGAGTTTTTGTTGATTGCCAACGTGATTCCTAATAGACCAACAGTCTAAGTTAAAAGGCTCTTTTTCACGGCAGTTCAGCCACTGAGAATCTGACACTATTATAAGGGGCAGCAACAGCCAACCGCTTGTCAAGCTCAAAAACTGCTCAGTAATCTTAAAATCAGAAGAACAAGTTATTATATTGGCTCCTTTAATGGGTCTCAAAATGCGCCTGCGTGCAAATCTCTTCAGTCTATTGTCCCTGACCATGTTATTAAGTGCCCCTGCAGTCTTTGCTTCCAATGCGCCCGGCGCAAGAGAAGACTTCAGCTCAATTGATGCCAACGACATACACACACCACCGTGCCGCAGCTGGATTGACCCCAGTGTCAAACAGACAGCTGTTTTGCTTTGCATTCACGGCCTTGGTCTCAACGCTGACTGTTACAACGACTTTGGCACCCGCATGGCACAACAAGGGGCGGCAGTCTATGCCATTGACGTGCGGGGTTTTGGATCGTGGATGAGATTGAACAATGGCAAAGCATTGAAATTTGATGCCTGCCTCGATGATATAAAAACTTTGTTGCCCATTCTCAGAGCCAATCACCCAGGCTTGCCAGTCTTTCTTCTAGGTGAATCTATGGGTGGTGCCATAGTCTTGCGCGCCAGCTCAATGTACCCAGAACAAATGGATGGTTTGATTTCGTCAGTTCCATCAGGCCAACGCTACAAAGATGGCACTGATTTAAAAGTTGGAGTAAAGCTCCTGACTGGTGCTCGCAAGCCGTTTGACGTTGGCACCAGCATAGTCGATCAGGCGACAAAAAATGATCGACTAAGAGCAATTTGGGAATCGAGCCCACTAAATCGCATGGACCTTTCGCCCGTTCAGCTAGTAGACTTTCAAGCGTTCATGGATGGCAATCACGACGCAGCGGTTAAGATAACAGCGCTACCTGTGCTGATGCTGCAGGGCACGCTTGACAGACTCGTAAAAGCTCAAGGTACGTGGGAAATTTTCAATGCCCTGGGCACCAGAAACAAAACTTTCATTGAATTACCTAGTGAACATTTAGTGATTGAATACGGTCGCGTCAAAAGCAACACCTACGATTCAAACATGGCGAAATTCATCGCAACATGGATGTCATCAAATGCCACAGCCACTAGCAACCAAGACAAAACAAATAGCAACAGCACAAGCTCCAGCCCCAAGCCAGCAGCACAGGCCAACTTGGCCACAAACAATGCTTCCTCCAGTGTTTTGATTTTCACGGCACCATGGTGCGCGCAGTGCGACGAAATTGACGGGCAAATTGCCCAAGCTCAGAAAATCTTTGGCGACAAAATACAATTTAAAAAAATCAATATTGACGATGCCAGCAATGCTGCCCTCCTGAAGCAACATTCTATTCAAGCGATACCATCGTTTGTATTTCTAAAGCCTGATGGATCATCCAGTTCAACTTTAATAGGCAATAGCAGTTTTGCCAATTTCTCTGGAGGTATCTATGGCAGCCTGCAATAAATTCAAATATGCTCTATTGACCGGTATTTTTCTCTGCTTTGGTTGCAATGCTGGCCCTAGTAGTCAGACAGCAGCAGCTCAAGAAGCAAAACAATTCGCTGAAGAATTAGCAAAATATGATTCGGTCAATCAAAGTCAAAATCAAGGTTCTAATCAAATTAAAAGCGGCACAGTGATTGGACCGGCCAATATTCCATATGCTGTAGATGATGCCCAAATTATTCAAGCACAGAGTCAGCAAGCACGCAAAGTTGAACTAACAGTGACTGCGCCCATAAAAAAATTGCTGCGCGAAGAAGATTACCGAGAACCACATCAACGCTTTCTATTGATACTCTCAAATGGCACCACTGTCCTCGTGGCGAACGATCTTCAATACGGTACTTACGCGCCGGTGCAAGAAGGTAACGTGGTACGAATTCACGGAGAATATATTTGGAACGAACGCGGCGGTGTTTTACACTGGACACACAAGTCTGACGAGCCGCGTCATGAAAGTGGTTACATTGATTTCAATGGCATGCGCTATCAATAGGTTGTATTAAGTGGAAGACCCAGCTAAAACCCCGGCGCCAGAAGCCAAACCAACAAAAATACAAACTCTGCAAATGGAGCTAGCACAGACACGCACGCTTCTTGCTATGGACAGAACACTGCTGGCCTGGATTCGCACGTCGCTTTCTCTATTTGCCTTCGGCTTTACCTTGGCACGGTTCGTCCACGACTTAATCAAGAACAAGAATCTGTCAGAATTTAAAACACAGTCTCCAGAACAGCTTGGCATCATTTTAATGCTTCTGGGAATCTTAGGATTGATTTGCGGCGCTGTTGAACATTGGCTCTCACTGAGAAAATTGAACAAAGAAGTACAAGTCGCAGCCTGGTCTTCAACCCTGGCTGTAGCAGTTAGCCTAATTGTAATTAGTGTATTGCTATTGGTCGACCTTGTTGTCAACTTAACCCCACACTAACTAGGTCGTAGCGCGGCAATCCAAACCTTCTGGTAAGCAGTCATCAAGTCAAGTCCAGATTGAAAAGGCAGTGATATTTAGCAGTAGCCGATCAGACACACCCTTCGGTCTGATACTCTGAACGACTGCTTTAGGCTCAATCGCTTGACATGAGCCGTGGCCAGATATTCCTTTATCTAGGAGAGTAAGCGTGAGTCGTTACGCCAAGAAATTTTTCAGCGTGCTATTAGCAGCTACAGCGCTCCTCGCGCCAGCTGCTGGTATGTGCGCTGATGGAAAGAAACCAAACATCATCTTCATTATGGGAGACGATATTGGTTGGTTCAACATCGGTGCCTACAATCAAGGCATAATGGCTGGACGCACACCAAATCTCGACAAGATGGCTCAAGAAGGCATGCGCTTCACCGACTACTATGCCGAAGCCAGCTGTACAGCCGGCAGAGCTAACTTCATAACTGGTGAGCTTCCAATCAGAACTGGCATGACCACAGTAGGGCAAGCGGGCTCGCCTATTGGCATTCCCGACCAGGCAATTACCATTGCCACTGCTCTCAAAGCTCAGGGATACACCACTGGACAATTCGGCAAAAACCACCTCGGCGACCTCAACCAGTTCTTGCCGACAGTGCATGGTTTCGATGAGTTCTTTGGCTATCTCTATCACTTAGATGCCATGGAAGATCCAGCTCACCGCAATTATCCACAAGAGCTAAAGAACGTGGTTGGTCCACGCAACATGATTCATAGCTGGGCCACTGATACTGATGACCAAACAGTACAGCCGCGTTGGGGCAAGATCGGCAAGCAAAAAATCGAAGACGCTGGTGAGCTTTATCCCAAGCGCATGGAAACAGTCGACGACGAAATTCTTGCTGACTCAGTCAAGTTCATGGATAAAGCCAAGAAAGACGGCAAGCCATTCTTCGTCTGGCTCAACCCCACCCGTATGCACATAGTTACTCACCTATCAGAAAAGTACGAGTCAATGCGTAATTCTGAAAACGGCTGGAGTGTTCACGAAGCTGGTATGGCTCAGCTCGATGATATCGTCGGCTCAGTGCTCAAATATGTCAAAGACAATGGCATGGATGAGAACACCATTATTGTTTTCAGTACAGACAATGGTACTGAGAACTTTACTTGGCCAGACGGTGGTCAAACACCATTTGCTGGTGGCAAAGGCACCGCTCTTGAAGGCGGCTTCCGTGCTCCGGCAATCGTTCGTTGGCCTGGCAAAGTGCCAGCAGGCAAAGTCGAAAATGGTATCTTCTCAGGCCTCGACTGGTTCCCTACATTCTTAGCTGCTGCTGGCGATTCGAATATCAAACAAGAATTGCTTACCGGTAAGAAAATTGGTGATACCACATACAAAGTGCACCTCGATGGTTATAACCAATTAGATTTGCTCACCGGTAAAGGCCCATCTAATCGCAAAGAAATCTATTACTTCACCGAAGGCACGCTTGGTGCAGTGAGAATCAACGATTACAAATATCGCTTTACCGATCAACCCAACGGCTGGCTCGGTGCATCCGAAAAAGTCGATTGGCCAATTTTGACAAATCTGCGCTTGGACCCACTTGAAAGAACCGGGATGTCAAACGGCAAAGGTGGTTCGTTGAACTACTACGACTGGTTTGCCTATGAGTTCTGGCGTTTTGTTTTCGTGCAACAAGAAGTTGCTAAAACAGCAGCCTCCTTTGTTGAATTCCCACCGATGCAAAAAGGTGCAAGCTTCAACATGGAAGCTGTAAAACAAGCAATTCAAGAAAAAATGCACGCTGCCAACAGCCGATAGATTGAACTAGCCCATTGAATAACCGAGTGAGACAACAGCCAAACCCAGCTAAGCGAATCTTTGTCGCTCAGCTGGGTTTGCTGCTTTTGTGCTTAAGCAATCCGGCCATTGCTCTAGCTAAAAGCGCTGATACCAAAGACATGGTTTGGATTCCTGGCGGCGAATTTTCGATGGGCAGTAAAAAACCCCTAAAAGAATCCGCCACAAGCCAGTCGGCTTCCACCGCTAAATCAACTGCAACTGCCTGTCAGACAGAAGGCCACTGCACAGCTCAAGACGACATGCGCGACGCCCGCCCCATCCATCGCGTTTATGTCGATGGCTTCTGGATGGACAAAACAGAAGTAACCAACGACCAATTCGAAAAGTTTGTCAAAGCAACCGGCTATAAAACAATCGCTGAGATTGCCCCAACCAAAGAAGAATTTCCTACCGCCCCTAAAGAGAATCTAGTAGCGGGCTCAACAGTATTTACTCCCACCGCCAAAACAGTACCTCTGCAAAATATGTATCAGTGGTGGCGCTATCAGCATGGTGCCGACTGGAAGCACCCACAAGGGCCCCAGAGCAGCATCAAAGGCAAGGGAAGCTACCCTGTGGTGCACATTGCCTACCCCGACGCTGTAGCCTATGCTAAATGGGCCGGTAAGCGCTTGCCAACAGAAGCTGAATGGGAATTTGCTGCCCGTGGTGGCAAAGATGGTGACACTTACACCTGGGGCAACGAACTTAAGCCAGGCGGCAAGTGGATGGCCAATATTTACCAGGGTCAGTTTCCAGTCAAAGATACTGCTTTAGACGGCTTTGCTGGCATCGCCCCAGTCAAGCAATATCCGCCCAACAAATTTGGCCTCTATGACATGGCTGGCAATGTCTGGGAATGGTGTAGCGATTGGTATCACGCCGACTACTATGCCCAGCTAGTAAAAGCGTCAAAGGCCGTCATAAAAAATCCCACAGGCCCAGATAGGCCCTTCGACCCGGCCGAACCAGGCGAAAAGAAACGCGTGCACAGAGGCGGCTCATTTCTTTGCAGCGACCAATATTGCACACGTTATATGATTGGTACTAGAGGCAAAGGCGAAGTTAATACTGGCGCCAATCATCTAGGTTTTCGCTGCGTCAAAGCAACAAAATAATCAAATTTTGCGCACTTCTTTTTCTACTTCTTCAAGGTGTTCTAGTCTAGATTTGATTAACTGCGCTGGCATCTTATTTTCTTTAGACAAACGATGTTCATAGCTCAAAGTTGAAAGCAGCGATACGGCGTTGCCCAGTGTAGCCATGCTGGTTCCGACAGTGCCAACGATAGCGCCCCGATAAAACATACTGAGCTGTTTGCGCGGTCTCAAATTATAGCGATAAGACCCAATGCAGCCGAAAATACCTTGAGTCATCAACTGCGCTCCAATCACTGGCGCTAACAGATTATTTTGCAGAGCAACTTTTTCATTGCGACGCATAATCGTCGTTTCACTATCTAATTGCTTTTTAAAAAGTACAGAGGCATCAGTGTACAAAGCCAATCGATCGGTTCCGGGCAGTGAAGAGATAACCGAGGCATCTACCGACTTAAGAATCTCGCGGGCGCGTTTGGTGTCTGCCGAGAAGGCAGCTTCATCGAGCTTTGGCTTCTCGCCGATTTGCTTTTCTAAAGTCTCGTATGCCTTTTTCCGGGCATATTTGCCAGCGGCAGTGCTAATAATTGGTGTAACCATGGCCATGGCACCGCTGACGACGAAAAGAACGTTAGCTGGGCCATTGTACTTAGGCTTAGTCACACCGCGATAACCACACCAGGCACCAGCAGCTTGAACAGCACTATAGGATGCATTAAGCAAGTAGAAGAGATTTTGATACGTGATATAGCCCTTTGTATCTGCATTAAAATCAGAGTATTCGGCGATGAAGCAATTGCGCAGCTCCCTTAAAATCTTGCCTTCTAGAACTGCACCCTCATGCCCAGGATGATCGGGGTTGGCAGCTACAAGAGCATCACGCTGAGCGAGAAGCAGATCTATTTCTTTGAGCTTTGCCGCCACAAACTTGTTAGCTGTTTTGAAGTCGAATCCGTGACGCTTATTTTTAATGGCCTGAAGCATATTCGAACTTAGCTCTAAAGCCGAACCAGAACCGCCAATGATCGCACCAGTCATGGCTGTAGTCAGGGCACCATGTAATACCGGCTTGCTCACCTGCAGTGGGCGCCGGCGGCCCTTTTTAGCCTGCTCCAGAAAAGCAATTTCAAAAGCTAACCCGGTCGCGGCAGCGGTTTCTTGGGTGAGAAAATAGCGTAAATTTCTAAAACGTGGCTGCTTGGCACTGTTTAGCCTAAAATTCAAACTGAACCGTTCTAGTTCAATTCCAGCCAGCAAAATCTGTTTTGTCAGTTGTGAATATTGCTGTTCAGCTGTTAACGACGAAAATGACGAATTAGCTGAATCAGAAGAAGCAGAGGCTAACTGCGTTAAGGTCTGACTCTCAGCATAAGCAGCGTATGAGTTAGCACAACTAGTGCCATTGATATCACAAGCATAGATGTTGCCAGTAAGAATTGGCGCCTGCAACAACGCAACAAGAGCCAAAGCCGAAAAACTTCTACGTATATTACTTTGATAGCCGAGGTGAGCAAATAATGCGGACAATCGCATAGATCGAGAATGATTATCCAAAGTGACACCCCAAGCGCTTCGCGAACAATACAAAACCTAATAAGCCTACCCTCTTTACAGGCCCTTCCGTGCTGAAAAGCTTCTAATTACAGAGCTGCCGATATTGGCCATAGTGATCAGCGAAATAGTCCCTTCATTCCTAGCTTCCTGAGCTGCGTGTCGTTTGGAAATCCGCTAGTTAGGAAACGAGGAGGAAACATCTCTTGATCCACTAGTTGTTCCGGCACCATAGCCTGAACTTCTTCCCAACTAGCCTCGGCTACAGTCCTGGCGCTCTCTCCATCAGGATTTATCCTAACAAAACTGATGCCATCGGTCTTGGGTAAAAGGCAACTTACTCCCTCGGTCCAAGTGCAGGTTGTGGCGATTCTTTGCTCTTTGTTCTTCAGTACGACAAAGGCTGAAGGGAAAAGATCCTGCCGCTGAGTATCGGCATCTTCGAAAAGAAATTCTCGCTGTCGCTCATAGGCTTGAGCAAGATACATAGATTGATATCTCTTCATCGCCTCATACAAAGCCTCCTCCTTTTTGGGATGCGGTTTGTAGAGTTCAAGGGCGCCGCCTTTATGATGCAGTATGAAAGGCGGCAAAGGGCGGAACAATTCACCACTGCTCGATTGTTCCGCATGCTCAAGCCGAGAAAGGGCAAAAGCAGTCCCTAGAAGATCATTCGAGCCCCAAACGAGGAGACAGCCCTGATTGAGCAACAAAAAGAGTCGTTCTCCGCTCACTTCCAGCCTGCACATATCGTTATAAAACAACCGCATAGCGTCATAACCATCGCACCAGATAGACTCATACATAAAAGACTTGTCTGTCTGCTTGTTGTGATAGCTGGAAAAACTGTAGTGCTCAGTACTATCAATCAGGTTTTGGCCCGCCTGGGACATCACCGTTTGAAAGTCGAATGGCCACCGATCAAGTATTTGAGTGGGTATTCTCGCTTGCGTCGCCCCTGTATCCAGAACGGGGTAGAGAACGAAATAATCACAGACTATTAGAGCACGTAAACCACCAGCGGCATCACCGTACTCGCGCCTGGTCATGCGCCAAGTCAATTCGTAATCAGCACGGTCACCAACCACCGGCATCAAATGCGGTGCCACAAGTTCATACCGGGAAAGATCCGGCCGCTCTCGGGCAAAGTTAGCGATACGCCCAAGAATTTCATCAAGCGCCTGCGGTATTGCCTTATAGTTGGCATAGAAACGGCTGAGCTGAATAGTCTGCAGGGGCTTCCCCGTGTTGCTCTTTATCACCAGAGCAAGGTTCTTCCGATCTAAACTGAGCGTACCGTCAACAATCGGCTCAATAATACGCTCGGCTGCGCACTCGGCAAACTCTTCAGGCGACAGTAATTGATCCAAATTGCTACCCCTATTAGCTTAACCTCAGTCGATAATTATATGCCCGGCAAAGGTCTAAACAACATAGTGATTTTAGGCGGTGGTGCAAAACAAGAAATCTGCGCCCTGTAATGCTCTAGTTCCGCACAGCAGGAATAGCAATTCCTGCACCAAATTCGATGGCGACAAAATTGGCGCCATTAAACTCCTTCAGCCATGCCACATAACGATTCTCTTGTTCAGCAGTGCGCAAGGGAACCCAGGCTCTAGCGCCGAACGTCAAATGATTAGAGCCATGAATTTCAAGAATATGCTCTGGTGCAAACCCAGGCGCTCAAAGTGCCCATCAACATTACTTGTAAATACGAAGTAATTACCAACCACTCGCTCAGCCCATCTTTTTATGATGCGAAATCCGTCATCAGGGGTCGCTTATCTATATTCTTTTCTCTATATAGGCTTATGCAGTGGGCATAAAATCCCCAGGCCTGTTGAGGATCTTGCTGCATAAACTCGGGTGCGGCAATCTGGCCATAGATGCGGCCACGAAAGGGCGGATAGGCAGGCCAGAAGCCCAGGTTGCCACGGAAATCTGGCAGGCCCGAATCAACACCGACTCAATCAATAGTTGCCGTCGTTTTAATCTCTGGGTTTAAGTCGCTAGTGTCAGGTGGTAAGTCTAGTAGGGGGCTGATAACGAGCCACTGATTTACCAGCATTTGAGAGGCGATTAGAAAGGCAATGACAACTTCGCAAAATCCAGCATCCGCGGTAGAGAATGCCACTAAATATAGACTGGTGACCCGCAGCGACTTTGACGGCCTAGTCTGCGCTGTATTACTCAAACACATTAATATGCTCGACGATATTTTGTTCGTGCACCCAAAAGACATGCAGGACGGTAAGGTACCCATTACCGACCACGATATAACAACCAACTTGCCCTATGTTGACGGCGTACACATTGCCTTCGACCACCACTCAAGCGAAATGACCCGCAATAAGGGCAGCCGCGACAATCACATTATTGACCCCAAAGCCATGTCGGCAGCTAGAGTGGTCTATGACCACTACGGCGGCGCCAAGACTTTCCCCGCCCGCTGGAACGACATGATGCACGAGGTCGACAAGGCCGATGCGGCACAGTTCAGCAAAGAAGAAATCTTGAATCCGACCGGATGGGTACTTCTCAACTATCTAATGGACCCACGCACTGGCTTAGGTAGATTCAGAGAGTTCCGCATCTCAAACTACAATCTAATGATGGATTTAATTGATTACTGCAAAGACCACGACATCGACGAAATCATGAAAATGCCAGACGTCATGGAGCGAGTAGAGCTATACAACACCCAAGCAGAATTGTTCAAAGACCAGGTCAACCGCTGCTCTACGGTCCACAAAAATCTAATTGTGCTCGACTTACAAAAAGAAGAGACAATTTTTGCAGGCAACCGTTTCATGATTTATGCCATGCATCCAGAAACAAACATATCGATTCACCGCCTCTGGGGCTTGAAGCAGCAAAACACTGTTTTTGCCATTGGTAAATCAATTGTTGATCGCAGCTCGAAAACCAACATTGGCGAACTCTGCCTTAAGTATGGTGGTGGCGGGCACGAAAATGCCGGCACCTGCCAGATAGATAATGATAAAGCAGACCAAGTATTAGAAGAGTTGGTTCATGCTATAAACAAAGATGGCTAATTCGTCTACCTAGGATTCACATGCAGCAAGTCGAGCTAGTCGTTGCGCTGCTAGCAATAATTGCCATAGTCGGAGCGATCTCTCAAAAGCTGAGGGTCGCTCTGCCGATTTTGCTTGTGCTCACGGGCATGGCCATTTCAATGGCTCCCAATATCCCACCAGTTCATTTAGAACCTGACGCTGTCTTCTTCATTTTCCTGCCACCCCTGCTCTACCTTGATGCCTACAACACTTCATGGCGACAATTAAAAGACGTAGGTGAATTAGTAACGATTCAAGCCGTTGGCTTAGTCTTGGCTACAGTCGGAGCAGTAGCACTAGCGATTCATACTGTTGTGCCTGGAATACCATGGACAGCGGCTCTAGCTTTTGGAGCAATTGTTTCACCAACCGATGCCGTAGCAGCTTCGGCCATTGCCAAAGAAGTAAAACTACCAAAACGATTGATGGACATTATCAAAGGTGAAAGTCTTACCAACGATGCCACTGGTTTGGTGGCATATCAATTTGCAGTAGCAGCAGTGGTTACTGGTGCCTTCTCTTTGCAAGAAGCTGGTACTAGATTTTTCTATGTGGCAATTGGTGGAATAATAGCTGGTCTCGCTACTGGCTTCGTTTTAGTGCGACTAAGAACAAGGCTAGAACATAAGCCTGTAGAAATAATTGTTTCGTTGATATCACCGTTCATAGCTTACTTAACGGCTGAGCATCTTCATGTATCTAGCGTTCTCTCTGTTGTCACCGCAGGCTTAATGCTAGGTTGGCGCTCGCCATTAATGCATGGCTCTACCACACGCTTACACGCCACTGCCAATTGGGAAACTATTGCCTACCTTCTCAATGGATTTTCATTCTTACTAATGGGTCTGCAGCTAAGGCCAATTCTCGAAACCGTCAGAGCCTACCCTGCACCACAACTAGTTCTCTGGACCGCCACTGCAGCCTTAGCACCACTAGCGATCCGATTTGCCTGGACCTTCACAACAGGCCCACTATACAACTTCCTTAGAAAGCGGCCACAACCGAGCTGGAAACACCTGTTTGTCTTCTCTTGGTCAGGCATGCGCGGTGTGGTATCACTAGCGGCAGCTCTAGCCCTACCGCTTACTTGCAGCAATGGCCAAGCATTTCCCCATCGCGATCTGCTGATATTTCTTACTATTGCAGTGATAGCATCGACACTAATAATTCAGGGAATTACTCTACCAGCAATAGTCAAAATGTTCGAATTCGAGCCAGATGCTTACAATTCAGAAGAAGCTGAGCGCAGGGCCCGACTAGCGCTGTCACGAGAAGCAGTAAGACGCATTGATGAGCTAGCACGCTCTGAAAATATCGATTTAGAAGACCCGATTTTACAAAAGCACCTGAATAAATATCTAGAGCGCGCTATCGCTAACATCGGCCCAGAGTCGACAAATCAACCGGCAATCAGTCGTTGGCAGCGAATTAAAAGCGAAGCCATTACTGCACAAAGAACATTGCTTTTGCAGTTGCGCGATAGCAATGAAATTCAAGACGACACTTTTAGACTAATTCAAAATGAACTTGATTTGGAAGAAACCAAAATGGATAACCAGTCATGACTATGTTCTTTAGAATCGCCTTCCAAGGGTTGTGCCTCACAGCTGCGCTGCTGGAGCTGTGTATATCTTTTCCCAGGGGCCAAGCGGCGCCAGTTATTGCCACCACAGCCGATACACCTAACACAAGCGAAAAAGCGCCACCTGTTTTTCAGTCTACGGCTAGAGTGCTGGCATACTATGGCCCAGCTGTGAGAAAGAAACTAAAACATCTATTTGCAGCAAAGAACGTTACCTATCCACCGCGTGCCATGACATGGATAGCCCTCAAGGAAGAAAAACAATTACTGCTGTTTGCTAAAGACAAAACTGGCAAATACCAGCAAGTTCTAAGCTATCCCATCATAGGTACATCTGGTGTCGCAGGGCCAAAATTGAAAGAAGGTGATAAGCAAGTGCCCGAAGGTTTCTACAAAATCGCTGGCTTTCGTCCCAATTTAGTCGCCCATATTGGCATGGATGTAAATTATCCCAATGCCACAGACAGAGCCCACGCGCTGGCGGCGAAGCGCCGCAACTTAGGTTGCGACATTCTCATTCATGGCAGTAAATGGTCAACTGGTTGCCTGGCCATGGGGAACGAACCAATTGAAGAAATGTTTGTTTTAGCTGACGACGTGGGTGCTAAAAACATCTCTTTGATTTTTGCACCATGCAATCTTGTGCATACAGCACCAGCAGTTGATTTCAAGAAGCAGCCCGTTTGGCTGCGCGATCTCTATCGCGAGCTGCGCAGTGAAATGTCACACTATCCAATATAAATCACGATAGATCAGTACAGATTATTGCTTTAGATGTTTTTTCAAAAAATCAGCCATTTTCAAGATACTGGCATCCCATTCAGCCTGAGTGCCGCCACCGCCGTGACCACCATCGGCAATTGTGATTAACTCCGCGTCAACGCCGGTTTTCTTGCAGGCTGCTAGCATCGTTGTTGCTTGATTGTAGGGAACCAGTTCATCTTTGTTGCCGTGAATCATCAAAATTGGAGAGGTGGCCGCTGTCAGATAATGAGCAGGGCTCGCTTTCTCATATAGCTCTGGGTTCTCACTACGGCTTTTACCGATAAAACGCTCAGCTATTTTCTCGGAAGTTGGCGGCAACGGCAATGACAAACTAGTCGGCCCAGCCAGGCTAACAACTGCAGTAACCGCACTTGAAACCTCTTGGTCTCTAGTATCAAGAGTGCGAGAGCCAAGAGAGAGTGAGGGCTCAGTATTGTTTGTGACACCTAGAAACAAGGCCAAATGCCCACCAGCCGAACTGCCGACCACACCAATTCGACTGGGGTCAATATCAAGCTCTTTAGCATGTCTGCGCATATAGCGCACGGCGGCCTTGGCGTCTTCTACCTGGGCAGGGAAGTGCGCATGTGGAGCCAACCTGTAGTCTATTGATGTGGTAACAAAACCCAGCTGACCAAGCATATAGGCACAGCCCACCATATCTTTTTTATGACCAGCGCTCCAACCACCACCGTGAATACAAAGCACAGCAGGGAAAGGACCTTTCCCTACCTTAGGTGTTACAACATCCATAACCAACGACTGGCCATCAACTGTGCCGTAACTGACATCTCTACGCAAGGTGACTGTGGATGGTGGCTCTGGATAAGATTGGGCGCTGGCGAAAAGAGCCGTGCCAGCGACTAGAAGTAGGCAGACAAAGGAGAGCGCCACCAATCGCGTCAGTCGTCGGTTAGCAGTTTCAGCTTCTCTCATCACAAGTAAGTCGCTCAATCACTACCAGATTTATATACCCAGCCAACAAAGAGGCACGAACATTGCTTCGTGCCTCTTCACCTTATCTAGCGCCCCAACGCCGGATTAAGGTCTGGGGATATCGAGCAATTATTGATTAGATGACTGCTTCTCTTCCTTAACCGTGCTTGTCGAGCCATCAACACCAACAGTGGTGCTAGCACGTGATTTCTTGTGAGCAGAGCCACCAACGCCTACGGCATGTGATTCTTTTTTCTGCTCTGCAGTGACGCTGCCATCAATATTGGCACGGACAGCGTCTTTCTGCTCTTCTACTTTGGCGCCGCCAACTCCGGCCTCAGCGCGGTATGTAGATTGCTTAGCCTCAATGGCATTGGCACTAGATTTCTTTACAGTCTTAGTGGTAGATGCTGCATTCGACTTAACTTTGACACTTGTCGAAGCTGAGCCTAAGGGCGTTTCGGTCTTGATTGATGTTGAGCTAGTTTCGTCGGCAAATGCCACTGATTGACTCAGGAACATAGCCACGCCTAGAGCCAGGGTGGTTGATTTATTTGATGCAAACATAATTATTCTCCTCAGAACGTCGTGGGACAATTAAATTGGTAGTGACCGGTGATGTCCTGTTGCTTGCCGTGACGAGTCAATTCGGTCCTAGTTCCATTTGCCAGGTTAGCTTCTTGTAAGCAATACCAAGCAGAAGCAAAAGTCCTCAGTGGGGAATAAAGAACTAGTATCTAATATCAAGTATCTGGGAACTTACCATGAGGCCACCGGTCTAGGTGCAAAACCATAAAGCCTGGTTTTGAGCAAACCATAGAAATAAATGAATGAAGTTATGACAGAAAGAACAACTGGAAGCTCACAAAGTCAACCGGCTTACACCACATCAAGCTTTCACAGGGCGAGATGGAATGTTATGGACATGATTACTCTAATCTCGACCAAAACCATTCCTACACATATACTGACCGATTTCGATATGGAAGAAGCAGAGATTCTGCGGACCAAACTCTCCAGCGGCGGAAGCAAGGTAACCATAACAGCCATCATTCTAAAAGCTATTGCTGTTGCCCAACTCTCACATCCACAGACACGAGCCTTTAGGTTACCCCTCGGTGCCGTCATTCAAAGAAACGAACCAATTGCGGGCTTTACGGTAGAGCGCATGATCGGGCAGCAACAAGCTGTATTTTTTGGCATAATCAAAGACGTACATAAAATGCCTTTAGCGCAAATTGCACAAGAACTTAATCGCTATGGCACAGCCGAAATTATGAGCGTGCCCCAGTTGGCCAAAGAGCACATATTGAGCAATGTGCCGTGGATACTGCGTCGAGTCTATATAGCCATTGCCCTGCACATTCCATTTTTGCGACAGATCGTCAATCCTGCCACCTTTGGCCTGACATCGCTAGGCAAGTTTGGCCTCAACACTCTGCTCGCGCCCAATGTCAGCACCTGCATTTTTGGCGTAGGCACTGTTGAACCGAGAGTAAAAGTAATAGAAAACGAAATTAAGGCACGACGAATGATGTCGGTGGTATTTTCCTCGGACACATTAGTAGTTGATATGGGACAAGCTGCTCAATTTTTGGCCGCAATCCAGCGACTCATCGAAACTGGCCTGGCTGGCCACTTGACCGACGAAGAGCTAGCCTTGGCCAATGCATAGCAAGTCCTAAAGCTTCAAACTAGCGTTTCATACTAAGTGAAATGCGTTTGCGATCTTTGTCGACAGACAAAACAGTAACTTGCACTTTCTGCTGCACAGTGACAACTTCACTAGCGTCTTTGACAAATTTGTCCGTCAATTGACTGACGTGCACCAAGCCATCTTGGTGTACGCCGACATCAACGAAAGCACCAAAGGCGGTGACATTGGTGACAATGCCCGGCAGCTTCATGCCTTCATACAAATCGTTGATAGAATGCACACCCTCAGCAAACTTCATGGGCTCAAGTTTAGCGCGGGGGTCGCGGCCAGGCTTTTCTAGTTCTTGCATGATGTCACGCAAGGTGGGCAGACCAATTTTGTCTGAGACATATTTATTTAAATCAATTTTTTTGCGAGTCTCAGCATCTGACATCAGAGTGGCTAAATCAGTGCCTAAATCTTTCGCCATGGTCTCTACGACTTTGTAACTTTCAGGGTGAACCGCACTGGCATCAAGAGGGTTTTTAGCCTCGCGGATGCGCAAGAAACCAGCACTTTGCTCGAATGCTTTTGGCCCCAAACGAGCTACCTTTTTCAGCTCAGCCCTTGATTTAAACGGGCCGTTCTCTTGGCGGTGAGCGACTATATTGGCAGCGATTTGCTTACCTAAGCCTGACACATAAGAAAGCAATTGCTTACTAGCGGTGTTTAGTTCAACACCAACCGAGTTAACGCAACTGACCACAGTATCATCTAAGCTGCTTTGCAAAGCGGGCTGATCAACGTCGTGTTGATACTGACCGACACCAATTGATTTTGGATCTAACTTCACCAGTTCAGCTAGAGGGTCCATTAAACGGCGACCGATAGAGACTGCACCACGAACAGTTAGATCGTAATCTGGAAACTCATCACGGGCCACTTCAGAAGCTGAATAAATGGAGGCACCACTTTCATTGACCATGACGATTTGTGGTTCATCCATGCCGTTAGCCGACCAATCAATGGCTCGCAAGAACTCTTCTGTTTCGCGGCCAGCGGTGCCATTACCAATGGCAACAGCAACGATATTGAATTTCTTACCAAGTTCCACAATTTTCTTCACTGCACTCAATTTAGATTGCTTAGCGCCTTCACCAGAGCCGTCCATATGTGGATAAATGACATCGTGGTGCAGCAAATCGCCCTGGCGCCCCAGGCAAACGAGCTTACAGCCCGTTCTAAAACCAGGGTCTAGAGCCATGATGGCGTGTTCACCCAAAGGTGGTGCCATAAGAAGCTCCCTAAGATTACGGGTGAACACCCGAATGGCCTCAACATCGGCCCTTTGCTTCAACTCTGCGCGAAGTTCAGTTTCCATCGATGGGGCCAGCAGACGGTCATATGCGTCTTCAACAGTAATTTCAATTTGGGCCTTGCAAGCACCATCGCCTTTGAGAAAATTGTTGTCCATGATGATCAAGGCATCTTCATCATCGGGCTTGATTGAAACTTTTAAGATGCCTTCGCTCTCGCCACGAAACATTGCAAGAATTCGGTGAGAAGGAGCGGTTGTCACTTTCTCACTCCATTCGAAGTAATCTTTGAACTTCTGCCCTTCTTGTTCTTTGCCTTTTGCTACTTTGGAATAGATAGAACTATTCTTGGTCCAATAGGCTCTCAACTGTTTGCGGGCTACAAGATTTTCACTCATCCATTCGGCCATGATGTCCCGGGCGCCAGCTAAAGCCAGCTCCACAGTGTCGACGCCTTTTTCTTTATTGATATAAGCTTCGGCAGCCTTCTGCACATCTTTGAGCTTGAAAGTGAAAATATCCTGGGCTAACGGTTCCAAGCCCTTTTCACGGGCAACGCTGGCCTTAGTCTTACGCTTAGGCTTAAAGGGCAGGTAAATGTCTTCAAGATCATTAATAGAATTGGAAGCTGTCAGCTTAGCCAGAAGTTCATCAGTTAATAATTCCCTTTCCTTCAGTGATTTGAGCATGGCATCACGGCGCTTATCGAGCTGCTGCAGGCGCTCTTGCAGATCGCGGATGGCGGCAATGGCAACTTCATCTAGGGTGCCCGTGGCCTCTTTGCGATAGCGGGCGATAAAGGGCACGGTGCAATCTTCTGCCAATAGGTTAATGGTCGCTTGAACCTGCGCCACGCCTATTTTTAGCTCATCGGCAATTTGCTTAGCGTAGTTAATTGTCGTCTTTTCGGCGGTTTTGGCCTTAGTGCTTGGCTCGATGGTTTCAGTGCCTGTCATATTCTCAATTTCCCTGTAAACATCGCCCTATAGTACGATACTCAGCCAAATTTCTCCTGAACAGTGTTTATTGTATTCAGGTGCTAGAATCACTGTAATTACTGATTTGACTAGTTAACGCCATGAGGACCTGCCGATGTTGAAGACACTGATCAAAGGAAACCTGCCTTTATTGAAAACAATCTTCATCGCTGGAGCAGTTGTCGGAGCGGCAGCGGGTTCGGTTGTTTCGCTAGGCGTCGGTTATGCCCTGGGTAACTTATTCGCTTCTAAATCAGGCAAAGAGTTGCGTGACGATATAGCTGAAAAAGCTAATGAATTTGCTGGCGGCGTCAAGGATAAATTCTCAACCACAGGCTGCTGCGAAGACGAAATTTAAGCTTAGCAAAAGTTTTAAATCGGCACCGTATATAGTGACAAAAAAAGGGACGCAATGCGTCCCTTTTAATTTATTCAGCCTTTAAGCTAAAGCCACAAGAATGATCTGGGCTAATCTGTCTTAGACAGCAGCGCCTAGTTTGGCATTCAATGTAATTTTGGCATTGAATAAACGTGAGATTGGGCAGCCAGCTTTGGCTTTCTCAGCGCACTCTTCAAACTTAGCTTGGTCAGCGCCAGGAATATCAGCAACGAGATCAAGAACGATTTCAGTTACGGTGAAACCAGCGTCGGTTTTTTCCAAAGTTACGGTAGCTTCAGTGTCGATAGACTTAGCTGTCAAGCCAGCTTCGCCCAAGATGTTTGAAAGAGCCATGGAGAAACAACCAGAGTGAGCAGCTGCAATTAGCTCTTCAGGGTTGGTTCCAGCGCCTTCTTCAAAGCGAGTACCGAAAGAATATTGTGTTTTTGAAAGAACGCCACTCTGGGTGGAAATTGTTCCCTTGCCATCTTTAAGACCGCCAGCCCAGTGAGCTGATGCTTTACGTTTCATAGAACCTCCGGATGTCAACTGCACAGTAGTTCTGCGGGCAGTTGAATTTGTCATTTTGGTGGTCTAAGTATATAAGATTCGAGTTGCCGATAGAGGCAATCTAACTTCAACTAAAAGGTAATGAAACAATCATAGTAAAAAGCAAAAATCCCAAGTCATGGCTGACAACTTGGGATTTGCATACTTTCAACGACAGCCAGCTCACTGCACGAAGTAGCCAGTCGGCCACTCAAACAGGACTTATCTGCGATGGCCTCTGCCATCATCAACAATAACGCAGTCTTTATCTTTTTCGTTGTTATAGATTGCGCCGCCAACACCACCGACAATCACACCTTTGACGACGTCACGCTTATCACCGCCGAAGACAGATCCGAGAATTGCTCCAACACCGGCCCCTTTTAGAGCATCACCAACCATACTGTCCTTAGGGCACTCAACGACTTCCTGCCGCGCCTGAGGGCGAGTATGTGGACGACCTTGATCGCGCTCACCGCCTGGATAAGGAACACGCTCATCCTTCATGTGCCCCGCTAGAGTCTCACCTTTGCGTCCGCCAGTGACAATAAGGGTGCCATCCTTAACGATCTCTAGGTCAAAACCTTGACCTCTTGTACTTTTTTGCTCTTTGTCAGAGGTTCTCTCAACAACACGGTTGAACGAATTGGCGGAAAGTTTTTGTGCTTCATCGCGCAGTATATTGGCCGCTCTGACGCCGTCACCACTGTCTAGCATTTGAGCCAATGCACTTGATTTGCGTTCGATTAGGTCATTTGAAATTTCGCGTCCAGCCATGTGATTTCCTCCAAGAAAGTGCGGTGTGTTCACCGATGCCCTTAGATTACAGCCGATTTGTGACATTCTATTGGCATTTGCCAAGTGCTGGAAAATTATCTACATTAAATCGCAGAAGGCCCTACTGGTAATGGTTTAGACCAGAGAGTTTGGCCTTACGCCGGCCGCCACGCTCACGTTGAGGCGACAAGGCCAGAAAGAAAGAAAGAAAGAAAGAAAGATGACCCTTAATTGCCTTACGGCTTCTTTCTGTGCGAGAGCTTGCACTCTTGAGCCACTGCTTCCAGACGCCGCTGGGCGGTAACGTCAATTACTATTGGCGAGTGCTTAAAGCCCATTGCCGAAAGCTGTGCCTTAGCCGCATACTGACGATTAATATCGGCCAGTTGGGCAAAACGAAGATCCTGATAACGAGCACAGGGGTCTTTATCTATCGCTTGCTGACGCATATCGGCTAAAGAAAGAGGCTGAGCCTGAGATTTAGGAACAAATAGTTCTTTAGGGTGGGATGCTGTATCAGTGCGACTAGGCATGGCGCGATTGGCTCTACCTTGACCGTCGTCAACCAATACCAGTTCAGCCTTTCCAGACATCACAACTTTCAAGTTCACACCAACTGATTTATCCTCTTTGTTCGCGATTTCGCGCACCATGCGGCTGTATTGGCGCGGGCTCATAGTTTCAAATTCGTGGCGCAACTGATTAACGACCTGCTTTCCTTGGCCATTGTCAAGCATGGCAGCCAGTCTATCTGACTTTGACTCAACTGATTCAGAAGGTCGGTTGGCAACCATAGTAAGCGCTCCAAAATAGACAAAGGTCTAATGACACTCTACTGAGTACCTTTGGCAATTTATGGGCAATTTATGGCCGGTCGCTGTTTATGAGCTTTTGGCTGGGGCGCTTGTCGCCAGCTGTTCAGGCTCTGGCCCCTCGGGGCGACTATCAAAATCTAGCCTCGTCTTAAAGTCACTACCAACTACCAGGCGAGCGTCATAGGTGCCGCTGCCATCCTTTTTCTTGAAGCCCTTAACCAGAGCAGTGCGCCCATGTTCAACCAGACTCTTGAGTTCATCATCACTTAGCTCTTTGCCGAAGACTGTGCGCCACACGGTAAAATTGCAGCCTTCGCGCCAACGACTACAGCCAGCCCCCTTAGGGGTGAGCCTGACAGAACCGATTTCTTGCGACTGAGCAGCAGCTTCGGAAGCTTGGGCGGAAATTCGACTCTTACACTGGGGGCATTCGCCTATACCACTTGCAGCTGACACACCACCACCCAGGTCATATTGAATCTTTCCTTCTTCATTGAGAATCAATTTGGCGTCATATTTGCCGCTGCCATCTTTTTTCTTGAAGCCCTTAATTACTTTGGTTTCGCCTTTCTCTACCAAATCTTTCATCTGGCTCTCGCTCAGTTCTTTGCCGCGTTGCTCTTTCCATATAGAGAAAGTACAACCTTCTTTCCAGCGGTTGCAACCAGCTCCTTTCGGAGTTAGGCGCACATAACCTTTCTTGCACAACGGACAAGTTCCCAAACTACTGCCATCACTGGGCGGAATTGACGGTCCCGAGAGGGCAGCACCACCGGCGGTGACGTCAGGAAGGATGCGGCGCACTAAATCAGAAATATCACTATCAAAAGAAGCTGGTTGTAACTTACCGTCTTGCATGTCGGCCAAACGCTGTTCCCAAATGGCTGTCAAAGCAATATCTTTCAATTCATTGTGCACTTGAGCAATTAAAGCTTTGCCTTTTTCGGTAGGAAGAAGAGCCTTTTTATTGCGTTCCACATAACCGGTTTGCAATAGCCGCTCAATAATGGCAGCCCTTGTTGCCGGAGTACCCAGGCCTTTTTGCTTCATGTACGAAGCTAGGTCTTCGTCGTCAAGTTCTTTGCCAGCATTCTTCATGGCAGTCAAAAGACTAGCATCATCATAGGGTTTGGGCGGAGTAGTTTTACCCTCTTTCAGTTCAATTTTGCGCTTAGGCACCTGCTGCCCTTTAGCCAAAGGCGGCAGCTGCTGGGCGTCTTCTTGGCCGTCTTTATCTTTGCCCTTGCCCTTTGCTTTAGGTTCTGCGTTTTCTTCGTCTTTGGCCTTACTGGCAAGAACCGTCCAACCCACTTCTTTAATAACGAAGCCCTTTGCTCTAAAAGTGTGTTCTGCCAAAGTAATCATCGCTGTGGTCTCATCACGCACTTCAGGCGGTAGAAAAATACTGAGAAAACGCGTGGCCACAAGTTGATAGATATTACGCTGCTGCAAAGGCAGGCTAGCAGGAAGTGCATTATGGGTGGGAATAATGGCATGGTGATCAGTCAGCTTGCCGTCGTCCACATAGCTCTTAGTAAGCCGTGGCCTAATTAAGGCCGCAGTAATATTGCCGGGCACAATGCCTTCTTGAGTGAAGGCATCTTTTACTTCTTTGGTGGCAATGGGCCCCTTTAACAGCACAGAGAGTATGCGGGGTAATTCGCCCACCATATCTGTAGAAAGATGCCGAGACTCAGTTCTCGGATAAGAAAGCAGCTTGTGCTCTTCATAAAGGCTCTGGGCAATATTTAGTGTTTCTTGAGCGGTGTAGCCAAAGCGCTTGTTGGCGTCTTTTTGCAGTGTCAGCAAATCGTAGAGCGCTGGGGCATTGGTGCGCTTCTCGGTTGTTACTACAGACTGCACCACACCATTTTCGCTAGGTTCAACCGCCTTAACGATAGCCTGGGCCAGAGCTTTGTCGTGCAATCTCGTCTGCGGCTCAGCTTCGGCAGTTGCAGGAGTGATATAACGAGCAATGAAACCAGGCTCAAAAGTAGCAATAATTTCAAAGAACTTAGCTGATGTAAAAGCATCAATTGCTGTTTGTCGATCAACAATGAGAGAAAGAGTTGGAGTTTGCACCCGACCGATGGTGCACAACTGATTGTTGATTGTGGTATAAGCGCGAGTAAAATTGAGACCAATCACCCAATCGGCCTGAGCACGGGCAGCAGCGGCATCGGCCAAGTTATCAAAAGCGCTAGAAGATTTCAGTTTGCTCAAACCATCTTTGATTGCTTCGGCTGTCAGCGAACTGATCCACAAACGCTCAACCGGCTTTTTACATTCAGCCAATTTATAAATCAAACGAAAAATATGTTCGCCTTCACGTCCCGCGTCTGTGGCGCAAATAATTGAAGTGGTGGCCGGATCTAAAAACAATTTTTTGATGATATTAAACTGGTGCGCTGACTTTTCTACGACCCGATACTTCCATTCAATTGGAATCATCGGCAGTTGCTTCAAGCGCCAAGGCTTGCCCCAAGCAGCGTTCATCTCTTCTGGCTCGGCCATGGTCACTAAATGGCCGAAAGCATAGGTGACAGCATAGTCGTTGCCTTCAAAATAGCCATCTCGTTTAGTAGTAGCACCAACAACTGCGGCGATATCTTTGGCAACAGAAGGTTTTTCAGCCAGAACGACTTTCATATGGCAACACTCTAGATATGATGTGCCAATGGTATCGCTTTGCGACTTGCTCTTCAACAGCACCGCGCCGCGTATATAGATCGCATACATACCGAGCGTACCGACAACAAAGAAGCAATCTCTTGTCTAAAGAGCATGTCCTCGTTACTAGGCGCTGACGCCGTATAATTGGGGGCGACGCTTGAGCCATTGCTTAAAGGATATAAATATGGCAAGTTACGCCGACGCAGCAATCGAAACATATAAGAGCTTATTGATGCGCTGGAACAACATGAGTTTAGTGACTGGCCCATCGGCTCCTTTGGCAAGTTTCTGGATCACTGGCAACACCCTACAAACATTTTTCGACTTCTGGATTAACTGCAAACAGCCTGCAGAAGCGGATGTCGTTACCCCAATCCTCAATTATTTCTATACGATTGTTCGCCCTGACATTAATAGCGACGATTTAGACAATATCGCAGAAAGAGCACTCCAAAAAGGACGGCTGTGGCTTGATGATTTTGGTTGGTGGGGCAATGCGTTTGCCACAGCTTGCGAAAACGGTGAAGCGCTTAACTTAAGCGGCGACGATGTCCAGGTATTCTTAAAGGCAGCGATTAACTGTTGGACATTGATGCACAAGGGGTACGATATTCCGCCAAGCCCGTTAATGCCAGGAGGAATTTGGAATACAAAAGCAGCGAAGAATGAACCTAACGATCCGGACCTGCACGGCAGAAACAATGTTACAAACACACAGTTTTGGCTGCTTAGCTATCGCCTGGCAATGCTCACCCATGACAATCACAAATACCTGAACAGATGGGAAGATATCAGGATGTGGTTTGAGAAGCTCTACGACGGCAGCGTATTGTTCGATCTTGACTCGTTCTTTGTACGCGAACGCTTTAAGGGAGCGACTGGCGAAAAATGGACACAGGGCTTCTACTGGGCCGGTGACCAGGGCTTATTCCTCCACTGCATGGAAATCGATACTCGAAGCGTTCCTCCGTTTTCTGATTTAAAAAATAAAGTACTAAATTACCTCCTCGACAACATGGTTGATGACGCAAACGTACTGCATGACCAGCGCATCGTAACCACTGATGGCTTTAACAATGATTACGCCACCGGCAAAGGAGTATTCTTCAAACACATACTCAATACCGCACGGACAAGCGAAAACCAGCGACTCTACGATTGCATCATGTCCAGTGCAACTCATGCTTGGAATACAAAAACCACTGTTGAATTGAGCTGGATGTACGATTTCAAATTTGGCTGGAACGACAAAGGCAAGTTACCTCTGCCAGGCAATTGGGACACTACTAATAACGCAGCAGATACCGATTTTAGAAAATTGATCTTGCATGTCTCAGCCATGGATGCTCTTACCGCAGCAGCAGCATTAAATCCCAACGGAACTATTACTGACTGCAAAACAAACGCTGCGTAGACAAGCGAAAGTGAAAGAGCCGATGAGCGAGGAAAACTTTCAATGTCGAAACTAGCCAGTACAGCAATTTCAATACTAGACCTCGCCCCAGTGCGGACAGACAAAACACCGGCCGATGCTCTGCAAAAGAGTCTGGCCCTCGCTCAACATGGCGAAAAGCTTGGTTACAACCGCTTTTGGCTAGCCGAGCATCACAATATGCCCGGCATCGCCAGCGCCGCTACATCGGTTCTAATTGGCTATGTGGCAGCAGGCACCAGCTCAATCCGCGTCGGCTCGGGCGGCATAATGCTGCCAAACCATGCACCACTAGTTATTGCCGAACAATTCGGCACCCTTGAAACCCTTTACCCTGGCCGCATCGATTTAGGCCTGGGTCGAGCACCAGGCACTGACCGCGCCACGGCACACGCACTAAGACGCGGGCTTGATTCTAGCGGTCATGACTTCCCGGAGCTTTTAGCGGAGCTACAACGTTATCTAGGCCCAGCTACTGCAGACCAAAAAGTAAAGGCCTACCCCGGCAGCGGCCTAGAAGTACCAATCTGGTTGCTTGGCTCTAGTGATTTTAGCGCTCGATTAGCGGCAGAGGAAGGTTTGCCTTTTGCTTTTGCCAGCCACTTCGCCCCTGAAGAATTACTAGTCGCCATCAAGCTTTACCGCAACAGATTTAAGCCATCGAAAGCCTTGCAAAAGCCGCATGTAATGATTGGAGTACCGCTGGTTGCCGCAGACACAGATGAAGTTGCCAACAATCTAGCAACCACACCGATGCAGCGTGGCTTATCATTAATTCGAGGCGAGAACATGCAACTCAAGCCACCAGTAACTCTTGAACAGATGGAAACCCTTTGGTCTGCCAACGAGAAACATGCCGTATCAAGCCGCATGGCCATTGCCATCATTGGCGGTGCCGAGACTGTAAAAACGAAACTAGAAAGGCTACTGGAAGTGACTGCGGCCGACGAACTAATGTTTGTCAGTGATCTATATGAACAGCAAGACAGGCTGCGTTCATTTGAAATAGTGGCGCATATTAAGAACGAAAGCCTGCTTAGGCCTTGAACAAAACGGGAATCTCTTAGTCAACTAATTGGCTGGGAAAAATTTATGAAAAAAAACCTTGCCCTACTTCTAAGCATATCAGCATTTACCTGGGCAGCTCCGACACTAGCTATCGACCCAGTTTCATTTGATGAATACAAAAACACTGTCAGTAAAATTGACTGGAAAGAACGGATCATACCTTTCACCCAATTCCAAAAAGATTGCCAAAAGCCTGGTGTGATTATTCTTGATTTGCGCAGTGAAGCAGAGTACAAGCAGGGTCACATTAAAGGCGCCCTACTTATGGGAGCCGACATAAAAGAAGAAAAGTTGAAGCAGCTTGTACCTGACAAGAAAACCAAAATAATAGTCTACTGCACTAATACTTTCTTTCCCACGAGGCGCATATCGCTGAATAATGTCTGCCTTCCGCAAATAATTGCTCTGGGCTATCCCAATGTATTTGTCATAGAAGAGATCTGGCACAAAGATTTCGAGCAAGTAGAGAAGCTGAAGAAGAGCAGCCTCTGGCAAGGAAAAGAGGAAGAAGCCAAATAGGCGATTTATTCTATTTCTACTCCATACATAAACTAGCGCGACACTTAGAAAACTCAGGTTCAAATCTATCGTAATACTGCTTTTCACCAGTGTAGCTCAAGGCATAAACATATTTCTTGCCCAGAGCCATAGCAAACCACTGACGCAATTCTTTATTCTGACCCAGCACTGTGATTTCGACTTCGGCCGAGGGTAAAGCTCCAAGAGTAGCTTTCTTCGGACTAGTGCTGCTGGTTTTCAGACCTTTACTCTCGTACTCAGTTTTCACCGTTGAAACAAAAGTACTAAATTCACTGTCTATATCAGCTTGTCCGGCATCAGTGCGACTTAAGTAGGTTAGCTCTATAACAGCCATACCTTCACCGTCTTTTTTCAGAGCACGAAGTCTCCCGCCGGCCATCTCACGCCCACTATTGGGTCTAGGTGCATTTAGTTCACTGACCTCCCAACCAGACGGAAGCTTCACGACAAAGGGCCTACCACCATCGGCTATTGGACTAGCGGTAGACTGCGGCGGTAGCGATGGAGCCTCAGTGTCGGCAGCATTGGCCGAAGACATAACAACATGAGCGGCCAATAAAACCAGACAAGACATGCGACAAAGATTCATAATTGCCCCCCAAAGATGCCTCACCCTTCTATACAGATTTATTGGTGATACAGCCACTGACGTAAGATTAGCCAGAGAGTGCCAAATTAATTTCTGCAGGCTTAGATTTAGCAATGCTTGTCAAAAGACCTAATAAGCCAGGCCTATCAAAGGGAACATAAATCTGGTACAACCTAAGTGTTTTTAAGGATTGCGCTTGAAATTCTGCCCTAAATGCGATGCTCGCTTTGAAACGCTCTGGTCAAAGTGCCCAGTCGATGGACACGAATTAGAGCTAGAACAAGCAGACCCTATGATCGGTCAAGTCTTTGCCGATCAGTACGAGATTATCTCAGTGCTCGGCACCGGAGGTATGAGCGTCGTATACAAAGCACGTCACCGCCTCATGGACCGTATCGTTGCTATCAAACTTTTGCACGATGATTCAGACAAAGTAGCCATGGAACGTTTTAAACACGAAGCCAAGGCCTCTAGCTCGCTGAAGCACCAGAATATTATTAGCATCTACGACTTTGGTATAGTCGGCTCACAAGCTTACTTAGTAATGGACTGCCTAGATGGTAAGAATCTCAGTGAAGTATTAGACGAAGTTGGTCACATAGCCCTCGACAGAGCCGTTCACATTTTTCGCCAAACCTGTATGGGCTTAGAACATGCCCACAAAAATGGCATACTGCACCGCGACCTCAAGCCCAGTAATCTGGTTTTAATTAAGGGTGAAGACGGCTCTGAGCTAGTCAAAATTGTCGACTTCGGCATCGCTAAAGTACTTCCGAACGCCACCAAAGAACAAACCAGACTAACTCAAACTGGGGATATTTTTGGCAGCCCATTGTACATGAGCCCAGAGCAGTGCCAGGCTAAACCCCTAGACAACCGCTCTGATATCTATTCGCTCGGCTGTTTAATGTATGAGGCCATGGCAGGAGTGGCACCGCTGCGAGGAGAAACGGCTTACGACACCATGACCATGCATGTCAGCCAGACCCCGCTATCGTTTAATCAAGTGGTGCCAGAGCTGAGTATCAACAAAAGTATGGAGGCTCTAATCTTTCGCTGCTTAGAAAAACTTCCAGAAAACCGCTACCAGTCAATCACAGAAGTACTGGAAGACTTACCCACTATCCAGCCGCAATCAGGCTCTGTCAAAGTCAAACCAGTACAACATCCAACCAAGCAGCGCCTAGAAATTAAATATTTACGCTATGCCTTCTGGACTCTGTTTGTCTTTGTCGCTGCGGTATTTTCATATATGTCTGTAGACAATGGGCCAGAGCCAGACCACGGCACGGTGCTGCTAAAGACAATTTGGAACAGCCAAACCACAATTGCTCAAACCCTTACCGACCTCCATATGTACGACCAAGCACACTGGGTTTTAACATCAGCTGAAAATACTGCTCGTACTAAATTTTCTAATCGCGGCCGCTTAATGACGGCCTTGCGTATGGAGCGCTCTCTTTTTTCTAAAGCAAAAATGTTTGACGAGCTGCAGATAGTCAATGAAAAAATTGCCAAGCTCAATAGTCAGGTTTTACTTGAAGCCTACGACACTCTGCTTAAAGAGTTAGACGAGCTAGCCCAGCCTGGCAGCGAATCGCAAACAGGAATGAAGCGAATACTTGCACCAATTACTTTTACTACAATTGATCATGTCAATCGCGGCCTTGCTGGTGCCGCCATGGATAAACATACTGAAACCCTTCTCACTAGGGCCCGCACAGTCTACAAAGACCTGCTCGGTGACAATAGCCCACAGGTTGCCGGTATAGATATGCTACTAGGTGAATGCTACAACCGCCAACAGAGGCTACCGTTGGTGCGGCCACTACTGGCAGAGGCACTGTCTATTTACGAGAAAGCCGCCAGCAGCAATCGTAAATATGAAAGAAAGAGAGTTTTAGCTCTGATTAAGCTTGGTCAACTCGATCGCGATGAAAATCGATATGAAGACGCTGAGAAAGAACTAAAAGAAGCAATGAATTTAGCCTCGGGGTCTTTTGCCAATGATAAAACTCTGCTTTACCAAGCTCTAAATAGTTACGCCTGCTTCTTGGCTCAGACTGGCAAAGAACAAGAATCGAAAGCAATATTCGCGAAAGCCGACGCTATCGCTACCGAGAAGCTCATGCAAGAGTAAGGACCCCAGACCATTAGGGTGAGCACCACCAGCAGTATTGCAAGAAAGCAAAGCACAGCAATCACAGACTGATAAGCGAATTAGAAATAACCTTCTTGTAGCAATACTGGCTTAGGTCTTACCTATCAAATACATACGAGCTGATCACAAGCTCTGTGTATTATCTATTTCTGCTTCATTGGCGAATTGATGGAGGCAAAATGATAAACCATGCTAATCAGTGCAAAGAACAACACCAGAAAGAACAACACCAGAGAGAACAAGAATGGTTCACTATGAGAATGAACATTAAAACTCAAGCCGGCATGCTACGCCAGTACCAGATGGAAGAACAAGAACGCGGTTATAAGATTCAAACCCTTGAGTTCAAATCGCCGCAATACATCTTGAAGAATTTTATCAGCGGCAATTCACCAATAAGAGTGGTGCACGTGCCTGGCAAAAAGCTACGCCACATGCAGGGACGCAACAGCATCAAGGCATCGCTTGAAAACCTTATCTTTCTCAGCAAGACAGTCTTTCTCTTTTGCGCCCGTTCGGCTGAGCGTGGTTTCGCCATGATCATGCCACCACCACAAGCACGATTGGCCGGGCTTTATAGTGCCGGCTTGGCCGCTCTAGTAATTGTGATCGCCACAGCATTGCAGCTCCAAGCGAAGACCAGCCCAACAGCCATCATTGCCTCGCACCATACAATTTCTAATACCTTCTCAACGGTTAATCACAAACAAAAACGTTCACTCTCGTCAAGCCAGCAAAAGAAATTTCAATTGCAGATCAAAGGCTTGCTATAACTATCTGAATGTTTGAAGAGCTAAAAACCGAGCATCTAATTATTCGCAGTCTCACCACTGCTGATGCCACAGCTATGCATGCTTATCGGTCAAAGGTAGAAGTGGCGCGCTTTCAGAGCTGGCAGCCCCAATCACTTGAACAAGTGACAGAACTGATTCGAAGCATACAACCAGATAATTTCAATGCCACTGGTGAGTGGTATCAAGTTGGTATTATTCTCAAAGAAAATCAAAAGCTGATTGGAGATCTTGGGATACAGATTAACAGCGCTGATTCAAGACTAGCCGAAGTTGGTATCACAATTCATCCCCAGTATCAAAATAAAGGCTTCGGCAAAGAAGCTTTGTCGGCTTTACTCAACCTTCTTCTTTACAAGCTGGGTAAGCACCGCGTAACGGCTTCGGTAGACCCCCGTAACTTGGCCTCTATGGCCCTAATGAAACGAGTTGGTCTGAGGCAAGAAGGGCACTTTGTCAAAAGCTTATGGATCAAAGATACCTGGGTTGACGATGTTATCTTTGCTGCCTTAAAAAATGACTGGCCAAATTCGACTTTTCTATGATCTACAATAAGCAGAAGAAGTAGAGTGAGCAAATGCTCACAGTTGTCATTAGGAACGATAGAAGATGTCATCAAATCCTCCTCAAGCAGGCCGCCTCCCGGTACTCTTAAACTTGACGACCAACGAAAGTTATACATTGTCAGGACCGACCATAAACTTAGGCCGAGCTCCTGAAAACCAAGTAATCTTGCCAGAAGATGGTTATGCATCAGCCGATCATGCCAAGATTTATTGGGATCAAGGCCGCTGGTGGTTAGAAGATTTGATGAGCAGCAATGGCACAACCGTCAATGACAAGTTGATATCTACACCTTATCAATTGGCACCCAATGACATTATCAAGATTGGTCGCACGACCTTCCGCATCGAGTAGACCTTTAGTTAGTAAAGACTATCAAAACGCCTAGCTAGCGCTGACCCTGCGGGTTATCGTATTGCCAGAACTGTCCACTTTCGTCAGCGTCGGTAGTGGCAGCAGGGGCTTGAACTGGCGGCGGGAAATTGACAGGTGCAGTTCCTTGACTTGAACCGGCACCGGTTCCGGCAGGATAAACCCTCTGTCCGTTGACCATGCGGAAGGACCCATCATCATTGGCTGCGGGCGGTGGGCTTGGCTGCCGTAGGCCAGAGCTTGGGCTCGAACCGGTACTTACAGCAGCAGGCCTGTCTTCAACCACAGCTTTGGGTTCAGGTTTGGGTGGGCGCGGCATTAAAATCATGAATGCAATGGCAGCGGCAAACAATAGAACTCCGCCCAAAGACATGTACACCATGTCTCGCTTTCGCTTCACTTCCACAGGGCAATTGACGGTCATGTACTTACCGTCGGCCCGTTTATAGAGGGTGGCATTGCGGCGATTTTCCCGCTGGAAAATCAACTCGTCAGCCTCTGGCTGCTCCAGACCATTAAAGTTATAAACCGGCGTCTTGCAAAGATCGCAATAGCGAAAGCGTTCTTTGCTATCAGGGTCATCCCAGTTGAAAGCACACGGAGTAGCTTGCTTCTTGCAAACGATTGGAATAAATGGCTTGATTGGCTCATTAGCCCGTTCGAGCATCTGCTCGGCCACCCGCTCTTCCATTTTTGCTTCGAACTTAGAGACTGTGTCCCACAAAATACTGTGATCCAGCATAGTTTTAGCCACAAAGTGCTGCCGCTTAGGCTTGACACTGCCATCCCCTAAAACTTCTGGCAAAACTTCAGGCTGAGCTAATTGCCCCGCAACTTCTGCTTGGGCCGGGTGCAGCTGCTCTTGACCAAAACTGCCTAGCGAAGATTCTTGAAGGGTCTTCGCGATTTTCCGCACTCTCTTTTCACGTGCAATCGGAGGAACACCCGGAGGAACACCCGGAGGAACAACCAAAGGCACACTCGACGGCGCAGCAGTGTTCACCGCAACCGAATCTGAACTAGCCTCAACAGAAGCAGCTTGAGCAGCTTGCTTGACAGCATCAAGATTGATTTCATCAAAGAGAAGGGTCTTGGCAACCCGCCTGGCCGATTGTTTTTGCGCCGTCTGTCTTTTTCTCTCAAGCTCTTCAACACTGACTTGTTGATCAACAACCGGAAGAACTTTCTCAGTATTAATTGCTTCTTCACTAGTGTTTGCCGGTGCGGCGTGGTGTTGCGAGGCTGCTGCGGCGGCATAGGCCTCAATAGCCTCAGCCGTAGGAACGTCAAAGAGCATGGTCTTGGGCACTCTTCTAGGCTTTTCACCCGCGGCCGGCTGAGGCTTTGAGCCAGAATCTGGAGTCGGTTCGTCTGCGGAATCTTCAGTCATGATCAGAGCCTTTTGCCCAACCTAGCGCTACCGACAACCATAATACCGTAATCCAAAATTCTAATCTCGCTGCCCTCTAAAATTTGCAGACACTGCGTATATTAGGTAGGCGCCACATCAAGAGATGCCGACCTGCGAAGCAGAGAGAGAGAATGAACAAGCTCAGACTAAAAAAACAGACCCGCTGGGCGCACGGCAATTCAATAGTTGAATTTGCCCCGGCACTGAGCATACTATTAATTTGCTTCTTCTTTCCACTCTTAGACATGCTTGCAGTGCTTGTCGCCTACGGTCTTTGTATGGTTCTCAACTACAACCAAGTACATGAAGCTTCACTGCTTCAAAAAATTGACGCAGAAAATCCAGCCGGGGTAGTCCGCAAAGCCATTCCAGACCAATGGTTAGCGGGGATGGGCCACCTAGTAAAAGTGCAAGGCTATCCCCAGACTGAAATTTCCTATCGCGACGGGCAAACCGGCCCGGATAAAGTAACAGACCGCATAGTCATGGTAAGAACCACGGTAGTTGGTAGTCCTTTTCTAACAATTCCATTGCCTGTTTTGAACGTGCCTGGGCTCAACGGCCCCATGACTATCCAACTAAGTTCAGAGCGCCAAATGGAAAACCCCGACTATGCACCATAAATCGCCAATAGAGATGCAGGAGAAAAAACCGGCAATGAGAAACAGAGGGAAGCGCGGAAGTGGCCTAATAGAAGCCATTCTGGCCGCAACAATTTTGGTTCCTATCGCTCTTTTTCTCCTTGACTTAACGGTCATGATTATCGCCAATTCGATGAACGACACTGCTGCAAAAAATGCAGCCAGAGCGGCAGCCAACCAACCTACTGGCGCAGCCGCCCACGCTGCAGCCCTGAAAGCATTGGCTAGCTTTCAAGCATCAGCCATCGTAAAAAGCCTTGAAATCAGTGAATTTGACTATCCGGCTAAAGGTGTTGGCTCAGTGTCAGTAGTAACAATAATGGAAGTTAAATTACCAGTGCCTGTGCCTGGTTTCGCCAGTTACAAATTTAAAGCTGGCGATGTGGAGCCAATCGTCGGCTCTGAGATACCACAGTAACCTATTAATTTGAATCTGCATTTTTGGAGGAACTAGGCCAATGAGAACAGTGGAGAGACGAGGCAAACAAGGCTCAGTAACAGCCTTTGCTGCAGTACTTGCATTGACACTCATGGTGCTTGGAATCGGCTTTATCATCATCTGCCTTTACATGGGCGGCCAAAGAGAAACCAAAAACGCCACAGATGCTGGTGCCCTAAGTGTGGGTAAAGAAGCGCTACACGAACCAAGCGTAATGCTCTCTCTCGCCGACAATCAGAAATGTTTCTTCGACTGCACCAATGACTCATTTAATAACAACATAATTGGTGATGGTAAAGTCAACCTCAATAGAATTAACCGGGTTTGGTCTAAAGCCTTGCTGATGGCGATTAATGCTAAAGCAGCCAGCATGGAGGGCAATGCCGGTAGCGGTGTGGGCAATGCCAGCAGCGCTGCCGGCGCAGCCCAAGAGTTAAGTGACGCCCTCGCCGATAAACTAACTACCGCCAACAACCTACATGGATTCTTCACCGACATTTCGACTAAAAACTCAACCAGAATGATCGGCGTCAATTCCCGTGCACAAGTACGCCCGGGTGCTGGCTGGCAAACATCATTAATGGATAGAGACGCTGAAAGTAATATTGAATTGACCGGCTCTCCATCCGACAATTTTTACTTACCTCCCGGCTTTAATCTGCCAGCGGCTAGCAGCACGAAATGCACTAGATCACCCATACCAGGTGCTGTTGCTAACACTTATTTTTTGAAAGGTTATACCCCGATAGAAGTACTCGATCGTAAATTCTGGCAGGTGCCATTCAAGTGGGACGACAAACCACACCTGGTATCAGGCACCACTTTCAATGCCGCCAAAGAAAGTGCCATACCAATAACTTGGGCGAAACCAGTTCCTAACGCCTTTTCTGTTGATGCCGAAGCAAAGAACCCTGGTGCCACAGCAGAAACAGCTATGTCTTGGGTCTTGAGCAATCCAAGGCACCCCTACAAACTAGCGGCACCACACTCGTTTTTACACATCAAAGTCGATGAAATGAAATGTCATTGGTATTTTTATCCATTGCCACCATTCAAAGTAGAATTTGGAGCGGCTCAAACCTATGACTTCAATGACTCACCCAAAAGCATGACCGGCACACCCATGCCAGGAGGTGGGGTGCTCTGCGCCCTAGTTAGTCCACCGGCACAAGTGATTGGTCTAGACATTGTCGGACGGTCACTAGACGAAGTTATCTTTGGACCACCACCAGGCAACATCAACAAAGTTGAAGGTTATATGGTCAACCGCGCCAACGAGATGATAAGCAAACCCGGTGTGACAATTACAGCGGCTAAACTTCACTCGGTCCTAGGTTCCGCATTAACGAGAGCCTGGCTGATTGCTGGCGAGAAAGACTTCTACTTATTTAGCAAAGATGGCGAAACACTTGAGTGCCAGCCCAAAAATCTAGCCCAGATTTTGGCACCATTGTGGATGCCTGCCATGATTAACAATACCCCCGACGGAAACGAAACCAAAATTATTGATGATGCTTTTATGCCAGGCGGCATACCTCTCCCTCACGTGCCAACTCCTAACTTCTTATGCTCACCTACGCCAGGCCTAAACTGGAGCTGGGTACTATGGGATAAAGATGTCTATTGGAAGCCAGGGACCGGCTACAATGGCTCTCTCGGTGACATTAGGGTAAAGCGCTGGAGCGAAGTTCACACCGTCGGTGTCTGCAATCCGCTTTAAAAGGAAAACTACATTGAAGCCCATATCAATCACTTTTTTAACAGTCGCCACGGGCCTTTTGCTGTTAGAGTTGGCAACACTACCTAAAGCCTTGGCACAGGACAAACCAAAGTCAGACCCAGCGACGGCAGCTGAAAACCTCAAAGTCGCCAAACAAAAATATGACTCTGTTTTAACAGCTGCTCACGTCAATATCAGCTCACAAATTCCTGTTAACTTTCCCGTACCACCATATACAAGCAATATAATTGGCACCAGCTTTATCAATTCAACTAAAGGGTCGCCCACAGCCACAGTCGGAATAACCACAAAAGATGCTCTAGACACTGTATTTCAGTGGTATCAGACAAAGTTAAGAGGAGCCGGTTGGACTCTCAATGTTGCCTCGCCAAAGTTAATTGCCAAACTGGGCAAGCAAGGTCAATTCTTGATGCTCGATGGCGAGAAAGAGAAGCAAGGAATCAAAGTCTTTTGTATGGTAGATCCTGCTAGCAAGGGAACAAAAGTGAACATTACTTGGCTCAAGAATAGATAAGGCTTATAACAATGGCAAGCGTCGACAAGCTAGTGGGTGCTGTAATCGAAAAGCGCTTCAAGCTTGAAAGTGTGATTGGCCAAGGCGGCCTCAGCACGGTCTACAAAGGACATCATGAAACTGCGGGCTTCCCTGTAGCCGTAAAAGTTCTGCACTCAGATTATTCAGACACCGATGAGAGCCGTGAGCGCTTCAAGCGCGAAGCTGCCATTATCAATCATTTGAATCATCCGAATATTGTCCATATGTATTCATTCGGCTTTCTCTCCAATGAAACCGAGGGTCTCTCCCCGCAGTTTCGACCGGGCTCGGATCCCTTACCCTATCTTGTGCTGGAACACCTGTCAGGCTATGGTCTCGATGATATTCTTGATCAGCGCTATAAACTTTCAGAAAATCTCGCTTATCGCCTAGTGGCTGGAGTAATAGAAGGTTTGCAGTTTGCCCACGAAAGAGGCATCGTGCACCGCGATATCAAACCCAGCAACGTAATGGTGATTGACGAGCTAAGCGACGTTGACAAGTCTTATCCCGGGCCTTATTCGCAACATGTCAAACTGCTTGATTTTGGCATAGCTAAATGCAACGCCCATCACGACAAGAAACCAGCTGACCTAACACAGCCAGGGTTTGTCTTTGGCAGCCCCCTATATATGAGCCCCGAACAATGCAAAGGCCAAGAAGTAGATCAGCGCTCAGACATCTACTCACTCGGTTGCATGTACTACGAAATGCTCAAGGGGGAGCCACCATTTAAAGGTGAAAGTGCTGTCCATACTTTTGCCATGCACCTTTACGAAAAGCCAGTCACTCTGCCTATAGGCAAAGGCGATGGCTTGGTGTCGCAAGAATTGAACGACATCATTATGAAATGCCTTGAAAAAGAAAGAGAAGCTCGATGGCTCTCAGTCAGCCAACTGCGACAAGCCCTAAAAGACCTTTACAAATTCTAAAATAAGGCCCTATAGGTGGGCGGGAATACCTTGTAAGCGCAGGAGGTCAACAAGCTGCGACCCTTCAACTAACTGCAACGGCTTACCATCGGCAAACTGCCAGGCATCGGCACCAAGCTTGCTGGTTGTAACAAGAATCGCTTTGCTAGCTCCCTCGTGTTGCATGGCACCATAGAGATCACGCACGCAAGAGACAGGCACAGTGCGCTTATACCGTTTGGCCTGAATGACAATTTTGCCACCAAGAATTGGTCGCTTATCTAAGGCGACAATATCAATGCCACCATCATGAGAGGCCTTGGTCAGCTGAGTTTCAAGACCCATCCGTGCAAGCAGGTTAGCAATGAGATGCTCGAATTCAACAGGATCAATAGACAATAAATCAAGCGAGCTATCGGCCGCAGTAATATTCTTTTTGGAATTTTCTTTGGTACTTGCAGTAGTGCGCAAAGGTTGTATTGCACTAATCGGAGTGCTTGAATAAATAGAAACAGCAGCTGAGTCGGTGCCCAAACGCGCCCCCAGCTTACGCAAACAAGCCATTTTATCAACCCGAGAAATATCAAGCATGGCCAAATCTTCGCGAGTGACTCTAACAGAGAGCAAGCAGCCGCGCTGGTCTTTTCCAGTCTCCGGAACTAGAATCTGAGCAAAGGCATTGAAAATCACACTATCGAGAGCACCGGCCCGATCGTTCAAAAGAGCATCAGCAGCCATGCGCAAGGCCCATGAGGCAAGAAACTGACGATACTGACCACTGCGGTCTTGCTTGCTAGCCTCAAGATAACGCACACTCATAGAAGACTTAGTGAACTTTGCCCCTTTATGCTTAGGGATTATGTCAAAGCCTGGTGCCTCGGCATCAATCACCAACTCTCGTTCATGAGCAGCATAGGCAAAAGACAGACTATGTTCAAAAAGCTGAGCGATGGCTGACTTAGTAAAGAAGAGCTGATAATATTTGCAAACGGCTTCAGGTTTCATTGCCAAATAACTGGCCTTGAACTTAGCACCATTGCTTTCTTTAAATTTGCGACGAGCCTCGGCTTGAGCCAGGGCACTGCGAGCCTTGCTTTGTCGCCTAGAACTGGCAATATTAGAGGTCACACGGCGCTTCTTTTCGCCGAATGGGCCCCCTAGATATAAGTTAGCCGCCGTAGCAAGAAAGGAGGCAATCGCCATAGATGTATGCACTGGAACAAAAGCTGCAGCCAGCAAATACAAAATCACCCAAAGCGGTACACAGACTAGAGTGGCAATAAAATAGCTGGTAATTTCATGATTCAGCCTTGGCAAAAGAGCACGAAAATTATGAGGGAAACTCTGAGTTAGGCTTGGTCCCCGAGCAACATAAGTTATAAGCGCTGCACAGACTACTGCGGCAAAGGCAGCAGCAATCTCAATATGTTTGGCACCATATAACTCAAAAGCACCAAAAGTCAAAGTAAAGAAGGCTGGCAGCAAGACAACAGAAGCGACAAAGGCGGTAGGCCAATTGAAGCATGTAATTATGTCGCTGCTAATATCGCTGTTAATACCAGCATTAATACCAGAGAATCTAGAACTACTACGCGAAGCCGACTGCGCATGTAGGTTGCAAAGAGATTCAATAGACTCTTGTATCTGCAAGTTATACTGTTCTACTTCTTCAGAAGTATTAAGCCTTTGCTTAGATCTAGAGCTAGTCGAAGTCGAAAGCAATTGACTGTTCCCTTAAATATCACCCGCACCAAAGTCATTATGCCCGCATAACATGTGATTACAACTGACTTTCAGACAATTGCCAGATCTAAAGTAATTACCAGACACTGAGAGCTTGATGCGATAGCTGAAGTTCGAACAGTTTCTTAACCTCGCAACCCAATGCTTTAGCTGCCAAAATAACTATCTTTCAACAGGAGTCTCTAAATGGTCATCATCTATACCGTCTATCACATTGTAGGCATCCAAGTTTCGATGAACTGCATTAGCTGGTGCGAACATCAATAGACACGGATAATCGGTTTTATATTCGACAATATAGTTTCCGTCAGCTTTTAAAAAAAGCCAAGCCAGAGTATATCCATAGCGTTTACTATCTTGGTAGCCAAACGTAGACCCAGCAGAATAGTGCTCCTTGTACTTACTGGGTTCTCCAATAAAACTAAGGCCTTGCTCCACACCATTCTTATCTCTGACAGTCACATTTACAGCCGGATTTGATTCTTCGTTCAACAAACCTAACGAATTCCATTTGGGAAATACCCATATCCAGTACGCACCATGTTTCAAATCAAGGGCATACTTTCCAGACGCAAACAGCTTGTATGTTCCCGTCACATGGCTAGGACTACTAGCCATGGCAATTCCCAGCAACAGTAAGATTCCAATTACAAGAATTGTCTTTCCGGATCTAATGCTTGCCTCCAATAATCTTGCAGAGATCTACTAGATCAAGAACCACTCAATTACAAGAATAACAAACTCAACCTAAATTGATCTTAGCCGAATGACAAATTTATAGATATCACTTCAACTCAGAGTTAAGTATGTTAGCAAGACGGGCACCAGCTAGAGCCACTCTTCGCTTGGCCACCTTCACTGCTGATTTCTTATACGCCGGTGTCAACTTCTCAACTCTATCGGTAACACCAACTGGGGCAACGTATACTTTGCTCTTGCACAAGGCAAAACTTTCTTTCACCCATTTACTTACTTGTAAGTCCTTAGCTTGTTTAGAAGAACTTACGGGCAGAGTGGAGATGAACGACACGACCTGAGCTGGGTTACGCTCAGTGCCAAGCACTTCGTCCCAAAAGCTATGCAATAGTGTCGGTGGATCAGTATCATAAATTTTTACTGCATTGCCACCACTATCACCAGCAGGCAACCCCTTGGTAATACGATTAATGCAGTGCAGTGGCTGATGCAAATCACCAACAAGATGCAACAACCAATTGAGATCATACGACTTAAGCTGATCAGCGCTATCAGAGGCTAACGTAGCGCGACAGACAGCAATCTGTGTTTCACCATTTGGGGTAGGCACAGGCAATAGCTTTGTCTGGTCAGGACTAAATGGCAAATCAACAAAGTGCCAATACTTATGCAAAAATTTGTCGCTATAGCCTATGTTCAAGCTTGACGTAATACCGTCTGGACGATAGCCTTTGTCTAATCCGTCAGGTTTATAGCTGGTATCACCTTTAATGGCGTCAGGCCAAGTGGCAGCAAGCATAAATAACATCATATTTTTCTCGTTCTCTGTCAAATCAGAACGAAATGTTGAAAGCCAAGCTGAACAGCTCGGATTAAGCCTCACAAGTTGATCGGCCCGCTTGCGCACAGCAGGTTTCAGCTGCCTGTATGCAATACCTGCCACGGCCATATGGCCAAAATCATCCCAGGCCAAAACTGAATTTGGCACCATTAATAGTATCGAAATGCTGACTAGACAAGAAGCGAAAAAACTTTTGTTCATTTTTCCAGGCAAAAACGAAGTATTTACTAATGCAATATTCTAGCAGCAAGACTTATCGCTATTAAAACAACTGAGAAGGCGGCTCATAAGGGCCGCCTTCTCTATTATTCTCAGGAATTCAGCTTACTTGCGCACAGCTTCTTCACCGGAGCGCGTAATATCTTTAGCGCCGCCGTTCTTGAAAATTTCCTCAGCTTGCTTGGCTTGATCCCCATTTTCAGTGTGCACTGATAGAAGAATGTTGCCATCGCGCAACTTACCTTCATACTGCTTGGCTTCATACTCTGGCATGCCTAAACCAATTAAGCCACCAGCTACTCCGCCACTAGCAGCTCCAATAGCAGCTCCACTAAGAGCAGCCATAATCGGTCCAGCTGCTACAAATGGGCCAACACCAGGAATAGCCAAAGCGCCGATTCCAGCCAGCCAACCCAAAGCGCCACCTAGAACAGCTCCTGATGCGGCACCAGTAGATGTGCCTTCCGGAGCTTTGCTATGCTTCTCTGTACCGAGATCGCGTACGCCGCTTCTGTCTGGCATCAATACTGAAATATCAGTATTGAGAAATCCAGCTGATTTCAGCATATCAACGATACCTTCTGCTTGTACCTCTGTGGGTACAATACAAATTACTGCTTGTTTCATGGTTTCTCCAATAGTTGTTTGCGTTGCCATCAGTGACTAGAGACCTTCTAGAAAGTTCCCAGCCGCACATTGTCAACAGCTAGACAAAAAAGCGAAACTTTTTTCTATAAGAGCAAATTGACTGTCGATCTTTGCCCAATCAGCCTCAGCAATAGCCTTCTCTAGCTCCACACAAGCATTTTGCTCCTCCGTAATATAAAAGGGTAGGCACAACCCCTTGAGGCGATGGGCAATCGCCTTGACGTCAGCTAAGCTGCGAGAAGCTATGGCTCTGCCTAGCTCTATTGAGGTCTGCGCCACCCCTTGCACGAATTCATTCATCAACTCCTCAGCTGTATCTCTATCCATCGAACTTTCCCATTCAGCAAATGTCTGACGATACTTTTTCATGATCGATTCAGTACTATTGGCATCTTGAACAGCACCAGAAACAGCAGAACTGAGCCAGCGGCGCAATATAGTCTCTAACTTTTTCATATTTACAGGCTTGGTTAAGTAGTCATCCATTCCCGCAGCTAAACATTGGTCTCGGTCACCACTCATAGCCTGAGCTGTCATGGCCACAATGACTGAGCGCTCACCACTAACTTCTTCCAGCTTTCGAATGGCCCTCGTAGCCTGAAAACCATCCATTTCAGGCATCTGACAATCCATAAATATTAGAGAGTAGCTCGAACTACAAACAGCCTTAATTGCCTCTATGCCATTGGAGACAACAGTCACAGAACAACCTAGCTCTTGCAGCTGGAGAAGAGCCAATTTTTGATTGACAGGGTGATCTTCTACTACCAATATTTGTCGACTATTGAACCTAACTGGCACGGGGCCAAGAGTTTGAGAGGGTGGAACAAGCTCAAGTCCACTTCCAGAACGAATAGCGGCCAAACAAGAAAATAATCGATTTTCTTTTATTGGTTTTCTCATACAGGCAACAAACCGCTCTGAATAGCCCCGCCCAATCCACACAAGAGGCAGCCTATGCTTATCAAGCGAATCAGCAAAGGCTACGGCGTCAGCCAGGGCATTACCATCAACTAGAACAAGATCATAATTGTCTTTGTTCTGCTCAAGCAGTTCTGCGGCCTGAATATAGCTTGACGCAGAACTAAAAGTAAGACCCCAGTCCTGACAGTATGCCGCGAGCACCCGGTTGAATCTGACAGATGAATTGACCAAGAGCAAACGCAGCCCATTGAGTAGGCCAAGTCTGGCACTTTCCGCCGAGCGATCTCTTTCCGCAATTACTGACATTGGTATATGCACCGAGAAGCAACTGCCCTTGCCTAACTCGCTCTCTACATCAATATTGCCACCCATCATTTTTACCAATCTCTTTGAGATTGAAAGACCTAGACCAGTGCCACCATACTTGCGTGTAATTGATCCATCACCCTGAGAAAACGGCATAAAAAGACTCTCAATAGAGTCGTGACTCATGCCGATACCAGTATCCCTAACTACAAAATGAACTAGGCGAGTAGAGCCTACGCCATCTGGCAATTCATGAGCAGGATCGACAGTAACCTCAATCAATACCTCGCCATCACTTGTGAATTTGATGGCGTTGCTCAATAAATTAACCAGTACCTGACGCAATCTAATGGCATCTCCACATAGAAGAAGCGGAGCATCAGCTACTACATATGAGAACAGCGAAACTCGTTTCTCAGCAGCTGCCTCAGCAAACAATTCAGTGCTCTCTTCCACCAATTCCAGCAGATTGAAAGGGGCACTGACTAGTTCTAATTTGCCAGCCTCAACCTTAGACAAATCAAGAATATCGTTGATCAAAACCAACAAGCTTTCGGCAGAAGTATTAATAGTATTGACCATATCCTGCTGTAGAGGCTCAAGATTGGTGCGCCTGAGCAAATCACTCATACCAATCACAGCATTCATTGGCGTTCGTATCTCATGACTCATATTAGCCAAAAACTCGCTCTTAGCCTGATTGGCTCCTTCTGCTGCTTCTTTGGCTAGGCCCAATTCTGCCGTGCGCTGCAAAACCCGATCTTCAAGCTCAAGATTGAGGGCGCGCAGGGTCTCAAACAGTAGAACATTCTCGAGGGCTGTGACAATTTGAGCACAAAGCATTTGCAAAAGCTCAATACGATCTGCCGTAAACAGGCCCGGAGCGAGGTTGTTCTCCATATACATAAGCCCAAGCAACTTTGATTGCTTAGCGATAGGAATACACAAAGCAGAGCGAGTCTTAACCAATTTAAAATAAGGATCTCGACCAAAAAGGGTATCACTGGTAGCATCAGTCACAGCCACGGTTTCTAAGGTATGACGAACATAATTTATTAGTGAATGAGGAAGCATCTTATAGCCTTGCAACGGCAAGCCTTCGACTCTACTACTGCTGCTTGCCCTTGAGTGCACCACAAGTTTATCATCTCTATGCAACACTAGAATGGCATGCTGTGCGGCCGCCGACTCGACCATGACCCGAAGCAGAGTATCAAGAAGCTTATCAAGCTCGACTTCTTTTGATATTGCTTGAGCAGCCTTAAAAACAGTCATCAAATCCAGAGACCAAATCGGAGTCAACGCCGGCCTAAGTTCTGGATAAGTATCATCGAGCTGTCTTATCTTGGCATTGGCATTCCAGCGAGAATAGGCACCCCGAGCCTCTCTTAAGTAGGCAAAACCAGCTTTCATCAATTGCCTAGCCAAACAGTATTTGCCAGCCAATTCAAAAGCCAATGCCTCAATCTGAATAAAGCCACTAGATTGAGCAGCACCTATAGCTTGCTCGTAGAGTAGCAATGCCTGAGCGTCTAAACCCCTAATACGAGCAGATTCGGCAGCTACCAAATAATACTTACCAGAAAAATTGATTGCACCGTCTGTCGCCCATTGTCTAAGTTGCAACAGATGCTGATCAATCTTAGCCAAATAATCAGCCTGCTCAGCAACGTCCACATGATCGTAATTGGCCGCCATAGCTAGTGCCATATAGAACCAATACTCACACTCCCCAGCAAAAGTGATGTGGGCCCAAAGAAGCGGCTCTGCTTTCTTGGCCATCGCTAAAGAACGGCTAAAGTCGCCTTCTAGGTAATAAATCTGAATCATCAGCACCTGGTAGAGTGCCGCCAACAAAATATTGTCCTGAAAAATACCCGCCTCATACTGATCGTCAGAAAGCAATTCAAAACCGCTAGGTAAAGGCTCCTCAGAAAGCCGGTAAGCAATCCTGCTGAAAATACCGGCAGTATGGCAAAGTACACTATTCGCCTTATTTAGCCAATTTATCTCGCGGACCTTCTCTAACAGCTGAAGCAAAGGAGTACCGAGTATGAACGAATCTACAACGATATGACCGTAACAGAAGCCAGCAAAAGCCATATCGGCAGAACGAACGGCGGTCTCGGCGGCAACCTCTAAACACTGCCGAGCTGGAACTAAGCCATCAGTCCAGAACGAAGTCATTGCAGTGAGAAACTGTAACCGCGCCAGGTAACCATCAAGACCACACTTCTCAGCCAAATCACAACTGAGAGCGGCAAAGGCGCGGGCTTCACTATATTGACCAAAGAGACGAGGTAAAGTAGAGCCAAACTGTGCATAACCTAAGCATGAGCTGTCGCAATTACCAAACTTTAGACTGCTAGCCACTATACGACAGCCGCCAAGAAAGAATAAATTGCGATCAACAATCATAGTGGCGCTGTTGAGGGTCTGAAAGAGATCTACCGTTGTTAAACCAATAGGATCGCTCATCAAAGGCAAGTCAATTAATTCTTCGATTGACCTTGCACCAATGGCATGCCAAACAGCTTGATATTCTTCGTCGACTTGACCCCGATCCGGACTAGGTGAAACCTCAACCCCCAACAAACTCAAACCCTGCAAACAATGGTCCACAGCCTGATTGTAGGCTGATCTACAAATGCAAATTTCAGCTAACATTCGATAAACGTTTGCTTTCTCAATAGCACCTTCGGCACCGGGCAGGAGCTGGACAAATTTCTCTTGAGCCAGAGCGAACTCTGCCATTAACCAATAGCATTGAGCTTGGGCAAAGCGTAAGCTATATAACAATAAATGATTTTCATTGCTATATAGCTCATCTGTTCTAGTTGATTGCTCTAATGCAGTAAGACAGGCTAAGCCAGATTCAAAATACTGCAAGGCCGAAGAATAAGCCGTATTCTTCTGGGCTTTCCTCCCGGCCATAAGATTCAACTGCGCCAAGCGTAGCCTCTCAGCGGGTGCAGCGACTAAATGGGTAGCAAGATTGTATTGATTTACCAGCTCAAAGATAGACTGTTCAAGCTCTTCATGGGAAAGTTTTGAAAAAATCAGACGAGCAATACGTAGATGTTCTAGTGCTTTTTGCTCTTCGTTGATCAAAGCATAAGAAGCTTGCTGCACTCGATCGTGCAAGAACCGGTAAGAGTCTTTCTGCAAGAGCAAAAGACCAGCCTTTGTCACTTCGAGCAAAGCACTTTCCATCTCGACTGGCTTCATACCAAGAACACTAGACAGAGTCTCTAAATCTCCGTGATTCCCGAGACAAGAAGCTACCTTCATAAGCTCAGACGCCAGAGATGGCAGTTTGCGTAATCGACTAATAAGCAGATCAACAACATTGTCGGCATACTGTAAGGCTTCTAGGGCGTTCAGATCCCACGTCCAGGCTCCTGTAACAGAGCTAAATCGAATGAGATTTTCTTGATGAAGTATCTGTAAAAACTGAATGGCAAAGAAAGGATTGCCTTCTGTTTTTCTATAAATCAAGCTAGTCAACTCTCTGGCACTTTCACCACTAACGCGCAGAGTGTCTGACACTAACTGATTGAGCGAGTCAAGAGAAAGGGGCTCTAAAGCAATACTGTTGAGCTTAATTTCTTCATTACTAGTGAACACATCGGCAAACATATGAGTGAGTGGGTGGTCAACGCCCACCTCATTGTCACGATATGAGCCAATCAAAAGCAAGCTAAGATCTTCTCCATCGAGCACCAAGCTCTTGATCAGCTGCAATGTATCAGCATCAGCCCACTGCAAATCGTCAAGAAAAAGCACAAGTGGATGTTCAGGTCTGGCAAAGACTTTTATAAACTGCCTAAAAATAGCTTTGAATCTTTTGGATTCATCACTACCTAGCTCAATAACAGAATGCTGTTTCCCCATTAGAAGTTCTAATTGGGGTATTAAACGAACAATTAAACCAAGACCAGAGCCAAGCTCTTCCTGCAATTTTTGTGTCCAATAAGCAATCTGCTCTTCACTCTCAGTGAGAATGTATTGCACCAATTCTTGAAAGGCCAGGGTAATGGTAGCAAACGGAATATCACGCTTGAGCTGATCAGATTTACCGCAGAGAGCAAACCCCCATTGGCGAGCAAGTGGCTCATACAAACTACGCACTAACGCTGTCTTCCCGACACCTGAATAGCCACTGACAAGAAGTAATTCAGTACGATTTGACCGGAGCATATGCTCGAATGCCTGTTTCAAAACAAGCAATTCATTCTCGCGACCATAAAGTTTTTCAGGCATAGACAAAGTTTTCGGCCTATCCATAGAACCTAAAACAAAGCCACTTAAAACGCTACCCTGACTACTATCCAATAATTTCTCGATATAGGCCAAATCGTAAAACAAACCAGCGGCAGTCTGGTAGCGTTCATCAGGACCCTTGGCTAACAGCTTCATCACTAAATCAGAAAGAATCAAAGGTACATTCAAATTGAGTGAGTGAGGAGATTCTGGTAACTGTGAAAGTTGCGCATGAACTAATTCGAGAGCATCATCAGATTGAAATGGTGGACTACCAGTCAACATCTCATAAAAAATCACACCGAGTGAATAAAGGTCACTTCTAGAATCAACAGCACAATTCATCCGGCCAGTCTGCTCTGGTGACATATAGCGCAGTGCACCGCGCAAACGAGCCGGTCGAATCAACTCAACCTTCGACTGTTCTATCAAATTGAGCTCACTGGCCTTGCCGAAATCAACAAGTGTCAAGCCGGCAAAGCCAGCGTTAGTAACGATATTGGCAGGACAAAGCTCACAATGCACGATGCCCTGTTCGTGAATTAGCTGCACCGCCCGCACTAGCCTCACCGCGGCAATCACAAAAGACTTGAGGGCAATTGGTCCTGCAGCTTCAGCAAGAATCTCGGACAAAGTCTGAGAACCAGCATCCTCCATTACTAGAGCCGTAAATCCTCCTGCACTTTGAAGATCTAGAACATTCATGACTCCGTCAAGCTTGCGTCCAAAAAGCAACTTGTGCACCTGACGCAATCGCTCAATATCGCTGTCTCGAGGTTTTCCGGTCAGTGGTAGCTTGAGGGTGACAAAGGCAGCATTCTTGCTGGAATAGACGCGATAAACTGCATAACGATTACCCTGGCACAGCAAGGTTGGTTCGCTAAAATCAATGAAAGCATTGAGCGCAAAATCGGGCAGATGCAATTCGTTAGTAAATTCCTTACTGCACATTAAGCATCCCGTTTCACGAGAGAAATTTGTAGCTCTAAGGATACCTAGCCATGGTACAGCTATATTCCTCAATGATATTAGAATTTAACCGGTTTTGACAGCCTCAAGCCAAAGATAGAACAGGCCCAAGCGCCCAGAAGAAGAGGGAGAGACAAATCAAGAGCTCTTGTTTTGATATTTTGGCCCTGACGCTGTTATCATTTCTGCCTAGTCTTTTATTAGAGTGCACAGACTAGCGCTGTAGACCTTTTGTTCAATATCTCCACTGGCAACCCTTGAAACCATCGAAAAGGCAAAAAGAAAATGAGTACCCATCCATTAGCCGGAAAACCAGCTCCAGCCGACGTTCTAATTGACGTCAAAAAATTGGAAAAAGCCTATTTCGAAAATAAGCCAGATTTTGCGGAACCAGCTCAAAGGGTAATATTCGGCACCAGTGGCCACCGAGGCACTTCGACAAATGGCACTTTCACTGAAGCTCATATTCTCGCCATCACGCAAGCAGTCTGCGACTATCGCAAGACCCAAGGAACCGATGGGCCGGTGTTGTTCGGCAAAGATACCCATGCTCTCTCAGGTTTAGTGCAAGCAACGGCCTTGGAAGTCTTAGCTGCCAACGATATGGAAGTACTGATTGCAGCAAATGACGGAATCACAGCGGTTCCAGTAATCTCAAGGGCTGTGCTCAACTACAACCGCGGTCGCAAAGAACACTTAGCAGATGCCCTCATTTCTACCCCTTCTCACAATCCACCTGCCGATGGCGGTTTCAAGTACAACCCACCAAACGGTGGCCCAGCTGATACTGACGTTACGACCTGGATTCAAAATCGGGCCAATGAACTCCTTAAAAATGGAAACAACGAAGTCAAACGAATACCCTACGAAACTGCTATCAAGGCCAAAACCACTCACACTACTGATTTCATCACTCCATATGTACGCGATCTAGCCCAAGTGATAGATATGCAAGCGATTGCCACTGCCAAGCTCAAACTCGGAGTTGACCCCTTGGGCGGAGCGTCAGTCGTACTGTGGGAGCCTATCAATGCCATGTACAACATTGACATAGAAATCGTCAACAAAAAAATTGACCCTCAGTTTGCCTTTATGCCACTTGACCATGATGGCAAAATTCGCATGGATTGCTCCAGCAAATTTGCCATGGCCAATCTGGTCAAATTGAAAGATCAGTTTCAAGTAGCTTTCGGCAATGACCCCGACGCTGATAGACACGGGATTGTCACACCATCGGCAGGCCTAATGGACCCCAACCACTATCTCGCCGTGGCCATAAACTACTTACTTACTCATAGACCAGATTGGCCCATTAATGCGGCTGTGGGTAAAACACTCGTGAGCAGTTCGATGATTGACCGAGTAGTGAAAGATTTGCAGCGGGTATTGTGCGAAGTGCCCGTAGGATTCAAATGGTTCTCTGCAGGACTTTTCGCCAGCACATTCTGCTTTGGTGGTGAAGAAAGTGCCGGAGCAACTTTCTTGCAAAAAGATGGAGCACCGTGGACTACCGACAAGGACGGCCCAGCCATGGCTCTTTTAGCAGCCGAAATGCTGGCAATCACAGGCAAAGATCCAGGCCTTCACTATCAAGAGTTAACAGCAAAATTCGGCACCTCCTATTACAAGCGTGTCGATGCTCCTTCCAGCATGGAAGAAAAAGCGGTACTGTTAAAACTCTCGCCTGATGCCGTCCACGCTACAGAGCTAGCAGGAGAGAAAATCGAAGCGAAGCTAACCAAAGCTCCCGGTAATGATGCCGCCATTGGTGGCTTAAAAGTAGTTACCGCCAACGGCTGGTTTGCCGCTCGGCCATCAGGCACAGAGAACATCTACAAGATCTATGCCGAGAGCTTGAAAGACGCAAACCACCTCGACACCATCATCAAAGAAGCGCAAGAAATTGTCAGCGCCACTTTGGCGGGCGAAAAATGCTGCCCCTAATCTATCTGGCCCGTCACGGCGAAACAGCATGGTCTCTGACGGGCCAGCATACCGGCTTGACAGACATCGCACTGACAGAAAATGGCGAACAGCAAGCAATTAAATTAGGCACCCGATTGAAGGGTCTCAAATTCGCCAACGTTTTTTGCAGCCCTCTTCAAAGAGCTAGACGCACAGGAGAACTAGCTGGTTTTGGCGCCGAGATTGAAGTTCTCGACAATCTTAGTGAATGGCACTATGGCGCATACGAAGGCTTGACGACAAACGAAATATTGAAGACTCGTCCAGATTTTGTACCTTTCCGCGACGGCTTCCCTCAAGGTGAGGCCGTCGAAGAAATAGGAGCCAGAGCTGATCTAGTAGTGCAGCGCCTTAAAGCTGAGACTGGCTCTGCCATGACTAATATTTTGATTTTTTCCCACGGGCATATGCTGCGCTTTGTCGCCGCGCGTTTCTTAAATCTGCCCAGCTCTGATGCCAGAATTTTTAATCTTGCGACAGCCTCAATCAGTATTCTAGGCTTCGACCATAATTTAACTGAACCGGTGATCAAACTCTGGAACGACGATAGGCACTTGCTGTAAAAGTTCTATCCCCGTCCGCAAGCAGGACATTGGTCTTGAGCTTTCTTGGGCGTTTGTTTGGCCTCTAAGGTCGGGTCAACTGATTGGTTTGGTTTAGTAGAAGGCTCGACGTCACTGCCAACCGACTTGTCTTTGCCATTCTTGGCGGACGACTTGGCTTGGGCTGGCTTGACCTTCTTGCTATGGGCCTGAACCGGGGCAAGAGGCAAAGCCAGACCACAAACCAGACTTAAGCCTAAAGCTGCACTCAATTTGTCTTTTATAGCAGATGGCAATTTCACAAGTTTTACTCCTCCAGAAGGTTTTTCTATTGTAGAGGCGGGAACTTATTTTAGCCAAAAGAGACATATAGACTACTCATCTAAAAAACTGCAGTAGCAAAGGGGAAGCGAAATGGCCTTTATAGAAGTTATGCCGGTGACCGGCGGAAAGCATTTAATAAATACCAAGTACATTGTATTTATTGAAGAAGACAATCTCTCTGGCTGCATCATTCATCTAAAATATGGAGCAGAAGGCGGTGCCCTAAAAAGCGTGCATACAAAAGTATCGTTGGCCAGTGTATCATCTGATATTTGCAAAACAGCCGTTGGCACAGTCACCTAGGTAGTCATCAGGGAACGAGTTAAAGGATACGTGTTGCCAAGGACAGTCGAGACTAAGCTCATAACGATTTTGACACTGCTCACTCTTAGCGCCTTGCTAGGAAATGCAGAAGCAGCAACACCAAGCACTATGAAAAAATTCGAAGTGCGCTACGTTGCTGATGATATAGAGCCATCTTCGTTCGGCGCGCAACCACGCACTTGCTACCGTGCTGGTGACTCTTACGGCCGAGTTGAAGAAGCGCCAGACAGGCCACTGGGCCTACATGGTCTAATCATTATTGCTGCTCCCGACGTTTGGATGATCAATTTACTTGATTCAAGCGGCAAACACATTGTCCATAAAGCATCCCCAATTAAAGCTCGTATGCCAATACTAGCTTCAGGTCAAAAAGCTTTCACCGATTTAGAGTTTGGCAAAGAGCTGCAGTTCTTTACCGACAAAAATATTAGCGCCACAGACGGCCCCACAATCGCTGGAGCTAAAACTAAAGCTTACAAGTATAGTGAATCATCGATTGATGCAGAGCTGCTTATCAACAAAGAATCTGAGCCCCTCACACTGACAATATCAACTCCACAAGGCAAACGCACCCTAGTTTATTCATCGTACAAAACGCTGCCATTTGACCCGAACAAATTTAAACAGCCTGACAATATTTCGTTTTCCGAAATCAACTACGACGATGCAAAAGTCGCTAGCGAAAAAGGAGCAGTGAAGCTACCAAACTTAAAAGCGCCTGAACCTAAGGACGCAGACCAAAGCGAAGAAGATCTTGAAGATGCTACTAACGAAAAAGCCTTAGCAAAGAGCAAATTAGAGAAGAGGGCCGAGGCAGAGAGCCACTACGGATCTGATAGCAATGGCACCTCTATGCGCGAACCGAAAGAGGCACCAAAAGCCCTGCGCAGCTCGAAAGATCTTTGGCAATGGATGACCTACTACTATCTTTCCCCGGCACCAGATCTCACCCCGGCGGCAATGCATTTGCTCGAAGAAGAAGATGCCTTCGACAAAGAAAACGCCCTGCCGCCCATTTCTTCTTTTCTTAGCCGGGTATTTTTGCAAAACCCTGAGAAAATTCAACAGTGGGTAAGTCAGGCTCAAATTACAGAAGAGCATAAAAAAGAAGCGCTCCCGCTAATTCTAAGACTGACCCGTTTGCCAGCGGCTATAGCCGAAGCCGAATCAATTGAAAAAACTATCCCAAGCGCCGAGCGCGTAATTACTCACTTAGACCTTTCGCCTGACAAACTAGACACTTTCTACATTTCCTCAGCTAGTGATCTAGACATGCTTTGGGGCTGTTTCTTAGCCACTGGAGACAGACGCTATGTAAGCAAGATCATTTCTACTGTTCCTTGGTCTAAAAAGCTCACTGGCAGCATCAACAAGATTGCTATCGGGGCCGCCGCAGTTTGGTCGCTAACATCAAATGCACAGCAGCACAAGCTAGTTTTGCAAATCCTCAAAGAAGAAAGTGCCGCTAAGCCTGAGCTGCAATACGATTTGAACAAGATAATAGAGAAAGCCGAAAAGGCTATCTAATCTATAGGTTAGACCACGAAATTCAAAATTTCATCGTAGCGCGCAGCCACCGCTGTGATTAACTCTTGGGGCAAAGTGCGGTGGAACTTATCTTGAATAGGTGGCTTGAGAGAACGATTGACCATTTCTTCGTACTCGGCTGGCAAACTAGTACCATAATGCGCCCAGATAAACTGAATACCGCGCGAAGCAGCAACCATGCCATCTTTTGCCAGACTATCGCCGACAAAGAGACACTCTTGAGGGAAGACTTCAAAATCTTCCAGAATTTTATCTAGGCCGTGAGCACACGGTTTTTCGTATGACTGCGGCAAAATGTGCAGAGCCGTCTTCAAATTGGCCGTAGACTCTCTCAATTGCTGCACACGCTCGCGGCCATGGGCTAGCGAAATAGGATGGAAAACATCGTCTTTGTCCGGCTCAACGGTTTCAAGTGAATAGACAGCATCAAGTAGACCATCAAAAACTTGCTGATTGCGCACTCGCGCCATATATTCTGGAGCGTCACTGAGAGCGACAATCTTGACACCGCGACTCTTTAGCTCAGATAGAGTATCGAGCACTCGTGGATAAGCGTGCAAATACTTAGAGCGATTATGGTCTAAAGCCTGCCAAAATGGTTTGACGTACTCTTCAGTAAAAGTCTCTGGATCCTTTGCAAAGTATGACCAAGCGAAGCTTGTCTCTTCCAACAACCAAGGGTATTCGTGACTACCCCGGCGCTCAATAATATGCCCTATATCTTGCGCTAATTCATGAGCAGGCTTTTTAGAACGACTGCTAAGATCACGCAAAAAATCTCTCATGGCCGGGACGAAATAGTCCCAAAATGAGGCCAACGTTCCGTCTACATCAGTAATTACAAGCTTTGTTTTTACCGAGTTATATCTGTTGTTGCCACTGAGTGTGGCCTGTTTCGTTTCGTACATAATTTGATGTCTCCCGCTGTAGCGAGTCATCACTAACAATTCTTGGTTGTATCTAGAATAGTAATAACTCAAAGCGATCAGGGCGAGGGGCGGGCCCTCCGAAACTCAGGTTAGACGCAGGTCGCCATGATGACAAGCATTTGTTACACAGGTAAATTTGCTGATATTTTTCTTCACGAAATTCACAATCGCGCTATAGCCCACCCAGACAACATTCCGAGACTCGCACTACTGACGGTGCGCTGCAGTTTTGACGAAGCTAAATGAATTTATGTAAGTTTTCCTTACACTTCGGGAACCTATGAAAATCTCTAATACAGCCAATAGCTGTGTAACCAGGTTCGGCTATAATTACTTCGTGAAAAGAAGAAATCCAGCGTTTTGTATAGTCTTCTCTATCTTAAATTTGCTGCTAGCAAACGGCAGACAAGCTATGGCTGCTGACGAACGCTTCAGCCAAGCAGAGACTTACTACTCTCAAAGAAATTATAGTGCGGCAGAAAAGCTACTTAAAGAGGTTTTGGCAGCCAATCACAACCACAGCGCTAGCCTCTATTTATTGGGCAATATCTATGTTTTACAAAAGCGTCTAGACGAAGCTGCACAAGTCTATCGAGCCTGCGTCAAATCTGGTGCCGATACCAGACCGGGCCAATACGCGGCCATGGCCTTGAGCCAAATGGCAGAAGCCAATAAAAATAGCGGTGTAGAGAAGCTCCCTCTCACAACAAACACTAAGCTAGCAACCCCGCTAGCAGCCAAACAAGAGGAAGAACGCCAGAATATCTTGAAGGCACAAAGTGAAGCCATAGCACGCAATCAAAGAGACTTTAAGATTCAAGCCGACAAGCTCACCATAGAAGAAGAACAACAAATCGAGCTTGCCCCCTCTAACCAGGCCGAGTGGCGTAATACAGAATATAGGCTGGTGCGCGAAAATGCAGTGGCACAGATTAAGCAAGAATTCGAAGCAAAGAAAAAAGCACTCAAAGAAATATACGACCGCAAAGAAAGCGCTATCAATTTAGAGTTCAAGAGACGCCTCGCCCCTTTTGATGCTGACTGAAAAAGAGACAGTGTTAAAATTAGAGCCATGACAAAACCTCAATTCTTTTGCACTGGCTTAATAGCAGCCATAAGCTCGCTGCTGTTGACAACACCGTCGGCGATAGCCAAGCCTAGCGAGCCCCCAAAGAAACGCCCCTTAATTGAGCGGGCCAGAGATTTGGCAACCCACGGCAAAGTTGAGCAAGCCAAAAGCCTACTCGACAAAATATTGGCAAAAGAGCCGCGTAATGCAGAAGCCTGGTATCTCATGGGCTATGTCTATCAAGACATGTCTATTATGGATGGCGGCAACAAACTAGCGAAAGACTGCTATCTCAAGACAATCTCAATAGATCCAGACTACAGCGCGGCTTATCGAAAACTTGGCGAAGTCGCTGGTATAGACGGCAACTGGCAAGAATCAATCAAATTTTGCACCAAGGCCCTTGCCTGTAAAAGCCCAGACTTGCGATCATATAAGAGCCGAGCTATTGCCAAAAGCAACTTACATTTAGACAAAGAAGCACTAGCTGACTTTGAACTTTACAAGAGAGAGATGCCCTTGCAAGCCAACAGCCCCCGAGGGATGGATGAATATGCAACTTTTCTAGAAAATGCCGGGCACTACGAACAAGCCATCAAGACTCTTGAAGTACTAGAAAAATATGATAAGCGCCCATCTCTTCCGGTTAGAAGAGCTAAATACTATGTCAAAGCCGGCAAATCCAATGAAGGCATTGCCATACTCAATCGCATGATTGCTAAAGAACCCGAAGACGAAACTTTGTATGTTGACCGGGCAGGCATTTTCACCAGCGCAGGAAAACTCAAAGATGCACTAAAAGATTGGGATAAGGCGATCGAACTGCAACCAACTTCTAAATACTATGAATCACGGGCGGCTCTGTTTGACAAACTCGGCAACCCACAAAAGGCCAAAGCAGACAGACTTAAGGCCGTAGAGCGAGACTAGTTACTACTTAATCACGAACCATTACCAATAGGGAGCGCCCATGCGCTGGTCTAAACTATTCATTCCAACTATCAAAGAAAATCCAGCGGCAGCCGAAAGCGCCAGCCATCGGCTATTGCTCAGAGGCGGTTTTATTCGCGCTCTCGGATCAGGCATGTACAGCTTGCTTCCGCTGGCATATAGAGTCAGACTGAAAATAATCAATATAATTCGCCAGCAAATGTCTGCCATTTCAGCTCAAGAATTTCTATTACCAGCGCTGCATCCAGCAGAGGTTTGGCAAGAAACCGGACGTCTTGAGACTATGGGCGAAATCATGTTTAAGCTCAAAGATAGGAAGGGCGCAGCCTTAGTACTTGGCACCACACACGAAGAAATATTTACCGCAGTTGCTCGAGATGGACTAAGCTCATACAAGCAGTTGCCCCAGATATGGTACCAATTTCAAACCAAGTATCGTGACGAACTAAGACCTAAGGCTGGTTTGCTTAGAGTGCGCGAATTTACTATGAAAGATTCTTACTCTTTCGACTTAAACTTTGAGGGCCTAGACCAATCATTCGAAGCGCATAGACAAGCCTATTGCAATACCTTTAGTGCTGTTGGCCTGCCCTATCTCATGGTAGAAGCCAGCTCCGGAGCAATGGGTGGCAGTCAATCGGTAGAGTTTATGTTACTGACCGAAAGTGGCGAAGACTTAGTGGTTACATGCTCAAAGTGTAACTACGCAGCCAATTTAGAAAAGGCAATAGCCAAGCTTATCAAATGTCCGAAATCGAGCGAAAATAAAATCATAGAAAAGTTTGCCACTCCAGGCGTTCGCACCATCGACGATCTAGCCCAGTTCAAAGGCGGCGCTGCTGCCGAGAAGCAAATCAAAACCCTAGTATATAGCGCCGCCGGCAGTCTCAAATTACTCTTACTGAGAGGCGACCACGAACTTAACATGAGCAAGTTGGCCGAGGTTTGCCACACAGCAGATCTCAAACCGGCCAGCGAAGAAGAAATTTTCAAAGCCCTTGGCGCCCATCCAGGCTCGCTTGGAGCAGTTGCAGTCAATGGCACCGACCAACCCTTGATCAGCGAAGTAATAGCAGATTCAGTATTAGAAGATGCCAGTGCAATGGTAACCGGTGCCAACACCGATGACTTCCATTACCGCAATGTTTCAGTTGCACGAGACATGCAAATCAATCAATTTGCCGACCTCAGAGTCGTCAAAGAAGGAGAAGGCTGCCCCAACTGTGAGGGACACCTAAAATACAGCAAAGGACTAGAAATAGGCCATATTTTCAAACTCGGCTTGAAATACTCACAAAGTATGGGGGCAGATGTACTCGATAGCAATGGCGAGCGCCGTCCTCTTGTAATGGGCAGCTACGGCATCGGTGTCGAGCGGCTCATGGCCGCCTGTGTTGAATCATGCCATGACGAAAAAGGCATAATTTGGCCCCCCTCAATTGCGCCTTTTCAAATAGTAGTTACACCAACTGATACCAATGACAGTGCCATCATGGAATATGCTGAAAATGTGTACAACAAGCTTATAGCTCACAAGATTGACGTACTACTTGACGATCGTAGCGAAAGAGCAGGCGTCAAGTTTGCCGAAAGTGAACTAATTGGCATTCCTTATAGACTGACAGTGGGAAAAAAAATAGTGAATGGTAAAGTCGAATTACTAACACGCAAAGGGCGCACAATTGAAGAGGTAGCAGCGAGCGAAGCCGTAGCAAAGCTCATTGCCCTTCTAAGCAACGTCTAGTATCAAGGCTATTTATGCTCAATTCACTAGACAAGTTCAAATCATCAAAAGGCTTGATATTAGAAGCTGCTGGTATCTTAGGAAAACTAGCAGAAGAGCGAAAGGATCAAGGGTTAGCAACGCGCATCAATTTATTTAGCCAGAAAGTTGAAGGCTCAACATTCAATCTTGCTGTAGTGGGTGAATTTAAACGTGGCAAGTCAACTTTAGTAAATGCGCTGCTGGGTGACAATCTACTGCCCATGGCAGTAATTCCCCTTACTTCAATTACTACCACCATCGTCTACGGCAGTGAGATCAAAGTTGAAGTTAAATTCCAAAGTAACCAATCTAGTGAAATCACAAAAGAAGAGCTGGTCAACTATGTCACTGAAAGTGGCAACCCCAACAACAGCAAATTAGTTTCAACCGTAGAAATAACACACCCCGCAGCTATACTCAAGGACGGTGTGCGTTTAATAGATACGCCCGGAATTGGCTCAGCTTTTCAACATAACACGGCAACAACTTACGACTATTTGCCAGAAATTGACGCAGCAATCTTTTTATTTAGCGCTGATCAGCCAGCTAGCCATCTTGAATTGGCCTTCCTCAAAGATATTCACCAATTTGCCCCGAAAACATTTTTAGTGCAGAACAAGATTGATCATTTGAGCACCGAAGAACTGGCACAGTCTCTCAATTTTCTCAAACAAACCATTACCGAGCAGCAAAACAAAGAGGAGCTAGTAATTTATCCAATCTCAGCCAAACTAGCTCTAAATCGACGTTTGAAAAATATTGCAGAAACAAATGATGATGGCTTTGATTTACTTGAGCAAGAAATACTCAATTTTCTCATTGCCGGCAAGGCTCAGACTCTGATTGCCTCATCAGCCCAACGTCTCAGCCAAGAAATTGCTAACCTAAGACAACTATTGCAACTAGAACAACACAGCAGAAAACAACCACTTGAGCAGCTGAGACAGTCAATAGCAAACTTTGAGCAAGCTTCTAACAAAATCAAACAAGAGCAATCTGACGCTGAATATATCATTAAAGGAGAAACGGCAAATTTAGTACGAGATATAGAAATTGATCTAAATAAATTTGTCGAAGAACAGAGAAACGCGCTAGTGGCCGAAATAGAAAGAGCTTATCTTGTCAACAAAAATCTCAACAAAGCTGCTTTGATACAGGCTCTGCATCATCATCTCTTGGCACAAATGCAAAGCATTTTTGACCAATGGAGAGCCGTTGAAGAAGCGATAGTAGAAGCAAACTTCAAAAAAATCACCTCCAGATTTGCCGCTCGAGCCAATTTCATTGTCGAGCAGATTAGCATCGCCAGCAAAGAACATCTCGGCATCGCCGCCGCATCACATTTTGAAGTAGAAGCCCTAACCAGCGATAGCCGACATCGCTACGCCGTAGACGACCCATTTACCTTAGCCGTTGAGTCTCTGCCCTTGCTGCTACCTTCACTGTTAGCCAAACCTATAATTCACAGTCGTTTCTTGAAGGCTGCCAGGGCAGAACTTAGCCGAAATTCAGGAAGGTTAAGAGCAGACTTTCAAGAGCGGATTACCAAAACCACTCTCGCGTTTTTAGTCAAATTCAAGGCTCAAGTCGAGGTTTCTCTAACCGACATTAAATCTGCAGCAGAGCGAGCACTAAACAAAGAAAGCCAAAGCCTCGAAGAATGTCACAAGGCTGACGAGCAATTAGCGGCACAGGTGAAAGAGATTGAGCGCGCCGAGCAGCTCTGTAAGCGAAGCCGGGCTTGAAATGATCAAATCAACGGTATTCCCTAGGCCCATAAAATTTCACAATTGGGCCATAGAGTATTAGTTAACAGATATTTTCTGCCGCAGACCACCCTTACCACTTTTAATCGCAAAAGAAGGCTCGTATATGAACACCACAGAGCTTGTCCAGGCTTATGATCGCAGCGCAGAAAGAGGGGATAGTGGCAGCGAAGACCCTATGGCCGATATTCGCAGAGAATTATCATCGCCTAAAGAGCTTAAAGAGCCAGGCGACAACAAAATTGGCCCAGTCAAACCAGGCGAGACTTCACTAGAAAAAATTACACTCCCGAACGGTGAAACCGCAGACTATCGTCTGCATGTTCCCAAAGACTATGACGGCCAAAAGCCTCTACCTCTGGTCATTATGTTTCACGGTTATGGCATCCGCCGGGGTCAAGGAGACACAGAAAAAGGTGCTGAAGGCATGGAAGAAGTTAGTGCATTAAGCAAATTAGCAGACAAAGAAGGTTTTATTGCTGTCTATCCCGACGGCAACCCGAACCGCTCGTACTCGTGGAACAATGGTCAGTGGTTCTTCTCTGGACGCGACGATACCGCCTTCACTAAAGGCATGATGGACACAGTTGGAAAGAACTTGAATGTTGACCAAGAACGCGTCTACATAATCGGCTACTCACAGGGCGGCAGTTTCACTCACAAAGTGGCAAACCAGCTCTCTGATCGAGTAGCAGCAGTGGTAGAAAACGGCGGCTGGATGACTGGAAAAGAAACCCAAGCTAAGAGCCCTTTTCCGATCATGGCCATACAATCACTTACCGATAGCGTTGCTAGGGCAGAAGGAAGCCCTTGGTACAACATAACCATGAAGCCAGAAGCCTACACTCAAGACTTTTACAAAAAAGCGCACGGATTAACAGGCGAACCGACGATCACTAAATACGCGGGCAAAGATGGCAGTGAAGTACAAGATATAGTGTGGAAAAATCCAAATAATGGAGCAGAAGTCAAAACACTGTTCTTAAACAATCAGAAACATCTCTGGTTCGGCGGCAAAGGTGCCGAAGACTCACCCATCAATGCCACTGAAGAGGCCTGGAATTTTCTAAAGCGCTTCAGGAAAGAAGCGAAAGGCAACTAGGTCAGCGCCATTGCTACTATAATTTGACGACATAACCGATTCAGTCACTTTCTATTCAGGAGTCGCAATGTCGCAGATTGCCATTATTGTAGAGTTTCAGCTAAAGACAGGTAAGCAAGCTCAATTTGAAAAACTAATTCGCGCCCATGCTGAGCGCAGCTTGAAAGAAGAAAAAGGTTGCTTGCGTTTTGAAGTTCTTCAAGCAATTGATAGCGATGGCTCACTCATCGCTGACTGCATCTGGTTGACAGAATTATACGAAAGCGCAGAGGCCGTAAAAGAGCACGAAGACTCACCGCGCATGCCAATCTTAGGCGAAGCAATTGGGTCACTAGTAGAGAGCAAGAGACTGATCAAAGCAGCGATAATCTAATAACTTTGATTGACTATCTAAACTCTTAGAAATTTCCTTGTGCTGAAAAATCAATCTGCATATCGCTATTAACAGGCTTAACGGCAAGCTTCACTATATTTAGGTTACGAGAGAGTGAGTCACCTTTGGCAAACAATTCTATTTGCCCCTGATGCTTAATGGGTACAGTGACTTTGCGCAGATGGCTAACAATTACACGACGCTCAGCAAATTTAAGAATACCACCGGCGACCTTGCTCCAATCTAGGTTAATATCGCCAGAAAGCGGCACTTCAAGCTCAAGATCGTAAACCAATTGGCTCTTCAAGCCCTTACCACTTGGCTTAAAGCGATACTTTACTTTGCCTGAACCTTCGACATGGCCACTCAAATTCCAGGGCTTGGTCTCCCACTTCGAAGACCCGGCTTCAGCCTCAGGCTGGTCGGCCAACACAGATTCAGACTCTTTACTCTTAGAAGAACCGCCGCCAATTAAAGCCGTCTTTTCAACGGTGCCATCGAGCTTAGCATCGGCCTCCGCTTCAAAATTAAACAAATCAGGCGGTGCAGCATTGATCTCCGTAACTTTGAAATTATCAACCACTACCCTACGAGCAACAGCATTTTTGTAACGCCACTTCTTATTCTCAGTCAATTGTTTATTTAGATCAAAGTCGAAATGAGTAGGCAGATGCTTGAGAACAGCCTCGATAATAGCCTGCTCTGGCACCACCACAGAGCAATTACGCAGACTTAGAACAGTCTTGCCTTGCGAAGAAAGAAGGTCTAGTCCACGCACTTTTACATCGGCTTGCTGATTAGAAAAGAGCTTAGAATCGGGAATAGAAAAATCTAGCTTACTGCTAATTTGCACTTCGTGGTCAACCTCGACATTAAGCTCACCAGTTAGATTCGTCAGCTTAATATCACCACCGGCCCCCTTGAGAGTGGCTTCTCCAAGACGAACGGCAATGGGCATTACCAGACGGGTGCCAGCTCCGTCGGCTGTCTCAATTAACATGCCATCCGGTACTGATAAAGTAGAACTACCAGTAGTGACAAGAGAAAATCTACTTTTGTTTCCTTGCCATTCAAGTCTCTTCAATCGAGCAGAGCCATTCTCAAGAATAAACTGCAGCGTACCGGTCTTATCAAACGAAACAGGACCAATAACAGCTTCTGCTAAATGCAAAATTAGCTTGGTAGCTTTCTTAGCAATCGTGATCTTGCCTTGAGCCGCCCGAGCTAGGCCGGTGGTAGCGAAGTGCGTGGACTTGCCTTTCTCATCTTCTGCAATCTCAAGATTGGCATGAACAGAATCGGGAAACATTGCAACTGTTTCATGCCTATCGGTCTTCAAGTCAAGATTTGTGCCTCGCAAATCCATCAGCCCAAGCATGTGCAAACGAGAATAGGCATCACCTTGACCGTGGCGCCAATTCAAGTCACGCACACTGATTCCCACTGAACGACTGATTGCCACTGAGCGCTTATTCTTGCCAAATCTAAAGGTACAAGGGAGCAATGTCAGCTTCTGAAGGCCAGGCTGCTCTTTGTCAAGTGACAAAACCAACTCGTCATTTTCTTTTGCAGCCACCATGTGCAAGGTGGCCACTCCACCATCAAACTCGCAGTTTACCTTCTTGCCGATCCAGCGACAGCCTTTGGCAAAATTTAAATTGAGAGTGCATTGCCCTCGATAGTTGAGATCCCGATCAACTACAACATTCTCAAGCCTAAAAGTAGACTGCGGCCCGATGCAAATTTCGCGCTCTGCCATTTTTAGCATAGAACCAGGACGCAAGGAAAGCACAGCTTTCTCTATTTGCATAGAATCTATCATCGCTCTTAGGTCTCCACTTTCTCCGCTAGCCTGTAATAGGCCTACAAGAAAGGCAGAAATAGTGCGCACGAAGTCTATCTCCGCACTGACTTTCCCTTCAGTTAAATCGATTGCTTTAGGCACTGGAATACTGTTGACAGTAATAGGCTGACTGCTCTCAAACGAGCCGGTAGCAAAATTTGTAGAGAGTGATGACGGATCTTTTATCGGTAGAGAAAGCTTCAAGTGAAAGCTTGTATTGGGTTGAATGGTGACCAACATGTGATTAATTTGATAGTTACCAGGACTAAAATCTCCCGCCGCAATGATATCGATGCTAGACGTGATCTCTGTCAAACGGCGAATAACTGAATCTGTTACAGGAACAGCTACAGAAGCGCTAATGGTATGCCTTTGCGTAACCACGGCCTTACTGCAAGCAGTCAAACTGAGCAAGAAAAATACCAAGGCGGCATGAATGAAAAACTTTGACAAAGCAGCGCCTTCAAGAAGATTTACTTGGCGGTTTCTTCAACTATAGCCTTTACCGGTGCTAAACCTTCGAAAAAAGAACCAGCGTCCAAATATTTTGGCTGAACAACAAAAACACCTTTTTTGTTAATGAAGCCCCACTTACCGTTTTCTTTGACTGCAGCCCGGCCATTAACAAAAGGCTTGGCTTCAGTGAACAGCCTCGGGATACCAAGGCTGCCAGTTTTATCAATAAAGGCATATTGATTGTCAAAGCGAGCGCACATCAATCCACCATCGGCCAATACTTGAGGCGGTTCAGCCTTAGAATTAGGATCAAAAACCACAGTTGTGCCATCCATAATTTTGTACTTCTTCTCACCGGCTTCGGCGCAATGAAAAGTAGTCAGCGGAGCAAGTTCTGGTTTGTCATTTGGCCCAACCGGAGCATTCGACTCGCCCGGCGGCTCAGCCTGCAAACGCATCATGCGCTTTTCTTGCTTCACTATCGCCCCGTCTTTAGTGAATTCAGAAGCTTCATCAAACTGCGGCTTAATAATGAAAATACCAGTCTTGTTGATATAGCCCCACTTACCGACTGGACCAGCCGCTGGCTTATTGCAAGCCGAAATTGTCGCAACGGTAAATAATGACCCAACTGTAAGTAATAAACCAGCGGTAAGTCGCCGAAAACTGCGCATCAGTATCCCCTATTTCGTCACCTAATTATAGATGAATAGAAAGTTTTTGGAAGCGAAGTGGAACTTTCTTATCACTGGCCTGTCCTCTGTGTTACCACAACAGGAACTACTATGAAATCGCTCTCTCTACTTAACTTAGCGCTGGTACTCGCTTGCGTACTCTCACTCAGCAGCCTGCCATCATATGCAGATTGGCGCGACGCCCGGCGTGAAAGCAATCGGGCCGCAGAAGACTCACGTGACGCCAATGAAGCCCAGCACCGGGCCAACCAGAGCGCCAGAAAAGGCCATGGTTTGACAGCCCGCCTACATTCTCGACATGCCGCCAACGAAAGGCGCAGAGCCGCCAAACATAGACGAAAGGCTCAACAAAAACGCTGGCAGAGATAGCACTGAACTAACTCTGTGCAGCTCCCGCATCGGAAGACGCCGGCGCCGGCAAGCGTATCAAAGCCATTGTTCTAGTACTGCTAGGACCGTAGTGCACTAGGACCTGGCTATTATCATTAACCAAATCAGCCAAGCTGGTATCGAATACAGTGCTGTTATTAGTACCGATCGTCCAAGATATCCGTTGGGTTTTCTTATCGAGAGCTCCAAATATCTGCGAATTCTCGTTGGTCAACTGGTTTGTGTAATTGCCACGCAATATGCCTTTTTGATTAATGGCCAGTTGCAGTAGCATATTTGAATCTTTTTGTCCTGGCTCCGCTAAAGCAAACACGCCTAGAGCCTGCCACTGCTCGTTAGGATCAGCACTTGCTGTATCCCCGGGCTCCGAGTCAGGATTGCTATATTGCTGAGCATACTGTGATGAATAATCTTGGGGAGCAGTGGCAGCAGAAGCAAGCTGCTGGGCCTGTTGATAATACTGCTGGGCAGTGCCAACGGGCTGCCCATTCAGGTAAACATTATCGCCTTCATAAGTGATGTTGTTTGTCGTATTACCGCTGTTTTTACTACCACCGCTGCCTGAAAGGGCTGCGCCCATCATGCCCATGCCCAAAAAAGAAGTCAGGGTCGAAACCCCCATAAAGGTCCAAGCTGAAGCCTCAGACCAACCAGGAGCGCACCACGCACCTGGATATCCACCCCACCCATGGTAACCATAGCCACCATAGCCATAACCATAGCCATGATATCCATTGTAATTATGGTAGCCACCGCCATAGCGATTGACGTTAACGTTGTTATGATTAATGGTGTTATTGTCAAAAGAATTGCGAATACTCTTGCCCTGAGCATTCAAATTGCCAGAGCCAATATTCTGCGGATTGTGGGGCAAATTGGCCCGATTGCCAGCAAAACCAGAAAGACCGCCATCCGTAGGCAAATGACCAGCACCACCGGCGGGGCGCCCACTTATCACCGGCCCAGTGCCATGATTGGCGAAACCGCGATCAACGCCGCCACCGTTAAAGCCTCGATCAAATCCGCCTCGATTAAAGCCTCCACCACTGAAGCCTCTATCAAATCCCCCTCGATCAAATCCGCCACCACTGAAGCCGCCACGGTCAAAACCACCGCGGCTGAAACCACCACCGCCAAAACCGCCCCCGAAGCCACGGGCACAAACCGGAGCAATCACAAATGCATTAATGGTTAGAGCTAAAAGAACTGTCGCTTTAATCTTCATTAAAATCTACCTTCTACTAATTGTGAGTGGGGCGGTGTCCAGGAAAGGCTCTCCCTCAACACTGCGATTGACTGACTGCCAGGTAAAGCTTTTCGCCGTTTGATTGGCAATGATATTAGTAGCCGAAGTTAACCGACCATCGGGATCAACTCCTTCAGAATCAACTAGCCATTGACTGTCGCGCCTTGACCAGATACCAAAGCCAAAGCCACCGCGCGAATCGAAAGTCCAAGAAACAATCTGATTGCGGCGAGGATCGAAACCAATAATCTGCTGGCTATCAAGCTCTTCGCTACCAGCTTTCTTGACCATGTAACGCAAATGTATAAATTTCTTATTGGCAGCCCACTCGCTCTTCACCACCATAGACGAACCATCTTTTTCGACCGCCCACTCACCAACGAGCCAAGCAAGGGGCTTGAGACGATCAAGACTCTCGCGCGCGACAAATGCAGTTTCGCTGGCCGAAACAATTAGCCAAGTGCCGTTAGTTTGCTTCTGAAAAACCATCGAGAAACGAGCATCAGGTGCGCCGCTCAGCTCATCCTTAAATTTGACAAAACCTTCAACCGTAGAGACATTGTCTGCTAACTGCCGAATCGAAATCGGAACGAAATCAAGTAAGAGACGCCCCTCTGTTGCAAAAACAGTAGTAAAGCGCTTTTCTAAGGCAGCACGGCCTCTCCATTGTTGGCCGTTCTCATTGCTGTAGGTGCCATCTTCCAGCCAAAGTGATGACAGAGCCTTGGCGTCAGTGCCTGCTAGAGCTGCAGTCAATTCCTGTAACCGCCCTCTGATGGCAGCATCCGTCCCCCCGGCAGCACTGGCGGCACTGGTCTCTTTCAATTGCTTGCTCTTTTTATTAGCCTTGCCCTGGCTGTCCTTTGTTATTCTTGTTACACCGCTCTCTGCCGACTTTGCCACAGCCGGACCACAGACATTCACTGCAGCTATACTCAGCGACAGAGCGGCTGCTAAGGTTGCAGAAAAATTCTGGACAGTCATGCAATCAAACCTCGTTTAACCTTGATTTCGCAAAAGACTCTACTATATTTACAACCTGATTATGAGCGAATTATTCTTCAATTGAATCAGCCTCATTGCATAATTAGAGCTGTTCCCTTTACAAAAAAAATGAGAGAGATGCTAGGCCCAACTTTATACGACACTTGTGAACCGGCGACCGAAGACAACCTCGTCGACTTTGAACGTGAGCTCGGCGCCCGAGTGCCAGCTCCTTACAGAGAATTTTTGCTGCAATTCAATGGCGCTTGCCCGGAGCCCAATCTGTTTAATTTCAAAGACTCAGACAAAGGTTCTGACTGCCGCTATATTCTCGGCTTAAACGGCACAGACCACGATCTACGTCATTATCTAGAGACTCACAAATTAAGGTTGCCCCAAGGCTTATTACCAATTGCCTACGATTCAGTTGGCAATCTAATCTGTATCTCCATTCGCCAACAAGATCATGGCCATGTTTACTTTTGGGACCATTCTCTGGCCAATAGCGCAAGCGCCAGCGACAACCAAGATTTAGCAGACAAAATACTGCCAGTGGCCGATAGCTTTGACCAGTTTTTGTTCAATCTTAAAGACCCTGCGCCAGAACCAGTCTTTAAAGAAGGGCCAGACGAGACCGAAGTTGAAAGAATTATGCGCACTCGCGACATCAAGGCACTAAAAGATCTACTAATGTCGGGGTACGATCTTGATCACATGGATGATAACTATCTGACAATTTTAGACAATGCCACCGTCATCGGTGACTTGCAGATGGTCAAGCTGATAGTTTCTCGCGGAGCGAAAACAGCAGACGCTCTAGAAATAGCGCGTGATGCCGTGCAGTTCAATCATCCAGATGCAGACCACAAAGGCATTGTTGCTTTCCTCGAAAAAATACCGCCAGACAAAGAGACCCCAGGTGGCGGACTAATCCCAAGATAACCAGCAGCACTGTGACTTAACGCACCGGCTCAATCACCACTGCCGTCCCATAGCAAACGACTTCAGTTGCAAACTGGTTAGAATCAGTGCTAAACGAATTACTATCGTATTGCACCCCAACTATTGCGTTAGCACCCAGAGCTTGGGCCTTAGCGACCATAGTGTCATAGGACTGCTGCCGCCCCTGCTCGCACATGGTCACGTAGGCACCAATCTTGCCGCCAAACATTCCCTGAAAACCAGCTTTGAAATTCTGACCGATTGTGGGTTCGCGCACCATAGCACCACGAACGATGCCCTTATACTCGCGAATACGATAACCATCGACATTGAGTGTTGTTGTAACAACAATTCCTGCCGCAATCGGCAAAGGGCTTTGAGGGCCGCGCACGGCCCTTTCTGAAGTGTATGGAGCTGTCGCTTGTATGGCGGGCTGACCATAGACCGGCTGCCCATAGACAGGCTGCCCTGGCTCAGCAGGATATCCCCCTGGTGGCTGAGCCTGAGCTAAAGCTGCATTACCTGAAGCAAAAGCAATAGAAGCAGAACCTAGTATCGATAGCGACAATCTTTCAATTTTCATTTAGCCACCTCAGCACAGGACAGGAACTCTCGAAAAAATGGCCACAATTCTTTGTCTTCAAAGACTCTGCAATGCTGGCAGAACTTGCTCATGCCAAACCAAATCAGAGACATGCAATAGAAATGATACGTTGCTGATTACGCCAAGCTTGGGATCAGATTTGGTATGAGACGGCAAAACATTCTGCAAATTGACTTTAGACTGAAATGCTTTTGAAACAGCAAGACTGTACTGAATACCATGCAGGGCTGCAATTGGTCCTTTGTCCTTACGAAAAACAGTAACCCTACAACCTGTGCGCCTTTCAACCAATGACATCAATGTCCCAGGATCGTACAAATCAGACTCAATGGTATCAACTAGCATCACACCTGGTGCGACTTCCCTCGCCGTCGGTGCTAGTTCATGAGCAACATTAACAGCTTGATCGTAGGCTTCAACACCAGCCTCAAGGCTAGCTGCTGCACGAACATCACCCTTAACAGCGGCAACCCAACGTATAAACAATTGCTCAAGGGCCTTTTCTCGCTCTCGGGGCCTAGAGGGATCGTATGGAGGCAGAGTGGCCACGCCTTTTGCCAGTAAGGCAGAAAGCGGCGAGCCAGTTACCTGCATCGACGGTTCGCCATCGAGCAAAGCAGCATCTTGATCCAGTTCAGGATAATAAATTCCTACGGCCTTCATGGCGGCGGTCAAGCCATCAGGATCGGGATCGGCAATTACCGCTAAAGCATCGGAAAATTCACCAACCCCGACCAGCGTAGAACAGGCTGGATGTTCTCTGCGAACTGTGATTGTGCAATCGTCACCAAGGAGCTGTTCTAGCTTAGCGCTAGCCATAAAGACTTGGCGATCCCGGTCGTTGGTTGGCTCACCATCAATACCATGATGATCACGAAAAACAACGCGAAAGCCCTCATCTGTGAGCTTGTGCACCGCCTCAACTGTAGGAGCCGTAATTGGTGTATCGATAAAGAGAATCGTAGTGTTGGAGGTAAGATTGTGGGCATTCGCCTCTCTGGCAAAGTTCAACATAGTCTCTATATCGCCAGAACTAAAACCCTTGATGAAAAGAGTTGGCACTCCATTGAGCTTAAATGAAATCATGGGCTGCTTTCGTGATGAAACTTGGGTATCTATTCCCTATACCCAAGTCTACGACAAATCTGAATTGAGATCTATTGATGTATCCATGTTAAATACTTTTCGCTGCTACAAATAAAACTCATGGCTTACCTTCAAAGGGAAATACTCTAATCCAATCTCGCTTCATATCAACCACAGTCCAGCCTTTTTCTACGGCTTGATCAAGAGCTTTATCTAGTCGCCCTACGAGCGACACCCGATCGTAGGAGTACTCTCGCTCAGCATCAGTATGGTGCACAATTAGGCCCAAAGAACGACCGCGACTGCGGTCATTGCAGCAGGTATATTGCAGCATGGCCAGATCTCCATCAGAATTGCCAAAGGCAGCAATTGGCCGCCGACCAATGAATTCCTGAATAGCGACCGGCTTGCCTTCTTTATCATCAACAAACTCAACTTCTGGCAAGCGCATGAGCAAAGGTTTACCGTCGACCATCTCAAAACGGAGTTTACAGCGGCTGCCGATTACTTGCTCTGGCCCAATGCCATAGGTTCTTTCACTGAAAGTGCGCATCAGCTCCACCCCTCCACCCGAAACAATATAGGTCTTAAATTTATTTTGACGCAAGTATGAGAGCAGTTCGAGCATAGGTTGATAAACACAGGCCGTATAAGGCTTCTTAAATCTAGGGTGTTGAGCCTTGGCAATCCAATCATCCGCAATTTGTGAAAACTTTTCTGTGGACATTCCAGCGTGGGTAACAGCAAAGAGCTCAAGTGCTCCTTTTGGCCCCTCAGCAGTGATTGCCGGAATATCGCACTTGACTGCCGCTGCCACAGAAGGAATCTCTGCCAGGCTCGGTTTTTCAGCGACCAACAGCTTGGCGCGGTCTATAGCAAATTGCAGCTGCGGATAGAGAGGTGACTCACACCAGAGTGTGCCATCATTGTCAAAGACCGCAATGCGCTCCTCAGGCTTTACATAGTCAGGGCCCGCCGTGCTTACAGCCTTAACGAAATCGATAATAGACTGCTTGGCCCTACCATCACGCCAAGATGGCAAAATCGTAGGCTGCGACTGACACCAAGCCGGAGTATTGACACACATAAGCAATGCCGACAGAGCCAGACAAAGCTGCAGGCATCTGACTAGTAGTGAGCGATAAGTCAGTTTCAAAGATTGCTCCCCCGAGAATAAAACCTCTTTAAATCAGTCAAATAAAGCCGTATAAGTGGGCAATGATGACATATTTGTGCCTCATTGAGACTTTAGGGACCAGAACCAGACTTGCCCATGGCAATCATCAAGAGTTAGTTTTTGCCAAGGGTTTGAAAGGGCTGCGGCTGCTAGAATAGCTCAGTCTTGTATAAGTATTTCCGGGGGACTTCATAGTCATGAAGGCAGCGTCATTATTTGCAGGTATCTGCGCTCTCACATTTTCCTTAAGCTCTACTCAGATAGCTTTAGCGCTTCCTGACAAGAGTATTGAACCTACAACTTCAGCTGCCACGCCCTCGACTAGCGACAAAAATTCAGTTGTAGAGACCGAAGTTAGAACAACTACGGCAACGACACTAAATTCGACCCACACAGATGAAGAAGTAGTAACAACCAAGAAAAAACGTCCTCGCATAGGCCTAGCGCTCGGTGGTGGTGGCGCCCGTGGTGCAGCCCATGTAGGCGTTATGAAAGTCCTGCTTGAGGAAGGCATACCAATCGATATGATTGCCGGAACCAGCATCGGTTCTGTCGTTGGCGGCCTCTACGCCGCTGGCTATTCAATCGACGATCTCGCCGTCAAATTTGACGATTCAGAATTGATGAAAAACTTTATGACCGTTGGCCTCGGAGTGAGGCTAGCAGTTGCTCCAATTATGTTTATGCCAAGACTGGTTGGCTACCACCCATACGATGGCCTATACAGAGGAGTCAAATTCCGCAAATATGCCAACAAATTGGCCGGAGAAAACACCGAAATCAGCAAGCTATCAATTCCTTTTGCTGCCGTAGTAACAGACTTAGTCGACGGCAACAGTCATCGCTTGACCTCAGGTGATCTCGGCACAGCCTTGCAGGCCAGTACAGCGGTTCCTGGCTTAAGAAAGCCCGTAGAAATTGGCGATCACCTTTACTGCGATGGTGGCCTGATCAACAACTTACCCGTCAATCACGTACGAGAAATGGGTGCTGATTTCATCATCGCCGTTAACATCGACGAGCACTTACGCGAAGTGCCCCTTAAAACCTTCAGGAAAGCCGGTTCAGTGAGCAAGCAAGCTCTAAAAATTCAGCTCTACAACATTGACAAAAAGGCCAATGAAACAGCCGACATAACGATTCACCCCAACACAGACGGTATTTCGCTTATCTCGCGCAACAGTAAAGACGGCAACAGGGGCCTAGCAAGTGGCATAGAAGCAGCCAAACAAGCAATGCCAGAGCTTAAGCGCAAACTGGCTTTGCTGGGAATAACACCAACTAAAATGGTTAAAGCAGACTAGCTCAGGAGGCAACAATCGTGGACCCAGAAAAAAAACCACTCAAGAAATCGCTCCAAGAATCTCTCAGAGAAACCCTCACGAAATCTTATCCCGATCCCAAAAAAGTGCTTACCCTTGAGCCCGAAACCCTCGGTCATCATATCTTGCATGTTCTGCACCTAACGAACGAGCCGCACACAAAGAGACAAGAAGTAGCAGAACATCTAGCATCAGATTATCATCCAGACTTTCAAAAAGAAGTACGACAGGCCGTGGACAAAGCCTTAGGCTGGCTTGTAGAGCAGACTTTGCTCGGAGCTACTCCATACGACCAAGATCTCTTATACGTCACTACCCACGGCAAGGAAACCGCTGAAGGCTATCAACCAGAGCATCCCTCAAGTATTGGCTAGTTAGATCTTCGCTGCTGAGCCGGAAACAACCGGAATTACAGGGTCGTCAATACACTCCTCTCGCCGCGAGGGCTAATGAGCTTACCTTCAATCGACGACTGGCTCAGTCTCAAAGATTGGCAATTCGAATTGCATTTAGAAGAAGGCGACAGTAGCAAGCACCACTGGCTATTTTCCCCCGAATTAGCGGCCATAAATGTGCTTGATTCGATTGAACTGCCTTCTGAATTTTGCCTACTTATGACACAGTATGACGGTAATAACGCCAGTTACATGTACGGTTCATTGCCTGGTTGGATGGTTTGCGGCAACGCTTGCCTCAGCCCCCAGCTCAGCAAACTGCCAGACATCAATGATGGGGCCGATTACGCTCTGATGATTGTCGACAAACAGAAGAACAGAACAGAACTTGAGCCGCTTTTGCTAGGTTTTAGGGACCACTATGGCCAACCTTCAAAAAATCAAAACTTTGAGATGTTTGAAAAGAAAATTGAAGAGATTAATCCATATCTTTATCTATCTTATGCGTCGGGAAAACGCGGAGACGGTGTTTTTATAATTTCCCGGGGGCAAAAGACCATTGCTGCATTTCTCAAAAGCGAGGCGGCCTCATCACTTGCAGAAACATCACGGAAGCAAATCACTAGACATAGACAATTGCTATGGCGTGCCTTGGGTCCAGAATCTGGACCAGAAGACTGCACCGAGCACGAATGCACACGGAAACGCACGCCCGTAAGCAAGAAGTGCTTTCTTCATTTGAACCCATGATTAGCCATGCTTGAAGAACACTTCTTTACCTGTCCATACTGTTGGGAGAAGATCTCCATGCTGCTTGATCTAACAGGGGGCGAACAGACATATGTTGAAGATTGTGAGGTCTGCTGCAATCCAATTAGTATTTATTATGACGTGGATAATGGCGCGATTACATCATTCCAGACCGAGACTAGCGGCCAGATGTAGGTACCACCACCATTACTTCGCAGTCACAAAAATGTTGCTTCCCTGACCACTTTAACCTTAGTCTTGCCAGTGCTTAAATCAAGGGCAATCTCTATAGTTCCCGCCTGATTGCGCCATGTTTTGGTAGCCTGATCAACTGAGTTTAAGTGCAAAGTATCATCAAAATTTGGTCCAATAATGTCAATTTCACCATCAAGGCGAAAATGGAAAATCACCTGACTTTCCTCACTAGGACCAACTCTAAAAAAGCCGCCCTGGTCTGTAGTTTGCGTAAACGAACTATTGGCACCAAAAACCGTCAAATCACCGTTTAGGTGATGAATTTTTCCGATCCCATCGCCAAAGTCTACACGAACATCTTTGGCAATTCGGCGACCAAATAAAGAGAAGTCTGATTGCCCCTCAATCTGTGCAGAAGCAGGACGACTTCCGTAGACAACATCAAACAAATTATCGGCTAGATTCTTTACAGCACCACTAGAAGTCTCTTTGCCCTCCAGCTCGTCAGCTAACGAATCAAAACTAAAACTAAGTGATTGCTTACCAGATTCAGGTTCGGCCATAACTTCAGCCACTCACCAATACAGCGGTACCCGCTAGACTTCTCATGCCCAATCAATAAACACTCAAACCACTGAGGCACATTCAGCCTAACACCTACCATTATAGACTTCTAGTCAGACTTCACACCGAGGGAAAGACCAACTTTGCGCCAGCCGACCTTAATTTGGGCCTCACTGAAACATAAATTACCCACTGTCCAAAGTCATAACATGAAGGTAGGCTCAAGCGCTAGCTTGACTACTCTCATGACCACCCCTGTCACCAGCAGAAGTCGCTTCGCCAAAGTCGGCCGAATAGCCGAACTGAACATTGCGCTTTTTCAAGGTGGTTTGGGCTCTGTGGCAAATATAAGGGTTGGAATCTTCAAGCAGCGAACTCAACACCTCCATGTTGACTACATAGCTCTCGGCCACGGCGTATCGCACATCATCACAACTGTCTTGAGCCAGCTTCCAATGCAAATCGGTTGACGTTTGATGATTATCCACGACAGCAGCGCGAATCTCGGGATCTAAATGGGTAGAAAGGACAGTCAAGAGTTCAACCGATACACGTGGGTGCTCGGCCGCACGTCTGACCAAGCCGCGGCAACCTGTACTAACAATTACTTCAAGATCATGAGTTGGGGTATCTGGGTCATTGACTGCCATCCACTGCCGTCCTTTAAGGTCTTTGTCGCAGTTGGAAGCTGAATTATCGTTTTGGGACATCTGGGCCTCATTGGAGTTGTTACAACGGGACACCCAAGACTTGCTAATAAATGCCCAGAAAATCGAACGCATAACACGGACCAGCAGCAGTCCGCATCCAGATGACGCCGTAAACAATTTGAATCTCACCCAACGCTGCAATTATAATGATGCAAGAAATGATCTGAGAAATGAGCACGATCTAGGCCAATTTAGTTTTTGCTTGTTACGATATCTCTACAGTAGATCTAAGCAAGCCTCTTGCCTAGAGGGGTTTACCAATAATTTTCCAGTGCAAACCCCAGCAAACAAGGAAAGGAAAGCTTCGTGAATAAAGGCTCTAGAGTTAGAATCTGTGGACTTGCCACACTAATTTCCACTGCATCGGCTCTGCCTCTATTACCTGAAACACAAGTGCTAGCAGGCAATTCACAGAGTAGCGCCGACTCGTTAGCGCCCCCCGAACTCAACTTAGCGAACTTAGTTCCGCAAATAACTCTGACAAAGACCACGCCAATTAATCTCGATGGCGATGCGATGTTACGCTATATCATTTCAATTGAAAACTATAAAGAATTTGCCAGCAGCCTTTTTCAGCCAGCGACATACCTCAAGCCCCTGGGAGAGCATCTCAACGCTTCACGGGCCTGGATCTACATAAAAGACCAAGATGGCAATCCTCTGCAAACATTTGGCACAATCAACAATAAAGAACAACTGAAAAACCTTTGGTTTGCAATCGAAAGCGGAGCGAACGCACCAAACCAAGTCTATGTAGATATCTGGGATAGACAGACTGATACGCACTTCAAGTCCGGCCTCCTGAAAATCGAGAATAAATAACGGGCAGCGACATAACGTTCATGCCTCAGTGCCACCAGTGAAAAATCTATCGAGAAAAGACAGTTCAGCTCAGATTATATTGCGGCCAACAGCCTTACTCCAGTTCCGATGACCTTGTCATTTCAAGCAAGAGTTCTTGCATAGAAATCAAATTGGCTGTGGCCAAAAACCGCAGCACTTCACGCTGCGGTCTTTTAGAAATGGCTCGATACAACGATGTCGACTTGCGTTTTTCTCTGGCTAAAAATACCACCGGCCCAATCGCTCTGCGCAGCCTATTCAGTGAAGATAACAATCCATATAGCTCCTGCCGAGCATAACAGACTCTCACCCTAATTTGTCAGGATGCCAGAAGTTCTGAAACGAATGTGATTTCTATCACCAGTACTACCACGGAGCAGCCAATCGAGGCTTTAGGCAATTCATTCAAACCCTGACTAGCACCGCCAAAATCGGTTCACACGACTAGAGAAATACATCTGTAGAAGCCTCGAAACGCCTCACAAAGAGGACGAATGGCACTGCCTAGTCCGCTTTTTACTGCAAATTTAGGGGAAACCTAGCAAAACCTATACTGATATATAGGGAATCCCGCAAACGCAGGATCGTTGTGCCGTGAATAATAGAAGTAGGCACCTCTCCCGTGCTACTACAGGAACTCAATCAGGATGAAGAAAAAGCACCCTGATGTCCAGGGAATTAAATCGCTTCCAAACCTTACCAGCCAGCTCGCTGGCGCCGCTCTCTCCGATCTATTCAAAACGGTCAAACGAGGCGAGAGCAAGTCTAATGAAGAGTACGACCTTTCATTTCTCTACTCCTTTCATTGGGACCAACCAGATAAGCAGATCAAGGAGGCGCTCAAAGTGTTACTGTGCAACCGCGAAAGCGATTATCAACCGGAACAAGGCGTGACGAAAACGAAGAAGAAAACTGGCGAAAGACAGTTAAATACTCAGGCAGCCTTAGAAGCAGCTAAGATTCGTTGGCTATTGGCCATCAATCCAAACACGCCACCACCAGTGCTGGAACACCTCACACGCAATGCGAATCTCCAATTGCTCGAACGTATTGCTGAAAATCCGAGAACTCACAGCACAACCTTGGCGCGACTCGCCACCCACGAAGACGCTCAAGTGCGCGCCGCAGTTGGGGAAAACATCAACACATCAATCAAAACCATCTGGAAGCTAGCAAGGGATCAAAACCCCGATGTGCGTCACCGAATTGCCGAAAGTTATACGATACCAATTGCGGTGCTAAGAGTTTTGGCAGAAGATGAGAATCCGTATGTCGCGCACCGGGCACAGGTTACTTTATTCCGCATTCTAAGAGAAGTATCTCAACTTAGGACGGCCTAATCGTCAATACTGATACTGAAATACGCAGATAATGAGTCAAAAAAGAAACAGCCTTACTTAGAGGCTGTTTCTTCTTGTTTAGCAAAAGCAAGAAAGCTGCAGAAGCTAAAAACCCCACCGAGGCTGAGCCTGGGCGGGGTTTCTAGATCGATACCATTTTAGAGTTACTCTCAATATCATGCCCAAGGGCATAAGAATACTAACGGCAAAGGGAAGTTTAAAATTCAATTATAAGGAAGGAATGAGACCATGGCAGCGCCACCCTATTCGGTGGCGCTACGAGAAATCACTAACACTACTGATGCTTTCGAAACTGGCACTCTAAGGCTGCGCCGTGGCGCGAGAGTCGATGATTCGGCTTGGTCGTAAAGAAGACAAAACATGGCAACTCTATATCGAATGCTGATTTCACCACTGTGAGCTTACAGTTCTCAGCAAGCAATGCAGACCAGCGCCAATAGCCACAATCACGATTATTGAAAGTACCGTAAGCGAGATCCTGCTGCAATATCAAGGCACCCTTCCCACTGGTCCCTCTTACAATGTCAGAAACTCCACTCTTGCCTGCGGAGAAGCGACTGACAACCTCTTCTCGATGAGGGAGACCACTTTGATCAATGAATAAAACAACAAGACTAGAAAACGGATATCCACATGAGGCGTTGGGAAAATGAAACAATATATCTAACTTGCCGTTACCATCAACGTCTGCAATGTAACAAGAGCCTCCAAAATCTCGGGGCTCCGATTCAGAAATTTTCCAAGGGCTACCTTTTCCATCGCGGCCGCAAACAGTGAATTGACCCTCATAATTGGACGCCACAATACCGGGCAGTACTTCAGCCTTCCAGTCATGATCAAAATCTAGGGCAATAACTTTCTGAGCAATTGGTTTGGCTGACAGCATTTTTGCCGGCAAGTAATCTTGATAGTAGGCGAAGGATGGTTGAATACCGCCAGCAAGGAACAGTAACTGTAGCAGTATCTGTAGCAGTATCCGTAGCAGTAAAGGGAGCAACAGTTCTGCAGAAAGCGAATGTAACAGCCTTAGATTGAAACATACTAGACTTGGTTCAAGGTTTACAAGTTTTTGATTATCCAGAATCATAGACTTTAGTCGCTCCAGCAGTTCGCTGCCTCAAGGCACATCCCGTTGACTAACTGCATTACCAACTGACAGAACAAATTAGACAGCTAGCTCTACCAGGGAAAGTAATTCGAAACCATGAAAATCGATAAACCAATTGAGGAGCCTACGAAAACGACTATTTAGTCCCTAAGACGGCGGCAACACAATCACCACTCTAGACGGAGAAATGAAGTTTAGAATCTGCTCGTAGCGAATCGGTGTATGCCTCAGACAAGCCTGAAGCAGAACTCCAGGTGCCCAACGAACTCGGTCAGAGCTGCACCAAAAGGAAGCCAGATAAAGCTGCAAACACTTCTTACTGATGCCATGAAATTCGCTAGAAATAAGACCAACAAACTGCGCAACAGCTAGTTTGAGATTTGGTGGAGCCGAGTTTAAATCTCGCACAATTTCTCTGTAATTGGATGCAAGCGGGTTGTCATCTAAATGGCCTGATGAGTATTCAGAGAAAAAGTCTTGTGCATAAGCACTAGCCTGTTCAAGTAGTTCTGTTCTAGGGTGACATTCAGCCGGTGTCTGTCGACTCCTTTTGAAAATTATCTGACTGAACCAATTAGCTGACACAGTCTCAGCATCAGGCATTTCGTCGCAAATAACCAGGGCCAATGTTTTGTGAATATTTTGGGCCGTACTTGGGGCAACATCGACAAGTCGTGACAAACGCGCAGCGCTAATGGCAAAGCCGTGATCTTTGAAGAAGATTGCAGCAAGCCAAGCTCGGAGGCGCACAACACCATCTAATGCGGTGCCAGATGTGAACCAAAAATCCGATTTGCACGAGCGGCAAGTATAAAAGCGAGCCCCTCGTTTATGGCTGAAATGAAGAAAAGAACAGCCACAAATCGTCTGATTGGAATCAATCAGCGATTGATATAGTGCATCAGCAGCGTCATCATCACTTTTTATGTCTCTCTGAAATGAGATCCAAACTTCGTCAAATCGTGAATCAACTAATATATTTGTCATAGCGAATCCTCCAAGCCCATATGTATAGACGTCGCAAAAAGAAAATTAGTTCAATCGATCGGGTTGCTAGAGCGATGTCTGTCTTATCTTGATCTGACCAATTCCAATCCAAGCTAGACCGATGTCGGTCTGACTCATTCGGATCCAAGCTAAACCGATGTCGGTCTAACTGTTTCGGATCAAGCTAAACCGATGTTGGTCTGACTCATTCGAATCAAAGCTGCACCGATGTCGGACTGACTTCTAAGCCTTATTTAGCACGCCATCTCTGACGTAGCAGACGATTCAACTCAGCTTGAATCTCACCTTCAGCGAATTGCGATTGCTTCATTGAGGTTTCTTCAATCAAATCTCTGTCCTCGGCCTTCTCATATGAAAGTGGCTTGAGAATACTCATATTCCATTTAGTTGGAAGTGAAGCCAGATTGAACGGAAATGGCAGCCACGGGAAGAAAGGCGTAATTGGAAACGAAGGTAGATTAAGCATCTTCGCAATGGAATCCAAGTTCGTAAGCACTGGAATTGCCTCATCGCAGCCGAGAGTGGCAATGGGGAAAATTGGCACACCTTCTTCGACGGCTGGCAAAAGCTTAACCCAGTCGAACTCAATCAAACGTTCACGGGCAGAGAAAGGTCGAGCCAGACCGGCAGCTCCTTCAGGGAATATGGCAACCAGCTCACCCTTAGCAAAGAGTCGTTTCATATTGGCCGACGAAAATGGAACAAACCCTAGTTCTAAGAAAGAAGCAAATAGCCTTTCGTCCTTGATCCAATCCATATCGGCGACGATATGAACACGGCGAGGATTAACGCGAGATGACATCAAAGCATACAACAACATCGTTGCTGGCCAAGGCAAGAAGCTTCCTGAATTGCCAACAATTAGAGCTGAACCTTCTTTAGGCAACTTCTCCAAGCCATTAAATTCTACTCTCCACCAATCGTGAAAGAGGAAGCTCAACATCGGCTCCACTCGAACAAGGGCTCTCACGTCAAAACCGTGATACTTATCGCTCTTGGTAGCTTGCTTAAGAAAATCGCGGTAGTTTGATAGAAACTGGCTCACAATAAAATCCTCGACTGAAATACAAACAAAAGAAGTTGCAAAATTACGGTTTGGGCAATTCACCATCCAGTTCGGCTTCGTCCCAACCAGTTAAGGTTGAGCGACGCTCTCTTAGTAGCTTATTGAGATCGCGCTGAATCTCGTATTGAACTTCTCGAGTAAGCTTCATTACGAGTTTGCGATCGTTGGCTTTCTCAGCCGGATAACCCAAGTTGATGGGTTTATGAATATTAATCATCCAACGCACAGGTAACGGCATAAACATTAGTGGCGCAGGAAGCCAAGGGAAGCCTAGTGTCACAGGGAAGAAGGGCATCTGCAAAAAGCGCGCTACTTTATGCAAATTGACAAATTCAGGAAAAATCTCATCACCGCCCACGGTGGCAACAGGAATCAACGGACTCTGGGTAGCAATTGCCAGCTGAACAAATCCTGGGTGGAAATCAAGCACGCGATAGCGCTCATTAAAGGGTTTGCCAACGCCCCTTATCCCTTCCGGATAGATGCCCACTAACTCCTCAGCATCAAGTAATTTTTGGGCATTATCCTTAGTAGCCCGCACCTGACCCGTTTCTTTCACCCAATTAGAGAGCCCCGGTAAGTGGAAAAACCAGTCAGTGCTCAGGTAGCGAATGCGCCTAGGATTTTGATGCAGATTGCACATGGCCATTGAGATCATCGCACCATCAAGAGGCAACAAACCAGAATGATTGCCGACCAGAATTGCCCGACCATCTCCAGGAATATTCTCAATGCCGCGAATTTCCACCTGGAAATATTCTTCATAGAGGAAGCGAAATAGCGGTTCCCACTTGGCAAAAGTCTCAAGAGAGTAGCCAAACTCGTCTTCTTTACCAGCATATCGCTCGTAATAAAGAGGACAACGATTAGAGAAAGCCTTAACAGGATCTTTCAACTTCTCAAGTGATTTCCAAGTTAGCTCTTTCACTTCTCTCACTAGCGTCTAACGATACGTCCAACCAACCAGAGAAATCCTAGAACTCCTGGACCAAATGAAATAACCAAAATAAAACGCTTTAACAAATCTCGAAAAGCATCCTTAGAGCGCTGAACTGCTTCTTCACTGCTAGTTGCTTCCGAGTCATCCGCCTGAGTTTCAAAGTCTTGCATCAATCTACTCCCAACTGATTAATGGGGCCGCGGCGCCAAGGGCTTGACAGCTCGCATGCTTCCCCGAGAAGGATCTTTCCATATAAGGATTAAGTATAGATAGTGAGAAGCGGATCCAAAGCGGTACACACACAAGCCTTAAGAAACATTTACCGCAGCCATTACTAGCCTAAGCCAGTGCGTTTCACTCTTCGGTGAGATAATTCACTTAATTCCTAAATGTCCAAACTGGAGAAATACGATGCAACCCGATATCAATCAAATGATGCGTTCTGTGCAAAAGGCTCAGCAAGAGCTATTGAAAGCTCAAGATGAGCTAGCCAAAGCCACGGTAGAGGGCTCAGCTGGCGGCGGAGCAGTCAAAGTTGTATGCGCCGGCAACTTCCAGTTTCAAGCAATCAAAATTCAAGCTGAGGCTGTCGATGTAAACGATATGGGAATGCTCGAAGACTTGATTCTCACTGCAATTAACGACGCTACCAAAAAAGCTCAAGAAATGGGCGAGAAGAAGATGGCCAATTCAATGAAAGGTGTTAGCCTTCCACCAGGTCTAGGGTTCTAATCAGGTCTAGTTGATGTACTTTACCCCGCCACTGGCGCGGTTGATTGAAGAGTTTCAGAAGTTTCCAGGCGTTGGGCCGAAATCGGCCCAGCGCATGGCTTTTTTCGTACTCAATATGAACACTGAAGATGTGGGAAAATTTGCCGAAATAGTGGTCGATGCCAAAAACAAAGTCAAACACTGCAGCAAGTGTTTTCACTTATCGGCCAATGACCCTTGTGAGATTTGCACAAATGAAAAACGAGATAGCAGCACAATATGTGTCGTTGCCGATAGCCGCGATGTTATCGCCTTAGAAAAAACACGCGAATATCGCGGCTATTATCATGTCCTGAGTGGACTAATCTCCCCATTAGAAGGCCGCGGTCCAGAACAACTGCACATTCGAGAGCTAATTAACCGGGCTCACAATGAGGGAGCAAAAGAAGTGATTCTGGCTATTAATCCCACCATTGAAGGGGACGCCACGGTGCTCTATATCAGCAGTTTTCTCAAACCTTTATCAATCAAAGTCACTCGCATTGCCTTTGGTCTTCCCATGGGTTCAGACCTAGAGTATGCAGACGAAATCACTCTCACAAGAGCAATGGAAGGCCGAAGAGAGATTTAAAATCTAGTCGCTCTAAGACAAGCGTATGCTCAAAATGCAAAGACCGCAGATCTAGCTACACGAGCAGCTAAGCGTTAAAGAACTCTGTCATTGTTTGAGTAATCTTGGCCACAGACAACCCAGCTTGGTCTAGCAATATTGGCCGAGCACCATGCTCTACAAACTGATCAGGCAGAGCTATACAAGCAACTTCGGCTAACTTTGCCCCGGGCTTGCTAAATCGCAATTTCGCCCCATACTCCAACACCGCAGAGCCAAACCCACCAGTAAGCACGCCCTCTTCTATGGTGACAATCCTCGCTCCAGGCTGACTCAAAAGGGAAGCCAGCAACTTTTCATCAAGCGGTTTGATACTGCGGGCGTTGACCAGTGTAGGCTTCAAACCAGCCTCAGAAAGAGCACCAAGAGACTGCTTAGCGGTTTCAACCATAGCGCCAGAAGCGAGCACATAGAGACCAGCAGCTTTATTACCTTCAACTACCACTTCCCATGTAGCGGGGTCCATCTCTATAAACGGCTGACCATCCCCCTCTAAAACGGCTGCATCTATTGCCTTCTCTCGGGGGAAGCGAATTGCGACCGGCCCAGAAGATTGCTTAATGGCGGTGTAAACCATGTTGCGCAACTCAAGTGCGTCTTTCGGGGCCCAGACTCGGAAATTAGGCACCGTGCGGAGCCAAGCAATATCGAAAACACCTTGGTGCGTTTCGCCGTCTTCGACTAACCCACCGCGGTCAATACCGAATAATACCGGCAAGTTCATGATCGCCACGTCATGTACGACTTGATCCATTGCCCGCTGCAAGAAAGTTGAATAAATTGAAACCACTGGCTTAAGACCAGCCTTAGCCATGCCACCAGCCATGGTGACAGCATGCTGTTCGCATATCGCTACATCAAAGAAGCGATCAGGGTAAACTTTGCCAAATTTGACAATGCCGCTGCCCTCAGCTGTAGCAGGAGTGATAGCCACCAAGTTAGGCTCAATGGCGGCAACATCAATCAACGCCTGGGTAAAAATATCAGAGTATGTCTTGGCTTTAGGCTTGGCGACAGAAGCAAGTGGCTCCACGCATTCGGGTAAAGCAGGCTCAAGAGCGAATGCTGGAACACCGTGGTACTTTATAGAATCAGCCTCGGCGGGGGCATAACCCTTGCCCTTCTGAGTAATGAAATGAATAATCTGCGGGGTTGATTTCGATTTAGCGTTGGTGAGTGCGCTTATTACAGCAGAAACATCATGCCCATCGACAGGCCCTGAATAGTTTATTCCAAGCTTTTCAAACACGATCCCAGGGGTGTCAAAGCGCTCTTTCGCCTGCTTCTTCACCATTTCAATTAGTTCCCAAACGGCAGGATTGAGCTTAGCTTGATCAAGCTTGTTCTCAATGAAATCAATCTGTTTCTTGATGTCTTTGTAGAAGAACGTCTCCTTGATGCGCTTCATATACTTCGTGAGACCACCGACGTTCTCCGAAATCGACATTTCGTTATCGTTGAGAATAATAATCACATCTTTTTGAATATGACCGAGGTGATTTATAGCCTCAAGAGCCATCCCGCCAGTCAATCCACCATCACCAATGACAGCGACGACTTTACCACTCTGCTGCAAATGAGCCTTAGCCAAGGCCATTCCCACAGCCAAAGAAATAGAAGTAGAGCTATGCCCTGCAACAAATGCATCGTGCTCGCTCTCTAAAGGATTAATAAAGCCACTAAGTCCTTTGAACTGACGCAATGTATCGAATCGATCACGCCGACCAGTAAGCATTTTGTGCACATACGCCTGGTGTCCGACGTCCCAGAGAAAGAGATCCTCGGGCGAATTAAAGACTTTATGCATGGCGATGGTAATTTCAACCACACCCAAATTTGAAGCTAGATGACCGCCAGTCTTGGCTAAACCAGTGATTATCTCTTGCCTGATTTCACAAGCAAGACTGTTGAGTTCTTCACTGGTGAGCTTCTTCAACTCAGAAGGGGTGACGACTGCGTCAAGGAAAGTAGTAGTCGGCTTTGCTAGCGTATACATTTGTTTAAGACTTGTAGCCTCGAATTCCCCGTGCAATGGGCTGTTCTGGGTAAATCATAGCAACCCATTACAACACTAGCGCATAATATTTTCAGTGATTTTCGAAGAGAACTTCGACATACGCCTAAGAACAGGCCAGAGTTTAACTTTCAGAGGCCAAAGCCTGAGCAATAAAGGGTTTTCAGATATTCATAAACGGACATTCAAATCAACAATAACTAATCTATTTCCTGTCGATTAACCCGTTCTTATCCAAGATCTTACATTTTCCGAAAGCAACTTTCATTTCTTCCTAAGAGAAAGAGAGCGGGGAATTTTGTTCCGCGCTCCCTTCCTTATAATTTGCCTGCGCTTAGTGCAAGGCTTTAGCTGCGACAATTTTATAGGCATGCCCTTTAATCACAACTATCACCTGTCTCCCAAGAGCAAGATAGCGAGTCATGTTAGGCACAGTGCGAGTCAAGGCGAAATAGCGCTCGCTACCAAACTGCACCTCATCAACTTTCTCACTCTTGTACTCACTATCAGTCCAGTAACCGTTTCTTAGATAGAAGGTCTTCTCTTCAACTGTTTTTACTCCAAGCTCACTATTTTTTTGCTCAAGCGACAAGCTCTTCATTGCTGCCATTTTCTTCTCGCGTTCCACGGCCTGCCGACCAGAAACTGGAGCAGCTGCGATTTTTGCACTGAGCGAATCACGAGTCTCGTCTATACTTTCATGCCCCCAGTTTGTGCGCAAATCTTTATCATCAGCCCGTGCTTGGGCAGCAGGAGCTACAGGCATTGAAGCAGATCTCGAAACTCTGGGTCGAGTATCAACGCTAGAGAAGTACCTTGCGCTCTCCTTTCTCACCACGCCAGCTCCACCAGCTCCACCAACTAAACCAGAAAAGCTGCGCCAGTTTTCAGCCATTGGCACCGGCCGGCCGGCCGGAACGTTATTTGCAAGACGATGATTCTCGTTGGGATCGGTAGCCAAAAATGAAGTAAAGGCCGAGATGATTCCGTGCTTCTTCGACAAGGCTACGATTTCATCGACCACCTCTTTGGTATTACCATTTTCTTGAGCTACTTCAGTCAGATAGGCAATTCTACGCATGGCCCAGAGCTTAGGCAAAAAGCTATGACCTGTTTGACTAGCCTCAAAACCAAGGGGGAAGGTGAAAGATTTGACCCCACCATTAATTTTGCCACTTACCACAACATTGGCCTGACCAGAACCTTTATAGCGCCCCAATAGTAGGACCTGAGAGCCAGCGAAGACATCCTTGACTTGGCGCGGATAGGTGTCTTTCACGGTAACGCCATTGTAGGAAATATTTACGTCGGAAAGCACCGGCGATTTGATTTTGTCGTAGAACGAAGACAAAGCTGTCTCCAAATTTTCACCTGGTTCTAGATACTGCGCAGTACCATGATGTGATTCCGACAGCCTATTTAGCAGACGGGTATTGACGTCATAGCCCACTCCAAAATCGAAAAGACGAATGTCTTTCTTGTTGGCCGCGATCTTCAAAATGTTGGCAGTAGAAGTCTCACCGACAGTAGGCTCACCATCAGTCATCATCACTAGATAGGCAGGCCGAGTAGTTTCTTCTTTGAGCAAGCTAATGCCGGTATGCAAGGCGTCACCAATATTAGTACCACCACGGGCTTCAAGATCATCAATAAAGGCCACTGCCGCCTTTTTATTCTCAGGTGTAGCAGCCGCAAGCGAACTCTTAAATGACTCAGCATCTGTGCTGAAGTTAACCAGACCAAAGCGATCGGCTGGGGAAAGCGAATTAACCACATACTTGAGGGCTTTCTTACATTGCTCCATCTTCTCGCCCTGCATAGAACCAGATGTATCCGCTACCAGGACAATGTCTTTGCCAACTATTTGGCTAGATTTGAGTGGTGGAGACAAAGTCAAAAGAAAATATCCATCTTCGCCTTCTAGCTTGTGGGTTAGCACACTGGCGGCCATGTCTTTATCCGAGACGCTGTAATAGAGGAGAAAGTCTTTGTCAGGCACACTGTTCTTGGCCGAATAACTGATTCTAGCCTTGCTATGGTCTATGCGATCTACTGCTACAGTGTGAGACGGCGACCAGATTGTTCTAAGGCTTTCTCGGCTATCGCCAGCCTTAACCTTGCCGCTCATACGCACCGTTATTCTTGTATCGTCGATCGCTCCAGCAGCCTCGCTATCACTCTTAAGAGGAAAGCGATACTTGATCAACCCACTTTCGGCTTTCAATAACTGTGTATATTCCAACTCAACCTTTTTTGTGCCATGGGCTGGAATAGGGAAAATTCGAGCGCGAACTGTCTTATAGTCAGCGTATTCAAGCAAGCCCGGATCGACCATTTGCCTGACAATAGCTTCATACTGTTGTCGAGCTTCTTCAGCTGCCAAAATCTTGCCTTCCACAGGCTTACCATCTATATGAAGGGAAAAGCTAGAAAATGTGGTGTCTTCAGGCAACGGGAAGAGATAAGTTCCAGCTAAATTCTGATCGGTTTCGTTGATGAAAGTCTGAGTAATATATGTTTTTGCCACTTGGTCAGTAATATCGACCTTGATATCCTGCGATTGCATGCGCAGACCATGAGAGACGCCCCCCCTCAATACAGTCGGCGGTATCGGAACCGGAGTGGGTCCAGGGGTAGGTCCAGGATCAAAAATTGGCATGATTCTGCCCCCGCCCGGCCCAATAGCGGCTCTAGGGCCAGGGCGAGTGCCAGGCCGTACAAGTGGCGTCACCCCTCCTGGGCTCACAGTCCGACCTATTGGCCTAACCACCGCAGGGTTGAAACCGGGATGAAATGTCGGATCTGCAATCAAGAAGCCAGCTGCATCGGCCTGCGGTGCCAGCAACAGGGAGGCCGACAGACTAAGAATAGCTGCAAATTTCAAACTCATACTATGTTCTCGCTATACAAGGCCGCTAAGTTCATGGTCCACGTCAAGATAATTTCCTGGCCTAAAGCAAATGTAGCCGTTGGCCAGACAAATTTCGGCCGGAGAAGCCACCATCCGCACCTGGGGTATAGCCATTAGTAGACCCAGGGTAAATACTGTGCCTCAATCAGTCGACTAAGCCTTGGAGAACAAGGAAAAGTCCCGACCAACCTCAGGCTTTTTCCTAGATATTTGCCAAGCAAGTCAGGCTAGACTACTCTTGAAGCAAATCTATCAGTATTAGTTTTGTTTCGAGGAAAGCAATGCGGCTTCGCCTAATTAGAGCTCCAGGACCATCAGCACTGCGAAGAGATGGCTTGCTCTTTCAGCGCCTGACATGGGGCGCGGCGGCCGGCGGCCTTGCAACCATCCTACTAGCGGAGTCTCCTGTGCTCGACACAATGGAAATGAACCTACTTGAATGGCGCTACAAAACAGGTTACGAGCTTGCTCGCACTCTGAAACTAGTAGCGCCTGCTCTAGGCGGGGCGGCAGACTCGGAAACTAGGGCACAGGACATAGCCATCATTACTTATGACGATGACGACCAGTTCGATCTCGAAGGAGAGGCAATAGAAGGTGGGCCACAGCCAGTGCAGGCGGTATTGGCCAAGCTTATTCCGATAGTTGAATCGGGTAATCCACTACTGGTAGTGCTAGACATAGATTTGAGTGGAAAAGCTGACCCATCCCTGGTAAAGGCCTTAAAGCAAAATCGCAACAACATTGTCCTTGCTCTTTCGGGCAATCTAGACAATCCCAATGATTTTCCGGCAAGCGAACTACGCAAGAGTGTATTAACTTGTGCTTACGATCATCTAATTAAAGAATCTAGCGGCTTAGTTTGCCGCATGCCTATTTCAGCCAATATTTTCATGCCTTCCGACCGCTCGACCGAAATGTCACCAGCCTTAGATATCCTGCCTCAAGGCTTGGCCGAATATACCCGCGGCCTATCTGCCTCGGGCGAAGCTTTCGAATCGCTACCAGAAGTATTGGCACCACTGATGTCATCAAGGGTAGGAGTAGGTCCTTCAAAAGCACAGATTTCTTCATTTACGAAAGAAGAGCTACCAATTTATATCAAGTTCTCAGGCACCAAATATCCAACTTACAAAGTCTCTCAAATTATTCGCGACGCCATTGATCCCAGCGTATTCGCGGGAAAAGTAGTAATGATTGGTACCAATTTTAGTCAAAAAATAGATAACACGCCACCGGTGCGCACACCGCTGCAGGCCAAGGCGCCGAACGTTCTCATTCAAGCAGAAGCGATCAGCACACTGCACAACAATGAAGCAATAGTCTCCTTTCCTCGTTCAATATTGCACCATATCTTGCTCCTGCTTGGAGCAGCCTTAGGAACAGTCGCATCTGTTCTGCCTATGGGTAGACGCACAGCCGCTTTTCTCTGCACAGCAATGGTGCTGATGCTACTGACACAAATTGCCTTCCAGTGGTTCAACTTGCAGTTTCCCGTACTGCCACTACTAGCAGTGCTAATGCTCACCTATATCTTTGGCACCTTAATTTACCTTGATACCGATTTACGTTTGCGCAACAAAGAACTAGCGCTGGCCAGAGAGAACATGCAAGTTCGAGCAGAAGAAGAACGTCAGCGCATCGCCGAAGATTTGCACGATGAAACTCTTCCAGCCCTGTCAGCCGTAGCGAGGATGGCTGATCGCCTAGCCCATGCGCCAGAAATGTCTGAGAGTTCAGTGCCAGTTGAAATGAGAGAAAAACTTGATGGTGCTATTTCAGAGATGCGTCGCGTCATAAACGACTTGCACCCGTCTGTGCTCGAAACCATGGGATTCAAGCCTGCTCTAGAAAACCTGCTTGCTATTCTATCGCGAGAGAAATTGATTCACGTTGATTTTGTTGATGGTGACTCAGAAGACGACTATGGCTTCAATAAATTTACGCGCTTACAGCTCTACCGCATTGTCCAAGAATCATTAAACAACGTGCAAAAGCACGCCCACGCTAATCTCGTCAAACTCTCTATCGGCGCAGAGGGAGACAATCTCCGCATTACAATTACTGACAATGGCAAAGGCATAGACTTCAGCAGCATCCGCAAAGATGCTCATGGTCTAGTCAATATCAGACAACGAGCACAGCTCATCGGAGCCCAAGTAGAATGGAAGAAACCAGAATGTTTTGATACAGGCACCCAGGTAAGCTTGTCTATTCCAATTTCAAAAGAGGATAAAAATAGTACCTAATATGAGTATATTGATTGTTGATGATGAAGAACGTGACAGAATTTGGCTCAAAAATTTGCTCACGCAACATTTAGGAGCCCCATATGCCGGAGCCATCTACGAAGGCCACGACGGTCTTGAAGCGGTCGAACTCAGTCAGAAATACAAACCACAACTAGTATTCCTCGACATCAAGATGCCCCAGCTTTCAGGCATCAAAGCGGCCGAACAAATTCTCAAACAACTGCCTGAAACAGGCGTCATCATTCTCTCTAACTTTTCAGACGAAGTCTATGTTCGTCAGCTCTGGAAAGTGGTGCCACCCAACGGCGCTTTCGGCTATGTCCTAAAAAGTGCTTCTGACGAGCAAGTAGTAGAAGCGGCTAAGGCTGTTCTATCTGGTGATTGCTGGGTACATCCAGGTATCGCCCGGGTCATTCAACGCACACAAAACCGGGCCACCTCCTTGACACCAGCCGAATACGAGGCCCTCATTTGTATTGCCCTCGGAATGACAGACCATGCAATCGCCAGAAAGCTCTACTTGACTGAGAAAGCCGTACAATCAAGACTAAAGTCGCTCTACGCCAAGCTCGGTATCCCCGGACGAAGTGAGGGACATGAAACTGAGTTCAATCAACGCTGCCGGGCGGTTTACCTCTCCAATCGTCGCGGCTTAATCAATCAATCGGAACTCGACGATTGGGAAGCCAAACTATCAGAAGGCGCACCAACCTAATAAATGATGAAAGCCATGCGCAATCGAGAAACGAATGAAACCAGCACCACCAGACTTGCTCTGACGGTCTCCCTTGCATGTGCAGCCATATATCTGACAACATTGGTGGCACCAGGACAATGCAAAGATAATGTTTCAAGAGCAGTCAAATCAACAACAAAGCCTAGCGAAATATCGCAATCGAATTCATCAAGTTCGCCACTGGGCGAATTCTCGCGGGCCGAATCTGGAGTCAAGTTACTGGTAGGCATTTTTGCCAGACTCGGCAACGAACCGCAACTAGCCTTAAAGAACGACACTCGCTTACTGGCTGCCAGCAAAAACAAGTCAGGATTTGACCGCGACAGCCAATCACAACTGCTTGCAGGTGTCCAAAATAATTCTGGAGCTAATTTTCAAAGCCGCAACAACCAGTTTGGCAACACGATAAACAATCAATATACAGATCCGGCCCTAGCAATTAGACCAAGAACAGTTAGTCGCAAAACCTCAACAGACAAGTTCATACCTATACAAGGTGTCACCATTGCCATGGCGCCTCAGAAAAAGGCATTTTACAAGGGTGAAGGTCGCGACGAGAAGCGCGAAGAGAAAGGCTCAGCTGCAGGTCTTGGAGGAGCGTCTCCTCAAGCAGAGAGCAGCAGGAGTGAGCCAGAAAGAAAAAGCGACGGCGATACATACAACAGTTCAAGAAGCAGAGATGATTCAGCGGTAAAGATATTCGCTGGCCCGTCAAGCACCAGTTCGGCAGCACAACCAGGCTTCGCGGAGAAAACCTACATACGCGAGTTTGGCAAGACAGCCAACCCACCGGCGACCCCGGCCGTGACAACGAACAGCAGAAGCCTAGAGCGGGGAATCAATCTAATGGAAGATTCTGTTAATTTGGGTAGAAAGCAAAGCCCCATAAAAGCAGAAGAAACAGCCAATGGTATCATTCGGCCAACGGAGCAACCAGGTCTTTTCAAATACGTGCGCGAGCATATGAAAGAGACACCCAGAGACAGCCCGAAGGAAAACGCCAAAGATCTTCCATCGGCCAGTCCAGGGGCTATCTTAGTAGATCAGCTCAGCGAAGGCAAAGCCACTTACAGACAGAAGCTCAAGAGCGCAAAGTTACAAAACAGCTCACCGCCTTCTATTGTCTCAGACAACGAAATTGCACTGGAAGCACAACAAGAGGGGGCGGCATTGCAAGTTGCCTTCTTGCCACCAAGCACAGTGCATGGCATTAATGGCTTACCGCTAGGGGCGACTGAAGCAGACACAGCCAAATTCTTCAAAAATCGAGGCAATCTCAGCCGCTCGTTTATTTCAGGGTGGAAAGTCTGGACTCTACTAGACCAGCAACAGACTCCTATACTACAAGTCTATTTGCGCAATGGTCGCACGGAAGCGTTCCGAATTTTCAACCAAAACTATGTACCGGCCGGACTAGGTGTAGCCATCAATGACGAATTGCCCTCAATGAAAGGCAAATTTGGTGAGCCTGCCTTTATATTAGAAGAGCCCGGAATAAAGCCCCAATCAACAGCACATTCGTCGACGATGATCGCCAAAAACTACGTCTATCCCGTTTCACAGGTGAGCTTCCAACTAGTACGCTCAGGCCCAAACTCACCACAAATTCACAGCCTCCTGCTTTTCCGATATCTATAGAATGACCAAATGCTGACAATAGCTTGGGCACATGTTAGCTCGAGCAAATGTCAAGCAGCCAGCAAAACAGAAGCTGTAGTTAAGCATGCCGAGGAAGATCGGGTGGTTTCGCGTATGATTTAGACAGCGCTATTGCTTAATCGTCCTGAGCAGCAAAAAACGCCCAAACGAACTCTTGAACTAGTATTTAATATCTAACTCCCAAGGGCTTAAAGACTAATAATGCTGCCAAAAGCCGAATTACACGTTCACATTGAGGGTACTTTCGAGCCCGAGTTAATTTTTGCCATTGCCGAACGCAACAAGGTCACCGTTCCGTACCCCAATGTAGAAACTCTGAGAAGCGCCTATCAATTTTCCGACTTACAGTCATTTCTCAATCTGTATTACGCTGGTATGAACGTTCTCAAAACGGAGCAAGACTTTTTTGATCTAGCCATGGCCTATTTCGCTAAAGCCAGTGCCCAAGGAGTCGTTCATACAGAATTGTTCTTTGATCCACAAGCACATTTGGCCAGAGGCATCCCCTTTGAAGTAGTAATCAACGGACTAGACCAAGCAGTACGGCAGTCGAAGCAAGCTCATGGGCTCTCAAGCTCACTAATTATGTGTTTCTTACGCGATCTCAGTGCTGAGTCGGCGATGGAAGTCTTTGATCTTTCTCTGGCTCACGGTGATAAGTTTGTCGCCGTTGGCCTTGATTCAGCTGAAGTTGGCAATCCACCATCAAAATTTAGAACTGTATTTGACAAGGCTAGAGCTGAAGGTTTTATAACGGTCGCCCACGCAGGCGAAGAGGGCCCCCCCGAATATGTTTGGCAAGCAATCAATTTACTCAAAGTTTCGCGAATAGATCACGGTGTACGGAGCCTGGAAGACAGCAAGTTGGTGGAAACTCTGTGCGATCAGGCCATTCCACTGACAGTTTGCCCGCTTTCAAATGTCAAACTGAAAGTTTTTCCAAGCATGGCCCAACACAACATCAAAAAGATGTTAGACCTTGGGCTCAATGCCACAGTTAATTCAGACGATCCGGCTTATTTTGGCGGCTATATCGAAGATAATTTTGCCGCTGTGAGGGCTGCACTTAAATTGAGCAAAGCAGAAGAAATTCAACTCTGCCGCAACTCTATTAATGCGGCCTTCATCGATGCCAGCGAAAAGGCCCAGTATTTAAGTCAATTAGAAAAAAGCGTAGTCTAATAATAGTTTGAGAAGCCAACTAAGTTATGGAGCGGATAATAAAGCGCTAGAATGAAGAATCTACAGTGAAAATAACATGAAGTCCTATCTCCCTCTCTATCTCAAACACCGCCCGCAGGCACTAGGCGACCTCGTGGGTCAGCAGTCGGTGGTCAAGACCTTGACCAATGCTATCGACAACGATCGCATTGCCCATGCCTATCTATTTACCGGCCCCAGAGGCTGCGGAAAAACCTCTAGTGCCCGTATTTTAGCGAAGTCACTGAACTGTGAAAAAGGCCCTACGGCTGAGCCTTGCATGACCTGTACTATGTGCATTGAAATCAAAGGCGGCAATTCGCCAGCGGTTTTAGAGATAGACGCGGCCTCAAACAATTCAGTAGACGACGCCAGAGTTCTCATCGAAAGAGCACCACTCGTAGCCCAAGGTGGGCGTTTCAAGCTCTACATAATAGACGAATGTCACATGCTGACAAAAGAAGCTTTCAATGCCCTGCTTAAAACCATTGAAGAGCCTCCGCCCAACGTAATCTTTATATTAGCCACCACAGAAGAGCACAAAGTGCCTCCTACTATTATTAGCCGTTGTCAGCGTCTAATGTTTCGCCTTGCTAACCACAAAGAACTTTCCCAGCATTTGCGAAAAATTGCCGAGATTGAAAACATTTCAATTCTTGACGAAGCTATAGACCTCATCGCCAGACGCTCGGGAGGCGGCTTGCGCGACGCGTTAGGTCTCCTTGATCAAGCCAGCTTACTCTCTTCTCCCGATAAGCCCGTTTCGATAGTTGACCTGCTCACTCTTCTCGGAGCCATTGACGAAGATGTGTTAATCCAAATCAGCGAAGGTATTCGAGATCGAGATGGTTCAAATGTTTTGAGCGCTCTTCACAGCTTATTGAGCCAAGGTAGAGAACCGTCCTTAGTGGCACTTGAATTGTCGAAGCACTTCCTCAATATGGCGAAGGCCCTTCACCTTGGCGGCCAAAAAGGCTCCCATGACGGCCAAATGAATAATGAAAGCAATGGTATACCGCTAATTAATCAGCTAATAACTGGCACGCAAAACTATATAGAACAAGTCATTAAATTAGCCCCTGCCTTCGAAGGAGCGGAACTTACTCAGATGGTCGAACAGCTCGACCGCCTTGAACAAAATTTGCGCCGCTCCACCCAACCGGCTCTCACTCTTGAAGTAGGCCTACTAGCACTATGCCACCGCCACGATATTCTCATGGTGCGAGAGTTATCAGCGCGTGTTCAACAGCTAGAAAGTGCTCTGGCTGGGGGCAGCTATACACCAGCGCCTCACCAGCATGCAGCACCGCAGCCAGGGCACAATAACGCCACTACTGGCAGTGCAGCACCACGGCCAGTATCAGCCGCACCACCTGCCCCCACGCCTATACCGGCTCCCGCTCCGAATCAGGTTCAGGCTTCGACCCAGAATCAGGCCCAGGCTCCGGCAGCAACAGCTCAAACTCACCAATCACCCTCCCCCACTCAGTCAGCCCAAGCAGATACCGCGTCCTCCGACAGCGGCAACGACAATGAAATTGAGAGTCCGGTACCTGCGCAGGTTCCGGTTGCCAGTGGAGAGATGGCAGTAGCTCTCCCCGTTCGCTCAGAGGCCATCGACGAATTCTGGTCAAATCTAATGGATTACCTGCAGCAGAAAAGTATTCCGACCTTTAGCATATTCAATCAACACGGCTTTGCCCTCTCACTAAAGGAAGACGAGTTTGTCATCGGCGTGCGCAAAGAGCACTTTGTCAGCATGCTAGAGCGCAAAATTGACCAAATCAAAATTGCCATCAAAACCTTGACTGGTAAAGAAATGTTTGTAAAAGTCAAAGTGATGGGTGAAGAAGTGGGCATGCGTGCCCCTCAGCCGGCCGGTGCCGCGAGCGGTCGAGAGAGCGAGACGGCTGGCCGCAGCGGTGCTAGTTCTCGTGCAGCCGACGAGCCAAGTGACCCGGCACCCTTCAGGCCCTATACCGCTGAAGCACAGCCCCCTGTAAACAACCAGATTTCTCAACATCGAGAAGAAACACTCCGGCCCCATTCTAGTCCCGAGCCAGCACCAGAACCTAAACCCGAGCCTAAGGCTGATTCTAGACCGGAACCTAAGGCTGAGAGCAAAAGCGAGCCGAAATCACCACCAAAGTCTTCCTCAAAGCCAGAGGCTAAAGGCGAGAAAAAACCGTGGGTGCCAAGAGACAAAGGTAAAGAAGGAGCTTGGCAGTCAGGCGGACCGGCCAAGCCAACGCCCGATTTTGCCGGAAGTGGAGCAAACGCCCGCGGCAGCGACGAAGTTTTAATGGTCAAAGAAGCCTACAAACTGTTTGAAGGACCTGGCTCAAGATTTATCGGTTAGAAACCCAGCTAAAATCCCAAAAGCTCAGCCGCTTGTCAATATCGTTAACGAATCTCAAACTTATCATTGAATTTAACTTCATCTTCAGTAAATTTGTCGTCACGAATAAGCTCTGGGTCAAGCCACTTGACCTCGACTCTATCAACGATTGCCGAAGGCGGACCTTGCTTACACCAGGCAATCAAGAGATTGAGAGCAGCCTCAGGACCAGCTGCAAGCACTTCCACAGTACCGTCAGCTTGATTTCTTACCCAGCCACAGAGCCCCAATTGTTGAGCTTCCTGCTTAGTACTATGACGATAAAACACGCCTTGAACGCGACCAGTTATTCTCAACCAAAGGCAGCGCAGCATATAAAAAACAGAAACTCCCTTTTAGTGGACTGTTTAACAGGCTAAAATGTAGGGACTAGTCTATCAAAAGGCTCGGTAATCTATCCAAATTAGGGCATTTTGACCAGCGCTTTTACTACGAACTTAGCACGAGACAATAGAACGACCAGATGGCCAAGGAAACTGAGAAAAATCAAGAAAAGTCTCTTCAAGCCATTGATACGGCTATAGCCTCTCTACGCACCCAAGACTGGGATCTCAACCCTTACTCGGTAGCAGCCGCAGCCGAGCTTGAGCCAGAAGATGTTTTCAGCAGTAAAGCAGCCATGGACAAAATTATGGCTGCTCGAGGTGATGGCAGCACATACAGTCATGACGCTGTTCTGGCTGGTCGGTGCAAAGAACTTGAGGCCGAACTAGACAATGCAGCCTCTATCAACCAAGATTTATACGACCGGGGTTCGGAGCTAGCCGAAAGAGTCTTGGAGCTCGAGGCCAGTGTTGTCGAACTCGAGCAAGAGGCTGAAACCTTAGCTCTACAATTGCAAAACTCTTGGTCTCTCGGCTACCAAAAAGGCCTAGCTGAGGGGCGACAGCAAGCTTCGCTACCACCAGAGCAGCGCCTTGAAAGCGAGCAGAAACCCCAGCAAAAGCCTGCCTCGAAAACTGGCGAACATCCAGTGGTCGAACCAGAAATAAAGAAAACTGATGCGGCGGGGACAATTACAGATGAAGATTTGCCAACAGAAAGCCAATTGAAGAATTCGCTCAATCAGCAACGAATTGCTGCGGAAGCTCAGCACGGATTAGTCACGGCAGCAGAATCAACTCCGACACAGACAGCTCAAGTTCAAGAATCTCCTGTGCAAGAATCTATAGCAGAACCAGCTCTCGCTATTGTAGACGCGGCAGGCTATAACGATAAGGTCTATAACGCGGTGAGCGACCATCGTTCACCAATCTCAGTTTCAGAAATCTATGGCGCCTTGAGCTGGAAGCAAATTGAAACGGTTTATCAATACAGCACAGTGGCCGGTAGGCCAAACACAAATCTATACTTTGAGCCGCTGAACAGTGAGCCAGAGGAAAACCAAGCACCATTAGAGCAACAAGTACCTGCAACAGAGACACAAGTGGCAGGAAAGCAAGTGGCAGAAAAGCAAATAGTAGAGAAACAGGCACAAGAGCAACCTATAACAGAAGAACGGGCTGACGCATCAGCAGAGAGTGCACAAGAGAGCGCCAGCCACAACAGAAGCACCCCCGCCAAAGCAGGCTCAAAGCTACCCCACATATCATTTGATCCACCAGAAGAGCCAATCGTGGGAGCGCCACAAAGTAAACCGATCGTCAGAGCTTCAGACTTAGGCGAACCAGACTTTATCAATCAGTACGATGGCGGCCTGACAGGCGAGAACTTCCCTAGCCTCGATTCATTGCAAACGGCAGCCGCGGCCAGAAAAGACAGTGCCACTTATGACAAGCTCGACGCTCTGCCAGCACAAGAAGGAGAAGTTCCAGACATTCTTGATCTCGATCAGCTGGACATATTCGAAGGAATGGAAGATATAGACGAATTGAGTAAAATCGAAGTAATTGAAGATGTTGTTCTAGCGGCACCAAATGCCAACATGATTAGTCAAAGTGAAACAGCGGCCATGCCTAAGGTTTCAGGAGAAGACCTGCGAGACTTGATCAAAAGTAGAATCAAGCAAGCCCAAGATCATGATCCTCAGCAACAGCATTCACTAGACCAGCTTCTAGATGCCGCCAATGCCTCAGAAGCAGAACCTCCTAGCGGCGACATCACATCTCCTGATCCGGCCAAGGCCGCAGCAGAAGAGATTCCCGGCACTGCAGCTATTGACCTAGAGGCGCTGAGACATGGCGCTCGCAACAAATTTGTTGGCGGCAAGTCACCGGCTACATCTTCTCCGCCAAATACTTCTACTTCACCAACAGGCGAGACGTCAGCGCCGAACCCCGGTGCAGCATCCGCTGGGGCCGCAGCCGGAGCTGGCGGCGCACCGACGCCAAGAGTAGCACCCATACCAGCTGATATTCGCAAGCACTGTATGATGCTCGGAGTTCGTGCCGATGAGTTGACCATTAAAGTCGTTATTGAGGCTTGGAAAGCGCAGATTACTGCACCAGGCGTACACCCCGATCAGGGAGGAGATACCGAAACTGCGGTTTATCTCAATCTCGCCAAAGACTCTTTGATCAAATACATTGAAGCCCAGGCGCCTAAGCTGGGTAAAAAGTTCGGCCAACCAAGCCAAGCTAGGGATTCACAAAGCAAACCGTTCACCATGCGCCAGGGTCCGGATAAAGATACGGACAAAAAATAGAAGAGCATGTCTAAACCAGTTGTAGCAATCGTCGGACGTCCAAACGTTGGCAAATCAACTTTCTTCAATCGTTGTATCGGGGCAAAATATGCCATCGTTGACGATTCTCCCGGTGTCACTAGAGATCGGATTTATCGTGACTGCGACTGGAATGGTCGCGAGTTTCTACTTGTAGATACGGGCGGCATCCAAGGGGAAGACGGCAACACTGATGCAGTAATGGCCGGAGCTGTCCTCGACCAAGTACAAGAAGCGCTAGTGCAAGCTGACGTTATTGTTTTTCTCGTTGATGGCCGTCAAGGCCTGACCGGAGCCGATGAAGAAGTAGCCAACATTATTCGAAAAGTGAAGAAACCGATTCTGCTTGCCGTCAACAAAATTGACAGCATGAAGGACAATAACAACGTCATGGAATTCTACAAGCTCGGCTTAGGCGAGCCCATGGGGTTGTCTGCGATGCAAGGCAGCGGTGGCGTAGGCGACTTGCTTGATGCCATTGTCGAGAAGTTTCCAGAGGGTGCTGGCAAAATTGTTTATCCGGAAGAAGGTGAAGAAGAAAAGGATCCCAATACTTCACCTTACGCCATTGCCGTAGTTGGTCGCCCAAACGTCGGCAAGTCATCACTGACAAACGTTCTCTGCGGTACTAAACGAGCAATCGTATCAGAGGTGCCTGGTACTACACGTGATGCCGTTGATACGCCAATTAAGGTGCACGGTCGGGAAATTACCTTAATTGACACAGCTGGCATTCGCCGCAAATCGAGAGTCGACTACGGCATCGAAGCTTTCTCCGTGGTGCGCTCACTCAAAGCCATAGACCGAGCTGACGTCTGCGTTTTAGTGCTAGATGCTAGTATCGAGATTTCAGATCAAGATCAAAAAATTGCTGGAAAAATCGAAGAAGCAGGAAAAGCTGCCGTCATTGTCATAAACAAATGGGACCTGATTGAAGATCGCTCATCGCGCTCCATGACTAATTTTACTGAGGAAGTAAAACGACAACTCCGTGCTCTTTCGTATGCAGAAGTTGTTTTCACAAGCGCCACCAGTAAACTGCGGGTACCCAAAATTCTCGAAGCTTCAGCCAGAGCTTACGCCGAAGCACACAAGCGCATTACTACAGGCCTCGTCAATCAAATTGTCAATGAAAGTGTTGCCCTTGTACCGCCACCAGCCTCCAAGCGTGGCAAAAGACTCAAGGTCTATTACACTACTCAAGTTTCCGTAGCTCCACCGACTTTCCTTTTGTTTGTTAGCGACGGCAAATTGATGTCCAAAAACTACGAAACTTACTTAGAGCGAAAGTTGCGCGAAGCCTTTGGCTTCCACGGTGCACCCATTCGAATATTCACGCGCGCCAAGAAAGAGTCATGATTTATGTTAGCTCTAGCCCTCTTTCTAGTCACTTATGTGGTGGGTTCAATTCCTACCGGTTATTGGCTGGCTAAAGCCAAGGGCATAGACATTACGAAATTAGGCTCTGGTTCTACTGGAGCAACCAATGTTTGGCGCTGTGTCGGTAAAAAAGAAGGCGTTCTAGTGATGATTCTAGACGTGCTTAAAGGGTACCTGCCAGTCTTTACTACGATTCAACTAGATAAGGGAGCCCAGGCTCTAGAGTGGACTTTCTTCGGCATGCCGCACCTGATACCGGTTGTAGTGGCAACCATCGCCATAATCGGCCATAGTAAATCAATATTTCTCGGCTTCAAAGGCGGTAAAAGCGCGGCCACAGGCATGGGCACCATGATTGCTTTTTGCCCGATGCTGGGCATCTACACCTTCGGCACTTTCTTAGCCTTGGTATTCAGCACTAGATTAGTATCGTTAGCTTCCCTAAGCGCGGCCTTTGTTAACGTCATATTTATGTGGTGGCTAAAGAACCCAGACGCCTACGTAATTTATGCTGTAATTGGTTGTCTTTACGTTTGGCTGCGCCATGTCTCTAATATCAAACGTTTGCTGGCCGGCACCGAACCTAGACTTGGAGACAAGCCCAAAGAATTGATGAAGACTGCAAGTGAGAACATTGAAAAATAAACTGCTAGCTATTTCTCTTATTCCTCTTTTCGCATCGGCTAATTTAAGGGCTCAAGCTAATAGCCCCAAAGTGCCGACAAAACCTAACATTACAAGTAGCTCGGCAAAAGAAAAAAACAGAGAGAAATCTTTTGTCAGCGACCAAAGACCAGCCACATTGTCTAGTGATGAAGCAATAAACATCGCTGTATACAAAGGAGCCAACCGTGGTGTAGTAAACATCGCCCCGGTAGCATCAGCGGAAGACTATATGCTCAACCACACGGCAGAGGGTTGTGGCTCTGGTGTAATCATTTCGCGTGATGGCAGTATTTTGACCAACTATCACGTCGTTGAAAATTCAGAGCACGTCAGAGTCACACTCTGGGATGGCAGTAGCTACCATGGTGTAGTCGTTGGCGTGGACAAACAGACAGACTTAGCCTTAGTCAAAATCAAACCACCAGAAACTTTAAAACTGACCATAATTCCTTTGGGCGATTCATCTCAACTAGAAGTTGGGCGACATGTTTTTGCCATTGGCAATCCTTTTGGCCTTGATCGCACTATGACCGTTGGCATAGTTTCTTCTTTGGGTCGCACCATACCAGTAGCTAAAGGACGTCTAATCAAAGGCATTATCCAAACGGATGCCGCCATAAACCCAGGCAATTCAGGTGGCCCACTGCTCGATAGCCTAGGCCGAGTAGTAGGAATTACGACTGCAATCTACACAAATAATGGGCTAAGCTCAGGCGTCGGCTTTGCCATTCCTATTAATATTGCCAAGAACGTCATCCCCCAAATTTTAGATTATCATCGCGTCCTGCGTCCTGAATTGGGTGTTGAAGTTACCCCCGCTGGCGAAGTCGGTCTGCGCGTTTTGAAAGTTACCAAAGGCAGTCCGGCTGATAAAGCAGGATTATCAGGCGCGAAGATTGTGGTTTACGATATTGGCGCTGGATTGGTACTGCAAAAACCTGACTTAACTGTAGCCGATATTATTTTGGAAGCCGATGGCGTCGCCACAAACACCGTAGACGGCCTAATGTCTTATATCGAGAGCAAGAAGCCTAACCAAGTGGTTACACTGACAGTGATCCGCAACGGACGTGCGATAAAAATTCCAGTAAAATTAATTGGCGGTGTGTCAGACTAGAGCACTCATCTATAAGCAAGTTTGTTATCAGGGACCACAAGTACGGAGAGAAAGCAGAAAATTGTCAAGAATTCTAGTCATCGAAGATGACCTCTCAATCTCTGAATTAGTAAAAATAAATCTAGAATTACTTGGTCACCAGGTGATCACAGCACCAGATGGCATCAAGGGATTGGCTATGGCCACCCAGAACCGTCCAGACTTAATTGTGCTCGATGTGATGATGCCTGACCTCGATGGCTTTACCGTCTGTCAGCGCTTGCGCCAGAATCGTGAGACTAATCCTATTCCGGTTTTGATGCTCACAGCTCTATCAACCACAAAAGACAAAGTCGCTGGCTTTGATGCTGGCGCCGATGACTATCTAGCCAAACCTTTTGATATTCCTGAACTGCAGGTGCGCGTTCGTGCCCTTCTGCGCAGAGCTGGCACCTTGCCGCACTCTTCATCGCTGCCTGAAATTCTCACCGCCGGTGAGATCACTCTCATACCTGAGAACTTACAAGCGAAAGTTGGTCCTCGTATAGAGAAGCTAACCCCGACTGAGTTTGAAATTTTGCACTGCTTGATGCAGCACCACGGGCAAACAGTTTCAACAGGTAAATTGCTCGAAGAAGTCTGGGGCTATTCACCAGACGATGACGTAGATACAATTCGCGTGCACATTCGCCACTTGAGAACACGTCTGGAAAAAGGCGAGCGCAAGTATATAAAGACCGTATACGGTGGTGGGTATCAGCTGGTGGCCGAAGGCTTTACCAAAGACAAAAATGGTGAGTAAGTTCTCACTTTCTCGTTTATGAGATAAATAGCCAAAAAGCAGTCAAGCGCCAAAGATAGCGCCCCTGACTCATCCTGCAGCATTAGACGAAGTCATACTATAAAGCTTTTAGGTTAAGAGAATGGGCAGTCGCTAGACATACTGGAAACCTAACCTTTATCATATACTGCGAGCCATTGATAACGTCATCAATGGTCGTCATAATGGCGCTTTCGCGAATTCTTTCTCGAATCATTACAGCAAGCGCATTAGAGTGAAGCCTTCAAGGCAACACAATTGAGCAAGGAGAACCTAGCTTGTTATTCAACAGTCTGCAGTATCTGGTCTTTCTGCCCGTGGTGTTTCTGCTTTACTGGGTGTTGCCTCAGCGTTTGAGGGTGCCACTACTTTTAGTGGCGAGCTATGTCTTCTACTGCTCCTGGCGTCCAATCTATGGCCTATTGATTTTTGGTCTGACCCTCGTCACCTTCCTGCTGGTTCCTTATATAGAGAAGGCAGCCAAGGCCGAAAACGGTAAGCATATCTTCACCGCTAAGGGCTGGCTCGGTGTTACCGTGGCCGTCAACTTGATTTGTTTGGCAATTTTCAAATACGCCTATTTCACCGTTGGCACGGTGAAGCAAGGTCTCTCGCTGGCTGGCATAGACTGGAAAGAACCTCACCTGCATATCATTTTGCCGTTGGGTATTTCGTTCTTCGTTTTCGAATTCATTCACTACGCTGTTGAAGTCTATCGCGGCAAACCAGTGGTTAAGAGCTTCTCAGCTCTCGCCCTTTTTGCTGGATTTTTCCCCACCCAAATCGCTGGACCAATTAAGCGCTATCAAGATTTTGTGCCGCAGTTAACCGAAAAACTGAAGTTCAAATGGGAATATGTCGACGAAGGCATGCAAATGATTCTCATGGGACTGGCTAAAAAAGTACTTCTAGCCGATAACCTCGCTTTAGTTGTACAGGCCGGTTTTGCTCATCCAGAAAACTTTTCATCCGTTGACCTCTGGCTTATTACTTACGCTTTTGCCTTCCAGATTTTCTTCGACTTTGCTGGTTATACCGATGTAGCCCGCGGCTCGGCTCTATTGTTTGGCTACAAAGTTCCTATCAACTTCAATTTGCCTTACATGGCGGCCAACGTTGCTGATTTTTGGAACCGCTGGCACATCAGTTTGTCGACCTGGTTGAGAGACTATCTCTTCATTCCATTAGGCGGCTCACGCTGCGGTCGCATTCTCAACTACCGAAACCTCTTTATCACCATGGCCTTAGGTGGTCTCTGGCACGGCGCAGCCATGCACTTCCTCGCCTGGGGCGCCTTCCAAGGTGCGGTCCTAATTCTGCACAAAGAGTATCTCCGCTTGCTTGATGCCATTGGGGTCAATAAATTCTTAGCTGCCTCTAAAGAATCAGGCACCGTAGCTCACAAGCTCTACCACTGGTTCTCCATTGTCGCCACCTTCCATATTGTCTGTATCGGTTGGGTACTCTTCCGCGCCGATGATATGAAAACCGCTGGCACAATCATCTACAAGTTGGTCATGGCCCCTGTAGAGTTGCTGCACTTCAGCGCTTCGCAATTGGCCATTCTCCAAATTCGCGATCCAATTATCTTCCCAGCATTGCTTCTGCTCTTACCTGGTTTGATGATCTCCCAACCGATCATCACTTGGCTCAATGACAAGAAGTTCTATCAAAGCCCACCATGGGCAGTGCAGGTAAGCTTAATGGTGGCATTGATGTGCTTGCTGACAATCTTCTCCCCAGACAGCTCGCCACGGTTCATCTACTTCCAGTTCTAAGAAGTAAAGGGTTACTGTGGAATCCGCAACCAAAACTAAGATAAGTGCAGTGAAGCCAGCCAGAAGTCGCTTTGTAGTGGCTCTGGCTAGCTTTGTTATGCTCTCAGCCGGCTTGGCTCATCTTTCTTTTGGTCAGACCAAGCCCACCGACTTCCCGGTAAATACTTGGACCACGTGGGCGATCAAAGACTTCCTCGCCGATCAGAAGAAGCCCGATGTCGTCTTTATGGGCTCATCTTTGATGTTAGTGCCCCTCGATGGCACAGACGCCGATCATCTCAAGCGCCGCATCGATGGCTCAGCTCATCACAAAAGCGTCTATTTTGAAGATAGGTTCAAACAATATTCAGGGCAAAAAATAAACAGCTACAATTTTGCCCTACCAGGCGAAATGCCTTCAGACGCAGCCTTAATTACTCGCTTCTTGCTCAAAGGCGAGAAGGCACCAAAAGTTTTGGTATACGGAGTCGGTCCCCGCGACTTCATGGACAATCTCTTGCCTAGTCCAGCTGCGACAGATCCCTTCCAGTATCTATCGCGCTTTGGCGATTGGAGCAACCGCGTCGATTTAATTGTGCCTCAATGGCAAGAGCGCCTCAACTATGAACTAGGTCGCGCTTTCTATACCTACGGCGCCAAGAACCAAATCGCACAAAATAGCGACCGTGCTATTACAAGCGTGCTCAACCAAGTAGCACCCGCTCCAAAAACCGATAAGACCCAAGCCGAGCTTGTGGCTATGCGCCGCTTACTACTGCCTGATTATCATCCTTTTGAAATCAACCGCAACGAATGTTTCTTCCGCCCAGAAAGCCAATCAGCTAGACCAAAGTTCGAAGACAACATTAGCGAATATCGCAAGCGCTACAAAAACTTGAAAATGGAAACATTCAACGGACAGATGCAGTTTCTGGCCGATATTCTTGACACAGCCAAAGATCGCCAGGTTCATGTTGTTTTGGTGGCCATGCCCATTACCGACATCAACCGCAACTTGCTTTCAGACCAATCATGGAATCTTTATAGAAGCCGCTTGCGCGATTTAGCTTCGTGCCATAAAGAAACAACGACATTCTTCGATATGCAAGAAACCAAGGCTTTCAACATTTCCGATTTCCAAGACACAGTACACCTGCACTCCGGTGGTGGAGCCAAATTGCTTGACATGATCGCTAAAATCATGGCTCAAGACAAAGCCAGCATGGCTGCCCTTGCTCCTGCTAAAAGCGATATTGCCGATAGCCAAGCTCTCGATCGCTTTCGTCAGACAACTCGACAAGAAGCAATGGCCGAGCAAAAGGAGTCAGCACCACTATGACTCTTGAAACTCTTGCACCCCCAGATGTGACAAGTAGCCAAGTAGGGAAAGACCGCCGCGTCAATCCTGATACTATGCCACTCAACCTGCCCTTTCCTGACAGGCGCAAGCGTGGCCATTTTAGTTCGTTCGCTGTAGCCCTGGCACTTTTTTTCGCAGTCAACTTCGGCATGTCTTTCTATACGCCAATTGATTTCGATCCCTATCGCTTTCCTTATCAAGGCTGGGCTTGGTGGACATTCAACGATCTCAAAGCCAGCAAAGAATTACACAATGTCGCCCTGCTTGGCTCGTCACTAATGGTCAGCGCAGTTTCTTGTTGCGATGCTAATCACCTCAACAAACAACTAGATCTCACGACTTATCATAAAGCCAGCTATTTAGACGATAAGCTGACTAGCACTTTTGCAGGCAAATTCAACACCTACAATCTTTCCGCCCCAGGCCAAATGCCTTCTGATGCCTACCTCACGCTAAAGGGCATGCTGACCACAGCTCATCGACCAGAAATAGTCATTTATGGAGTGGCCCCCCGCGACTTCATAGACAGCAGAATGGCCAGCCCAACTGATACTGAACCCTTCCGCTTTCTCAACCGTCTAGTCAATACCGACGACTGTGTTTCAGGTCTATTTCGCGACCCACTAGGCCGCCTTGAATGGCTAATTAATCGCAACCTCTACGTCTCGCACCATGCTGTCGATTTTCAAATGCTCGGCGGCGATCAAGCCAAAGCTATCCTCGACAAAGCAGCACCAGTTCCTCCTGGTGTCAAAGCTTATACATACTGGGATAGAACTAAGCTGATGCCACTCTATAAACCAGGCGAAATTCATAGCCAAGCAATCATTACTCAGCCTACATCGCGTGCGCAGGCCACAGCAGAATGGCGCGATAACACAGTCGAGTATATTGAACGCTATCGTCATCCTGATAGACATACTTATAAAACTCAGTTCTATTTTTTGCGTAAGCTGGCCCAACTTTGCAAACAAGAGAAAATTGAGCTAATTCTAGTAAACATGCCAATTGCCAAAGAAAATATCGCTGTATTAAAACCAGAAGCCTATCTCAAATTTGTTTTTGGTCTGCAGCAATTTGCCCTTGATCACAAGGTTGCAACCTATGACCTAAATGACTTCAATCACTTCGACAAAAGTGATTACCACGACTATGTTCACCTCAATGCTTTTGGTGCCAAAAAGCTCTTTGACAATCTCGTCAATACGCTAAAGAATTCTCCCCACACGAACCTCGCCATGCGCATGGCTGGCCAAGAGTTAGTTAGACAAGAGGCAAACCAAAACCACTATAGCAATAACAACATCAACACTATTCAGCCTAACGTTCTGCAAGAACGCTTAAAAACCACCTTCGGCAAACTAGGCGAGTCAGTTGATCCCGCACTGCAGTATGTGCCCTCAGACTTAGGCTCAAACTCAAATTCAACCAAAATCGGCGCCAAAACCAGAGGCGCCGAGATGTAACATGAGCAAGAAAGCATTTCCCTTAGCTCTTACATTATTCGCCCTGGTTAACGTAGCTCTCTATGGCCTTTTCCAGGCAAATAGATTGAACGCTGAAAAGATTCTAGATAATCAATCAGTGCGCCAAGCCAATTACGAAGCCCGCCAAGAAGGCCCGTGGATCTGGTGGGTAACCCGAAGTTTTCTAGCCAAGAAACAATGCCCAGATCTGGTTATTTTTGGAAGCTCACAAATGGGTTCGGCTATTTTTTCAGCCGAAGCAGAGCACCGCAAAGAAGCTCTAGATACAACCGATCAAAGAGAAGTAACTCGTCTAAGCGATGCTCTAAAAAGCCTCACTGGCAGGCAACCAGATGTATTTAACTTGGCCATGGGCGGCGCCATGGTATCAGATCACTATCTACTTGCCCGCACACTTTTCAAAGGTGGGCAGAAACCAAAAGCAGTTATTATCGGTGTAAATCCCCGCGATTTTCTAGACAATACTTTGCCATCCGCCAGCTCTACTGATGCCTTCTATTTTCTCAGCCCTTATGTCAATGTCAGCAAGTTAGCACCAGTTTCATTTGCCGGCCCTTTCAACTTGCTTGATTATCGCTTGAAAGAATGGCTGCCACTGAAGCAAGTAACCACTATTCTTAAAGGCAACGAGCCTCCTAGTTTGGCCAATGTAGCGACTTTCACCAACCCTGAAGCAAAAGGCGTTTTGGACCCTCAGGCTGATGCAACAAAAAATGGCAAAGCTGTAAACACTAAAGTTTTGCAAGCTATCTCAGGCTCAGCAGGCGATGTACGCCAAGGTCAATGGCGCATTCCGGCCGAGCCACCATATCTCTTTATCGACAACACCAAAGAATATTTACGTCGCTATAAGAACCCTAATCCTCCTTGTTTAGAGGGGCAGAAAGCTTATTTTCATGCTCTTCTTTCTTTCTTGCAAGAAGAAGATATAAAAGTAGTGGTTGTCGGAATGCCAAGTTTACAAAGCAACCGCGACATATTACCTAAAACCTTCTGGTCACAGTTCAAAAATTACCTGCAGACAGAAACAACGGCCTGTGGTGGTTCGTTTGTCGATCTCTTTGACGATCAGCGCTTCGACAGTCATGATTTTCTTGACACCGTGCATTTGAACCGCTGGGGTGGTGGCAGGCTAATTTCAGTGCTGGCTCAAGAGTTAGCCAAAAACAACAACATCACAGCAGCGCTTGGTGATCAAGGCAAAAATAGCCAGCCAGCAGTCAGTGCAAAATCACAAAAACAATGGCAATGACGGCTCGCGTTTTCACAACTTTTCTAGTAAGTCTATTGCTATTGTCTTTGCCCACCCATGCCAGTTCGAGCACTACTAAGCCATCTGCAAACGGGCAAAACTTCGATCAACTATACCGTAATGCTGAACTAGAAATGAGCCGCTTGAACTTAGAAAAAGCGCGCAAGCTTTATCAAGAGATAGATAAGCTCAGCGGCACTGTTACAAGTGATAAGCAAGGAAACGGCAAGAAAGCAAGAATAATGCTAAAAAGCTATCTGCCACTAAACCCAGTGCCACCAGCCTGCAACGCTTTGTATAAACAAGGCGATGCGTTGATGCGCGCGAAGAACCACCATGATGCCCTGATGGTTTTTACTGACCTAGCCAATCGCTATCCTAAATTCGAATGGGCCCAAACTGCTATGGCAGCCCTCTACATGCGCTTAAATGATACTGAATCAGCTGCTCAATGCGCTCGCCGGGCACTCTCAATAAACCCGAATTTCCTTCAAGCCTGGATGATTATGGTTCACGACGCCATGATGCACAATGATCTTGACGGTGAAATTGATGCTGCAGCCAGAGCCCTAGAGCTAGACCCGACGGACAACACAGTGCGAAGTTTGCTCAACAGCTTATTGATGGAAAAACGCAAGCAGTCGCCCGATTAAGGCTGCCAGAATAGATTTAGAAGCAGGGAAGCACCAACCACTTGGTCTTGCCCCAATTGTTGTGCCTCTGCGCAGAAATCGCAACACGAGAATTACTCATGCGTGATTGTCCTGCTGTAACTTGAAGAGCTAGTTGTAGCAGTTAACAAATGGGCATTAACCGACAAGCATGGCGATTGGCTAGCAAGCAATCTGTTTCAATTTGAAATTCACAACTTAACCACATATGATTCAAGATTAGACCAGAAATTAGAGAGAGCCCGGGCTGCGCTTTAGAGCCAGTGAGAGATTAGATGCAGCGGTCAACTGTGCCAGTTTCTGCATGAATGCTTTGCTATTTTCGGGCTTCAAGTGAACAGAATCAACATAGTTGCTATTGCTTGTCCACACCCCCTGATTGAGATCGACAAACTCCACACCATACTGGGCGCAAAGCTGGTCGGCCCGCGAAAGGTATTGTTTGTAAAAGCCCTTCGGCAAAGCCTTCATATTGTCTTGCGACAGTGGCATGTTAACTACCATCAAGTTGACCTTGCGCTCTTGGCAGAGATGCAAAAGCTTCTCAAAGTAATTGAACTGAGCTTCAGCCCTAGCCACTTTCACAGGGTTATAGCGCCGCCTATACTCTTCGGCAGTAGTCTGCCAGTCGGCATGATCAACGGCACTATTGGGCACCACGAGTGGTGTGCCAATCGCTTCACCAGGCAGCAAGCCCTTCTTCTGAGGCTTCAATGCGAGCGTATCATAATACTTGTCAAACACTACAAAGGGCAGACACTTCTCAATTGTGCGCTTGGCTCGAATGGCAAATAGATTCTGCCAATCTGTACGATAACGATAAAGACTAGAAATTCGCTCACCAATGGCAGACGTACGGTCCACCGCAGTCATAGCAGGCTCACTTTCAAAGAGTTGGGGCAGATCACTAGCCTGAGCAAATATTCTAAAAATTGGGCTAGCGTCAATACGCGGGAAGAGGTTATCTTGAAAATCGCGTGGGGCGATACCATAAACAATTGATGTTCCAGCGTTTGTATCGGACGAAGCAGGCAATACTTCTTTTGCCACCAGAAGAGCGTCAGAAGCCATTTGCCCGCCCATAGCCAGGCAATAGCTACGCACAGAACTAGCAACAGGCTTAGACCCATAATTAGGTCCAGTTTCTTTTACGAGCGAACTCTCTAAATAATTCTCAAAACTGGTCAGCCTTCTCTGATGAAAGCGTTTGAACTCTTTGCCTGTATAAATTGCTTCGCATTGCAAAGCCGGTGCCACCACCAGCGATGAGCCGAGCAACAGAACCGGCCGACTAACACCACTAGCAGTGGCACCGCTAGTCATTCTCTTTTGCTCTTGCTCAAGTGCGTCTTGCTGCATGGCCCTCTTAACAGCAGTCACAGCATTGTAGGGCTCAGCTTTATCAGTATTTACCGTATTGATTGAAGCCAGTGGATGGGTGAAAGCAAAGGTCAAATCAATGGCCGCCACTAGCACAGCCGCCAGACATGCTGTGCTAACTATGCGACGACTAATCTTTTGCTCTGCCAAAATGTCTAGTACTCAAACTAACCCACTGTACATTTATTAGACAGCCTAATGTTACTACATTTGTCAAGGAGCGTACCTTTTCAGGCGCGATCCGCAGCATTGTGTATATAAATGGCTTTTAAACTAGTGCCTTAAGCTAGGGGTAAAGAACTTACACCGCCACCATTGGCTCAGCTTGGAGCCGAACTAGTCAGACCGATATCGGCTCAGCGCGGATTGCCCTTGCCGCCTTTCTTCAACAGTAACCGCTCGGCCAAGAACGTCAAATCGTCGCGCTTCCACATCTCCATGATTGGTTTTTCACCACCTGGCGGCCAAGCGGGCTCGGAGCCAAAAGCCTCTTCATCCAAAACCTGTAAATACTTCTCATAAGTTGCCGGTACGGCTTTTTCGTCGTCAGCTACTAACAGAGCCTCTGTGTATACCCGTGGCAGCAGCACATCTTTGTGCTTTTCTAAAATTTCATCGAGAATGGCTTGAGCTTTCTTATTCTCGCCATCTTCGGCCAGATAGCGCACCAATTGCAGCTTAGCCTTAAAACCACTGGTTTTAGCCGTCAGCGCTTCTTCTAGAGTAGCCACGGCCTCAGCCTTACGCCCCATTCGATAAAGAGTTTCGGCCTTTATAGCAAGCAACTGAGCTTGAGAATTGCCATTGGCAAACAATGCCCGATAAGCCCAAGAATAGGGCGCTGGATGTAAGCGCAGCTGCTCGGCCTGGTCGAATAACTGGGTCGCCCTAGCCTTTGGCTGGGCTCCAGGCTGAAAGACTTGTGCTTCTTCTGGGTGTCGCATACACATTTGAGCGCCGTAATAGCCTTTGAGCATCTCCAACCAGGTAAAGGTAGCAAAAGTAACATCACAAAGAGCAAACACCAAGAGAGCTGCGCCCAGTGACTGAATCAGATTTTGCCCTTTAACAATGGGCGACTTGAGGCGGTCGCGCAGGCGATCGTTAATGTTCAAGCCCGGGCTGTATTTCTGGAACAGCTCCACCAGTGCTTTTTGTTCTTTCAAGTCTAAAATTGACAGGGGGATGCGCACTAGGACATCGGGCCCGTTAGTTGCAGACTGGATTTCTGCATCTATTTTTGGGGCCTCTGTTTTGGCAACTTCTGTTTTCTCAGCTGCCATTTTTTCAGCTTCTATTTTTGCAAAGACCTGGCCGCAGGCGGCAAAAGAACGCACCTCCAAAGTGCCGAGAAAAGTTAAGTAGAGTTCGTCCACAGCTTCAAACAAAACTCGTCGACGACCGATAAGCAAAGCCGGTTTGCCATAACAAGCAGCCGACTCTTCTGTCCCCAAAGCAGCAACAGCTGGTTCAAATACTAGGGCAAAGCGCCGATAATAGATAAGAGGTATGCCGTTTTTAAAGAAATAGACTGCTCTGGTCGTTAGATCGCTCTCTAAAGCCATGGCAAGGCAGTGGCCCACCACTAGAGCGCAAAGCACGGCTAAGGGGAACAGTTGAGCGACATTGATAGCAAACCAGTCAGTTGAACAAAGCAAAATCAAAAAAAGCAGGCCAAAAACAGGCCATGCAAAACCAATTAAGGTATAAACCAGGTGTGAGAAACTAGGCGGCAGCTTACCGCTAGATAGAGGCACCTGCATTAGAGCTTTGGCTGATAAATCTATGTCGTGACCCTCAGAAACGTCATCTTTAACTTACCCAGAAGTTATTGATACCAAGAATTATTGATGCTGAGATGTGTAGATTTCTCTAGAGAGTATAGATACTGATTGCTTGACGGCTAACTAGGGAAAAACATAGGGAGGTAGCCCTGGAAATTCTGAAGGTATCAGTAAAATGGCGCTGATTAAAAAGGAAATTGGTGAACTGCTCGTAGATAACGGGTTAATTACCAGCGACGAACTTAAAATCGTGCAACAAGAGCGCATGAAGACCGGGGAGCCAATTTCGCTAATTCTCTCGCGCTTAGGCTTAGCCAATGAAAGTCACCTTAAAACTGCCCTAGAAACACAGTACGGCGTTAACTATATCTCTCTGGCCAAAGCCCAAGCCGACCAAACTGCCCTCGAATTACTGCCTGAAAAAGTGATGCGACAACATCAGGTTGTACCTCTTTCAGTCGATGGCAAGAATCTTACCCTGGCTATGGTCAACCCCAATAATTTACTTGCCCTTGACGACATTAAGTACCGTCTTAAAAGCGTCTCTGTGCGGCCAGTGGTTTGCACTGAAGACGATTTCCAGCATTTCATGGAAACTGTCTATTCCAGAAGACAAGATGAACTAACGGAAGAATGGGATGAACAGGCCGATCAGACTTTCATTGAGTCAGAAGTAGATCTCTCAAGTCTTGATGTACTGGTTGATTATGACGATGCCATTAACGACTTAGACTTGGCCAAGCAAGCTCAAGACGCACCAATTGTGCAGCTGGCCAATCAGATTTTAGCCAAAGCAATCAAACGCCAGTGCTCAGATGTACACATTGAACCCCAAGACAAATATGTGATGATCCGCTACCGCCTTGACGGAGTGCTCTTCGTCGATCGCAAGCTACCCAAAGCAATTCTGGCAGCGCTAGTTTCACGCTTCAAAATCATGGCAGACCTTGATATTGCCGAACGTCGCCTGCCGCAAGACGGCAGAATTAGAGTACGCTTTTCGGGCAAAGATATAGACTTCCGGGTTTCGTCTATTCCCAGTAAACATGGCGAAAAAGTAGTGATGAGGCAGTTAGATAAAACTGGCACCACTTTCGGCCTCGATCACCTGATCACTGAAAAAGAGACTCTATCTATTATCCGCGAGATGGTGCTCAAACCCTACGGCATAATATTTGTCACCGGACCAACAGGCTCGGGTAAGACAACTAGTCTCTATTCGGCACTAGCAGAGCGCAACACCCCAGAAGTTAACATTCTCACAGCTGAAGACCCGATTGAATATGAGATGCAAGGCATCACTCAGGTGCAGGTCTTGCGCGAGAAAGGTTTAGACTTTGCCCGCATTCTCCGCTCATTCTTAAGACAAGATCCAGACATCATACTTGTCGGCGAAACCCGCGACCGAGAAACTGCAAAAATTGCCGTAGAAGCGGCACTAACAGGCCACCTCGTCTTCACCACCCTGCACACAAACGACGCACCAGGAGCGATGACAAGACTGGCTGAAATGGAAGTTGACCCTTATTTGGTATCATCTGCCACCATTGGCGTTATTGCCCAAAGACTGCTGCGCCGCATTTGCCTGCACTGCAAAGAAGAGTACGCACCAGAACGCAGTGCCCTTGAGTATCTAGGTCTGTTAGACAAGAACCAAGAGAAGTTGGCTGAATCTACCATTCAATACTACAGACTGCGCACAGACGGCGATGGTTGGCCAATTTTTGCTAAAGGCAAGGGCTGTGATGAATGTCATCAAACCGGCTACAAGAACCGAATTGGTGTATTCGAAGTAATGAAGATGAACGATGAAATTCGCGATCTAATCTGCAAGGGTGCCACCACTTCACTAATTAGACTAGCGGCAAAACAATCAGGAATGATTCCGCTCAAAGACTACAGTGTTCGCTTGGTAGGCCAAGGGATGACCAGCGCTGATGAAGTAGTTAGGGTAACGCTATCTGATACCACCGGCGAAGAATCACTGTGCGGCAAATGCCGCAACCCAATCTCAGATGATTTTATCAAGTGTCCATTCTGTCAGCACGACCTTAAATTTTCGTGCCTGCGCTGCGGCACCATGCAACTAGATGGCTGGACGAGCTGCCCTAAGTGCGGCCTCTCAAAGGAAGAAAGCGACCACGAATTTTGCTGCAAAGGTTGCGACGCCGAGATTTATGGTGAATGGCGAATCTGCCCTTACTGTCAAGCCACTCGAGAAGCATCCTACTCCACTACCACCTCGACCACTTAAAAAACAAGGAGCGAATTGATGTCGATTGAAATGCAGGAATTACTGCAACTGGTAGTCGACCGCACAGCCTCAGACTTGCACCTCAAGGCCAAAGAACCGCCGATTATACGCGTGGCGGGCAAACTGATACGAACAAGCTTGCCCGAGCTAACTTCAGAAGACGTTAAGCGCCTGATATTTTCGTGCCTAACTGAAGACCAATGCAAATATGCTGAAGCCAATTTAGAGCTAGATTGCGGTTTCGGTGTAGACGGCCTAGGGCGCTTTCGCGTCAATGTCTATAAAGACCGCGGTTCTTATGCTGCCGCACTAAGAGTGGTGCTTTCCAGAATTCCCTCTATAGATGAACTTGGCTTACTACCAATCTGCAAAGAAATTATTCAAAAACCTCGTGGCCTAGTACTTGTCACCGGTCCAACCGGTTCTGGTAAATCGACGACCCTGGCATCTATGATCAATGCACTCAACGAAACAGAATCAAAGCATATACTGACTATAGAAGACCCCATCGAATTTATTCACCACAACAAAAAATCTATTATTTCGCAGCGTGAAGTTGGCTCTGACACTCGCTCTTTCGCAAATGCCTTAAGAGCCGGCCTAAGAGAAGATCCAGATATCATACTAGTTGGTGAAATGCGCGATCTTGATACCATTCACCTTGCCCTCACCGCCGCAGAAACCGGTCACCTAGTCTTTAGCACAATTCATACCAGCTCAGCGCCACAATCTGTGGACCGTATCATCGATGTCTTTCCCCCAGAACAGCAGCAACAAATTCGCATTATGCTCTCTCATGCTCTTGTTGCTGTAATTAGCCAATCACTCTTGCCGAGAGCTGACGATGCCGCAGGTGACTCACCCGTCACCTCAGGCCGCATTATCGCCCTAGAAGTGTTGATAAACACCCCAGCAGTAGCCAACCTAATTCGCGAAGCCAAAACAGCTCAGATGTATGCCAGCATGCAAATGGGAGCGGCTCTAGGCATGCAGACTCTAGAAGCTTCACTGGCACTGTTAGTAAAACAAGGCAAAGTAACATTTGCCGATGCCATTGGTAAAACCAGCAGGCCAGAAGATCTCGAACAGCTTATAGGCAATCAAAGAAGTAGCAAACCAGAACCGGCAAAAATGGAAAAGGGCTTTGGTGGCAGTAGTTTCGGTAGGTTCTAAAATTGGAATATTTGTACAAAATTAGAGAAATCGACGGATCAATCAAAGAAGCGATTGGTCAAGCAGAATCACCGGCGGTGCTAAGAGCAAAGCTACGAGCACGAGGCATCGAAGTTGTAGAAATACGCGAGCGCACGGCAATAGGAAGCGTTGTAGGCTTTTTCAACTCTCAAAAGAGCAAAGATATTTTAACCATCGGTTTATTTGAGCGCGTTTCGCTTAAAGACATGGTGGTTTTCTCAAGACAATTTGCAGCTATGATTAGCTCAGGGGTAGCCATGCTGCGTACCCTGACAATCATTGTAGAGCAATGCCCCAACCGCAAACTAAAGAAAGCCCTCGATGATGTGCGTCATTCAATTGAGTCAGGCCTATCGCTATCTGATGCCATGGCCAAACACACAGATATCTTCGACAAATTATATGTATCGATGGTTAGAGCCGGTGAGACCGGCGGTATTCTAGCCGACGTCTTAAAGAGACTGGCCGACTTTCTTGAATATAAATCGAAACTCAATCAAAAAGTACGAGCGGCCATGGTTTATCCAACCGTAGTGCTAATCATAGCCGTTGCAGTTTTCTGGGGCATGCTCACTTTTATTTTGCCAATCTTTGAAGGCCTCTTCAAAAACATTGGCGGTGAACTGCCTGCCTATACGCAGTTTCTCATTCTTCTATCACAGTACATGCGCTCAGTCTGGATGATGCTATTCATTGCCGCGAGTGCAGTAGGTGTTTACATGCTCAAGCGCTACTACAAAACTCCGGTTGGTCGTTTTCAAATTGACTTCTTCTTTCTCAACGTGCCCTTTTTTGGCGACTTAATTGGCCGAGTTTCAATCGCCCGCTTTGCCCGCACATTTGGCACATTGCTACAGGCTGGAGTACCGATGCTAACGGCCCTAGATGTGGTCAAAGACACAGCCGGAAACGCAGTAGTAGCGGACTCAGTGCAGCAGATTTACAACGATGTGCGGCAGGGGGGAAATATATCAAAACCCATGGGCAAGTCTAAAATTTTCCCACCAATGGTGACTCAGATGGTAGCCGTTGGTGAAGAAACCGGCCGACTTGACGACATGCTCTCCAAAGTGGCCGACTTCTACGATATGGAAGTGGAAAACTCAGTAGAAGCCCTGACTTCACTATTAGAACCGCTCATGGTGGTGGGTATTGGCGGCATAGTGGGCTCAGTGGTGGTGGGCATGTACTTGCCAATTTTCACAGTGATCAATCAGCTGCGATAAAAGTCTAAATGTATCAATGTATCAATGTGTCAATGTCTAAATTTCTAAAGCCAATAGACCCAAAAGTTTGACGTCAAACTTTCAAGCTTTTTAGCTTGTCACGATCTAACATTGAAATATCAGTCTATTGGCAGCCCAAGCTAAATTCAATCTAAATTGAATCGAAGCACAGTCAATTAGCGGCGGGACGAGGAATTTCCATGACCAAAACGACATTAGAATTACTTAATAGATATCCATGATAGCTCTTGCGCATTTACACTCTTTATTCGTTAGAGATTTGCCACCATTAATAGGTTTAGTGAGAATAGGAAGTTAAAGCTCCTAGCAATTCTCTTGATTATGGTAATCTGCCGGAAAGTAAGGTTAAGATTATAAATATGGATACAGGTTCAAATATTACAGTCACAGCAATGGTTGAGACATCGATAGTGGTGAGCAACGATTTAGAGCCCAAACGAGAAGCTAGTGCAGCCAAAGGGCCAGACCAAATTCATAACTGGCTGGCACTCTATGCAGAAGCACGCGACCCAGCTCTACGCGACTCCATCATTCAGGCCGCCTTGCCCCTGGTCAAACGCATCGCCTACGGCCTAGCCAGACGCTCCACTGACCCCGTCGAAGATCTAATTCAAGTCGGCTCAATTGGTCTGATTAAGGCCGTTGACCAGTTTAAGCCAGATGCTGGTGCTAAATTCCAGACCTACGCTACCCACTTGATCACTGGCGAAATCAGACACTATCTGCGCGACAAAACTGCGATGATACGTGCCCCTCGCGAACTACAAGAATTATCTTTCCGCATCAACCGACTCGTGCAAGGACTGACTGCCAAATTAGGCCGCGAGCCCTCAGATGTGGAGATTGCCAACGATCTGCAGATTCCGGTAAGTCGCGTCAACGAAGCTTATGAAGTAGACCGCAGACGTACACTGATTTCTCTTGACCAAGCATTGTCTAACGATGCTGGCAGCGAGCAGTCTTTGATCGACACTCTTGTCGATGCCAAATATCAGAGCAACCAGCTCGCTAAAGAAGACCGATTTATGTTAGCTGAAGCGATCAAGCAGCTCCGTGACGGCTTGAGAGAAGTTGTACAGTTGACCTTCTACGAAGATCTAAGTCAGACAGAAGTAGCCCGTCGTCTTGGCATTTCACAAATGCAAGTATCAAGAAGACTTAGAGCGGCCACTACTGAGTTGAACAAAATCATCACTTTGAGCAAGAAGGCCGGTCCTAAAGGTGGGTAATGGCCAAGCTAGAAATAGCTTCGCCTCAGGTAGTCATCGAGGCCACAAACCTAACCAAAGATAGGCTCTCTAGCTTTCTTAAAAAGCGCACTCGTGTGCTTGATAGTGTTAGCCTACGCGTTGAGGCCGGTCAGACCTATGGTTTGATCGGCCCTAATGGTGCCGGTAAAACCACAACAGTAAAACTCTTACTGGGCCTGCTGCATCCCGATAGTGGCCAAGCACGGGTTTTGGGCAGCCCCGCTAGCGCCCGAGACAAGTTAGGTCAAATTGGCTTCCTGCCTGAGAACCCTTACTTTTACTCACACCTGACTGGGCGCGAATTTCTTACTTTCGTAGGCAAGTTATTTTCTATGCCAGACGCTCTAATCAAAGAGCGCGTCAAACTTCTAGTAGAGAAGGTCTCTCTGGAAAACGCTTGCGATAGGCCAACTGGCAAATACTCCAAAGGCATGCTCCAGCGACTAGGAATAGCGCAGGCATTGATTAACGATCCCCAGGTACTGTTTCTCGATGAGCCAATGAGTGGTTTAGATCCACTTGGGCGTATGGACGTGCGGCGTATACTTCATGAACTCAAGGCCGAAGGCAAAACTATTTTCTTCAATTCACACCTATTGCCCGATGTCGGCGAGCTATGCGACCGAGTCGGCTTACTGGTACAAGGTAAAATGGTGGCAGATTCTGCAGTGAGCGATATTGCTCACGACGGCAACTTCAAAGCGCTAGAAGACTTCTTCTTAGAGCATGTCAAACTTGAGACCGACAAAGCGAAAGCCGCGCACTCGACAACAGATGAATCTAAACCAGAGACTAAGCCATAATGGAAATCATTGGTGCCATCGCTCTCAATACCTTTAGAGAAGTTCTAAGAGATAAGATCATCTATGCATTTTTTGTCTTCGCTTGCCTAATTTCACTATTTGGTATTTTGCTTGGCACCCTGTCTGTGGGCCAAGATATTCGCATTGTAGAAGATTTGGGCCTAGCTGCTATTGCCGTCATTGGTGGCATCATCGCTGTATTCTCTGGTGCTAACCTAGTCTTCAAAGAGTTAGAGCGGCGCACCATTTATTTGATCTTTTCCAAGCCAGTTAAGTCGTGGCAATTCATACTCGGCAAGTATCTAGGCTTGGCCAGCTGCTTGCTGATAATCATCTTGATGATGGGCGGTTTCTTAAGCGCTCTTGTTGGTTTTGTGGATCCAGCACTACCACTGGCGCACCTGCCATGGATTGCTCTCTCACTATCACTAGTTTACTTAGAGCTACTCTTTATCATAGCTTCGGCATCATTCTTTTCTACTTTTTCCACACCGATAATGAGCGTACTTTTTACTCTCTGCTTCTGGCTGGTAGGGCATAGTTGCGCCTCTTTACAAGAGTTAGCAAAAATGTCGACGAACCCACTGGTATCACAATTCTTCGGCGCTCTATACTGGCTCATGCCAGATCTACAGAGCCTAACGCGGGTGCGCTCAGAGCTAATGTATGGCAGAGCCTTTAGTACAGCTCCAGGCAGTTTGAGCGACGGTCACGGCGAATTGTTAACGTACCTGACCACATACATACTGGCATATGTCATCATTCTTTTAGTACTCTCAGCATTAGTGAACGAACGAAGAGAACTACCCTAATCTTAATGCCTAATATTTACGACATACCGTCACCATATTTGGAGCTACTTAGCGCTCTTATCGGCTTGTGCGTAGGCAGTTTTCTCAATGTAGTGGCAGTGCGATCTCTTGCCGAAAAGTCGCTATTGCATCCTGGCTCACACTGCCCACAGTGTCAACACAAATTGGGCCTGTGCGATCTCATTCCTGTAATTTCTTACTGGCTGCTTAAAGGCAAGTGCCGCTATTGCCAGGCTGCAATTCATTGGCACTACCCTCTAGTAGAGCTGCTTACTGCTGTAGTCTTTATCACCATCATTCACTTTTTCAGCACTATACCTTGCGACGCCTTTGTCGATCGCAGCACAATAGCATTATTTATGTTGCTCTTCGCATCAACCCTAATTGCCGTGACAGTAACCGATTTCAAAGAGAAGCTGATTCCTCACGAAATTACCTACCCTATGGTTTTGGTCGGGCTTGGCTTCAGCCAATTTTTCAGAACTGATCTTTTGGGCTCACTCGTTGGCGTTGGCGTCAGCTACCTGTTGTTTGATTTGATAGCTCACTACGGCCTAATGTTCTATCATTGGCTGCATCCTGAAATTTTGGAAGAAGAACAGTTCGAACTAACCCAAGAGCATTTAGAGCAAGACCCTTATCTTGATGATAATTTCGATCTATCAGAAGAAATTGCTCATGAGCCGCTTGAAGTGATGGGCGGGGCAGATGCCGTCATGGCTGCCGTGATAGGTGCCTGGCTAGGCTGGGAGAAACTAGCTATTGCCGTGATTGTGGCCTTTATGGTGGGCGCTCTGATGGGGGCAGTCTATCTATTTGATGAACTACGTAAAGAAAAACTACTGGCAAAAGCCTTAAAACCAGCAGCAATTGGCTTTGGCATCATGAGTGTGATTCCACTTTTGGCCGTTTCGGCGATAGTCCTCTATTTCAAGCCTGTGGAAAATCCGCTACTTAGTCCCTCAATTTACCTCTTCTGCCTGGCTATGGGTACCGCTGGCGGCACATTTGGCATACTAACGTCGGGCGTGCGAGTGAGCAAAACCTTCCCCTTCGGCCCAGCCTTAGCCGTTGGCGCTGCCTATGCGATGTCGACAATTTCTCTGTCAAAAGATGGGGGCTTTATCAAGCCTGGGGCATAATAAATAGTATGTTTAGTTTCGGCAAGAAAAAAGGGGCCATGCTTGGCCTCGACATAAATAGCGACAGCACGACCTTGATTCAGCTGGATAAAACCAAGTCTGGCATTGAGGTGCAGAAGTTTGCTTGCCAACCAACACCCCCCAATTGCATCCGCGAAGGCCTAATCACCGACCCAGTGACCATGGGACAGCTTCTTGACGACCTACTCAAAGAAGCGCAAATCCCGACCAACCAAGCTCCCATTATCAATGTTTCGGTGCCAGCGCAAGCCGTTGTTATCAGACTGATGCCAGTGCCAGTGGGCATGCCCCCTGAAGAATTAGCCGACGTGGTGACGCAAGAAGCAACCAACCACGTGCCCTTTCCTATTTCAGAGGCAAATTTAGACTGGTGCCAAATGAATGCCACAGAGCGCACCGACCCCGATGGCGTGCGCCGAGTTGACGTCATTCTTTCAGCCATTCAACACTCAATTGTCGAATCATACTGGCGCATGGCTGATGCAGCCGGGGTTAAACTCGGACGGGTAGAGGTTTCATCTCTCTCAGTCATACGTGGCCTGGCCCTAGCTGGTTACCTGGGCTCATCTGGACACCTTTCATTGGTGGTAAACATCCGCCAAGACGCCACCGATATTAATATTGTGCGCAGCGCCATGCCGCTTTTCGGCCGCTCAATCATTTTGGGAGTAGAGGCACTAACTGAAGCAATTGCTCGCAGCCTCGATTTATCATTTGACCAGGCCATGGAAATATTGCCAGATGTGCCTGTATTTAACATTACCCCGACCGACGCGCGTTTAGGCCAAGCCGGCCAAGTGGCCCGCACCATATTCAGTGACATCGGTGACGAGCTCAACAAATCAGTAGAATTTTATCGTTCGCAGGTTGGCGATGTAAAAATCGATCAGGTGATCTTGACTGGCCCGGGCTGCATGATGCCCAACATTGATGAATACTTCACGAGCAAGCTACGCATCAAAACAATCCTAGGCGACCCCATGCGCGACATGCTAGTTGACGAGAGCAAGGTCAGCCCTCGCATGCGCCCTATTCTAGCGGCTCTGATCGGCTCTTCAATTGAGCCAACCTGGAACCCATCAATTACAGTAGACCTCGATCTCAACAAAGAAGGGCGCATTCCCCTCGCCCTTGACTTGACCCGCACCCAAAATATTCTGGACGAGCCTCCACCTGCTCCCGGCTGGTACAAACCTACTGTTGCTTATTCTTTCAGCGTATTATTCTTGTCTTTAGGCGCATGGATGTATTTTGCCAGCTTCGACGTGCCCCAAGCGCAAAAAGAAATAGAAGTAACATCAGCACTAATAACTGATGGCAACAGAAAGCTAGCAGACCTCAAGCGACTAAAACAAGACAACGAAGTGCTAGAGCGCCGCAAACTAGTATTAGACCGCCTCGTTGGCGGCGGCAAACATTGGAGCGGCTATTTAGAAGCAGTACGCGACAACACCCCTAAGGGCCTGCAAATCAATCAGCTTTCACTGAACGATAATGAGCTCAAGCTTGAGGGTGCGGCTCTAAATTTCAGCACCGTTTCAAACTTATCAATCAATTTAGGCTCTTCCAACCTTCTGAGCGATGCCAACATTGAGTACGCCCTGCGTCCAGAGAAAAATCCAGACCGAGTAACTTTCTGTGTGCTATCAAAACTGGCTCAAGAGCAGACCACTCCAGGTGCCAATAGTGTAGAAAAGCCAAATACCGCGACACTAAAAACTAGCTCGTTGATCAGTAGCTTGGGCACACAAACTTCAACAAGCAAACGAGAGGTGAGTCAATGAAACTGACGCCCTTCCAGCGCAATGTACTGGCCTTCGGCCCCTTGGCTCTCGGTGCAACAATTCTTGTGGCCATGACCTACCCAGCCTACTTAGACTCAGAACGTGAGCATGCCGACCTTGCAGTTAAGAAAAAAGAGTATCAAGAAATCACTCAAAAAATGTCTGAGCGAGATCGTCTCGACAACCTCAAACGCACCCTTGAAGGTGACATCAATTCATTGCGAAACTCCGTGCCAAAGGCCCCCTACCTCGACTTGCTAATGCTAGATTTAGAGCGCATGGCCAGCGAAAGCAAAGTCAACATACTTGCCTTAGAACAGCCAGAAAAAGCAAGTGGACCAAGCGAGACAAATGATCTAGAAGAGTTGATGAAACCAATCAAGCCAAACCAATCAAAAATCTTGCCCCAGCTAAAACCTTTTGTCGCGCCTACACCTACGGCGAGCGGTGCCAAGCCGGCAGAAGCCCCCAATCCACTCGGCCTCAAGCAAGTCACCAAGCGCCTCTTCGTCACGGGTGAATATCAAGACTTGATTGCCTTCGTCAAACATTTAGAGACCTATCAGCGAGTAATTTCACTCAAAGATTTATCAGTGGCAATAGCCGCAGCTAGCGACAGCACGGCCTCTAAAAATGTCGCTGGCGAACGAGCACAAAAACTCAAAGCGGCAAAACCAGTAATGTCCTTCCTCCTCAATGTCTATTATTTGCCATGAGAAATGCACCATGAGACTAGCCTTAATAGTCATTCTGGGACTAATTGCGATCTCGGCGACTTATGCCTGGAGTAATATTTCGTCGGGCCCTGCTCAAGCCAATAAAGTTGATCAAGTAACTAAAATTGAACAAACCAAGACTACTCGCAAAGGCCTAATGCCGAGCATTGCGCAACAGCCGACTCAGGCAAGTCAAACAACCAATACAGGTCACATAAACCATACAACAACAACAACAACAACAACAACGGCAACGTCGACGACATCAATTGTCACACCACCTTCTGGCTCCGACACACCAGACACAGCAGTCCCAGCGGCTCCAATAGCAATTGACGGTCACGCAACCACACTTGATGCCGCCAGAATTACAGCGCGCTCAAGTACCGGCAAAGCCGATCCCTTTACCCCCCTTGAGCAAGTCTCAGAAGAAAGTACTGCCAAGAAAACAACAATCAAACTACCACCATTTTCTACCGGCCTGACAGTACCACCACCGCCTCCAGGCACTATAAACCCCTTTGGCACTCATGACCAGAGCCGTCCAGGCCAGCTCAACAGCGGCCTAGAACTAGGCGAACTACCAATGCCCCCCGACAATGCAGGCATTAATCACAAAGTAGAGCTAGTTGGTATTATCGGCGACAGAGCAATTTTCACCATCAAAGACAGTTTGCTCAGACGGCGCCACCACTGGCCAAAGACCTTCACTCTTGCTATTGGCCAATCATTCGAAAACCTAAAATTAACAGCAATAAAAGATGAGAGCGCTGTTGTTGAAGAAGACGGACAAACCTTTAGCAAGCAAATGCCCACACTAAAGTAAGAACCACTTGAGAGGTCTCATGCAATCAATACAGCAAGCTATTTCAGAATCAATGAGACTAATAGCATCAATTGAAGCTGGCACTATGAACAAAGCTGATATAACCAGCCAAGTTTCGCAACTATTCAGCAATGAAGTTTCAGCTCGTGGTTTTATGGCGGCCTTAGGTACTAGCAATGTAGTGCTTTCAGGTGAGGCCAACGAGGGCCTCTTAGAGGGCCTTCGCCAGCACCAAGAGGTAGCCTACGACCTCTTAGTCAAAAATATCATCATGTCGGCCAGCGCAGCGGTCAATCATGCAGAGAACGGCCACCCTGAACAAGAAGCTGAATCAGACCATGTCACAAACCACTGTGTGGAAATTGCCAAGCAACTGAACGACCCTTCTCTCATTGCCAAAGTAGAAGAAGTGCTGGCAGCCATTCACCACTATGAAGTAGATCCTAAGACCAAGCACGATGCTCACGCCATCTGGTTCAATTTCTTCGAGCGCTGGGGCTACGAAGGCCGCCACTTGCAGGCAGCCAAGCCGCACGTTGCAGGCTTGCTTGAGAGATTGAAAATGCAGTGAAACAGAAATGAAAAGGCACGAGCATTGGAGCGACGATAGAGCCAAAAAGCCCTCATCACGAAACAAGGGAAATAACCCAATCAGTTATAGCAGTGGGCCAACCTCTGGCCCACCCTTAGTGGTGTTGATCGGAATTATTCTTTTATTTTTTGGCGCTGTTTCAGTATTCATATTCGGTGAGAACCAGCGCAATGAAAAAATCAAGAGCGATCTAGTAGCTGCTGACAAAGCGTTTGCCGCAGCAGACTACAAGAGCGCTGAAGCCGATTACTTAGTAGTGATAAAAAATTATCCACTGACCAATCCAGCGGATAAAAAAACCAGCAAAAAGCACAATACCTTTCAAGACGAGAATCACGCATATGCTGTAGAAAAGCTTGCTCTTAGCCAAATAGCGCAACAAAAATATGATGAAGCCCAAAAGAATTTAGACAGAGCATTAGACCTGCACATGCAGTTTATCGACAACAGCCCACGGCAACGGCGCCGTCGCAAGGACGACGAGAGCCGTTCAACGCGCCGAATAAGCCGCCCAGATCAAGAAGCAGTGCACATTTTGCGAATTCTCAACAATGAAAGCCAATTGCTCTATTTAGAGAGCAGAAAAGAAGAAGTGCCAAAACTGCTTGATAGAAATTGGTCTATTGTCTTTGCCAAAGAGCCAATTCAAAAGATACAAGACCGTGTCTGCAGTAAGGTGCTTCAGGCCCAGCTCAACAGTCTAGAAAAGCGCCAACTCAAAGCACAAGAAGAGACTCTGCGCAAACAGATTGACGAAGTGAACCAGTGTTCGGCTACAGAAAAAGCAAGCAAGACAATTGCCATATTGAAAGCACAACTGCCACCAGACAATGCCCAACTTGCCAATTGTGATTTCGGTGTGTTTAGCTTGCAGTAATTTCAGCTTTAAACTGACGTGGATCAGTTCGCACCCAGCGACTTAGTCCCACCGTTGTAGACGTTATAGTCAAAGCTAAACTCAATATCCACCGTCTTTTCACGGCTTACTTCAGGAAAACGAAAGGGTGCGGCGTCCTTGACGGCCTTAATAGCAGCTTCATTCACAGTTTCGAGAGCATGAGGAGTGATAATCCTTATACCTAGAAACTCTCCGGCTCGATTGATTTTGAAAAAAGTCATTAGCTTATAGCTTTCGGACAGCTTGGGAGGATGCCAACCTTTGTAAATCCTCCTCTGTAAATCTGCCATAAACGGGCCGTAATTTACACCGTCGTCTCCTCGCAACACCTTAGCGTAGGATGACAGTGGAAGCTTCTGTTCCTTCAGGTCCTTCGCCCGGGCGCTTTGTTCGTCAAGGGCATGCGCCAAGCTCGCTAAACGCTTCTGCAGTGCATCCGCTTTTGCACCGGCCTTGTACTCGGCTTCTATTCCACTGTAAGCGTCCTGATAGGCTTTTGTACCGACACCACGCTGACCAGCTTCCTCAATTTTATGCAAAAGGCTGTCTAACTGAGTTCTTATATCAAGCTGACTAACTTGGGCAGAAACTTCCGCGAGTTCACCAGCCTCAACTGGAGACGAGAGGCTGAGCGCGAGCACAAAGCTTATTAACGCAGACAAAATGTTCGAAAATGATAACGGACCGAATACATTAAGAGTCAAAATCGAATAGCTCATTTTGCTTTCTCTTGCTTGGTCGACCGACTTGTTCCACGAGAAAGCAGTTCTCCTCAATCTAATACGAAAGCTGCATTATAGCAAATTGCAGCTGCTGGGCGGCCCGACGCTCAAGCGAAATGCGTGCATCCAAGTCAGCCTAGAGTTTGACAGCGTCAACGCAGTGGACATTCGCTACACGAACGAATATTTAGAAGTTCTCTAGATCCATGAATCTTATATAGTGTCGCGTTAGTCTCGCTCTTCTCTCAGCTCAAGCTCATGAGTATGAAAGTTTAGCCAGTCGTCCTTAAACATCTCACCCAAACCATACAACAAATCAAATCTGGCCCTGAATCGACATATCAACACAACGGGGCTTTCAGGCTTAATCTCTACAGCCAAGAGAGTTGAGTCACCAGCCCAACTTCTTGCCTGCACCGTATGCCAGCCAGCAGGCAAGGTAAACTCTTTTCGTTCGCCCGATTTGGTTGTTCCCACCTTCACTTCATCAATGTAAATAGAAACAGACATCAATAAATTAGTGATTTGCCTTACTCTAAAAACTTTGACACAGCCACTATCCATGAAACAGCCTCGGCACAATTTCCTGCCCAATCCTAGCCTAAATCACGAAGCAATATCAAGCACGGGAAAAGTTCTTTAGAGCAAGCGAGAGTTTGCACACCTGGCTCATTGAAGAGGAATCACTTGTTTAGCCGAGTGGAATGCCATCAATGCCGTGAGGCCATTCAGATTCGATAAATTTCTGCAGAGCTGCTTTGATTTCATGGAATTCCCAATCTTTTTCCTCCGCCATCTCTGTTGGATTGGAAACAGAATGGCGTTGCCATCGCAGACTTATTCGGTTCTGAGCAATAATCTCAATAAAAAAACCTTCGTAGATTGTGCCGTCAGGACTTTCCCCTGTTGCTGTTGCCGGAAAGATACCATGTTCTTCCAGAATTTCTTGAATTACTTCAGTGACGTCAGACTTAGGAACAGGCAATTTATTCAAACGGCCTAAGCTTTTGCGTTCCAGAACACTCAGCGTACCACTGAGAACAAGTTTACGAAGAAGTTGTTGATAGGTGGGATTCATATCCTTAAGACTAGTCATACTTCTGTCTCTAAAGCTCTCTCGCGGAAGCATCCCACCCTTCAGTATTTTCTTCGCAGATCTGATTCTACCATTTGTCATTATTTGCCGGCGTCCGATCACTCGTCCCAGTTAGGAAGGTACCTTGCATAATCTAAGGTGAATCAAAGTTCTCTTTAGAGAAAGATCAATCTTTAGAGCCAGACTGCACCTTCACGAGTTCTGTTTTCTTTACGCCTGGTTTTTCATTAATCAACTCTGAGGTCGGCTTACTTGTCGGTGGGTTGAATGGAGCAAGTGTGACAGCTTCACCAGTGGCAATTGACACCTGGATTGCTTCAATAATACGAATATCTGCCAGGCCTTCAAAACCTGATGGTCTTGGCTCATCTCCACAGAGTACACAACCGCTAAAGTGAATCAGCTCAGGGGCAAACTGATCTCGTTTTCCGGTCACCAGCGAATGTTCGCGTTTGCCTTCCTTTAGTTCAAACCCAGTTTCATCGGCATACTCATAAGCGGGCTCGACACGAATACTACCCTTGGTGCCCACGACTTCGTAGTGAGAAACTTGCTGACAGCCAAAACTACAAACGAAGGATGCGATTCTGTCATTGGAGAACTTCATGATTACTGCCACTGATTCGTCAATCTCTTCGAAACGGAAATCTGCTCCATTGGTGGCCAAAGCGGTTATCTCAATAGGCTCTTCTTGAAAAACGTAGCGAGCGGCATTTATGCAATAAATACCAATGTCATACAACGGCCCGCCACCATGCTCTCTCTGCGTGCGAATGTTCTCTTCACGTACTTGCAGCGTGAAAGAAGAATTGAAAAGTTTTGGAATGCCTATCTTGCCCAGTTCAAGGACCTCAACAGTCTTCATATTGGTGCGCTCAAAGTGCAAGCGGTAAGCCACCATTAGCCTAACATTGTTAGATTTTGCAGCGGCAATCATCTGTTTGCAATCGTCTTTTAAGGTGGCCATCGGCTTTTCACAAAGTACATGAATACCAGCATTGGCGGCTGCTATAGCGTATTTCTTATGCATGTCATTGGGCAGGGCAATATATACAGCATCAAATGTATTGCTTCTTAAAGCAGTCTCGTATTCATCGTATGAGAAACAGTTTTTGACACCATATCTTTCAGAAAGCTCCTGAAGCTTATCTGGATCACTACTTATAAGGGCGGTCAATTCTGAATTCTCAGTTGCATGTTCAAAAGCTGGTAATACTGCCACTTGAGCTATGTGACCAAGGCCAACCACTGCATATCGAACTTTAGACGACTTCATTCCTTCACCTCTGCGTTTTGTAACCCCGCAGACTGGACTGAGCGCTAAAGGTTCCCGCAAATTTCCATAACATGTAGGCCACAAAGTGGCAATCAGGGCTATTGTGTATGAAGAATCGGCTAACTCTACATTAAGGGGAAATCGCCTGCTTACTCTTCGGCACGTCGCCGTCAATGGCAACAGCGCGACGCATAAGCATTTCTGACTCTGGCAAATTGCCATAGCCCTTATAGTCATTGGCAAGATTTCGCAAATCAGTAGCTAACAGCGGATGATTGGGTCCCAGCTCCTTTTCGTCAATAACAAGAGCACGCTTGTGGGCAACAATAGCCTTCTCGAACTGGTGGCGCGATGCATAAAGCAATCCAAGACCAATTAAGCTCTCGGCCACTTCTGGATCATTGGGACCAGCAAGTTTTTCTCGCAAAGCGAGAGACTTCAAGAACAGGGTTTCGGATTCTTCGTACTTACCTTGGTGAAAACAGCACAAGGCAAGCTGATTGGCAGCTCTGGCAACTTCTAGCGATTGCGGCTTTTGTGCTTCAGCAGCTGCCAGAGTTTTTCGTAAAAGCATTTCTTCTTTGCCTGCGACTTGAGCTTCTGAAGAGCGTTGTTGCAATTCACGTTCACGAACTTCTATCGCTGATATGTTTTGGAGTTGCGAGGTCACAGCGCTGAATGCTTTAGACACAGCAGATGTCAGCGCGCCTTGAGTCGTGCTCGAGCAAGCGACGACGAAGAAAAGCCAACAAGGTGCCATGAAAGCAACCCGAGAACGAAACCACCGGCTCGATTGGAAGAGAAAGATTAGTGACGCGAAGAATGCGAACAGAAAGAAATAGCCGAGAAACTGCGAGATTCCATATGCGGCTGCAATCACAACGCAAAAGATGGAATAGAACAATGGATACATCCACACAACCAAGGCAAACCAAGTTGGTGGGGCATCTAGAAACCTGACGATTTCATCAGTTTTTCTCATGAGCGATTATCCATGGCTCCATTCTCTCAGAGAATGCCAACTAAAACTCACGGTCACTTGCCTGGGCTTAGCTTATCTGGCGCAAATAACTCTTCTTCTTCCTGAACCTGCTGCATGACTTTGCCAATTGGAGCGACAGAGCGAGTTATGCTCAGAGTCATCATCTCCTTATCGATAGCGGCCTGCTGCTTGCGAAGCTTCTCTCCAATTGGAGTGTGATAAAAAGCAATTATGTCCTTCAAATCTTGTTCGCTGAAATATTTGTCGTAGACGCTGACGAAGGTATCTTCCATAATCTGCGGCAGCTCCTTATTCTGCGCTAAAATTTCACCAGAACGCTGGGTGATGCGGCCGACAGCCTCCTGAGCGTCCTCCATCATTGCTTTCTGCTGCATGCTCGTAAGCGGCGAAACTTTAGAGACATTTGGAGCATTAGGAGCAAGTCGCGAAGTCATCCCCGATATCATGCCAGGCATGCTCCCAGACAGCTGCTTTGTCATCTTCGGCAATTGGGCACTCACTAAACCCATCATCTGTTCAATTGGAGGAGCTGCACTAATGCTTCTGCCAGACAGCTGCATGTATTCCAGAATCAGGGCTCTCTTCGCAGGAGTAACATATGCGCTGGCAGCAGCAGCAGTTGCTACAGAATCATCAGCAGTTGATGATTGATTCAATAATTCTGGTGGAATCGGTGGCGGCGCCGGTGGTGGTGGCATCTGAGCACTGGCAGACAAGACGCCGAGTTGAAGAACCATTAGCAGCAAACAAACATTGATTGAACGCATTTTTCCTCTCGGGCGTTGTTAGCAGGTATCGGACAATTAGGTTTCTTCTGAGATGACAATTTCGCTCCAATTCAGCTGTCGGCGTTGAGAATAGATAGGCGCCAAGAGAAATTGCCCTCGATGAACGCAAATAAACTGGGCTTCAACCTCTGCACCCAACTCAATCTCCACATCAGTCTTCATAAAACCAGGCAGTTTTCCTTTCAAAATAGTTACGTTATAGCCGCCAATCGCCGGTTCTAAAACAAGACACATAAGCCGATCCCCAGCACGAAATCCAGAGGGTGGCCGATTGCCGCTTCCACCAGCAGCTGCACGAGGTGCTCTCACCACTCACCGCCTAAATTTGCTGACCTAAATAGCTTTTGCACCCTTAGCACCATTTCCAGACGAGAAACCGAATACTATCCATGTACCCAATAGATTCCTGCCAGCATCAGAAAGCCGCATGACCTAAGTCAGATACGACCACCAGCGGCAGTACGAATTTATGCTCGTCATCGCCTTCTGTCACATCCTCAGCGAATTGTAATACGTTCGGGGCGGGCTGCCTTTCCCAACAAGTTACGTGACACTTTTCTGCAGATTGCCTCTGCCAGTGTTCTCGAATTGCCTGAGCCTTTTTGTCTTTTGAGACAAATGTTTTTATAAACTTACTGTCTTCGGTTTTGTAGTAAACCGCGTAACCTACTGGCTTTTTATCTCTATACAGACTGGCATCCGGCTCTATTAGGCTAGAGGGTGAATTCATATACCTGTGAAGCTCTACAATCTTCGAGTAGTCACGCAGCCCCCAGAAGTCAGCCTCGCGGTCTATCCAACGCCACAGAGGGAAAGCCTCTGTAAATGCCACACGCGGACTTTTACTTGCAGAACGTTGCAACACCGAAGTGAGAAACTTCGCATCAGTAGCCCAGAGCACCACATTCGGTGATAGTGCACAAGCATAGAATCTCCAACTATCTTCGTCAATCGCCCTAACTACTTCAACGACTTCCTTCCCACAGAGAGTGACTGTCTTGCCGCTACAGACAGAGATGCCTTTCAAAAACTGCTCTGCGGTTAACCTTGAATCAGATGCAAATTCGAGAATGGAGCAGCCTTCAAATAGAAACGGCCCTAAGTTCTTAGGCAAAGAAAACCTGCGAGATCCGCTTACCACTCTCGCCAGCTTGACGCCCTTAGACCAATCATAATCTGGCAACAAAGCGCTGGCATCGGCAAGCCTGTCAAGTACAGTTTCGGGTCCAACCCCAGCCCAGTCATGCCTTGCCGATAGCCGAACTGGCGCTTGCGTGACAGCTATAGATTCAGTGTCAGCTGGCATCCATCGAATCATCTCATCAACACTAACAGCGGCAGGCTTAACCTTCACCTGGGCTTCAACACTAAATGCCGAGCCAGATACCAACAGGCTCAAACCTAGCGCACAAAACAATCGAACAATATCGCGCATATAATTTCTCCAGATTCTAAATGGAGATTAGCAACCATTAGTCAATACTCTGGCCGGTAAAGAACAGTTGAACAACTGCTTGATAGGCAGTTAGATCTGATACCTTGCAGAGACAGAGGACTAGGTTCATAATTTGAAAAATGCAACTAGAAGGAAATCAACATTGGGATTAGATTGGATACCTGCCGCAGGGCCACTGCCCGGTAAAGAAGTTGAGTTTAATAAGATTCTGGACGCTGTCCTAACCAGCACAGAGGACACAATCGACGAGCTGCACGACCAGCTAGACTTAGTTTCCAGATTTACACCAGAGGCAGTAAATGCTCCAAGAGTAGGCTTCGATGAAATTGCCAACAATTTTATGCAAGAGCGATACCAGAATGAGCAGCCAGAAGAGCCGTTTAACGAATGGGTGAGACAGTTTCATGGCCGCGGCATAATTAGCCTGGCAGAGCCATGCGACGGAATACCGCGCTATAGCAATGGTGGCTACTATGACGGCGTTGACAGCACGAGCTTCAGAGGCGGTTTTTTAAATGACTGCGTAGATGTCATTGGCAAGAAACTGCTAGATCAAGCCTTTGAGACAATGAAAGCGGAGCAGCTCCTGAGATACGCCGACCAACTTGAAGAACGCGCTAATTCAAGTGCACGAATTAGAAAAATCGATCTGAATAGAGTTGACTGGAGCCAGGCTGATACTAATGAGTACATCCAGCAACTAGACATAGTTCTGTGCGCAGCCCGATATTGTCGATTCTGGGGCCAGCAAGGATTTTACGTACGAGCTTGGTTTTAACCTTCGACCGAATCACAATCAAGCGACAATGCGTAGTTCAGCTGATACTCTTCCTTATCCCAATATTTTTTAAAAAGCTTTGGATATCGCTTGCGAAATGCCTTCTCTTCATCATCGATTGGCACGCCGCCAAAGCCCACTTTTGAACCTAAATAACGACGGCGAACTTTCGACAAGGTCTTCTTCAACTCAGGCCTGCGCTCAATTTGAACATCAACTATATAGCCAAAACCTTCAGCAAGCATGTAGTGAGCGCCATCAAGATTGAGTAATGCCTCTTCTGTGGTCTCAAGCACAGCATAAAATACATATTTCCCTCGATAAACCAACGCTGCACAAAAATCAATAAAGCTATCGTCACTGCAGCCTGTACCAATTGTGCTAGCCGCAGTAGCCATGTCAAAAGAATAAATCTGCGTCGATAGAGAATCCCTAAAGATCTCAAACAGCTCCAGCTCTCTATCAGAAAGAGCCTCAAAGACTGCCATGAGCCTTTCGGCATGCGCCTTTGGTAAATATGGTCGCTCATATGGATTGGCAAGATCTACGATTTCCCAGAACCGTTCTTCACTCATTGCCGTAGAACTTTCTTGAGCCCGACAGCCGATCAGCCCAAGCCTTTCTATAACAGTCTCACGAATCGGCAACCTGGCCAGACAGTCTGAAGCAATTACCTTTTGACTCTGAATCCAAGCAACCTCTGCAAGCCCAGATGGTTTTCCATCGAAAAGAATTTTCAGTTGCTCTCTGTCACGCTTACTGCGATTTGAAAACTCATCCTGGCTGAGCACGACCAGTGGCGGTGGATCGACCGACGAAGCAAGCAACTTAGCAAGAATGATAAACGCTTCTGAACTAGGAGCACTCTGCATTGACAGACAGAAAACAACCGCTCTATCCAAGTCTATCAACTCGAGCTGTGCCCTCGTCCGAACCTTAATTCGCGATTGATCAATGCCTGCCAGAAGCAATCTAGTATGCTCTTCCAAACTCACAAACGGCGGTTCCGGCGCCTGGTAGCGAACCCAAAGTCCCGTCATACAGTTTGGCATCGGACAGGAAATAACCTGACAAGAATGAAAATCTGCCGCATAAAGTTTGCTGCTTACAAACCAACTATCAATAATCTTGCAGTGAACAAATTGCGAAAAAGACAAATCACATTTCTCAAATCTCTTCTTTGAAATTATGTGTTCGTCGCCCAACGTGCCGCGCACAGTATAACCACGAAAGTCTTGCAGCCCATCTTCAGTAAGGCCAAAGGGCGATTCGACAAAGTTGATAGCCTTAACATCAATTGCTTTCCAGCGCGCTCTCAGCTCCTGTGCTTCTTTGTCGAAAAACACCATTTTCCTTCTTCACCCCAATCCATCAATAATCTCAGCACTATCCCCGCGCCCGACAATCACCATGGTGGCATAGTTGATAAAGAGCCCATGCTCAACGATTCCAGGAATCTTTTCTAGCTGCGCGGCAAGCTCAGCCGGTTTATCGATTAAACTGAAGTTGCAGTCGAGTATGTAATTACCTTCATCAGTTATGAATGGCTGACCGCTTGGGAGCAGGCGCAATTTCCCCGTACCACCAAGGCCTGCAACCTTACGCTGCACCAAGGGCGATGCAAATTGAATCACTTCTACTGGCACATGAAACTTTCCAAGTTTATCAACGAGCTTTAGCGAATCAACAATGACAATAAATTTGCGTGCAGACGAAGCGACAATTTTCTCTCGAAGCAGTGCGCCACCACCGCCTTTGATCAAATCGAGATTGCCATTAACTTCATCGGCACCATCAATAACTAGATCGCAAATCTGATGATGGTCAAAATCAGTAAGCTCTATTCCTAGCTCCCGAGCCAATTTGGCTGTTGCTTCTGATGTGGGAATGCCTTTAACTCTAAGACCTTCCTTAACCTTTCGAGCGAGAGCCTGTAAAACGAAAGCCACTGTTGATCCAGTGCCCAGGCCCAGAATCATGTCATTCTCAACAAACTCAACTGCCTCTTCAGCGGCTACTCGCTTCTCCCCTTCAACTGTTGTGGTTGGCATAATTATTCCTAGTCATAAGTAAAATACTACTTGCTGTGCGGTGTACCCAAGTATGGAAAGACACTCAGTGTGTCAGTGTGCGGCGAAAGACCATCAGGCGGTATGTCACCTTTTGACAAGAATGAAAGCCGCGCATTGATGACATCATCTAAGAATGTGCGACCATTAGGATAGCCTGCTGGCTTAGACGGATCAAAATTCAACATGTCAGGGAGAATGCGACTCTCATCAATTGCGGCAATCGCTTCTTCTCTTGTGTAATTGCCGGTGTGCCCCATCAAATGCACAAACAGTTCCAGCCAGCGCTTGTAATCATTGACTGGTTCGCTAGCATTGTATTCTTCCTTGGTCTCATCGGTGTTGAAGAAGCTACTAACCGAAGGGTGCCCGGCACGGTCCACGTGCATTAGCTCACCGTCCCGGCGCACACTGCAGCGGCCCCAGATACGAATCTCAGGGTTGGCCTCAAGCTCGCTAGTAGGTAGCTCAATCACAATGGCGAAAACATTGGCTTCAGTGTTCGAATCTACGCCAGTCCATGGCGAGTCACCACCTAGGTGCGGTGCCGTAAAGTTCCGCCCCCCGGATGTATCAAAGAGGTTCTTAATTCCTTCGTAGTCAAAAAAGAAAGCATCACTGCGACTGCCAGCAAAAAATGTGTAATTGCCAGCCTTGACTATATTAGGGGTGGGACCAAACGACACCTCGGCAGCTGAGATGATTTTTGTGCCAACAGCTTCTACCGACTGGGCTTCTGCTCCCTTGGCCACGTATACATCGACTGTTTGTTTGCCGTCTTTGGGCTGAGAGAAGACATAGCTGAAAGCAATGTCGTTTAATAAATCGCCATTGTTGTCGATAGCCAAGCGATAAATGGCGTCAGGATGCAAGGCATCAGCCGAGGGATTGGCATTAAGTATGAGAACCGTTCTAGTGGGATCAGCTGGCGACTGAAAGGCATAAAGGTCACAGAGGTCGAGTCGCTGATCGCCCAGGGGTGGGCCTAGGCTGAGTCCAGTGAAGTGGTTAGACATTAAATCTCCTTGGCAATCAAACACGATTTTGCTCCTAAATTATGCCTCAAAACCAGGGTGAATTACATTCAACTAGCAGTTGAAAAGTTGGCATTCAGGGCAGAATATTAGAAGCAATTGAGGCCTTTAATATGACCGATAGAAGCGAGACACTCGATACTCCGGTGAAGAAACTAGAACCGGCTGCTCACGGTGAAGCCGAGGACAGCGAAGACGCTCTGCACAGTGAGCTGCACGCCCTATCGCCCATTGGGTCAAATCCAAGTGACAATTTGGCGCAAGGTCAGGCTAGGCCTGTGGACACTCCGCCATCGGTACCACCTCTCACTATTGACGGCCTAGAGCCAAAGAAAGCACCTGAAGCACCTCAAGATTCAACCCCAGACTCACCAGCAGAAGGGGGCGACAGCGGCGTATCACCACTGGACTCATGGTCATTAGAGAAAAAGACCATAGGTCAAGACAGCATTCGTGGGCAAAATCGCTATCTTGACACCGAAGCGACAAACCTAACTTCAGTCAAGACGGAAGCTGTAGGCAGTGCCAACGAAAATACAGAAGTAGACGCGGTGCCACCGCAAGGTCCGGTGCCAGGTGACCTGACAAGAATTGTAGGCGAAGAGCGCGAGCAAGAGTTTCGCCAAGCCTTTGAACTGATGGACCGCTTCGAGCAGGCCGTCAACCAAGAAGTGCTCAAGCCAGGTATTGCTAAATTTACAGAAATGCTCGATCAAGCCGAACGTGATATGCCCAAAGAAAAGCTCGATGCCCTTGAAGCCGAGCGAAAGAAGTATGGACTTGAACTGGAAGCATTTACCGAATCGAACAAGCAACCACCGCCCGATAGCCCAGCAACGTTGAGCAACTTGCTTTATCATGCGCCCCCAGAGCGGGGCAAAGAAATGAAAGAATTTGATCGCACCGTGCAAGACATAACTGCTGCTGTGGGCAGAGAAATGGCGGCGAATATGCAAGCGGTTGGTGCCAAATTCAATCACGAAGGCAGCGAATTTACTACTGCCGATGAACTGGTGCAAGAATATCACCAGCGCAAAGACGAGCTAACACCGCGCTGGACGCCGCTCCCCGAGAGCATCGAAGTTTAACTAAAACTTGGGTTGAGACTACAAAGGATAATTTGAGACTAAAACTACTATGCTTACTTGCCATTGCTGTCTCCCTTTTTGCAAGCCAAAGTAGTGCCGTGCAAGCCAAGCCAACAAAGCAAATATTGGTTTTCTCCAAGCTCAAACGCCTCTCAGACAAACCTATACTCGGACCCCGTGCCGGAAGATTCGACAGCGCCGGGGCTTTCAATCCAGCCGCTACCCTCTTGAAGAATGGCCATACGGCCTTGCTCTATCGCGGGCAAGACGAGAGCGGAGTTTCTCGCATTGGATTCGCTGAAAGTAGCAATGGCATTGATTTCGTTGCAGATGACAAAGCAGTCATAGCGCCTAACCTTAACGACGATAAAGATGGCATCGAAGACGCCAGACTAACTCAAGATTTTAAATATAACAATAAACGCAACAACCGCTGGTTGGCCACAGCCACGGCCTACAGCAAAGTCAACGATGCAGCACAGCTAGTCAGTTATCGCTCTTTACCAGGAGATCTACATCACTGGAAAAGAGTCGCTGTCATGATGCCAGCCACAACCACTTCAAACAAAGCAGGCTGGAACATTCACTGGACTAAATCTGGCGCCATCATTGTCGACGGCAAAGCACGGCCGCTCAAAATCAATAACAAATACTGGATGTACTACATGGCCGACGCCAGGGAAATAGGCAATAGCGATACCACCCACAGTGCCAGCAGGATGGCCGCCGATCAAATGGGCATTGCTCAATCAAACGACGGGATCGCCTGGCAAGACGCTCTTGGTCGACCAATATTAGCTCATCGCCATGGGCAGTTTGACTCTAGAGTAGTGGAGCCAGGCCCCCATCCTATCATTACAAAAGACGGAATATTACTGCTCTATAATGGCGGCGACGACACACTTGCTTACCGCACCGGCTGGGCTCTTTTCGACAAGAAAGATCCAACTAAATTGCTGGCGCGTTGCCCCAAAGCAATATTTGAACCAGAGTTAGACTGGGAAAAGAAAAATGCCTCAAGCACGGTGCATCAGGTACCCAACGTTGTCTTTGTTGAAGGCATCGTACCTTACAAAAAAGGATACCGCGTCTACTACGGCAGTGCCGACAGTTATGTCGGCGTAGCCTATACCCAACTAGAGCCTATGGCTCTACCGGCTCTACCATAGGCTTAGAGGCCCAGCGCACCCAAAGAATAAAGGCAAGCTGCAGTGGCAGACGGCAATATAAAATAACTGGCGCAATCTCTTTAAACAGTTGCGGATTCAAAGCCATATTTATATTGGCTGGAAAGACAGCGATTAGAAGTGCAATCAGCCCAAATCCAGCAGCCGCACGAAGCCTAGGCAAAGGAGCAAGCAAGCCGACTGCTCCTAATATCTCAAAGACCCCACTAATGAAAACTAGCTCTAGTTGATAGGGTAAATATGGTGGCATGGCACGCACAAAAATATCGGGTTTAACAAAATGCATAACCCCAGCAAAGCTGAAGAACAAGGCAAGCAAATAAATTGAGATGGTCTTTGCTTTCAAGTGCCACCAATAGCTTCTTTCTCTTCTTTCTCTCTTTTCAAGTTTCGCTCTCTGTTCTCCTTTTTCTCAGCCGACCTTATGGCAAAAACTATTATTGCCACCCCGACTAAACCAGTAACAAGGCCAATGGCAAGCTCGCTACCACCAATCTTCTCTTTCAGTCGTACAGCGATGAAAACAGAAAGCATGTTGTGGCCAGCGTGCAGCAACATACAAGGAAAGACAGAACCTGTGCGAATTGCCAAGAAAGTAAGAACACAGCCAAGCAGACCGGTAGGAAGAAAGCGCAAAAGGCTCATATGAAAAGCACCGAACATGCCACCGACAGTCAATACACGGCGCATGGTCGAAAAACGCTTGGGCATAAGCGAAAGAATGACGCCACGAAAGAGCAGCTCTTCACAAACAGCTGGCATCACTCCCAGCACCAAGAGCAACAGCCAGAGAGGCTGGGTATTCAACCCCATATACTCTTCCATTAGTTTGCTTAAAGCAGCACTTCCTGGAACAAGCCTGGTGAAGAGAGTAGCAAGCAAACCCGCGAGCAGTACCGATAGTGGTGCCAACATCAAAGCACCAATCAATGTGAGAATGCCACCTTTGGGCATGTACAGCCGAAGCACGGCCCGAGTCGGCAGCTTGAGCCAAAACAAAGCTAGGATCAAACCGGGAAGCAATATAACCAGAAGCTGTGTCAGAGCCATACCTAGCAAATGGTGCTTTAGCACGAGTATTTGCGAAAGATAGAACATCAACAAGAATACTGTGCTGCTTAAGAAAAATAGCTCACGACCGAAATTATGCTCGCTAAAGCGTCTAGTTGGCGATTCTTCAATACCGAACAAAATATCTTCGCGGTCGACCACTGGAGCAACAACAGTGCAAAGTGTCAAAGCGAAAGCAGCAGAAATGAAAGCGGCTACAAGCATGTAAAATGGAGAAATGCGCCCAGAGAGAGAATCATCCATAGCCACTATCGAATTGAGAAAGGGCACAAAGGCACAAGGGCCATCAATGTGAACTTCGCCCAAGGCCATTACCGACAATGGAATAGTAGTAATCAGCATCAGCGGCAGCATATAAGCCTGGGCTTGCTGTACAGTTCTAGCAAAAGTTGCTAAAGCCATAGCCGCAGCAGCCATAGAAAGACACAGTGGCAGCATCATTAGAGCCACCAAGATTACACAGGGCAGAGGTAAGGCCACCGAAAGAGGAGAATTAAGCTGACTAGCAAGAGTGGCCGGTAAGAACGAAAAATACTTGATTTGAATAAATTGAGAGAGATAGAAACCGGTAAGAGTAGAAAGAACCACTGCAAAAGAGCTAATAGTAATGGCTGCTAATTTACCAATAAATAGATGGCTGCGCCGCACCGGAGTCGATAACAATGCCTCGAGAGTGCCACGCTCGCGTTCTCCGGTAATGGCATCAAGTGATGGGTAAATCACCCCCATAAATGCCTGAAAAACCAAAATCAGGACCAACATACTTTGAACAAAAGGGCTAGCAGCAAACATTTTATTTGTGGGCGCAACCACAAACGGAAAAACTGTTTCTGGTGCACTCAAAGCTATATTTGCTAGCTTCAAGCGCTGTTTAACTACGTATTCTTTATAGTACTCGAGAACAGACCTAAGGCGTGCTGCACAACTGGCAGCACGGGCATACTTCCCATCATAATAAATCGACAAAGTCGGAATCGGCTTCTTAACGTCTACAGATAACAAATCAGAAAAGCCATCAGGTACAAAAATCACTGCGTCTACTTTCTTTTCAGACAAAGCCTGCTCTTTAGAAAGCTCGCCTAGTGATACCAGCCGAAATTCATTGTGACCCTTAAGATAGCCAGCCACAGGCCCTGGGGAAGTCTCAAAAGCAACGACAAAACGCTCGTTCAATTCATGCTGTACTTGCCCAGCAGCAATGATTGGCACACCAATAGTAAAGAGTGGGCCAATGAAAATGCTAAAAACAATCATAGGCAAAAGCGAGCGGTAGTCGCGAATACCTTCAAGCATCTCTTTGACAAAGACAAGCTTGATTTGGGCAAAATCAATAGACCTACTTTGCCAATTCATACTTACGTACCAGAGACATAAACACTTCTTCTAAATAAGTTTCACCGGTTAACTCTCTTAACTCCGACAGAGTACCTTGAGCCAAGATCTTGCCATCATTGATAATACCAATGCGATCACAAAGCTTTTCTGCTTCTGACATAATATGGGTACTAAAGACAATACACTTGCCCTCGCCCTTGGCTTGCTTGATAAATTCGTGCATAGACTGTGTTGCCAGAACATCAAGACCAGTAGAAGGTTCGTCAAAAATCATTAGTTTAGGGTCGTGAATAATTGCCCTTGCAATTGAAACCTTCTGCTTCGTTCCTTGTGAGAGCTTGCCACAGCGGGCATCGGCAAATTGCTTAAAGTCGAGCGCCAGAAAAAGACTCTCAATTTTCTCCTTAAGGGCTGGCTCCGCCACGCCACTAAGACGACCGAAATAAGTGAGAATTTCGCGCGGCGTGAGACGCTCATAGAGACCGGTTGAGGAAGACAAAAACCCCATAGCACGGCGTGCCGCATCAGGGTCTTGAAAAATATCTATATCGCCTAAATGGGCGCGGCCAGAGGTCGGCTTGAGAATAGTAGAAATCACACGCAGTGTAGTGGTTTTGCCAGCACCATTGGGGCCGAGTAGGCCAAAGATTTCACCTTGACCGACTTCAAAAGAGATTTCGTCACAAGCAAAGAACTCACCCCTTGCCGGCTCATAGAAGCGCTTACACAATTTTTCAACATGCAACTTCATGAGCTAGTTTCCTTCTTAGAGAATAGGCGCCCCAAAGAATCAACTTTACGGCCAAGGTATGAACCCGGATCAACCTGCTCAAAGAGAAAGAGGCGCGCCAAGGCTAAAGCACTGAAAGTAAGAAGCAGACTAACAAAAGTTACCACGATAAACGTGTAGTTAAAAGGAACACCACTGAATATGGCCTTAAGCATCAGAGTGCAATTGAGGATTGGTACCCACATCATTCGGCTATTCAGTTCGAGATTAGGGAAGAGAGCACAAGGTGGCAATAGCAAGATAATCAGCAAGGGAAAAGTCGTCCATTGCTGGGCAGAACGCACAGTCCGGCAAAAGCTGGTAGCAAAAATCATTAAAGCTGAGATTAAGACTGCCAATAGCAAATAACAAGCAACAAGACCAATAGCCTGAGCCGTGTTCAAATTGAAAACCAGGTGGTCACTTGTAAAACGCGGAAACAGCTTAGCTTGTGAAAGAATTAGTGCCGCCACAGAATACATACTGACAAAATTGACTAGGCCAGATACCGCAGCAAAAGTTGACACCGCAGCCAGCTTTCCTAGCATGATCATCGTTCGAGAAACCGGCAAAAGACACGAAGTCTCTATGGTGTTGCGCTCAAACTCTTCAGCGGTTACAGCAATTGCTGGATAGGCAGCGCCGAGTCCGAGCATAAGCAAACTAAAGATGATCAGGCAAAGAGTAGCTGAAATGTTCTCTAGTTTATTCAGTCGGCTTTTGCCCGCAGACCCAGCGACTTTCTGAGTATTTCCACTGGCAGTAATGTTCTGCGAAACAATAGTAAAGCCTTGCGAATTCTCTTTTGCTAGACCTTTGCTGGCAAATGCTTCAGTTATCTCTTGCAGGTAGGCAGTTTTCAAATTGTCGTTAATGGTGGTAGCGAGGGTGGCGACTTTGAGCAATTGATTGACTCGCAGCTCTACATAGTCAGCTTTGCGAGTAATTATGGCATCGACTTTGCCTTCAGCTAGGTCCTTTTCGGGCTGAGCACATTCTATTTTTTTGAAGTGTTTGCGCTTTTGTAAAATCGCGTCAATTTGCTCTAAACCCTTATCAGTTGGTCCACTGATAGAGTAAGTGATGCTTTTATCTTTGTCTGAATCGGCCTTGAACATCACTAGTTCGGCAGAACCCACCAGCAGAGCTGGATAAAGCAAAGCAGGCACAACAAAAGTATAGATAAATACGTCTTTGTCACGGAAAGAATGCCTGAGATCCTTCCGGTAAACTTCTTTGAAAACCAGCCAGAAACTAGCTAGTGAATTATGAGACAGCGAAGAATTGGCAGAAATAACGCTTAGCTCCAGGTACTATAAATTACTACCTAGTAGTTAACTACCCAGTATTTGCCTATATTACTTCTGCTTCTAGGCGCTACCCATATTAGCAACTATTGCTGGCGCTTGTTCACATTTAGGTGATGTATTGCCCCACCAGTGACCAAGCGGCTGTAGTCCTGGGGTGTGTTGACATTAAAGTAAGCTGGCAGCCCTTCTGCACTTTCTTCGGCAATCTCGAAGGTGGCTGAATTGAGACCAGAAAGGAAGTCTTTGAGCGACAAGTCGCCATTGAATAGCGATTCTTCTAGAGGCTTGATGCAATTTTTAGAATAGACGCCAAGCAATGGCTCGATGCCGTCTTCATGAGAGGCAACCACAACATCGTACTCATGGCGCTGGCCCACAAGTTGGCGAATTAGTTTCGGCTCAACTAGAGGCATGTCGCAGGCGATAACAAAGGCATGGGGATATTGAGCAACCAATAGACCTGAAAGAATACCACCAAGCGGGCCGCGATAAGGAAGAATATCTTTAACCACATCGACTTCAAAATCTTCAAAAGTCTCTGGTTCATTGGCAATCAAAAATGTCTCGGCGAAGAGATCTTGCACTACGTTCAAAATGTGACTAATCATAGTGGTGCCGCCATATGGCAAGAATGCCTTGGGGCGCCCCATGCGTTTCGACTTGCCACCACACAAAATCAGACACGAAACCGGCAAAGGCAGTGTTTCGCGCGTGGGCGTCTCGATAATCGAATTATGCTTTAGCGGACCAGTCATCTTGTCGTATCCTAAAGTTAAACTGTCTCTTTTCCAGATTGCTTCGAGTGCTTGTGCTTGTTTCGAGAATCGGTTTGGTCTGTCGTTACTATTCACCTTCTAACTTCCCTTGGGCTTCTAGATGCTCCACGGCTCTATTCTCCGCGATAAATAGGGCTGCGCTTTTCGGCAAAAGCGGCAAGTCCTTCTAGTCTATCTTTTGTATTGAGAAGCTCTAAGTATGCCCGTGTCTCTAGGGCCAATCCAGACTCGAGATCGCGGTCATAGCCTTGGTCAATGGCAATTTTTGCTTGTCTGAGCGAAAGCGGCGCGGCTGTTGCAATTTCGACAGCCCAATCGCGCACTGCCGTCATCAAGGCTTGATGATAACCATCAACAAGTTCATTGCCATCGGCAGCGGGCACTACTCGATGAATCAAGCCAAGCCGCTCACCCAGTTGGGCAGTAACAGGAGCAGCCGTCAGAATCAATTCTTTTGCCTTTGACTTACCGATTAAGCGAGGCAGTCGCTGCGTACCACCAGCACCAGGAATGATACCAAGTTTGACTTCAGTCAAGCGCAGCTGAGCAGACTCAACCATTACTCTAAGGTCGCAGGCTAGCGCTAGCTCGAAACCGCCCCCCCAAGCAGAGCCATTAATAGCAGCTACTACCACTTGCGGCAAAGCCTCAACAGCTCGCATCGTGCGCTGTATCAAGGCAAGATAATCAAGGGTGTCGCCTTGAGTCATTCCCTTCCGTTCAGCTAGGTCAGCACCAGCACAAAATGATTTAGTACCTGAGCCAATTATGCCAACGACCCTAATACTGCTGTCTTCCTTTAATTCCTCGCAGGCCGCGAGCAACGCCTTGAGCAAATCACGGTTAAGGCAATTCATTACTTTAGGGCGGTTGAGCTTGAGCCAAGCAATCGAGGCCTCTTTCTCAACAGTAAGAACCGGTCCAGACATAGTCCCAGATTCAGTCCCAGATTCAGTCCCAGATTCAGTCATAGTACTCATCGCTGCTCCTAAGCTATGGCTTTAACGGCCTTCTCGCGCTCGGCAAGACTGGCCATGAGGTAACGCCCCGGCAATTTCTTGCCTAAAAGTTTCTCTGCTAGCGCACCAGCATCTACTAGTTTTTCTAAATCAACTCCGGTCTTGATGCCCATGCCGTGAAGCATATAGACCAAATCTTCAGTAGCAAGATTGCCCGAAGCACCGGGGGCGTAGGGGCATCCACCAAGACCACCTAAACTGCTATCAAAAATTGTGATACCACTTTCTAAACCAGCAACGACATTAGCAAGAGCAGTGCCGCGTGTATCATGGAAATGCAGAGCTAGCTGAGAACGAGGTATCTGCCTCTCTTGGGCTAACATCGTGATCAAATCAAATACTTGCTTTGGCGTAGCAGCACCAATGGTGTCGCCTAAAGAAATCTCGTCAACGCCACTAACCAAGAGCTTCTCTACTATTTCAGCGACAACGGCTGGGTCGACCAGACCATCATAAGGGCAGGCAAAAACAGTCGATACATAACAACGCACACGCCTTTTGTCGGCCTTGGCAGCGGCTGTCACTTCAGCCATTGTCGCGAGGGCTTCTTCAATCGTTTTATTGATGTTCTTCTTGCTATGCGACTGAGAGGCTGACATAAACAAGTTAACTTGCTTAAGACCAGCATCACAAGCGGCTTGATAGCCCTTCAGGTTAGGCACCAGAGCGGAGGTGCGCAGGCCCGTTTGAGCAATCAATATAGAATTAGTGGAAAGCTCTTTTGCCAACTCTGGACCGTCGGCCAGTTGTGGAATCCACTTTGGTGAGACGAAAGAAGTGATTTCAATGTCTTTCAAGCCAGTTGCCGCCAGCGCCTCAATCAGTTTGATTTTGTCGGCTGTGGCAATGAGCGCAGACTCATTCTGCAGCCCATCGCGTGGACCCACCTCAAACACATGCACATTAGTTGGCAATGACTCGAACATAACTTCCAATAAATTCTAGCTAAGAGTGATAATCAAATCGCCTTCGTTGACAAAGTCGCCGCTTGCGACTTTTACTTCTTCGACTTTTCCTGATTCGCTTGATGCCACAGGCAACTGCATTTTCATCGATTCAAGAATAGCTACGTCAGTGCCGTCGCTAACTTGATCACCGGGCTTGACTAGAATTTCAATGACCACGCCGGCCATCATGGAGCAAACTTGTTTCAACTCAGACTCTCCCAGAGAATATTGGCAACGAGCAAGAAAGCGCTCTGACTTGAGAACGCTTTCAACGCAGCATATGTTAACAAACAGCTTTACGAACTGTATGACGGCTGTCTTATCATATTGTCCAAATTTTCTACTTAAATAGACCTTTCAAAACGTCGTCTATTTTCTTGTTGTCGCCAGAATCTTCGGAACCGCCCGGCTGATTGGGGTCTCCAGCGTTGCCAGAAGAAGAACTATCGGGCGAGCCCCAGTCAAATGCTGCTGGAGTACCGGCGCCACGTCTGCGACCTTTAACAGGACTAATCAAGGCGCCATCAGCGGCACGCGCCAAGCTAGAGCGTGATTCGTCAGTAGAAGCCGTTTGCTCTGGGGCTGACATTGGAACTCCAGGAAGTTGTGCTGGTTGCGCAAATGGAGGAGAAGACTGGGGTTGAGAGAAGGGATTGGCCGGGGTTTGAGGTACAGACGGAGTAGAGGGTTGCGCCTGAGCAGCAGGATCGCCCCAAGGGCTGCCCTGAGTCGCCCATCCGGAAGAAGAAGCCTGACCGCTGCGGCCCCAAGCTTCAGCGGCAGAGTTACCGGAGTCAGCAGCGCTAGGAGAGGCTGCAGGGGGAGCTGCTAGAGGGAAATTAGTTGGCGCCTGCATCGCTGGCATACCCTGCCTACTAGCCGTTGGTTGACCCCAACCACCACCTGCAGCAGGCATTTCTGCTGGTGCGGATTGGGCAGCAGGGCTGGACCATGGCGAGCCGCCACCAGTCTGACCCCATCCACCTTCGTTAGTAGAAGGAGGAGGAGCAGCAAGCGATTCGGGTGTACTAGCTGAGGCATTTACCGAAGCTGCACGTTGAGCTTCAGCTTCTTTCATCTGCCAATCTTCGCCAAAATCACCCCAAGCCCCGGCGGGCTGTTGAGGGGCAGGTGCCACTTGTTGAGATGCTGCTGGGTGCCCCCAGATGTCAGCTGCGCTTTGGCGCTGTTCAACTTCGACCTGCGCTGGTGAAGAATCGCCACTGCCCCAAGGGTTAGGAGAAGGGCTGGGAGAAGGGTTAGGATTTGGATTGTCCGCGGCGGAAGGCACAGCATTAATGGCCGTAGAACTCCAAGAGAAGCCAGAGTTCTCGGGCTCAACTGCAGCAGCTTCTTGGCTCTGTGAACCAGAAGCAAGAGCCGAGTTTATGTCTGGTGCATTGGTCGAAGCAGAACTAAAGGAACTCATAATCGGGTCATCAGGCGGAGCATGTTCGATCGGTGCTTCTACTTGCGAGGTCTCCGCTTGAGCCGCTTCGAACTGGGCCACAGAACTGAAAGTCGGGGCGTCAGTAGCTACTGCCTCTTGCACTTGGGGCTCTGGCTCCGCAATAACTTCTGGCTCAGGTTCAGGTGAGACAGCAATAACTGGTTCTGGTTCTAGAATAGGCTCTGAAATTTGTTCTGGCGCAACTTCTGCAGCTGGCACGCTTACTGGCACTGGTTGCACGGCTGGCTCAGTTCTTGCACTCTCAGTGACTTCAACGGCAGAAGGCTGCGAGGAAGATTCACGGGCGGCTCGCCTGGCAGCTCGACCTTCAGCATGAGAACTAGGAGCTGGCGTCGGGGTTGCTGCTGGCGCGGCAGTGGAGACTGAACTTGAAACTGGAGCTGAGCCAGCTGCAGCTGCTGATACGGCCATATTACTCAGCTGGAGCTTCCAATTTCCTGATAAATAGCGCTCTCTCATCAGGTTGATCTTCTCGCGGTCTTTATTTAGACCGGCAAGCTTTATTTTGCTCGATTCAATGCGCTTCTCCAATTCAGCAATTTGCTGATTGATAGCGTTCATCTCTTCGCGAGTAACTTCTTCCTTCTCGGTGAACTCATCGAGAAGCTCCCGCAACATCTCGGGATTGATAGCGACCATAGAAAATTAGCTCCTAGATTTCAAGATTATCCATGAAAATTGAAAACCATCCACTATCAAGTTCTTACCACTTCGTAGAGAATTAAATCTACAAGTATTAAAACACGCTTAGCCTTGTTTGCCACAAAATAATACCGAAGATGGTGTCATTTTCGTGACCTTGAGAAGCCTCGTGCTGCTTCTTCAAATGCAAAAGAGAAGACCTCAGTCTTCTCTATATACAAGGTCTTTCAGCTTATCCAGCTATATCGTCTCCGTTCAAACGAGCATAGTTTTTGGTTTCTTGCACCATCGAAGAGAAAAGCCACATACAAAGCTGGTCCAAAGTCTCAACGGGAGGATTGCTGTCTTGCATGCGCCACATCATTCCTTGCTCGGTAATACGCACCTGAATGGTAGCCAGTGGCGGATAATCATTTTCGGTACGACTCAAAGCCATTACTTTACTAGTGGGTACTATGAAAGCTTCGACGACATCATCACAGCCACGTACAACTAGAGAACATAGCTTTGTAGAGAAGCGGCAGCGGAAGTATGTCTTGGTCTCTTCGGCCTCACGAAAACGATTATATCTAGTCACTTCAGTGACATCACCAGATATTGAGCCAGTAACGTGCAATTCAGTGCCGTTGGCTACCTGGTTGAACTCATACATATAACGTTGCAGCAAGCCATAAATTTTGTCCACTAAAATGGCAATGCCCGACTTATAAATCGACTCGCGATAGACCTCTTGTAAATGGCAACCACGTTGATCTGCAAGAAACTGCAATGAATCTTGCTTGAGCTGAGACATCCAATCTTGCCCTTGAGCAACAGGTTCTGACTCGTGATAAACGAGAATTTGTTCGGATACTGCCACAGACCAGTCTGCCTGAGCACCCGGTTGCGGAGCAATAGCACCGTTAGCAAACATAGACCTATCGACAGCCCGACCAGGAGCCTGTTGAGCTTGTTGCGCGGGATTACCCGGATTGCCATCAAGGAACTTGCGTTCCTTTCCTGACTTATTCGGGGGTCTACCGTCGTTTTTTCCGAACATAAAAAACAAGGCCTCCTTGCCAGCCTAGTCTGGTATGCCCAGTTTCAGCTGAATTAAATCTCTTCACAACCAGTTCCGAAGGCGCAAACAAAGTAAATTTGAATGATTTTGATTAATTATTACTTCAACCGTAATACTTCCCTAGGCTCTCTGCAAATATCTCACCATCTGAGTGTACTCGTTCAAGTCAGACGAAGTCTGTTGCAAATCGGCACCATCGGCATAAACATGCACAAGTGGTTCAACTGCATCAGGCAGAATCAAGACCCAATGATCTGGCCTGGTCTGAATCTTCACGCCGTCCAGGAGCTCCATAGGTCGATCATGGTGCTTTTCAACCAGCAGTCTCATTACTCGACCTTTGCGTTCCCAAGGGCAATGAACTGAATCTACCTGGTAGTAGAGAGGCGGCAAATCAGTGACAGCTTGGTGCAGGGTGCGCCCTTGATAAGTCAGGTGCTCAAGCACTTGACCCACGGCAAACATCGCATCATAGCCATTCTGGAACTCTGGGAAAATAAAGCAGCCGTTGGCACTACCGCCAACAACAGCTTCTTCTAATCGCGCCGTAGTGCTACCAATTTCAGTTTCTGAGGCTTTGCAACGAACAACCTTACAGTTGTAGCGAGAAGCAATACGCTCAACTATCGAACTAGAATTGACCGGCACAACAATAGAGCGACCGGGCTTATCGCGCAATATAATATCAGCCACTGTGGCCAGCAAGAGTTCGCCACGAATCACTTGCCCGGTCTCATCGACCAATGTCATCTGCTCACCGTTTCTGCCAATTTGTACTCCTAGGTCGGCGTTAAGAGCTTTGACAACATCGGCAAGCTGCTTGCGCATAGTGATGCGTTCTTCTTGCTTAGGTGGAGTATTGCGAATAGAAGAGTTGAGCACCACAGTCTCAATACCGAGCTGTCCAAGCAAGTCAGGCAGCAACACTCCAGTCTCAGCCATGGCATAGTCGATGACTGCCTTAGGTGCGTGTGTCGCCAAATTGCCGGTTTTTGTCACGCGGGTGTAGTTAGTGCCCGGCACAATACAGAACGGCACTTTGTCTTCTTCAAAAACTTGCCCCTTGACGTGGTTAAGGAATTCATCAACATAGTATTCGCGTACACGACTAGGGAAAGAAATTGAGCCAACATCAGCAGGAGAGCAACGGGGGAAGTCTTCTTTGAAGAACGTACTTTCAATCTTGCGCTCCATTGATTTGGTGATAGCCACACCTTGCGAGTCGAAAAATTCAATTGTAATTTTTTCAATCTCCCTTTGTGACACCCGCACATGAACCAAACCAGCCGCCCTCTGCGTCTTCACGTAGTGGCGAGAAATAGGTAGCGACATTGATTCTAAGTTTTGCACCTCAATGCCTACTGAAACGAGACCAGAGACCATAGTGCGGCTAATCATCTGACTAACTTTCCAATAGTCACGACTGACCAACACCGGCCCACCCTTAAGAGTGGCTCCATATGCGGCTGCTAGATTAACAGCAAACTCGGGGGTGATTTCGACGTTAGCCAAACCACGAACTCCGTGAGCACCAAATAGGGTGCGCGGTGCCCGGGTGCCCCAAATTAGTGAGCTCAGTACTTTCGCACCAGAATCTACGTTCTTATCAGGCCAGATGCGCACATCTGACTTAATTGTAGCTTCTTGACCGATAGAAGAATTATCACCAACAATTGCCCCTTCAAGCAGCGAAGCCGAGCTATGAATGGTGGAATTGTTACAGACTACACAAGCGCGCAGAGCCGCTTTTGCGCCAATATAAACATTAGACCAGACCACCGGCTGCTTCAAAGTCGCCTTCTCTTGAACCACTACGTTGTCACCAAGGGTGGTGTGGGGAGAAATCTCAGTTTCGCGACCGATGCGGCAATTTTTGCCGATCATCACTGGCGCTTCTAACTTTACGGAAGAGTCTATTTGAGTACCTTGACCAACCCAAACGCCGGGTTGAATTTGGGGCAAATCAATTTCGACATTTACCAGTCCATCAAGTACATCTTTATGAGCCTGTCGATAAACAGCCAAGTTACCGATATCACACCAGTAACCATCAGCCACATAGCCGTACATGGGCTCGTTGCGCAAGAGAAGCAGCGGGAAAAGATCGTTTGAAAAATCTTGCTCGCGCCCCATGACGATATAAAGCAAGACCTCAGGCTCCAGAATGTAAGTTCCGGTATTGACTGTGTCAGAAAAAATCTCGCTGGCACCGGGCTTTTCAACAAAGCGCTGAATGCGTTGGTCGTTATCGCAAATAACCACACCGTAGTCGAGCGGATTTTCAACACGCTTAAGAATGAGCGTAGCTTTGGATTTCTTCTCTTTATGAAATTTCAAGGCTGCCGACAAATCGATATCGGTCAGGCTATCACCAGAGATGACAACAAAAGTTGAGTCAAGATGATCTTGCACCATTTTAACGCAGCCAGCGGTACCAAGCGGTTTGCCTTCTTCTATTGAATAAGTGATGTTAGCGCCAAACTCAGCACCATCGGCAAAGTGATCACGAATAGCGTCAGGTAGATAGTGCAGGGCAAAGATAATATCGCGAAAGTCGTGTTTCTTGAGAAGATTGACTACATGCTCTGCCATGGGCTTATTGCCAACCGGCACCATCGGTTTAGGTAAATTGCAGGTCAATGGCCTTAGTCTTGTACCTGAGCCACCAGCCATGATTACCGCTTTCATACAACCTCCTAAACCGTTAGAAATGTGGAACTTGAGTCGTAGAACTTAAACTTAAAAACTAGAAACTAGCTCTTACCTTTAGCAACTTTAGCAACTTTAGTAGTTTTGGCTACAGCAGCTGTCTTTTCTTTAGGAGCGGCATTAACAGTGACTTTGCTCTCAGCCGCCTGCGGCGAAGTAGCGAGGTCTACATGGGCTTCACTTACTACTTTAGCTCCCACTTCAGCATTGGCTTTCTGCATATTGGCTTCGTTGAGAACCTTCTGATAGACCTCATAGGTGCGGCTGGCAATAACCTTCCAGTTGTAGATATGCTTAACTTTGTCATAGCCAGTTTCACGCAAGCGCTGAGCCAATTCAGGATTGCGCAATACCTGTAGCAGCCCCCAGGCCAGCGAAGAAGCATCGCCAGCATAGGTGGTGACACCAGTTTCCATATTTTCCACAAAGTCTTTCAAGCCACCAACGTCAGAAGTAACGACTGGCACTCGTGCCGCCATTCCTTCTAAGGCGACAATACCGAAAGGCTCATACAAGCTTGGAATACAAACGACATCGGCACACTTATATAATTCCAAAAGTTCAGCATCGCCCACGTATCCGAGGAAGTGGCAATTCTCACCAATACCACTCTGCCAAGCCTGTCGCTTCAAGTCTTCTAAATAATAGCCGGTGCCAACCATCAAGAACTGTGTACCGGGTCGCTCGGAAAGCACACGAGGGGCAGCGTCAAGCAGTACCTGAACTCCTTTCTCGCGCACCATACGACCGACATACAGAATAATCTGTTCTTGATCACGAGCATATTTGCTACGCATGGCATGGTTGTTAAATTCAAAATCAAAGACATCAGGATCAGTACCATTAGGAATGATCACTATTTTGTCTGATGGCATTTTGAATGAGCGCTGCAGCTCTTCGTGCATAGAATTAGAATTGACGATTACTTCCCAAGCCTCGAATGTAAGGCGCCATTCCATTTGGTGAATATAAGACTGCATATCATTGTGAATGCCGTGCATGCGACCAGATTCTGTGGCATGCATGGTCGCTATGAAAGGAATTCCAAAGCCACTCTTCATCACCCAAGCAGCGTCAGCCACCATCCAGTCGTGGGCGTGAATTATGTCGAAAGGAGTCTGCCTATGAATCTGAATGGCGTACTGCAGCAAACCAAAATTTAAACGATTGACCCAGCTAAGAAAATCAGGAGTAGTATCGGTTTGAGTTTTGACTCTATGAATATGCACACCGTCAGCAATTTCATGCTCGGGTTGGCCGGGATGATCGGCTGTCACTACATGTACTTCGCAGCCAGTCTTGACAAGCTCTCGCGATAGGGCCCAAACAACACGAGCCAGTCCACCTATGACGCGGGGTGGGTATTCCCAGGACAGCATTAAAACTCGCTTCGGCACCGTATTCCCTCACACTTCAAATTTGTATCTTATTAATTAGTATCTAGCCACAATTTCGTCTTTCTTATTCACTGGCGAGCGGCCGACTTAAAAGCGCCATAATAGCGCCAGCAGGCGTCGAATTTCCCTTAAGTGTGGACTCTACCTGCTCTGCGATGGGCAGCTCCAATCCTAGTCTTTTAGAAAGTTCACAAACGGCCTCAGCGGTAGGCACCCCTTCGGCCACAGAGCCTAGCTCTTCGAGGATAAGGCCAAGGGCTTTACCGCGAGCTAACTCAAAGCCTACCCGATAGTTACGCGAAAGGGGGCCGGAGCAAGTAGCAAAGAGATCGCCCATTCCAGCCAAACCTGCCATGGTCTGAGGCTTAGCCCCTAGTCTAACCGCTAGCCTAGTAATCTCAGCTAACCCCCTAGTAAGCAGAGAAGCTTTAGCGTTTACACCCAAGGATAGGCCGTCGCAAGCCCCTGCAGCAATCGCTATGACGTTCTTAAGTGTGCCGCCTAGTTCAATGCCAACAGGATCATCACTGGCGTAAACTCTAAATTTAGGCGCCGAAAGCTGACTTTGCAAAGAGCGAGCTAAATTTATATCAGAGGAGGCCACCACTGAAGCAGTGGGCAAACCGCCTAAGACTTCGTCTGCCAGGTTAGGACCAGACAGCGACGCAACGCCACAACCGGGCACAACAGCAGTCAAAATTTCGCTCATTCTTAGCTGGGTACCAAGCTCTAGACCCTTGGTGGCACTAACCAGAACTGGCAAAGACCTATCGGCCTCTGCCGGAGCAAGCAAGATAGCGGCCACTGCAGTTGCCAATTCGCGCATAGACTGTGAATTACAAGCAAAAACAACTAACTCTGTCTGGCTTAGAGCTTCTTCTAGTGAGCTGGTAATTACAACCTCGCTAGGAATGTGATGAGCACGAGGCTTTTCCATTAAGCGAGTAGTGGTGAGTTTCAAAGCTCCAGCTTGGTTGCGACAATAGACCTTAACCGGCCGACCGCTGTGACACCACAAATGAGCTAAAGTCAGGCCCCAAGAGCCAGCCCCAAGAATTGTTACCGATCGCTTTTCTACGTTTTTTTCCATGATTCCAAAAAAAGTCATGCACTCGGGCAAATGCTAATAATAGCCTCTTGGCTTTACTTTGCTGACTCTACTTGGATACCGAATTCATCTCTTCGCGGAAAGTGACAGCGCAGTTGCGACCGGCAGCTTTAGCCTCTTGCAAAGCGCGAAAAGCTGACTTAACCCAGCTCTCAACAGTCATAGTTTTGGCATCAAGAATGGCTATGCCAGAGGAACAAGTTGCATAGAAGCCAGCATGCGATAAGGTGGAATGCTGGATTGCAGCAAAGTCAGCCACCAAACGTGAAGAGAGCAATTGGGCTTCATTCTCATCAAGCCCTTCGGCGATGATGGCAAATTCATCTCCGGCATAGCGTCCGATAATATCTGATTGCCGCAAGCGGCGGCGCAAAAGCATCGATAGAGCTACGAGAACTTTGTCGCCGCCGGGATATCCATGGCGCTCATTGATAGAGCGGAAATAATCTATATCAAGCAAAATTAAGACAGTGAAGCCAGCATGCCTTTTGCGCTGGGCTATAACAGCCTGTGCTTGCTCCATAAAAGTAGTGTGGTTGAGCAGACTCGTCAAACCATCCCGATGCAAGAGTGTCTTGAGAAAGCGTGCACGCTCTAGGCGAGAAGAAACAGAGCTAAGCAAAAGCGCCGGCGGAACGGGCTTGACCAAGTGATCGTCACCACCAGCCCGAGCACTTTCAATGCGAGCATCAATTTGCCCTTGAGTAGTCAAAAACAAAATTGGCAAAGTGGCATGACGCTCGTCTTGCCGCACATAACGAGAAAGCTCGTAGCCAGTCATACCAGGAAGCATGACATCAAGTAAAACTAAATCGGGCTGAAAAGCAGACATATATGACTCGAAGTTTTTCGGATCGGTACAGGTGCGAACCTGATAGCCAGCCGATTCCAAGAAAGCTCGGATAAATGCAGCTTGGTCTGGGTCATCTTCAACTGAGAGAATACGGGGGGTTTCTTGGTAGCGTTTATCAAGCAAATAGCGCAGTCTACGAAACATAGACTTAGTATCTATCGGCTTTTCAAAGTGGGCATCAGCACCACAATGGATGGCTCTTACTTTGTCTAGAAACCCTGTTTGCTTAGAGACAATAATGATGGCCATTTCATCGCCACCAGGCATTGTTCTTATGCGTTCAACTAGCTCATAGGCATCACCGTCAGGCAGTGGAATCTCTAGAATCATGCCCTCTGGCATACGGCGCTCTAACTCACTCAACGTGCCAGCAAAAGAACGGGCACTGCGGAAGTTAAAGTCGTTCTCTTCTACCATTTTCTTCAGCGATTCCAGATCTTTTTGATCTTCATCAATCACTAAAACTTCTTGTTTTCCAGAGGCAGCAACAGTTCTGACCTTACCTAGATTGGTTGTTTCCGGTGCTTCATCACCACCAGAAAACTGGGTTGATAGTTCTTGCAAGAGCGCTTGCATGCGCTCTAAATCACCTTTAGAAGCAGCCCCACTCTGCCGAGTAATGGTTTCACAAAGCTTCTCGCCCTCTAGCCCGAGAGCTGAAACTCGTTGAAAGCCATACATACTGCCAGAGCCAGCTAACCAATGGTAGTGCCGACTGAGCTGCTGTGCTAAGTCTTTGTCTTCAGGATTAGACATGAGCTTAGTAAAAAGCTCAATAATTTGCGCAAGCCTATCGGTCGAGCGCTGCACATACTGACTTTTAAGTTCGGAAAAGGTTTCCTGCCAGGAAGCCATGCCTTTATCTAACCCCTACAATTTACAACTCTAGTTATGAAGTAGTATCGAGAATAGCTTTCATCTGCGTGGCCAAAACAGTTGGGTCAAAGGGTTTGGTAAGAATGCCACGGGCGCCCATACGCTTCAGCCTTTCAATTTCTGATGTCATCGCCTTTGCGGTGAGAAAAATCACTGGAATGTTGCGCGTACGATCATTGCTACGAAGTGCTTCGAGTGTACTCGGACCATCCATAATTGGCATCATCATATCGAGCAATATTACATCAGGTTGTTCAGCAGCTGCCTTATTCACACCATCCTGACCATTCTCTGCCTCAATAACCTCTAGGCCACCGAGTATAGTCAAACTCATGCTTGCAATCGAACGTGTATCTTCTTCATCGTCAATGATGAGAACTCTCATTGTCTCTCCTAATTTTTCTTCTTTAAAAAGCCAACCATAAACGCCAGTGCCATTAGACTCTTAATACCCAGTATCTCTTTACTTCACCTATTTTCTTTGAGTTCTAATTGTCTTTCACGAATCTACTGACAAAGCCTGATCACAAGCGAAACCAGCGGTCTTGAGAATATCTTTGATTTGAGCAGAGAGCTTCAGTGGGTCAAATGGCTTAGTGATGACGGCCAATGCACCCAGCTTCTTCATTTCTTCAAATTCGGGAAACATGCCTTTGGTAGTGCAAAAAATCACCGGCACTTCAGCCGTTTCTGGATTTTCACGCAAACTCGCTAAGGTTTTAGTACCGTCCATATCGTCCATACAGAGATCAAGCAGAATTACGTCTGGCACGTCACTACGCGCCATCTCAATACCCTCCTTTCCGGAACAAGCCTCCGCTACAGTATCGCCACCCAATAACCCGAGACAAGAACTGGCGACGGTGCGAAAGTCCTCCTCGTCATCAATAATAAGGACCTTCATAGTGAAAATGATCTCCAGATACTAAATTTCGAACTCAAACTAAAACTAAAAGGCCTGATTTGACTGCATAGCCGGTTCAAGTACCTGCACCGGCTGCTTGGGAAGATTTTGGGCCTTAGGAATACGGAACCAGAAGGTAGACCCCTTGCCTTCTTCTGACTCAACACCAATGGTTCCTCCGTGTTGCTCTACGATCCCTTTACAGATAGCCAGACCTAGACCTGTACCACCCTTCTTCTTAGCATCTGAGGCTTCAACTTGCTGGAAGCGCTGGAACAATCTGTTCTTAAAGCTCTCAGGAATACCACGGCCTCTATCAGTGACATGGACTTCGATAAATCCACCAGGAATCTCTGCAGAGCTCACTGTCACTGCTGCACCCTTGGGCGAGAACTTAACAGCATTAGAGATCAAGTTAACCAAAACCTGTACCAATCTATCACCGTCAGCATGAACCATTTCGCCACTCGGCTTCATATCAAGCAAGACACCATTGTTTGCAGCAAATGTGTTAACAGCTTGCTCGGAGCGCTCAAAGATAGAGGCCACCGCCACGTCAACCAGCTCCATATCGAGTTTGCCAGCTTCGAGCTTCTCAACATCAAGAATGTCGTTAATTAGACCAATCAGACGAATGGTGTTGCGTTCAGCAATGTTTACTACCTTCTTAGCCTGGTCGGGCAGGGCCCCCATAGCACCAACGGCCAAAAGCGTGAGCGAACCGCGAATAGACGTTAGTGGGGTCCGTAGTTCGTGTGAAACAGTAGAAACGAATTCTTTCTTCATGCGCTCTACTTCTTTGCGCTCGGACACATCAAGAACGCTAGCCATAAACCTGACAGCACCATCTGGTGAAACAAATTCTGTCAATGAAATTTCTACAGGGAAATCTTCGCCGTTGGCAGACAGACAATCAAATTCACCAATGCGGTTAAGAGCTTTAGTAAACAATGTCTCCATGAACGACTGACGATCGTTGGGGTCACTGACAGAGAAGTGGCGCGCATCGGCAAATAGTGACATGACGTGGCGGCCCAGCATCTCATGACTGCGAGTGGAGAACATTGACTCAGTACGTGGGTTAATAGACTCGATTAAACCATCACGAGTAATAATGATCAGACCAACCATCATATTATTGATGATGTTGCGAATGCGGGCTTCGTTAGCTTTAATAGCTTCTTCAACCAATTTACGCTGAGTGATGTCGTGGGCAACACAAAACAAGGCTCTATCTTTTTCGGACCAGTCTGCCGACCATAAGACGTTGACCATACTGCCATCACGCTTCTTGACGCGGTTTTCGAAGTTTACCTTACTCGTGGCACCACGCACCGAACGCACGGCCCGAATAGTATCAGGCACATCTTCAGGCATGATTACTTCGATGAAACGGCGGCCCATCAATTCGTCAGGATAGAAGCCCCAGCTCTCATACGAAGCAGGGTTTACAGCGACGAACTTACCATCCATATCAATAGAACAAATCACATCGGCCGCGTTTTCAATTACGGCTCTTTCTTTACGACTGGCTTCGGCTAAGGCTTCAGCCATGCTGCGGAAGGCGTCATCTAACTGCGCAATTTCATCGTTACCACTTAGCGGTGGCCGCAATTTCTGACCACGGGCCAATCTGAAAGAGTTATCGGTAACCGTACTTAAGCGGGTAGAAATGCTGCGCAAGAAATAATACAAGAGCAAAAAGGCTATACCGATATTGAGGACAACACCGAATACCAAGAACATCTTGACCGCCGCCCTAGACCTGTTCTGCTGTTCCGGACTCTCGCTTTCAATTTTTCTTTCATCTTCGGTCAGGCCCTTCAACTCGTCTTGCAGTTGGTCAGCCAACTGGCGAATCTGCTTGTACATGTGCCTAGCTCTAAACTGAGCCACATCAACGCGGTTATCATCAATGGCGGCTTTAGCTTCACCGAGAATTTTCAGACCGTCTGATGTAATTGTTTGCAAGCGGCCCAAAATTAGCTGCTGCTTGTCATTGTCCCCAACTAAACCCTTTAATTCTTGTAAATCAAGAGGAATCTGGCGCACGATTTTGTCGTAGCGGTCAGAGAACAAAGGGCTCTTGGTGATACTGTAGCCGCCCATAGCTACACCGGCATCGTAGAACAACTTCGAGAGAGCATTGGCCTGTGAAATGATAGCCTTAGACCGAACCTGCCTTTGCACTTCAACTTCGGCTTGCTGCAAAAGCACAGACAGAACAATCAAGAACACAAGCTCAAAGACGAGCGGAACTAGTACGAGAATAAATCCCTTATGCGAAATCTTAAGTTGAAGATTGAGTCGCATTAACTGTTCCTATCAGAGTGATTTACTGGATGCAGGAGATTCACCATCATTTTCGATTTCGGCTTTGGCTTCACCAAGCAGCTTCACACCAGCAGTGGTAATTTTTTGCAAGCGACCGACAATCACTTGCTGCTTTGCATTATCTCCAACTATCACTTTCAATTCTTGTACATCGAGGGGTATCTGGCGCACAATTCTGTCATATCTGTCTGCAAACAACGGGCTCTTGGTGATACTGTACCCACCCATGGCTACCCCGGCATCGTAGAACGACTTAGACAAAGCGTTAGAGCGCGAGATAATAGCCTTAGATCTAATTTGCCTTTGCACTTCCAGTTCAGACTGCTGTAAAAGCACCGACAAAACAATCAAAAATACCATCTGAAAAGCGAGCGGAACTAGTACCAGGATAAATCCCTTATGCGAAATCTTAAGTTGAAGATTAGGTCGCATTAGTTCAGCCTATCAGGGAGTTTTGTTGGGATTGAGAAGTGCTTCTTTAATCTTGCGCAGCTTTTCACGATCAAGGCTATAGCCATTACCGAAGTCTATACTGGCAGGTGCGGCAGTAGTTGCAGTACCTGGAGTAGTCGGACTTGCAGCAGTTGTCGCAGGTGTTGGATTGTTTCCGCTAGATACTGGCGGAACATAAGTGGGAGCAACGGCTGTTGGCCGCTGCTGATAAGTTGGTTGATACGTCGGAGAAACTGTAGGGGTTGACCGCGTAGGTTGATCTGAGGCCAGATCATTGAGGATCTGCTTGGTCTCATCGTCAATCATGACGTCAGCTTCGCTCTCGCCACGTCGGTAACCTTGAGGAAGCCCAAAGTAATTAGCTGGGATGGGGCAGGTCTTCGTGTAATAAGTGTCAAGCATTGAGCTGAGACTGCCAGAATTATTTACGTAGCTCACTTTCAGAGGGAACATGTGAGTGTCTGGCAAACCGTAAGCCTTAGCCAACATTTTTGAAATACGGCCAGGCACGGCAATATCATTTGATATCCAACAATCGGCGTGCCTTATCGCAGCTCGCTTGCCCCCCGGCGGTCCGCCGCCACTCATGGTGTACTTAGTCGCTTGCAGGCCAGCGACCTGGGTTGAACCAGCCTTAGCCCAATTGCGCTCTGACATGTCTTGGCCGCTGCCAGCAGTTTTGCGGTCTAAGTCAGCCATCCACTTGTCGAAGGTAGTGCTGTAGTACATTCTGGTCTTGTCGTTATAGAGAGCGACATTCCATTCAGGGGCACAAGTGACGATGTTAATGCCACGGGTCGGGCTAACAAGTTTAAGACCGCTACCACTGATGTAAATGTACTGGTCGCCAAACTTTTCAGACTTTTGGGTCAAGACCCAGCCTTTTTCGTCGGCAAAAGCTGGCGCCCCAGAGAAAACGCCGAAAACAGATGCGGCACAGAAGCTTACGGCTAGAAAAAGAAAAGATGGGAAACGCATATTCAGAGAACCGCAGGGAAAAATAAAAGCCGACTGGAGACAGAATTATCTATTAATGACAATGCTCCATCATTTTTTTACCCGCTTCAGCATTAATAGAAACAGATTTATCAGAATCTCAGCCAATTTTGGCGGGTTTAATGCCACTTGCTGCCTGAATTTCGTATCTTGAGCCAGGGGTTAGTTAACTAATCTAATCTAGCTCTAGCGAAAAAGCGCTAGGGGGAAAAGCGGCCTAGGTCGAATTGCAGCAACCGCCAACGATAGAGCCACAGCGCCGTTGAAAAGGACAGCGATTGTCAGAGTAAGCCGAACAAACTGAGCGGCAATGTCGCGGGCCTGGTGGCTTTGAGCTGCGGTTTCTTTCAACTTCAAGGCAGTAAACTGCGCTAGAAGTTCAAAGTCACGCTGTTTGATTTGTTTGTGCGCATGGTCAGCGCAAAAAGTGCAAATAGGGACGCCACGAACTTTCTCGTCGATCTGCTCCAATTTCTCCTGAAGCGGTTGCAACATGCTACCCGTCAAGGTTTCCAAATTCTCCGAGCCCACAGAGACCGAACTTTCCAGCCCCTTCAAGGTAATTGGATGCGGCAGCGACTCTGACAGAACGGTGGCGCGATAATTCTGGTCGCTAGCGAAACAGCGGAGGCCCATAGCCTCCCAAACCTGGCAATAAAGACCGACTAAATTCCGAGTTTCGACAATGGCCGCCTCGACTCTGGCAACTCTCCCCATCTCTAGCTCTAGCTGTTGAAGACCGAAGTCCAACGTTGTCACCAAAGCGATATTCACAAGTACAAAGGTGGTCATACCGACAATGTTTCCAGGTCTGCTCATTTCAGCTCCATCGTTAAACTGGCAAAGATGCTCCTGACTGACAACTCCATCCTAAGTCATTACGGCCGCTAGAGAAAGGCCAAACGTGTTGAGCCACAGCAATCACATTTGCCTCTTTCAAAAAACTGAAGCATCCTGCAGCTTTTGCGGACATCAAAAAAAAGAGTTAGGGCAAAAGCCAAAGTCGCTTAACCAATTGCCTTAGCGCGCTTAGACGAAAACTGCCTCAACCCCTTGAACAATCTAGTAACTTGGTTGCACTCAACGACAATTTCTCTGTCCCGAATTTGCTCTATGCGCTCATTATCAACCTGCCTAAAAGCTAAGCCAATAGCGAACAGCAAGACAATATTGATCAGGGCAGCACTTAGTATAAGTGCTGGATTTCTCGGCATCTAAACCTTCTTACCCAACCTTGTACGCGGATCAAGAGCGTCGCGCAGGCCGTCGCCCAAGAAATTGAAAGAGAGCACAGTCATAAAGATGAAAAGCGAGGGAAAGAAAATTAAATGGGGATGAGCCCGCAAAGAGCGCCAGCCGTCAGAGGCCAGAGTGCCCCAGCTGCAAGCAGGGGGAGACAAACCTAAGCCAATAAAACTTAGTGTCGACTCTGAGAGAATAGCTGAAGGCACCGTAAAAGTCAGAGCAACAATAATTGGCCCCATGGCATTCGGCAAAAGATGTTTGAAAACAATATTCAAACCAGATTGACCTTGAGCCCGAGCCGCTTCGATAAACTCTTCATTTTTCAATTGCAAAAACTGGGCGCGAACCAATCGTGCTGTACCCATCCAACTAACTAGACCTAAAGCAATAAGAATACCGAGAGTACCGCGGCCAAGCAGTACACCAATTAATATCATTACGAGCAAGTCAGGCAGTGAATAAGCTATATCAACGCCGCGCATTAGAAGGGTGTCGACTTTACCACCGAAATAACCAGAAATTGCACCGTATAAGGTGCCAATTCCAAATGCTACGGCGGCAGTGGTCAAACCAATAGCAATCGAAAGTCTAGCGCCATAAACTATACGCGAGAGCAAATCACGGCCTAGTTCATCGGTGCCCATTAAGTGCTGACTACTGGGGCCAGCAAGAAAATCAGTTGATGTCTGGTCATATGAATAGGGGCAAAGACTAAAACCCATCCAAGAAAGCAGCGCCACTAAACAAATAGCAGCAATGACCCAGAAGGCAAAATAAGCAGTTGGTATGCGCTTCAAGCGAGCAACCACACTTTGATCAAGAGCTTTGATTGCTATTGGCTTTGAGCTGTCTAAAGTTTGCATCTAGTGTTCTCGTTTAGTCATTCTTGCTTTAGTCTTCTATGCGCATGCGCGGGTCTAATATTTGGTAGGCAACGTCAACGAATGTGTTCGCCACTATTAACAAAACCGCAAAAACCAGGGTTGTACCAAGAATCAAATCGTAGTCTCTGTTCATCACAGCCGTAATGAAAAACCGGCCCATGCCCGGAATAGCGTAGATATACTCGACGACGAATGAGCCTGTAATAACAATAGCGGTTAGGGGACCAAGCACTGTTACTACAGGTATAAGCGAATTGCGCAAAATATGCTTAGTCACTGTCGACCACTGCGAAAGGCCTTTTGAACGGGCCGTACGCACCCAGTCTTTCTCCACAATTTCAAGCACTGACGCTCGAGTCAAACGCGCTAAATAGGCAGCCGGGGAGAAGGCTAGAGTCACCGCTGGCAGCACCACATGCCAGGGTGATTCCCAGAGGCCAACAGGCAGTGCCCTAAGCTCAATGGCAAAGACAAAAATCAGGGTGGCACCAATAACAAAGCCAGGCACTGAAATACCAAGAGTCGACAAGAACATGGCAATTACATCTTCTTTGCGGCCCCGGCAAACCGCTGCTATGGCGCCCAAAGGCACACCTATAAAAACGGCCAAGCTCAGGCTAATCGTGCCAAGTTGCAGAGAAACAGGAAAAGCATCAGATAAAATATCATTGACGGTACGATTGACATATTTATAAGAAACGCCTAGATCGCCTTGAGCTAATCGACCTAAGTAAAGGAAGTATTGCTCCGGCACGGGCTTGTCGAGATGATACTTAGCATTGAGATTGGCAATGATTTCTGGCGGTAGATTTTTATCAGCATCAAAGGGCCCACCAGGTACAATTCGCACTAAAACAAAAGTTAGCGATGCCACCACCAGCAGCACCGGTATGGCTAATAGAATCCTTTTTAGAATCAAAGCTATCACGGCCCACCTACTTCAACAGCCTTGAAGAACTGTAAATCAAGCGGATTGATGGCGATTCCTTTGACCCAGGGTTTGACCATAATATTTTGCGTCGCTAAAAAAGTCGGCACAATTGGCACGGCCTCGCGGCAGAGCATGACATCAGCCTGACGATAAAGATCAGCTCTTTTCTTGGTGTTTAACTCCCCTTCGGCTGACTGAATCAACTGATCGTACTTAGGGCTCCACCACTTAGTGTCATTATTGCCGCAGTCTTTAGTAAATAGATTCATAAAGGTCTCAGGGTCTGGATAATCGGCTCCCCAAGAATTGCGAAACATGGGCGGGGCGTCTTTGCGCACCGTGGCTAAATATACTTTCCATTCCTGATTGACTAATTCGATATCAATACCTAGATTGCGCTTCAATTCATCTTGTGTTGCTTCTACAGTCAAGCGCACATCGTCACGATTAGGATAGAGCAATTCGGCTTTAGGAAAGCCCTTGCCACCCGGGTAGCCAGCTTGAGCCAGGAGAGCGCGGGCTTGCACTGGGTCAAATTTCAAACCAGAATCAGGTGAGTAGCCTGGTAGCGCTGGTGGTATCCAACTAGTAGCAGGCCGCTCGCCCCGCCTTAAAATGCGCGGAAAAATTGAGCGGTCAATAGCCATAGCTATAGCCTTGCGCACCAAGGGATCGGTGAAGGGCTTCTTGCTGACGTTGAACGCTAAGTAATTGGCTCGCAGCAATGGGTAGTTCTGGTACTCCGGCGACGAACGAAAGCGCTCAACGTCCGGTGTCGAGAAACTACGGTTGTCGATGAAGTCTAGTTCATCATTTTCATAAAGGGCGAAGGCAGTGGAAGCTTCGGGCACCATAAACATCTTGACGAGCTTTACTTTGGGCGGACCATCAAAATATTGAGGGTTAGCGCTCAATTCCATTTTGTATTCATGCTGCCAGTGCTTGAGCTTAAATGGCCCGTTAGTAACGAGATTAGCAGGCTCAGTCCAGCGATCACCAAAGCGCTCGACCACATCTTTGCGCATAGGGAAGCTAACGCAAAACGCAGTTAGATATATAAAGTAGGCAGCCGGTTTAGAGAGCCTCACTTCAAAAGTAAGAGAATCTAAGGCTTTGATGCCAAGAAGGTCTGCATTCTTCAATTTCCCGATGTTGTAATCGCGAGCATTAACAACATCGTAAAGAAAGAATGCGTACTGAGCAGCAGTAGTCGGATTCAATAACCTCTTCCATGCATACTCGAAATCATAAGCTGTGACTGGCTTTCCGTCGGTCCAGCGCAAATCATCTCGTAAATGGAAAATATAACGCTTGCCATCGTCAAGCACTTCCCAGGTTTTGGCGCAAGATGGGGCACAGGTAAGGTCATTGGTGTATTGAGTGAGACCGACCATAAGATTGGAGACAACATCAAAAGAGGTTGAGTCAGTAGCAGTATGCCAGTCAAGACCGGGTGGTTCCGTGCCAAGATTTACCCGCAGTACACCTGGCTCAAAACGGCTCCTGACCTTAGTGCAAGCCATTAATGACAAAATACTCACCAGCACTAGCAGAGCAAGAAAGCCCTGCCCAAGCCCCTTGGCGAGGCGCCATATTAAGTATCTGTCATCGCTTTTAGCATCGCTACTTTTTGTCATCGCCTTTATTTTAGCTTTATTGACAGTTTTTCGGACTCTTGGATATACTTGCCTTGACGCCTCCGAGGAGGCTTCTTTTTTCTGTCTTGTTTTTGACGGCAAGACAGGTGTTTGGAGTTATTGTCATGGCGAAGAAAGACGACCGAATCATCATCACATTGGCTTGTGGAACTTGCAAAAGACGCAACTACACAACCATGAAAAACAAGAAGAATGATCCGGAAAGATTGAACTTGGAAAAGTATTGCAAGTTCTGTCGCAAACATGTTGAACACAAAGAAACGAAGAAATAAAGGCTCGTCTTTTTTTCCTAGTTGGATTTGATTCACTGATTGCGAAAGTTGAAATATACAGTACGAGGGGCCGCTCCGGCGGCCGCGAAACGCGCCCTTAGTTAAATGGTATAACGTGGGTCTCCAAAACCTTTGTTGAGGGTTCGACTCCTTCAGGGCGCGAATTCAATATGAATCTAAGCCTACTTCAGAAAAGTAGGATTTTAGATAAAGCGGATGGCTTAATACCGATGGCAAACAAGGAACAGGACAGCTCGACAGGCCAAGTGGTCAAAACTAAGGAGCAATCCGTGTCCACGACTAAATCTGAGAAGCATGAAGAGAAAAAACACTCACTCATGGTGGGTGTAGGTCAGTTCCTCAAAGAAGTCGCTATTGAGCATCGCAAGATTACGTGGCCCGACAACAAACAAGTCGTGCGCGAGACGTGGAGTGTGTTATTCCTCGTCACAGCCATAACGCTGATCGTTCTTGGCATCGACTGGGTCTTGGGCAACGTTATCTTTGGACCGATTGAGCACTGGGCTCGCTTGCACGGAGCCGGCTTAGGCCGGGGCTAATACCTAGATAGGTAGAAGCGCTGAAAAAAAGGATGGCTAAATGGCTTTCATAAAGACAGACGGACAACGACGCTGGTTCGCAGTGCAAACAGCCTCCGGTCACGAGAACAAAGTGAAGGAGCACATCGAAAAGCGCATCGTCACCATGGGCGCTCAAGACCGTATCTTCGGCGTGATTGTGCCTGAAAAAATGGTGACTAAGGTCAAAGATGGCAAGCGCATTGAGAAACGTGAACGAGAATATCCTGGATACGTTTTTGTCGAAATGATTCTTGACGATGACTCTTGGCGAGTGGTTCGAGAAGCTCCCGGTGTAACGAAATATGTGGGCGCTGGAAAAAAACCAACCCCTGTTCAAGACGCCGAAATGCGCAAAATTTTAAGACGTCAAATGGCAATGACTGGCCTCAAAGGCAAGAAACCTGCTGCTATCGATGTCAAAGTCGGCGACTACGTACGCATCACAGGCGGACCTTTCGCAGACTTTACAGGAGAGGTAACAGAAGTGAACCTCGAAAGAGAGCGCATCAAGGCTTCTGTCATCATCTTCGGACGTGCCACACCAGTTGAGCTAGAGTTCAACCAGGTTATAAAAGTGTAAATGTGGTGGACTAAGTCCCCCATCTACCATATGATCGATATTTCGCGCATTTCTATCGATCGTCTTCCCAGAAGGCGGCCCGAAAAATTGCAGTACTCATCTCAAATAGTTCATCTTAATTAGACAGATATAGGACCGAGAAAAGTGAAAAAGGTTGTTGGAAAAATCAAGTTGCAAATTACCGCAGGGAAAGCCAATCCTGCGCCGCCTATTGGTCCAGCTTTGGGTCAACATGGCGTCAACATCATGCAATTTTGCAAAGAATACAACGCTAAGACTCAAGACAAAGCCGGCACAATTATCCCCGTAGAAATTTCAGTCTACGAAGATCGTTCCTTCACTTTCATCTTGAAGACTCCTCCTTCTGCCGAACTAATTAAGAAGGCAGCAAACGTGGAGAAAGGCTCCGCGGCTCCCAACAAAACCAAAGTTGGCAGTTTGACTAAGGCTAAAGTCACCGAGATCGCTAAGATCAAAATGCCTGACCTTAACGCCGTCACTCTCGAGGCTGCTGAAGCCATGATTGTCGGTACTGCTAGAAACATGGGCATCTTAGTCGTAGATTAAGGGTCGTAGATTAAAGGTCGTCGACTAAAAACTCATCTAGTTCAGGCATCAATCATTCATATAGATCATTTCAAGGGAATTTCCGAAAATGGCTACGCTAACAAAAAGACAGGAAAAACTAGGCACGTTCTACACTGAGAACAATGCTCTTCACACTGCAGAGCAAGCTCTTAAGTTGTTGAAAGCTGAAAATTCAGTCAAGTTCGACCAAACCGTCGAAGTGCACTTCCGGCTAGGTGTCAATCCGAAGCTGAACGATCAACAAATCAGAAGCACTGTGCAACTGCCAGGCGGCACCGGTAAAACGGTTCGCGTTGCAGTCGTGGCTAAAGGCGAAAAAGTGCAAGAGGCGAAGGATGCTGGCGCTGACGTTGTCGGTTCTGACGAGCTTGTTGCAAAAATCGGCGAAGGTTTCCTTGATTTCGACAAACTAGTGGCCACTCCAGATGCCATGGCCATGTTATCCAAAATGGGTAAAATTCTTGGACCAAAAGGCCTCATGCCTAACCCTAAAGACGGCACTGTTACTTTTGATGTTGGCAAAACTGTCAAAGATCTTAAAGCTGGTAAGGTTTCCTTCCGCGCTGAGAAAGATGGCGGCGTTGTGCAAATGGCTATCGGCAAACTTTCATTCGATGACAGCCGTTTGTTGCAAAACCTAGCTGCTGTGGTTGATCAAATTCAAAAAATCAAACCACCGTCAGTCAAAGGCGCTTACATGAAGTCTGTTTACTTGAGTACCACAATGGGCCCAAGCGTAAGAATGGATATCAGTGCTTTGCAAGACCTAGCTAAAGCTCCAGCCGTTAAAGCCTAAGCTACTAGTTCAAAGTTTCTAATCACTAATAAATGAAAAGGGCATCGCTGAGCGATGCCCTTTTCATCATGATTTTGAATGACAATAATTAGCTGGCCGTGTTTGGCACGACAAAAGTGAACGGATAAGACTGGGAAGACCTGAAAACAATGGCGGGCCCACCCGCATAAATCAAATGGACAACAAATGGTCTGACATCTACCTGAGTCACCACCGTGACTGTGCCATTGACCGGACCGCCATAAGGAGATAGCGCGGCAACCTGTGCCGCTGTAACCGTGTTTGTACAACTAACCAAAGTGAATTTGCTGAGCATAGAGCTTCCGCCCTTGTTTGCTCTGTTAATAACAGCCAGAACTCGGTTTTGACAGGCAGTGGCATCAGGATTACCTAGCGAACCTACCCGAGCGGCCTCGCGACAAGTAGAATCGTTGAGCTGCACCGCTAACACAATAACAGTTAGGTCGAATAAAACCAGGACAATGGGCACCAGCACCATAATTCCAGCACATAATTCGACTATTGATTGGCCCAGACTCTTTCTAGACCGTGACAAAGTCATAGACATATAGCAAACCACTTCATAAATACAATTTTCTCAAATACAATTTTCTCAAAAAAATGCACACACCTGCTCGAGGCCCCTATGATGTTATTCCCCAAGGGCACAAAGCTAATCTCAAATACCACCCTGTCAGCGCTTAAAATCAAGCGGCGCTGGGTAATATGCTAGATATGATGGGAGTTGCCAATGCTGCAAAGATATAAAACTAGATTCAAAAATGGCTCAGGCATAGCCGAATTTTTACCGGCTCTCTTTGTTTTCCTTTTTGTCATTGCCCTTCCCTTAATCAATCTTCTCACTTTTTGTATGGGCTACGCCAATGTCTCAATGCTCGGCACACAGTGTGCAGTAGATGCTGCGAATGCGAACTCCTTCCCGGATGTTCTCAGCAAAGTACAGAGCAGAGCCAACTCAATAGTGACGTCTCCGATGGGCCGATTTGCCAAAATGGTGCCAATTGGAGGTTACCTTGGCTGCGGGGTCAACGTATTTACTGTCGAAACGGACATAACTACTAATGTCGTTAAGGAATATGGGCCGAACACAAAAATCACAGCCCCTTTCGATCCAAACAACAAAATCTACGAGTACGTTGTCAGAACAAATTTCAATATCGGCCCTTTCATGAGCTTGGGTGCGATTCCCTGGATCGGCGGCATTCCTATGATCGGTGTTCCCACTCCTGTTAGCACGGCCGCCCATCGTGCAGTCGAGCACACCGAGGCAATTTCTCTCTTTCCAGCAAACCAATCAAGTTTATTGGCGAATTCTCGCTTATCATTGCCGCTCACGTGGCTATAATAGTTGCCTAAGCAAGTTATTTCTAAGGCATAGAGACACTACAAGTTGGTCAAGTACAAAGACTATTATCAAGTTTTAGGCGTGGACCGCAAGGCCACTGATGCTGATATCAAAGCCGCTTATCGCAAGTTGGCAAGAAAAACACACCCCGACGCCAATAAGAATGATCCTACTGCCGAAGAAAAATTCAAAGAGCTAATTGAAGCTTATGAAGTCCTAAAAGACCCAGAGAAACGTAAGCGATACGACATGCTTGGCGCCGACTGGAAAGCCGGAGACAACTTCAGACCGCCGCCCCAACAGTCAGGAGCCAATGACGGCAGCTTCAGCTTCGACTTTGGCAACTTTGGAGATTTGCGCGGCAATAGTGCCTTCTCTGATTTTTTCGATAGCCTCTTCGGCCAAACTTTCGGCAGCGGAGCAGCTGGCGGGCCCGTTCGGCAACAGCAGCAACAGCAAGCGCAAGCGGGTAGAAGGCGCAACCTTGATCAGGAAGCGGAGATTGAATTGACCGTAGAAGAACTAGCTCAAGGGGCCAGAAGAACACTACAAGTCAGCACTCCTGGCGGCAAACCAAAAACCATCGAAGTAAAAATTCCCGCTGGCGTAAGGCCAGGAAAAAAAGTTAGAGTCGCCGGCGAAGGCGCCACCATGTCCGGTGGCACACAAAAAGGTGATTTATACTTGCGTGTCAAAGCCAAACCGCATAACTACTATACAATCGACGGCGATAACTTGATCTGTGAACTAGAGATTACCCCGGCACAAGCGGTAATTGGCTCTGAGGCGATCGTAACAACCATCGAAGGTGCGGTAAAAATTAGAGTCCCTGCTGGTAGCCAGAATGGCAGACTCTTGCGTCTAAAAGGCAAAGGACTACCAACTCTCGGGGCAAGTAATCGTGGTGATCAGCTTGTACGCACTAAGATTGCTATTCCAACTGAAATTAGCGACAAAGAAAAAGAACTCTACGAGCAGCTAGCCAAATTAGAAAAAGAGACCGCTGCCAACGTCCGCAAATAAGGTTTTTGACACACTGGACGACAGTTACTAGAGCAGTAAATCATTTATTGCTTCATGTGAATGTATGAGGCAGCAGCTCTAAATTCATCGTACCCTGATTGCGCCTGATTTTGATTGCACATGATTTCAGACATGACTTCATGCACCTCAGGGTCTACCTCTCTCAGCTTGATCGCCTGATTAGCAATATCTCGAGCTTCTTTAAAACGATTGCTAGCAATATAAAGACGAGCCAGGGTAAGAAGAGTTTTGACGTCTTCTGGGTTTTTCTTATAGCGTTTTTCGGTGTCTTTAACCGCACTAGATACGATACCAGCATGAGCTTCGACTATATCTTTAACCGCATAAGGGTAGCCCAAGATGTCTTTCTCTCGCGTAAAGCCTTTTTGAAATTCTTCAAAGCCCTCTTGTTGTTTGCCATCTTGAGCTAAAGCAAGACCTAACTCTCTTTGCACACCAGGGTCTGAGTTATCAGACTTAAGCAAGGCGGTAAGCTCTTTAACAGCTAGAGCTGAACTATTTGTGCGCATATAAAGAGAGGCCAGCTCTTTGTGCGGAGTAGACCAAGTCGAAGGGAAAAGTTGAATGATTTTTTCATAGACAGCTATGGCATCTTCGTCACGATGCATGATAGCGAGCTGTCTTCCGTAGAGTAAGCGAATGTAGGCACTGTACTTAGCTTGCTCGAAAGCTTTATTGCAATAGCCAATACCAAGTTCTTTCTCAGCTTTGTTTCCCGCCTCAACCAAGACCATACCAGCGGCCATCAAAGCCCTTGTATCATTCGGTTTCTTGGCGATAAGTGCCTTAGCAGCTTCAATTGCCGGCCCTACTTCACCATGAGACAGTAGCTTCAAAGGCTCAAGGTTATTGATTTCAGCCATAACAGTCTCAGCAGCAATCGACTTATCCTTAACCTCCAAGTCTATCTGCTCAGCAGTCAAACCATAAATTCCAGTCTTATCCTTTTCAAACTTACTTGTTTTAAGGAAAGCGCCGCAGCAGACCACGGCAACCACCAGCGGTAAAACCATGTCAAAAACTATACTAATTTTGCTGCTTCTCTTACCGCTGGCAGCCTGCGCCGCCTGTTCCGCCTCAGAGCCAGCAGCTGGCATGCTAGAAAAAGAGGTCTTTAAATTACTGTGAGAGCGGCCTGGCTCGGCTGCAACCGGCTGGGTGCCGTTTGCAGTCATACTATTTTCTGCCGCGGCTTGAACTCCACCCTCAGCGGCACCTAGGCTATTAGCTGAATTGCCAGATGGCCTGCTAACCTGATTATCAGCCCCTGGCTGTTTGTCATTGCCTTTTCCGGCTTTAAGGGCGTCACTCTTCTTCTTAAACATAAGCCTCGAACTTCCTGTGGTCTTTATACAGATCGCATCTCAATACTAATGGCTATTAAAATTCTGCCTCAAATCGAGCCAAGTTAAAACAAAAGATTCACAAACACCCTTCTTTGACACATATTGATCAATTTGGCGCTTGGCATCTTCACTTAATTTAAGCAGCTTTACCAGATAAGAACTGGCACGAAACTGGCTCAGCTTAGCGGCTCCAATGGCTTTAAGCTCTAGAGCGATCAATGAGTCAATGATTGCATCAGGCTCATAGTCATCATCAATCAACACCTGCAAGGAAGCAGATAGGGCCAACGCATCTTTACTACTAGCCCTAAGCTTCTGCACAAATACATGCCCAGCTAGCTTTTCGGTCAGTTCTTCAATAACTGACTGGCGTTTGCCTTTGATCGCCGCGCTGGAAGCGGAAGCCCGTTCAGCAGAGAGCCCAACTATTCGAGATATAGGACCAATGTTCTCTTCGATACGATTATTTAACGGCACAACCTGACAGCGGCTGACAATTGTAGTGAGAACATCATCGGCTGTTTGACTGAAAAGCAGAAATAGAGAGGGCGACTTCGGCTCTTCAATAGTCTTCAAAAGGGCATTGGCTGCAGGGCGGTGAAAAGCCGCTTCATTCGCCTCTTCAACAATTACAACCCTAACATAATGAGAGGTGCGGGCCAGTTCTTCAGAAAGATTGCGAGCCGCCTCTACGGGTATCTTGCCGCTTTTACCGGCTTCAGCTGAAAGCACCAACCAAGCTTTAGGATGTTCATCCTGAAAGAGCCAACGACAGTTCTGGCAGGCATTAGCTAGGTCTTTCTGCACGGACAGATCGAACTCACTGAGCGCAGAGCCATCCTCATCGACACAAGTAGCCTGCCATTGCCGCATGCAGGCCCCCACGCTGACCTTGTCTTCTTTCTCGCAGTTGAGATAGGCAGCCAACTGTCTAGCAATCAACCACTTGTCTTGGTGGGCCCGTCCAGTGAGAAGCAAGGCATGAGCAAGCCGCCCCTGTTCAATGCCATTAGCAAGCAATCTAGTAGCAACAGCTTGTCTTTCGGTCAAATCGGCGGAGAAGAGGAGGAGATTTTGCATGTAAGTAATATTAACGTGTATTGACCCCGAATAAATTGACAGCTCTTGGCGAGTCGAATACACTATCTCCGGTCAAAAAAACGTGCGCGGGAAATTGCTGACTACTAAGATCAGGTCCCTGTGCTCTTTTGCGAAAGCCCGTCTGGCGAAGATTCCTTTTATTAAGGTTTACTCAAGAGAAAGGCACGCAAAGCAATTCTTTGCTGACCATTTCACTTGGCTTTCTGGAGAGTAACCCTTGGCTAACGTAGTTGTCGTCGGAGCGCAGTTCGGAGATGAAGGTAAGGCAAAAGTCACAGACCTTTTGGCCAACAATGCCGATATCGTAGTGCGCTACCAGGGTGGGGCCAACGCTGGTCACACTGTGGTGGTAGGAAAAGAAACCTACAAATTCCACCTGATTCCTTCCGGAATTCTCTATCCCGGTAAGATCTGCGTGCTCGGACCTGGCATGGTCATTGACCCCAAAGCATTCATAAGCGAAGTGAAGTCGCTAACCGATCGTGGCCTTGACGACTCACGCTTGAAAGTTTCAGCCTCTGCCCACGTCACCATGCCATACCACTTGGCTCTCGATGCAGCAGAAGAAGAAAGCCGTGGTGACAACAAAATTGGTACCACTAAGCGCGGTATCGGCCCGACTTATGCCGACAAATGCGCTAGATCTGGCATCCGCATGGAAGACCTGCTCGATCGCGAAGTGCTCAAAGAAAAATTAGAGTGGATGGTACCACGCAAGAATCTACTTCTTGAGCGCATGTACAATCATCCACCATTCAACACCGACGAAATACTTGAAGAGTACGCCTCATATGGCGAACAAATGCGCAAGTATGTTTGCGACACCTCGCAACTGATCTTCGATGCCGTAAACAACAAGAAGAACATTCTTTTTGAAGGCGCCCAGGGCACTATGCTCGATCTCGATCACGGCAGCTACCCATTCGTGACAAGTTCCAGCCCAACAGCTGGCGGTGCTTGTATCGGTGCCGGCATTGGCCCGACAATTATCGACCGCGTGATTGGCATATCAAAGGCCTTCATGACCCGCGTTGGTGAAGGTCCATTCCCCACAGAGCAAGACGGCGAAGAAGGCGAAATGCTGCGTCAAACCGGCAAACCATGGGCTGAAGTGGGCGTCACCACTGGCAGACCAAGACGTTGCGGCTGGTTCGACACTGTCATTGGTCGCTACGCAGTGCGTGTCAACGGCCTTGACTGCCTAGCTATAACTAAACTCGACGTTATGGACGAGTTTGATGAAATCAAAATTTGCGTGGCCTATAAAGATAAGAAAGACGGCACCATACACAAAGAGTTGCCATCTATCGGTTCACAGTTCAAGCGCATGGAGCCTGTCTACAAGATCTTCCCTGGTTGGAAAAAGCCCACATACAAAATCACCAGCTTCGAAGAACTGCCGGCTGAAGCAAAACGCTACCTAGACTTCATCGCTGAAGAATTAGACTGCCCAGTAGCTATTGTTTCAGTTGGCCCAACCCGCGACAAAACAGTGGTAATTGAAGACCCAATTCACGGGCCAAAACGAGTTCTCTCTAAGGCAGTGTTGCAATAGACTAACCCGCAATAAGGGTCTGTCATTTAGCACCGTATGAAGTATCGGGCGTAAGCATATCGCTTACGCCCACTTCATCTTTAACCGGACCCAAGGGCAAGTTTAGAAGCCGGCGGATGAAGTTACGAAGATTGAGAGCCAGGTCTCCTTGCTTGACTAAACAGCGATCTATCCCTGCTTGGGCCGAAGCACTATCGGGTAAAACACTTAAAATCTTACGGTAAGAATCGCGAGCACTCATGTAATCATGCAAATAAAATTCATCGAGATGAGCCAATCGCTCTAGAGCTTCCAGCGACTGGGGCTCCCTTAGCAAAATAGAAGCTAGAACGCTCTTTGCTCGTGCGTAATGCTGATTAGCAATATAAAGATCAACCAACTCTAATTGCCACGGAAGCTCAGCGGGGCGAGCCTCAACGGCCTTTGCAAGCAAGTCAATAGCCCTCTTATTTTCACCAAAGGCTTGAGCAACGCTGGCGAGGGCATGGTCAACGTCAGGATCGTTAGGGAACCGCTGACCTAAGGCATCCGCTTGAATCTTGGCCTGTTTAACTGATTGCTCGGCCAGCAGGGCTGAGACAAGAGCCAGTCGGGCATCACGGGAGGAAGGCTCCATCTGAACAGCCTTGCGTGCCAGCTCTACAGCTAGCTCAGTCGAGAGATTCTCAAGATGCAACTTAGACAGGGCCACCAAGGGCTCCACAAGCAGGGGTTTGGCGCGCCTTGTCTTTTCATACTGCATTATGGCAAAGGCAGAAAGACCCATTTTTTGATAGAGCCTGGCGGCACTGAGAGCAACGGCACTGTCATCAGGATAGCTAATTAGCAGAGCTTCTATCCGACCGCGAGCAGCCACTAGCGAGCCATCTGCAATGAGCCCATCAACAGCCTTAAGCGCGCTCTCCATTGTTGTAGACCGGGCCGGTACAGGCGACTTAACCGTTGCAGTCGGCGCCTTTAGCTCTCGAGCAGAAGCCTCTATATCTTGAGAAAGCACGGCAAGCCGCGTCTCGAAATAGAAGCCGAGGAGTGAAAGTATTACAATTAGAGTTTTTGATTTCAAGAGAATAACCACACCGGGCATGGTACCAGAGTAACAGAATGTTCTAAGAACAAAAATGCTAGGATTAATCCAGTTATAAGTAACTAGCAAAATGTCAAAAACTAACAATTGGACATCAGTCGGCTCACTCTGGCTATCAACCTTCGCAGCTAGCTTACTAATTAGCGCCTATGTTCTCATTCTTGCATGGTTCAATATCGGAAGCGTAGTTTCTGACCCACTTGTGCAGGCGGCAGAATGCGCCTGTGACAATCTTATCAACATAAGCGTATTTGATTCTGCCTTCGGAAAAATTGGCATTCGTGACTTGAGCATTGAAAGTCGTTCCAAGATTCGCAGCTTTAATACTGTCGTCTCGCTGGTGCGCCAAGGTATTTGGAGCAGTGAACTGTACCAGTTACCAGCCATGAAAGAACAAGCAAAACATGATCTCAATCTTCTGAGAAAGCTGCAGGAGGAGTTGAGAGCAAAACTAATAGCCGACGTTAGCAAAGATGGGCAAACATATAAACAAGTACAAAAAATACTTAGCCGTGGCGCCAACTCAGGCAATCATCTCATCTCTATGGCGATAGAGCTTGGAGCAATAGATAATCACACAGAAGCATGCTTCTACAGTGACATCGAAGCCAGACCAGATGAAAGCAAGGCCTCCTACGTAAGAGCAGGCCGGTTACTGACGATGGCCCCCGTAGCGGTGCCATTTTCTAGCCCAATATTTCTGCACCAGCAGGCAACCAAGACAACTATTACTGCAGCAAAAGATTTCATACCGAGCAAAGAGGCACTGCCCACAGCCTTCTTAATAACGGCAGAATACCAGAGCAAATCAAGAGCGAAGAAACGCACTCAAATTTGTGTAATTTGTGGAGATAGCGGACGCTCCGTGCGACTCAAAAACGAACAAAGCCTATCCAAGAACAAGGCCAAAGAGTCAACATGCTTGGCCCTTAGCTTTCCCCAGGGAAGACCACAGTTTTTCAATTCACTAGCCGATTTATTTAGAAGCGATAGGTTCGAGGGCCACGGCGAGTGGCAGCAAGTAGCAAACGGTTCTGTTCCAGGAGCGGGCAGGCTAGCACCACCGGTAGCACCAATACTTAGCGATATGGACAGCCGCAATGCTCTAGGAGTGCTCTTCTATCATTGGCTCCGGCAACTAAACCAACCAGTCTCACCCAACAATTTGACTGCAACTATTGAGTCACCCTGGGCCAAGCCTAACTTTCAGCCTGCATTGAAATCTAAACCAGAATCAAATAGCGATTTGGGTGTGGAAATTACAGAAGAGAATCATGTTTGGCAAACTCCAATAAATAGCTGCCTAGCCTCTGACAGTGAAGCCCGCGCCACGGCTTTCATGCATCAAACAGCTCCACAAGAAATTGGCCAAAAAGCGATTACAGCAGGGTTCTCTGCAGCCCCGCTCAACTACCCAAGCTCAGCCATACCTTTGATCGTAAACGACAAAGGTTGCGCCATTACGGCCGGTCGAAACCACTTCGATAGACAACTAACAATTGATTTACTCACCGAGATATACGGCACCAATCTTAGTGCGCAAGAGACTATTGCTACAGCCCAAATTTCGGAGATCAATACTTTTAAAACCTTGAGACAATCACGCAATCGCATTGTCCTCATCCAAGCAGATCTAGCTTCCCTGCGAGATCGCATGCGCCACGAAACCGACCCCCAAAAGGACAAATTTCTCAAATCAGAAATCGATGCCATGGAAACCAGCCGAAGTTATGTGCAAGCAGAACAAAAGCGCCTTGCAGCAGCACTTAACTTAGCGCACAACGCCAAACTAAACGGCATATCAGTAGCCCAACAATCTTTTGATTTAAGCAGTCGGCTGCTACAAGTTTGCCGCAATGGTATCAATCGCCTAGACAACCTACCGGGAGCATTTTTATTAGGTAAACGCTTTATCTTCAAACCCCAGCTAGTGGCCTTGTCAGAGACTGAAATTGCCGGCGACAAGGCTGGCTCTGCATGGCTCAAAGGCAACCTCAAAATTTTCGGAAAATTGCAAGAGATGTCAGACTTGCCAATTACTAAAATTATGGCCGAAGGGCGAACAATTGCAGAGAGACTGGCTGAAGAAGCGCCGACACTGCCAGCAATAGCCGAAACTATTGTCTATGATTCTAGACTGCTATTTGCCAACGATGGGCGAACGGCACTCAAAGCTGGACAGACTCAGATTGGTCGCACCACCAACCCGCCAACAAGTATTCAAAAAAACTTCCAGAGGAGCTTCCCAAAGAGCTTTTATGAATACCCCTTTAAAGGACTACCGGTGGCCGAGAAGCAACTTATCTACTACGCCCAAAAAGCAATGACTAGTGGCGATAATATGGTTATGTGGTCAGCGCTAGCTCGCGACTATGTCGCTTATCAAGATCAAGCAGAGCAAGAGGCCAACGGAAGGGTTGGCTTAGCGATCGCTTCCACATCACATGGTTGGTTTGGTCGCAGCGAACAAGACCAAGATGACGATCCAAAACTCGCCTGTGAATGGCAGTTACGCGCCCCCATAGTTTTAGTAGATCAGCAAATGAAAGACGCTCTAAAAGGAGCAACGCTGACCAATCCAAAGACTGGCCAGCGTATGCCACTGGTGCCACCAATCAGCCCTAACCTGATGTAAATCTACTCAGCGCGCTTGTTTTTTTTCTTCTTCGAGCTAGAAGCATCACCGTTACCATCTGTGTCATGATTCTGGTTATCTTCGCCTTCGCTAGCGTCTTCATCACCGATATGCTCAGGCTGAGTAATGCCCGCATGTTCTTCAACCAGAGCTAGGCGCTCGAGCAACTGCTCATACTGTTCGATGGTGACGAAGCCAAATTCTTTGGCGGCTTTCTTCATTGTTTTAGATACCTTGGCAGAAACCTGCTTTTCGATATCCTCCGTGCGCTTGACAGCCTCGTCCTTGAATCCTTTTAGGAAAGATTCAGCAGACTCAGTTTTTACTTTGCCTTTCTCTTCAAGGTCATCGAATAATTCCTGACCTACTTTGACAAGGTCTTGCATGGCATCTTTCAAAGCATCTTTTACGCGGTCAACGCTTGATGTTGCTCCGACGCCGGTCAATACAGCTTTTTTCAGTAGTTTGGTACGGTCGCTCATTTATAACTCCTGAGATGGATGTTGTTCTGGGTTAGCTTGCTGCCTGACCCATATTGTATTGAAACTCGCCGCAAGCATGTTCTTCTTCACAAAGATCTCAAGATAGACCGTTACAAAAGTAGCCAGTATTGAGGCTTAATCTTCACCGCAAGAGTAGTCAATGCCAGTAAAATAGGTGGCTTAGCAGGCAAATCAAGCAAGTCGAGCAAAACGTGCAAATCAAGCGAGAGTTATGCTTGCCTTGAACAATTAGCAAAGAAGGAGCGGCAGGTGGCAGCTGTGAGAAGAGAAAAGAACAGAAAATTCGAACTGATCGAAAAAATGGCTAGACCGGCGGTGTTATTGGCGCTTTTACTAGCAGCCCAGATAGCACCTCTAAGCCCACAGCTGACCTCATTTCAACCGTCTGCTCAAGCCCAAATGCAAGGCCTCGCAGCCAAACCGAAACTCGTCGTATTGCTGGTTGCCGACCAGCTTTCATACAACAGCTTGATGCGTTTCCAAGATAAACTTTCTGGCGGAGGCATTCGCTATCTCAGCGAATCCGGCGCAAACTATACTAACTGCCGCTACATGCACGCCACCACTCAGGCCGCGTGTGGTGACGCCACAATCGCCACAGGCGCCAGCCCTTGGGCAAATGGAATTGTCGCTGACCAATGGTTTGATCGACGTAAGAACAAAGCCATCTCAGCTGTCGCAGATGAGTCAGCGCCGCTCACCGGTGCCAATAGTGGTGGTGCCAGCTCAAAGTTCTTACAGGGAACCACAATTGGCGATCAAATGAAACTAGCGACCAATGGTCGTAGCAAAGTCTTTTCGCTGGCAGTAAAAGATTCACAAGCCCTGCTATTAGGCGGCCGACTCGCTAACATGGCCATGTGGCTTGATACTCGCACTGGTAATTTCGTCTCATCCGCCCAATACAGCCGTGATTTACCTACATGGGTCAAAGGCTTCAACGATCTTCGCCAGGCCGAAAAGTATGTCGCTAAACCATGGCAACGACTTCTTCCAGAGACAGCCTATGGTGCGTCCAGCCGAGACGACTATACAAACGAGCGGGCACTACCATCGGATGGCAAAGCCTTTCCACATATGATTAGTGGTACCACTGCTGGTGAAGGAGCATACTCAACCCTAGCAATGACACCTATGGCCAATCAAATGGTTTTAGATCTAGCGAAAGAGGCAATAGATAAAGAAGGTTTGGGTACTCACAGCGATACAGATTTGCTATCAATAGGTCTATCCGCCGGGGGAGAACTAATCAATAATTTCGGTCCTTACTCTCAAGAATCGCAAGATCTAGTACTGAGAATGGATCAAGGCATAAGTGCTCTCCTTGGACATTTAGAACAAAAAGTTGGCCTCAATAACTGTCTCATTATATTCACAGCTAACCGCGGCGCTCAGGCAATTCCTGAATTTCTCAAAGAACGCGGATTAGATTCTGGCAGAATCGATCCCAAGACTTTTAAAACCTTCCTTGACACCAGCTTAGACAATAGACTGGGTCAAGACGACTGGATCGAAGCCTTTGAGCCACCAAACCTCTACCTCAACTTCAGCGCTATTGACAAAAACAAGTATCGCCAACCGGACGTAGAAGCACTAGCGGCAAAAGTAGCGCACTCAGTTCCCGGTATTGCAGAAGTAATTACTTCTGCCCAACTATATTCGAATCAGCTACCAAATGGACCTTTCTCTGAAGGAGTGCGCAAGAGCTATTACTGGGGAAGGAGCGGTGAATGCTACGTCATTCCGAAGCCAGGTTACGTCTTTTCATCGGAGAGCACCGGTACCGCCAGCGGTGCACCGTATTCATACGACAGTCAAGTTCCTCTTCTTCTTCACGGATTTGGCATAGAGGCTGGCAAGCACTCGGAGACAGTCAGCCCAGCCGATATTGCCCCTACCATTGCGGCGCTTCTCAATATCGAGACACCAAGCTTGTCCGAAGGCAAGGTACTCGTAACTGGCATTGCCCCAATCCAAGGCCCACCACGTCCAAGAACCATGGCAGCAGAAGTAGCACCACAGTAGCGAAGAGAATTTGAATCATGGCAGAACAAGAGACACTGGTGCTAGTAGATGGAAGCTCGCTAGCCTTCCGCTCATTCTATGCCCTCATGAGAACAGGAATGAAGGCTAAAGATGGCAGTCCGACCTGGGCCGTTCACGGTTTTTTCTCTTCGCTTTTCGACCAAATCGAAAGGCAAAAGCCAGACATGCTCGCTGTTTGCTTTGACCTTTCAGACCCAACCTTTCGTCATATTGAATACGATCAGTACAAGGCCAATAGAGCGGCCATGCCCGATGATCTGGCCGTGCAATGGCCAATTATCAAAGAAGGCGTTTCTACCTTTGAAATTCCACTTTTAGAATTGGCGGGCTACGAAGCTGACGATGTCATCGGCACTGTGGCAAAACAAGCAGCAGCGCAAGGTAGGCGTGTCATCATTTTGACTGGCGATCGCGACGCCTTTCAATTAGTAGACGGCGATAATTCTTCGATAGAAATTCATCTCACGACCAAAGATGGACTAGTGAACTGCGGTCGGCAGCAAGTATTTGATCGCATGGGAATCTGGCCAGAGCAAGTAGTCGACTTTAAAGCGCTATGTGGTGATAGCTCAGACAACATTCCAGGAGTTAAGGGTATTGGCGAGAAAGGTGCTCAACAGCTACTTTCGTCCTACCAGACCCTAGATGGAGTATACGAGCATATAGAAGAAATTAAGTCAGCGTCATTGAAAAAGAAGCTGATCGATGGCAAAGAAATTGCCTACATCAGCCAACGACTAGCCACCATCCGTCTTGATGTGCCTCTTGATTTTGACTTTGAGCATTGCCGCTTAAGTATGCCAGAGTTACAGCCGCTGAAAGACTACTTTGACAAACTTAACTTCAGGCAGCTAACAACGCGACTGCCAAAAATTTTAGCTCGCTTCTCACCCGATGGCTCTGTTCCAGTGATGCCAAAAACTGCTTCCTTGTCAGCACAAAACAGCCAACCAACCCAAAGCAGATCAACTTCACAAAGCGCACCGCAAGAGCACTCTTTAACCGGAGCGCAGACGACCCTGACAGCTCCATCCATTGACTCAGTCGAGCAGGCTGAACAGCCGCTAGGACAACTCAAACTCTCTTTCGGACCCGCTCCCAGCAGCGCAGCTGCAATAACAGTAGCGAGCGAAGCACGAGCACCAATAATTGCTCCAGCGCCCGAGTTGACAATTATTACAACCACAGAACAGCTTGATCAGCTAATTGCAGAGCTTTCTACTCAAAGTCTAATATCAGTAGACTTAGAAACCACCGGCCTCGATAGCTTAGCCACCGAAATAGTTGGTTATGCCATCGCTTGGGACCCAGCTATTAGCTGCCATGATGGCCGCGTGAAAGTAGACGCAGCAACAGAAGGCAAGCCGACTCTTAAGGCCGTCTATGTTCCAGTTCGTCACGTTGATGCTTTGCAAACAGCTCAACTTGGTCAATTAGACCCAGAAACTGTTAGCGCGAGACTCAAACCGATCTTTGAAGACCAATCTATAGGCAAAGTCGCTCAAAATTCCAAATTTGAGATGAACTGCCTTTCTTGTGATGGTATTAAGTTTGGTCCTCTGGTTTTCGACACCATGCTCGCCAGCTATATTCTTAATCCTGATGGCAAGCACGGGTTGAAGGATCAATCGGAGCGCATACTTAACTATCAAATGATGCGCATTGATGAGCTAATCGGCAGTGGCCGCAAACAGATCACCATCAACTATGCTCCGCTCGATAAAGTGGCAGCCTATGCATCCGACGATGCTCGTATCACCCTTGAACTAGCGCGCTTCTATGCCCCCTTACTAGATAAAGAACAAGAGTTCTTACTTTACGAAATGGAACAGCCGTTAGCCCACGTCCTCGCTTCTATGGAGCAAGCTGGAGTGGCTCTAGATCTTGAATATCTGCAAAACTTTTCCCACGAACTATCAAGCGAACTTGCCAGACTCGAAACCGAAATCTACGCTCTCGCTGGTCACGGCTTCAACATAAATTCCACCCAGCAGTTGCAAAAAGTTTTGTTTGAAGAAATTGGGCTAAAGCCAAAAAACAAAACTAAAACTGGGTTTTCAACAGATGCCGCAGTGCTAGAGTCGCTGCGCGAAGAGCATGAGATTATAGGCAAGCTCTTAGAGTATCGCCATATTTCGAAATTGCGCTCAACATACGTTGACGCCCTACCGAGCCAAATCTCTAAGCGAGATGGACGTCTACATGGTGATTTCAACCAAACCGTAACCAGCACAGGGCGTCTTTCCAGCTCAAATCCTAATCTCCAAAACATTCCCATTCGTACCGAAATTGGCAGACGCATTCGTCGAGCCTTTATTGCGGCTCCCGGCTGTTCTCTAATATCGGCTGACTACTCGCAAATTGAGCTACGTCTTTTAGCGCACATGTGTGAAGATGAAACTTTAATTGATGCCTTTGAGAAGAACCAGGATATACACGCCAGGACCGCTGGTGAAATTTATGAAATACCAATTGAAGAGGTAACGTCGGATATCAGGCGCGTCGGCAAAACCATTAATTTTGCCCTTGTCTATCAACAAGGTGCCTACTCAACCGGCCTCGATCTAGGCATATCAACAAAAGAAGCACAAGGCTTCATCGACAAGTATTTTGCTCGCTACCCTAAAGTTCAAGGTTTCCTTCAAAGTACAATAGAAGAAGCGCGCAACAAATCGTATGCTAGGACAATTTGGGGTCGCCGACGATACTTCACCCACCTACACGATCGCAATGACAACGTGCGCAAGGCAGACGAGCGGGCCGCGTGCAACGCCCCAATTCAAGGCAGCGCTGCAGACTTGATCAAGTTAGCCATGATCGAATTAGACAAAGAGTTGAAAGCTGCCAATAGCGGTGCTCGACTAACCATGCAAGTACATGACGAATTGGTGCTGGAAGTTCCAGACAATGAAATTGATAAGACTAAAGCAATACTAGAGAGAGCGATGACTCTAAAGCAACCGCTAAAAGTGCCGCTTAAAGTAGATTTTGGAATAGGCAAAAACTGGATGGATGCGAAATAACCTTGAACATAATTGAAGACACAGTCGACCTCGATCTCTTTCTCAAACTTGATATACGTGTCGGCAAAATTATCAAGGCTGAAGTATTTGGCCAAGCCAGAAAGCCAGCCTACAAACTCTGGATTGATTTCGGTGAACTTGGCACAAAGCAATCAAGCGCTCAAATCACGGCACACTACCGCCTAGATGCCCTAATTGGCCGTCTCGTAGCCTGCGTTATGAATTGCCCAGGCAAACAAGTCGGAGATTTTAACTCGGAAGTTCTAGTTTTAGGTAGTGCGGTCAATGCTGGAGGCGTGCTGCTCTTAAAGCCAGATGATGGCTCCGAGCTCGGAAGCAGAGTCTTTTAAAATCAATTGATTCAACTCAATGGTCTTTCTAGGCAGCGCAAAAAAGCCGCACCACTGGCGGTGACACATAACGGAGTATCGACTCATAGGTTATCGGCGGGTGCTCAAGGCAAGCTACAAGCAGCGCCCCCTGAGACCAGCGCACACGATCAATATGACACCAGAAAGACGCCAAGTATATTTGCAAACACTTTCGACTAACTCCCTGAAAATGAGTACGAATATAAGCAATAGCGGCCTTGACAGCACTAGCGACTAACTCAACGGATAGAGAGCTAGCCAATTGTCGATCAGCACTTTCTAGATAGGCAGCTATCACAGCACTCAAATCTTCGCTCGCTGAATTGAAATTCTGCCATTGATCTAGACTTAGAAAGCTAGAGAATTCTTCAAGGCCGTCTATCAGCTCGGCTCGAGGATGCTCCTGAGCAGGAGTCTCCTTACTTCGCTTGGCGACAATCGGCAGAAGAAACTGAGCAGGGAGCGCCGGCGATGAATCATCCAGACTCTCATCCAATACCATGCCTAAGCGCTTCTGAATGTTTAGGGCGGTACTCTGAGCAATTTCCAACAACCGAGAGAAACGCATGGCACTAATCGTAATTCCCCGCTCCTTCAACCAAACAAGAGCGAGCCAAGCTCTCAATTTCACCACCCCTGCAAAAAGAGTACCTGATGTCACCCAGGATACCTTTTTACAATTTCGGCAAGAATAAAATCTATCTCCTGGCCGGTGAACAATCTGAGGTTGCTGACAACGGCATTCAATCTTATTGTAAATGACAAGGTTGTCGTAGAGAAAATCAGCAGCGGCTTGATCGCTTGGCACCTCTTCGTTAAATGCTTGCCAGGCCTCAACGAAGAGAATGTCGTCGGTGGGATTTGTAGACATGTTTCTTCCTCCTTTTCTCTTATAGACGTTCAAAAATAGAATTAAGTTCAATGGACAGAATTAGAAAAAGCTCCTCCTGGATTTCGGAGCAAAGTCACAGCGATGTCGTTCTGACTATATGAATCCAAGTCACAGCGATGTCGTTCTGACTATATGAGTCCAAGTCACAGCGATGTCGTTCTGACTATATGAGTCCAAGTCACAGCGATGTCGTTCTGACTATATGAGTCCAAGTCACAGCGATGTCGTTCTGACTATATGAGTCCAAGTCACAGCGATGTCGTTCTGA
>JAUYRX010000024.1:0-121833 GCA_030696635.1 Candidatus Melainabacteria bacterium
ACATCGGAAACCTCTTGGCCATTTGATATTGAAAATGGCATCGAGACAGGCTTCTTCACTATCGTATGCCTTTAAGAAAACATGCAAGCTTGAATTGAGAAGTATCATAAAACCTCCATTTTCGGGGTAGGGCACTGTAATCTATAGTATGCCCTCGGAAAAACCCAAGTAACAGTAAGGCTGGGGGTCTTAATCCCAGGCTGTGTTAAATGGGCAGGTAAGCTTGAGACAAAATGTTCGCAGAAGATGGCTAAGCTGCAAACGCAAAGTTAAGCGACTAATTTTCTTTGTATGGCCCCAAGGCTGACCATAAGCCTTGGTTAGCGCAGCTCGGGGAGACTCAATTGCTCGGCCCAAAGCGTGCCAAGAAAATAGGCAATTCATACAGAGTCAACCCTTGGCTCGGTTCTGCGATATTGCACGAGCACAAAAACTCGCCTGGCTGGCTATTGCAGCGATGAGATTAAGTAAAGACTATCAGCGAGTATGGGAGCGGAATACCCCGCCTGCTAGGGTAGAAGTCCAATTCTTCCTGCAAACCTGAGCTATCCGAAAAGCCTAACAATCAACACTTCAAATCGTGTGCCCAAACTAGTTCTCTAGTGCGGCCTGTTTGGCACTTAAGTATTATTCGGTTGCTCACACAATCCAAACTATGAAATTCTCAAGGAAAAAAGATGAAAATTGTCAGTCAAGACAATTCGACCGTACCCACATGCAATGCCAAGCTTATCGCCTGGGTAAACCAAGTAGCTGCTCTTTGCCAACCCGCTAAAATTTTATGGTGCGATGGCTCACAGACCGAGTATGACAAGCTTTGCACTGAAATGACTAGCGCTGGTACCCTCACAGCACTCAACCCTGAAAAGCGCCCTGGTAGTTTCTTAGCTCGCTCAAGCGAAAACGATGTAGCACGCGTAGAAGAACGCACCTTCATTTGCTCAATTGACAAAGAAGACGCTGGACCAACTAACAACTGGCTTGCCCCCGACGTAGCTAAAGCGACATTGACCAAATTATTCGAAGGTAGCATGGCCGGTCGCACCATGTACGTCATTCCGTTCAGCATGGGCCCCTTGGGCTCAGAAATTGCTCACATCGGTGTGGAGATAAGCGACTCACCCTATGTTGTTATCAGCATGCGTACCATGACTCGCATGGGTAAAGCCGTGCTCGACGTGCTCGGTGCCGACGGTGATTTTGTTCCCTGCCTACACTCACTGGGCGCTCCGCTGACTGCCGGAGAGAAAGATGTGGCCTGGCCCTGCAATGAAACCAAATATATTTGCCACTTTCCTGAAACCCGCGAAATCTGGTCTTATGGCTCTGGCTACGGCGGCAATGCTCTTCTCGGCAAAAAGTGCTTTGCTTTGCGCATCGCCTCTACCATGGCCCACAAGCAAAACTGGCTTGCTGAGCACATGTTGATTGTCGGCCTTGAATCACCAGCTGGACAGAAAATCTATATCGCCGCGGCATTTCCTAGCGCTTGCGGCAAGACCAATCTTGCCATGGTAGTACCTCCGGCTGCTCTAAGTGGCTGGAAAGTCACCACCATTGGTGACGACATCGCCTGGATCAAACCTGGTGCGGACGGCAAATTCTATGCCATCAATCCAGAAGCCGGGCTATTTGGTGTCGCCCCGGGCACTTCCGAAAAGACCAATCCCAATGCCATGGCCGCTCTTAGCAAGAATTGCATCTTCACCAATGTGGCACTCACTAACGATGGCGACGTCTGGTGGGAAGGCATGACCGAGCAGGCACCGGCTACGGCCATCGACTGGAAAGGACAACCCTGGACTCCTGACTGTGGTCGGCTAGCCGCTCACCCCAATGCCAGGTTCACGGCACCAGCTACCAACTGTCCTTCGCTTGACCCAGACTGGGATAACCCCAAAGGCGTACCAATTGCTGCTTTCCTCTTTGGTGGCCGCAGACCAACCACTGTGCCTCTAGTTACCCAAGCAGCCAGTTGGGAAGATGGTGTCTATTTGGCTGCCACCCTGGGCTCAGAAACCACCGCTGCGGCGGTTGGTGCAGTCGGTCTGGTGCGTCGCGATCCCATGGCGATGAAGCCATTTTGTGGATACAACATGGGCGACTATTTCGGCCACTGGTTAAAAACGGGAAAATCGTTGGCAACAGCGCCAGCTATATTTGCCGTCAATTGGTTTCGTCTTGATGCCAACAAGAAGTTCTTATGGCCGGGCTTTAGCGACAACCTCAGGGTGCTTAAATGGGTCTTTGAAAGAGTGACCAATGCCGCTGGTGACAATCACACCAAAGTTGCCCTTGGTTTAGCCCCGCGGCGCCAAGACTTAGATCTGAGCGAACTATCTCTCAGCGATGAGCAATTCACCCAACTAACCAAAATCGATGCTAGTGAGTGGCAGCAAGAAATAGCATCGCAAACTGAATTCTTCGACAGCCTAGGCAGTCACTTACCCACCGAGCTGCTTGCCAGTCAAAAGGCCATTTTAAGCGCCTTCGATACAGCGGCAGCCACAACTGAGAAATGAAATTTATGAATTTCAAGACACCACGTGCACCTCCGAAAGGCAAGGCCAGCATTCTTGCACGGCTAATTTCTGGCTTTTCGCCCACCGTATCAAAAATTACTCATGTTCTTGCTGACCTAGTCGGCAAAGTAAGACCACTGACAGAACAAGTGACAGCAGTCGAACTTTACCACTGCACCTGGGAAACCGCATCAAAGCTAGCTTATACCATCACTGATTGGAAAAATTGGAAGACCTGGGAACACAAATTTGATAAACAGATAAAAAACGATGAAGACGCCATCAAGTTCGCTAACGAAATGCTTGCAGCTCTTGGCGATAAGTACGCTATTCTGCTCTCGCCAGCCCAGGTAAAGGCCGAACAAGATCGCGCCAGTGGGCAGTTCACCGGCATCGGCGTGCAGTTCGAGGTCAAGCTCGACTCGTCAGGAAGAGCCATTCTGGCAGAAGCCCCTGAAAACGGCTTCATGGTTGAAACCGATGAAAACGGCTATCCGCTTATGCAAGTGGTCAGTGGTCCCGCCCAAGAGGCAGGCATGCAAGATGGTGATGCAGTCGTTTCTATAAACGGTGAGACCGCTAAGAACATTACTAGAGCCGGTCTAGCTAACAAACTACGGTGCGGCTCTGGAGAAAAGATTGAAATTGTAATTTTGCGCAATGGCCAAAATCAAACTATCAACATTACAGCCGGCACAGTCAACACAGAAGTAGTATCACACCAGCTGCTCAAATCGAGCCAGGGTGAGTCAGTCGGCTATATCCGCCTGGAACATTTCTACAAGCTCGAGACAGCCAACGAAATGATAACAGCGATAAAAAAACTAGCTGTCGACAAGCTGATCATTGACCTGCGCTACAACCCAGGTGGAGACATGGATGTACAACTACAATTGGCCAGCTTATTCATCAAAGATGGTGTGCTAGTCTCGTGCCGCGAGCGAGTCAGCAGCAGCAACCACGAGTTAAGCACATACTCGCTTAGCCCCAAAGGCCTAAACATAATTGTCAAAAATGAAGCCAGTGGCAAACGCACCAATAAACTCCTAGAGCGCCTGGAAGCCATTGCCGCAGAAAGCGAAATAGCCATACTGGTCAATAGTGAAAGTATGTCAGCGGCCGAAATGTTTACAGCCGCACTGCAAGACAACAAACGAGCTATTGTCATCGGTGAAACCACCTTCGGTAAAGGTATTGCCCAGGCGGTACTGCTTATGCCCAATGGCACCCAAATGCGCGTCACAAACCAGCGCTACTTTACCCCCAATGGCAAATGGCTTGGAGATGGTGGCAACTCGGAGGAAAGTTATGGCATTGTGCCAGACCATATCGTCAAGCTAGAAGATAAGCCGGACATAGTTCTTGGTACACCTCACGACAATCAACTAGCCTTTGCCCTAGAGCTTCTAGCAAAGTCGGGAAATCAGCTGATCTAGATTACAACCACACTGACCACACCAACTGCGCTACCGAAGAGCTATCGCTTCAATCGACCATAGAAACAACGTCCGCGGAGACAACCTCAATGAACAATGAAGACAAACCTTCATCAAAGAATCCAATAATGATGCTAATCGAGCTCATTATCAAGGGTGTAATGGGCTTTTTCATGGTCTTTTACTTACTTTGGAAAAACACAGCACAACCCCTTCACAAGGAAGTCTACGAAGGCCACTACTGGCACACTGTTACCGGTTCACTAGCAGCACTAGCTGCCGGTGCTGTCACTATTCCATTGCTCTTGCCCTTAACCGGGCCTTTGGCAATACCACTGAGCCTGCTAATTACAGTGCTCACATACAGCCACCTCTTCCCACTGTTCTACATAATTGTCCTGAGGCCGCTAAAGAAAATTTTGAACAGCCTATGGTCAGCAATAAGAGCCGTACTAAAACCCATAGCACGCTACATCTGGCGTTTTGTGCGCTGGTGTTGGCAGCGCTTTGCCTCTTTCTGGCAATGGCTTGCTAACAAAGTGATCGACTTGTGGCAGCGGATGTGGAGCCAAGTAAAGCGCTTCTTACGCTATGTTTGGCCTCATATTGTCTCTCTGTTCCGCTGGCTAGACAATATCATCACAAGCGCCTGGAACTGGCTGCACGACAAAGCCCAACGTTTCATTCGCTTTGCCTGGCCACACATCGTCTCGTTCTACAAATGGCTAGCAAATATCGTCACTTCAGTCTGGAACTGGGTTTCTGACAAAGTTGTGCGACTTGCCCGCCTAGCTTGGCCACAGATTGTTGTTTTTTATAACTGGCTAGCGAACATCACCAACACCGTCTGGAACTGGGTTGTTACCAAAGTTCAGCAAATCACTGGTTGGCTTTGGCCACACATAGTCGCTGTCTGGAACTGGGTTGTTACCAAAATTCAGCAACTCACTGGTTGGCTTTGGCCACACATTGTCGCTGTCTGGAACTGGCTAGAAAGCGTCAGAACTGCCGCAGCCACACTAGCAAAGAGAGCCTGGCACGCCATCAGAAGCCGGTTAGTGGCAATGTGGAATTGGTTAATACCCTTAATCAGTCCTTACATTGAAAGCCTGTGCCAATTTGCTGGACGCTTCTTCAAACAACTACTAGTTTGGGCGAGAAGCGTATGGAGCGCCCTAGCGCCCATGATCGACTCAGTAAGCGCCTGGTCAAAAGAAATGTGGGATTCGCTCTCACGACTTTTCGCAAGGCTGTCTCATTCCAACAACAAATAAACAGGGACATAAGATGACACAAAACTACCAAGTAACTGCAATAACAATGCATGACGACGAAGTAAGGGAGCTACGTGCCCTGGGTATTCCCATCACCATCACTAACGATGTTCAGGACTGCACTGAATTCGAAGTCGAATTAAGCGCCCAACAGGTAGTAGCTGTGCGCGCTCACTGTGCAGTAATAGCGGTGACTGAGATCTAAATCAGCCCTGCCAAGAACAAAATTTCACGAATGGTCAGCTTGCCCAGCCAGCTGGTCATTCGTTTTTCAACACAACAGGAAAGAATCATGACCGAAATCAACAATGAAAATAATGGCTCAACCTCATCTCAGGCCCCAAAGAAACTACCAACCTTCGTCAAATGGGCAATCGGGCTCGACCTTGCCTGGGCCGCTCTTGTCGCAACTTTTGCAGCAACGGTATTCAACACCGCTGGTGGTGCGGCCGGAGCAACTTCAACTGCTGTTAGCCTAGGCACAATTAGTGCCTGGCTGATTGCTTTTGTCATCGGTTTAATGCAAGGCGCTGTCTTCATTGCCGTTCTGTCTGTTTTTGCCTGGGTAGGAATAAACTTGTTTGCCAGCACAAAAAGGAGCTAATAGTTCTTCAAGCTAATAGCTAAGAGCGGCTAGCTTATTTGGAAGCAGAGCGCCAGCGGGAAACCTCTGCCGCTCTGCATCTAATGCTCAAACTCTCGCTGCTCTGGCTTATGGGCATTTTTTAAACCAAGCAACTACTACGACTAATCGTAGCTCTTGGCAAAAATTAATCGGAAGTGGCCTAAATAGCCCAGAGAAAATGAACTATTGACAGCATTCCAACGTTATCTCTATTGTAAGACTAGCGAGGGTGTGACCACGAACCAAGACAGAGAACTAATTGAAATGCTTCAAGGTGAAATGAGAGCAGGCTTTACCATGCTTGCTTCCGCCATTGGCCAAACCAATGCCAAGCTTGACCAAACCAACGTTAAGCTCGATCACGCCATTGATGAATTCCATGAGTTCCGTTCAGAAGTAAATACCAAGCTAAGCGGCATATCTGCTCTGCTGATTTGATCAGAACGCAACGTTGGCAGGCTAGAAAAACGCATAGTTAAACTTGAAGACCGTATGGACCATTTCGAAGACAGACAGAGACCTTCTTCAAACTAGGCCTTAATCAGTCTATATCAATCTCGACTCGAACAATAGACCGGTCTATTGCAATCTCTTCAGAAAAAATTTTTACTGTTAGTCTCATGGAAATCCATTGCCATGAGACTAATCAGATTTACGGCTAAGCTTTCATCCGAAAGCCCTCTCTAACTGCATGCACCACTCAAAACTAGAGCCGACCTCCTTCTTAGTAAGGGCTCACTTGAGTAGAATGTTGTACTTGCTGGCTATTATTGACAGCACCATTTTGATTGTTAAATTGCACTTGGGTGCTGTCGTTTAAGTGGCCGAACTGAGTATTGCCTTGAAACTGGGTAGAGTCATTGAAATGACCTACTTGAGTGTTGCGCTGAAACTGAGCGCTGTCATTGAAGGCACCATGCTGCGCAGACTGCTGCCACTGAGCCGAGTCGTTCAAACGACCGAACTGAGTGTTGCCTTGCACCTGAGTAGAGTCATTGAGATGGCCTACTTGAGCATTGCCCTGAAACTGAGCTGAGTCGTTCAAATGACCGAACTGAGTGTTACCCTGAACTTGCGTGCTGTCATTAAAAGCACCTCGCTGCGTTGACTGTTGCCATTGAGCTGAATCGTTTAAATGACCGAACTGAGTATTGCCTTGCACCTGAGTAGAGTCATTGAAATGACCTACCTGAGCATTGCCTTGAAATTGCGTGCTGTCATTGAAGACACCACTTTGTAGATTCAACTGACCCTGGGTCGATAAATTGAAACGACCTGCTTGGTGACTCCACTGCGCCTGGTCGCTGACGTTAAAGCCACCACGCTGAGCCGATTGCTGCCACTGATCCGAGACGTTACCGCCAGCGTATACAGGAGGATTAGCTTGAGCCGAAACTGAAGCCAGAACCAATACTGCTGCGGTGAAGATTGTGGTTGCGATGTTTTGTTTTTTCATGAGGTTGTCTCTTTTTTTTGGTTTGGTTGACTCCGCTCTACGCCTCCCTGCGCTAAGTTGGGAGGTAAATCTTGCGTCATTCCTTATTAACGTTAAATCGGTTGCTTGCTTTCTCAGTCGTCGCTTTCTGCAACTGGTTTACCGAGAATGTTCTTAGCGTAGGCGGCGCGCAGCTCTAACGCTATTGGATTAGCCTGCATCTGCTGTGTACATTGCTCAACCATATCGACAGCCTGATTCAATATCTTGTATCCAACAGCGTTAAGCTGTTGATTCTGGGCTAAGACTGCACCGGTCTGTACTAAGTTAGTAGCAGTAGCGCAGGTCATTTGTATAACACCTAGAATTCGACAGATGTTACTCTCGTCAGCATGGGAGTACCCTATTCCACCAAAAATCGAATAGAGCGAAATGCCATCGGCATCCCCAGCACAGTCAGCGCTACGAATAGCGTTAGCTTGCGGACCAAAGAGAGTGGTGCTGGTACTTCTAGAGTTCATGTTCAAACTGCCACCCTGTCCAGCCACATTAGCTTGATTTGGAGCAGCAATATAAGTCGGGGCCGCGATAGCTGTTGGTGCAGCGATCTGTGATTGATGACCAGTGACTTGTCCGTTAAGGGCATTGGTATTCTCACTGGCGTTGCTCGGGCTTGCTGGATTAGGATTTCCGGTATAACCATCTGCCATAGCGAAGTTAGCGAAAGTGCACAAAGCTGAGGCGAAGATCAAGGCGAGCAGGTTTTGTTTCATGGCTTTATTCCAAATTGAATTACGAAGAAGGTCTCTACTACTGGCGCCACGTCGAAACCACGTCGCAGTCACTAAGTGATTGCGACGATTCCATGTATAAGGGCATTGGTAAGGTGTTTGCAGTGATTCCGAAAATTGGTGGCGAACGAGTAGTGATTCAGTTCTAGCGAGAAAGCAGGGCAGGAACCAATGATTGTAAACAATTGCACAGCGCAGCGAAGCAAGCCACCGAAGGTAAAAAGCCCACACACTGGGCAATCTCAAACACCAAGTCAAACTGAGGTTAGGAGAAATTCAGTTTCAACAGGGCTAGTAAACCGCACGCTGTCTCGCCTGTAGCACCTAGAAGCGTATGAAAAGTTACAGCCAGCAACAAACAAAATTGCTCGGCACACAAACGAAAAAGGGCCTAGCGCTAGCTAGACCCCATCATTGTAGAAGCATTGATCGTTGACTAATTTACATAGTTATCTTCTGCAGCCATACTTTTCATATCGAAAATAACCGAACCTTTAAACGCTTCCACTTCGCCACCATAATCGGCTACAGCTGAACCGTTAAATGCTCTGACTTTAGAACCAGGAAGAGCAAGCACAAAAGAACCATTCATGGCTTGAACATCAGAGCCCGCATGGGCAATGACTTTAGAGCCTTTCTCAGCATCGACTTCCTCACCACTAACTGCATGCACTCTTTGGCCAGCCTTAGCTCTTTTGATAAAATCAGGAATGGCTTCAACCTCGGCCGGAATGTCTCTAGCAGGCGCGCTTTCATCTCTGCTGATCACTTGCTCACGACTGCTATCGGTCTGAACAGACAACTGCTGTTTCGGTTCTCTCACCAAGAGCCACTGATCCGGATAAACACGATGGGGCGCTAACACAAGATTAGGAAACCTATCTCTATTCAATTCAATAATTTCACGAACTTTGGCTGTGATTGCTCGTCCATCCCTATCATCCGCACCTTCATCGGCTAAGGCTCTACGGGCTACCGACCACAAACCTTCTCCAGGGTTAACGATTAAAGTGCGGTCGAGCTTATCAATGGCACTTTCTCTTTCAGCACCACTAACATCAAGCTTTGAAGTGCGACTATGACGCTGATCAATTTCATCGTAAAATCTGGAGCTAGAAGCTTCGTTTTGCTGTTGCTCACTACGAGTCTCAACTTGATGTTCCATTTTTCTGCTCCGGATGTGCGCTACTTTCATTGCTTTCGCTGCTATAACTGGCCTGCCGCCAGCAATGTATACATATAGTGATCAAACAGATTTGCTCTTTTCGACCAGCCGCTTTAAAACAAGAAATCTGAGACACTTGAGAAGATGTGCGAAGACGCAATCGGGGCAATAGTTTCTGCCCCTGAAAGATTTTTGGGAATAGTCCCACTGTCGGCGCCAGCACCTACTCAAAGCCTGCTACAGCACGAGTATCACAGTCTCGCAAAAAAAAAGCAAAAGCGGCCCATATTACTACTCACTCAATTGTCGATAGTGGTAAAGCACTATTTAAGCCTTTCTTAATTGCCATCAGGCTGAAATAGCTAGTTCGGCCCTGCTAGTTATCAACAGTACCAACAAAAACTCTTCACCAAAGACCCGGCAATTTAATTCCCAGCAAAAACAAAAACTATCGGCGAAACCCATTTTCCAAAGTGCTACCCCTTTTATTCGGTAGCGGCGACATGCTGCCTCCGCTCCTCTTTTAGCAGCTTCGGCTGCTCAACCCATCTGGAAAATCAAATGACCAAAAACATTGCCATCAGTGCCACCCCCGATTCACAACTGCAATTCATACTCTCTGACGAAGCACTGACATTTCTAGCGGCTCTGCACAAAAACTTTCACAAGCGTCAAGCTGAGTTAATTGCCAGTCGTCGCAAGCGTCAAAGAAAACTAGACAAAGGACAGTTGCCTCAATTTAAAAGCAAACAACTGTGGTCGGATCAACAAGACTGGCAAGTTGCTAGTTGTCCAGCCGATCTAGAACAAAGACTAGTTGAAATCACTGGCCCTGTCGACGCCAAAATGATCATCAATGCCCTTAACTCAGCGCCCGGTGCCGATGTATTCATGGCCGACTTTGAAGATAGTTCGAGCCCTACCTGGTTGAACATGGTTTCGGGCCAGGCCAATCTCTATCATGCCGTCAGACGAACTTTAGAATTTAGCGCATCAGCGGGTAAAACTTACAAGCTCAACGACACCCTAGCCACCTTAATCGTTAGACCGCGTGGTCTACACTTGTCCGAGAAACATCTTTTGATCAAAGGCGAGCCCATCCCAGCCAGTCTCTTTGACTTTGGTCTGTTCTTCTTTCATAACGCCCAAGAGCTAATTGACCGAGGCAGCGGTCCGTATTTCTATCTGCCAAAACTGGAAAGTCACCATGAAGCTCGCTACTGGAATGATATCTTCAACTTTGCTCAAGACTATATTGGCATTGAGCGCGGCACCATTAGAGCCACAGTGCTAATTGAAACAATCATGGCAGCGTTTCAAATGGAAGAAATTCTTTTTGAACTAAAAGAGCACGCCGCCGGCTTAAACGCTGGCAGATGGGACTATATCTTCAGCTTTATCAAGCGATTGAAAAGCCATAGTGACATGGTGTTACCAGATCGCTCCCTGATCACCATGGATGTTCCCTTCATGAAGGCTTACTGTCAACGGCTGGTAGAGATCTGCCATCGTCGTGGCGCTCATGCTATGGGTGGAATGTCGGCCTTTATTCCCAATAAGAATGACCCCACTGTAACAGCTCAGGCCTTAGACAAAGTAAAACGCGACAAAGCCAGAGAAGTAGCCCTGGGCTTCGATGGTACCTGGGTGGCGCATCCCGATCTGATCGCAGTGGCGAAACAAGAATTTGTCTCGGTATTACAGGCTAAGGCCAATCAAAAAGATAAGGCCATTGCCAGAAATGCCTGCGGTTGTAGCGACGTCCATGCCGAGGAGATTAGCGCCGAGAGTCTAATCTCACTGGAAGATATTCCCACCACTGTCACTGAAAATGGCATCCGCAACAACATCAATGTCACCTTGCAATACATAGCCGCCTGGCTTATGGGCCGTGGCGCTGTGGCTATTCACAACTTAATGGAAGATGCCGCCACGGCCGAAATATCGCGGGCACAGTTGTGGCAATGGCTCAATCATGACACCGAGCTTGAAGATGGCCGCACTTTTAACCGTCACCTCTACCGCACCTTCCTGACAGAAGAACTAAATGCCCTTCTGAAAGGAGCCTCTCCGCTCCTACAAGCTCGCTTAATGCAGGCCGAGAGGGTGCTGAACCAGGTAGTGATGAAAAAGCGCTTTGAGGAGTTTTTAACCCTCGTAGCGTACGAAGTGCTACTCACCAACGAAACCGAGCAAGCTGAAAATGCAGCTCAAGACAATCCCATTAACCAAACACAATCAGGTAGGCAAATGACCACACAAAGCACTGACAACTCCAATAAAGTCCCCGTTGAAGGATCAGTTGACGGAAACCCTCTGATTCTAACTATTGACAAACCAGTAGTTGATAAAGCAGCTCAAAATGCTGGCACTGAACAAACAATCACATTCGGTGGCTGTGTTACACCCACTGCTATGGATGTTCGCTGGCACGGAATCAAGCGCACCTACGCTGACGAAGACGTAATGCGCTTACGCCCCAGCGTTAATGCCGATGTCACCATCGCTCGTCATGGCGCCATCAAACTTTGGAACATGCTGAGAAATGGTGAGCAAGTTATTGCTCTCGGCGCCTTAAACGGCTCGCAAGCAGTACAAATGGCAAAAGCCGGCCTGAAAGCAATCTACTTGAGCGGCTGGCAAGTAGCTGCTGACGCCAACTTGGCTGGTCATACTTATCCGGACCAAAGTCTCTACCCATCTAACAGCGTACCGGCTGTGGTGCGTCGCCTAAACAATGCCTTAGCTCGTTATGACCAAATCTTGAAACTCGAAGGCAAGTCTGGCATGGAGGCCTATTTGCCTATCGTAGCCGATGCCGAAGCTGGCTTTGGTGGCCCACTACAAGCCTACGAACTAATGAAAATGATGATCGAAGCAGGGGCAGCTGGTGTGCACTTTGAAGACCAACTAGCAGCGGAGAAAAAATGCGGTCACATGGGCGGCAAAGTGCTTGTACCCACCTCTCAATTCGTTAATACTTTGGCTGCTGCTCGTATGGCCGCTGATGTGTTAGATGTTCCGACAATCATCATTGCTCGTACAGATGCGCTTGACGCCACATTGCTGACCTCTGACATCGACCCACGTGACCACGCATTCTTAAGCGGTGAACGCACTGCCATTGGTACGGTAAAAGATGCGGCCACTGGCGCGATGGTAGTAAACGAAGTGATCTTAAAAGGCGAACGCACCACTGAAGGCTACTTCCGCGTCAAAGGCGGCATCGAATCAGTAATTGCCCGCGGCTTAGCTTATGCCCCGTATGCTGATGTAATTTGGTACGAATGCTCTCGCCCCAACCTGGCTGAAGCAAAGCAGTTCGCCGACGCTATTCATGCCCAGTTCCCTGGCAAAATCTTGGCGTACAACTGTTCTCCTTCTTTCCACTGGAAGGAATATTTGGACGACGGCACCATCGCCATTTTCATGGATGAACTCGCTAAAATGGGCTATTTGTTCGACTTCATCACTTTGGCAGGCTGGCACTCAATCAACCTGAGCATGTTCAAACTGGCCAGTGAATACGCTGCAGAAGGCATGCCAGCTTATGTGCGTTTGCAAGAAGAAGAATTTGCCATGGTCAATCAAGGCTACACAGCCGTGAAACACCAAGCAGAAGTTGGCGCTGGCTGGTTCGACAATTTGTTAATGACCATCACTGGCGGAACATCTTCAACAGCTGCGCTGAAAGGCTCAACTGAAGAAGGCCAATTCCACGGGGAAAAGAGTAAATAAAGGCACGCTGAAGACCACAAGCACATCAGGCAGGGAAGCCGATGTGCTTACCACCAGGAGAAAGATAGATGACAGCAAAACTAAAAATGATATTGGTTGTGCGAAACGACCTGAACATGCGCAAAGGCAAAGTTGGAGCCCAAACAGGTCATGCGGTGCAAGAAGCCATAATTGATCGCTCAGGTGCTAATTCTAATCCTATTCCGGTGCTCAAAACCGACGAACTCACCCAGCAATGGCTCTGTGCCAACTATCCGAAAACAGTAGTACGGGTAGATAGCGAAGCCGAACTGCTCGATATCTACAAGCAGGCTTGTGACGCTGGTCTCAATACTCGCCTTGTGCAAGATCTTGGCACCACAGAGTTTCACGGCCAGCCCACCTACACCGTAGTGGCAGTTGGTCCAGACTGGAGCGATCGGTTAGATCCAATCACCGGGCACCTAAAGCTCCTATAAAACAAGCAAATCAACTCAACCCAATAGACCGGGAAACACTAATGAACGAAAACAAAAAAGACACCATCAACAGCAACAATGCCAGCCGTTTCAAAAGTGATTTAGAAGACCAAATCACCATGATCGAATTACTAACAAACCTATTTGCTGACCTCAGCCAAGAACCAGATGACGAGAACCTTTCCTGGCTCGCTGCTGCTTTCTTTTCAGCAAACACAACCCTGGGCTTAGCCAGAGATTGCTTGGCCATGATTGAAGCTCAGCACTATGAGATAGCAAGTGAGACCTTCTACATGGTGATTGAGCAATACGAAAGAATATCGGCTCTGCTGGATAACCACAAAAACAAAGCCCCTTTCGTCGCAACTACAAACACCGATGGCCTACTGGCACTTGAGCAACAACTGCGCCAAATTAATACAGACCTAGCAACATGGAACAGCAACCAGCCTGCAGCTAGCACGCTGATTCTAGCGTTAAAGAAAGTCACAAAAGAAGCAGCGGAAAGCCTATGCATAGGCCAGGGCCACCCCGAAATGATGTTTACAGAAAGCAAAATTGAAGAAGTTGTGCAATCGCTAATCGGCCAAATAATAGTGAGTGATTCATCTACAACTGAAGCAGTGGCCCGTGAAATGGTTGAACAAGTGCTTGGCACCACAGTAGAAGAAAGACGCAGTTTTCTGCTAAACGATCTCAACAATCGCGGTCATGTTCAATCTGTCAATGTCCAAGCTGGAGCGGCCCTATCAGCCGTAGGCGAAGTAGCACTGGCACAGTCGCTTTCGAACGTGCTGAGCAATCTCTCACAGCAAGACAGTACCAATGCAGCACTAGTATAGAGGCTATAATATTGGAACTTTATGACGTCACACCTGACGAAGTGACCGTCGGCATTGCCGTTGAAATGCCGGCCCATGGCCGCCCATACATCTCACTACCAACCCTGTCGACAGACGAAAGAAGTGAGAGACACGAATTGAGATTCAGTCTCACTGATGGCTTAATTGCCAGCAGCAATTGCTTCTCTTGCGGCAGACTCTTAGATGCAGTGCTTACAAACGAGAACGGACAGCTGCATTTAGAGCGAGACAAATCAGACACAGAGGCTGTCTTAATAAGATTAAAGTACGGTGAATGCTTAAGTAATGACACCCCTTCACTCAACCTGGAAACAGCAGGACAAGCCCATCTACTGCTTGAAACCAGCTGGACAGAAGAACACTTTGACAAGCACCCAGAAGATTGCCAACCCTACTTTACGCTACATAAGGGCGCTTTGTTAAAGTTAATGCCTGAGACAACAGTGCTATTGAGCCGCACACGAGCCACCCATAAGTACAAACACTTCTGGCACTGGTTCATTCCAGGCATCAAGCCCATCATCACTACCGTCAATGAACCAATTGGTTCAATTTATTTTGACGGTGCACGAGTTTTTTGGAGACAGAAATGACACAAAGCAAAGGCTACATAGTCAAACGCCCTATCCGTGACGGTCACACTGGTAAGAACGACGGCATGGCTTACATCAAAATCGAGCCACCACAAACACCCAATCCGGGCGAACTCGTCTACCATGGCGAATTCACAAGTAGATCGGTGGAAATCGAAGATAGAGGGCCAATGGGTAGTGTCTACGCCACACACTACTTTCCGCTAGACCAGTCTAAACTGACCAGCGAACCATTTAACGGTAGCGCCACAGCTCACGGTGCCAATGTCGAAACTTTCTAAGAACGGAAATTGAAATTAGAGGAGTTAGTGAACCTTGCTCCTCCGTTTGGCAATATTGAAGATCTATTGCACCTTCTGGATGTTCAACAAGGACATTAATGAAAGACATCAAAAGATACTTTCTTGAAACCGGAATACCCTTTCTCGTTTGGCTTGGAATACTCTTTTTTGGCTCTTGGCTAGAATTTTCCAGCTACCAAAAGCCAGCTAAACACAAACCTCGGTCTTGCTCTTCCCAATTGCTGGCAGAGTTTGAGCAGTGCATGGCTACAAGCGCTCATGAAGTAAACTACTCAAAGATAGTAGATAGCGACACCAGAGTATTAGTATTTGGAGAAGCACACGCTTCAGTTGTACAAAAACAAGAACTAATTGACCACATGAAAGAGTTAGCCAATGCAGGCTTTACCATACTAGCTTATGAAGCTATGCCATCTTCTAAGCAATATTTGATCTCTGAATATAGAGCTGGAACTCTAAGCCGCGAAGGCCTAGCCCAAGAATTTCGCGCACTCTGGGGCTATGACCCTGAACCATACGTGATGGCCATCGATGCCGCACTAGAAGCCAACATGTCTGTGATTTTCCTAGACACAGACCTTGAACATGTAGACTTAAGTCTGCCCAATTGGGCCGAGCTTGAACTTGCTGTCAACAAGCTTAGGGAAGCTCACTGGGTAGAACTGATGGCTAACATTTGCAAAAGTGACGAAAAAGCCAAAATTGTTGCCTTAGTTGGCAGTGCCCATGCTTCTTCAATAAAACTTCAGCTGTCTCAAAATGTCGTTGCCACCAAGACAATTATTCTTGATGGGGGCGAATTTTTCTACGACACACTGGTAACAGAAGCCGCGCGTCACAGCCATCTACAAGACAAAAGACTGATCGTAAAAACTGCTCTGCCAGGGGCTGAAGGTGATTATCACCTGCATGTGCCACAAGCTAATCAGGCCACGATTATTGGCAAACGCAACTAATTTATCACTAGATATGTTCGCCGCACCAGTCAGATTAGGCGGCAAAATTCGCGCCAAGACGAAGAAGGCATAGGGCCTCTGGCGCAGCTCTATCTTGGGTGGGGGGAATTCCTCTCACCCTTTTTTTGGCTTGCCGAGCTGTGCTCTATTTTGTGGAGCGGTGCTTTGCTCTATCGCATTCATTTTTTGACACACGCAATAGACCGGTCGACTATAAATTCAAAAAAACAAACCCAAAAAAATTTGTGATGGCCACACGAAATCTACAAAGTGAAACACGGGGGCGTCCATGCCTCTGTGATCTCAAATCTTTTGTTTCGGGTGAGCCAGCACCAAATCCAGAAAGTAATCGCCTGTCCAGACCACAAGCTATAAAATATCAAGGCCTGCCGCGAGTAACTACTCAAAATTGCATTTATTTCGTAAAGTCCATCCGAATCAAACATCCAAAAAGCTAACTGCAGAACTACTACAGAGCCTGTGCCAAGTGTCCATATCAATGCAATAATCACACCGACTATTATTCCAAATCGTGACTTATTTTTCGTGCTTATAAAGCTGAATAAGCCACCGACAACAAATGCCAAAACACATTTGACGACAATTATAGTTTCCATTTTGTTTTCTCCAGTAAACAACTAGAGGCGTCGCACCGTCATAGATGCAGCGCCATTGGTCATGTAAAAAATGCCTCCACAAAATTGCAGCGACTGTTTGAATTCTTAGATCAGCTTATGGTTACCGAAGTTCGACCAAAGAAGTTCCGAAAAACATACTAGTAAGAGACCCGATTAACTGATTTTGATCGTCATCCCAATCACTTGGATGAAGTGCTGGCGCAATCACAACCGTATCAATTAGTCCTTCATTTAAGCCGTCATGCACTCCTTCATCAGCTTTTTGTACACCTAGTTCACCGCTATCCGAAAAATCGGCAAAGGGCGCCTGATTGACTGCTTGACTGTTGTACAAGTTGTTTCCTAAGTCATTTTTGTTCATTGGTATTTCTCCGTTGATTCAGTTGACGTGCAAATTATTTAGCAGTATGACGATGACTAGATTTAGCCTTAAGTCATAGTGTTGGTACTGGATGATTACCATCAAGGCTAGCGGCACTAGACCTGTGCATTGAGCTGCACAACCTTGCCAAACAGACGCTGACTGCGCGTCTCCACATCTTCAGCAGGGGCCTGATCAAGCTAATGTAACACCGGGTCATCATCAGCTCTTTTTTCTATCAAATTCATAAATAATTCCTCAATTTCAATTCAAACGAAACGCCTGCTCCAGCTAGCTTTCTAGCTACTGGGGCGAGTAACCATTCCAGTACTGGCAAACAATCAATGGGACTAAAGCTCATGCTGGCCAGATCTCGTCAAAAGACCACTGCTCATGTAGAGCAAAACCACCTTTGCTCTCCAGAATGGCATTCATAAAGGAACGCTCGGATCGCTCAGGCGGCCTTGATAAAGAAATGCCGCGTGTTGCGTCAGTTCTCTAGCTAAGGCACAGCGTGCCGCCATACGCGACTTATTGATGCAATGGTGCTCTGAGCCGTTCCCTTTGAGAAACTCGTAATCAGGAGTCTGCCATCTTGCAGCAATCTGCACCCAGCCTCTGTCACTTAGCAGCTCCAATTTACTTTCTACCGAATTATGATTCAAAAAATCAAGAGAAATGCGAACCAATGAGGCGGCATCTAGACGAGCGAAGAGATACTGCCCATCAACTCTCCAGGGAGCATCCCAATGTAAGCGCTGACAATAAAGAACCCCCATCGAGTTATAAATTTTCCAGACCGGCAACATGTCGCCGAGGGCAGTAACTTTTTCACAAAGCTCGATGTAACCACCTTCGCTTATGCGAATTAAAGATACGTTGGATTCAATATCAGGGTCGGTAGAAACAGCCAGCACATAAGCCTGACAAGTGACCTTAATGGAGTCAGCGTCAACATGTTTAAGCAAGCAAAAAGCAGAACCATCCGATGAAGCATATTGATCAACTATAGTTACCAGCGAGGTCTGATTGAACCCAAAAGCAAATGCTTGGCTGCTCGACTGAGGAACAATTCGTTCGGGATAAAAAATCGAGAAGTCAACACAGTTACCACAGGCCAGAAAATCGCCAAGGTTAGCCTGAGTTGTTTTCTCAGTAACTAAGATACCGCTTTCCAAATGGCCATTATTAAATGTATAAGTTTTCATAAAGTACTCCAAAATATCAATAATTAAGATTCGCGCTGAAGAAGCCTTCAGAGCGACAACGAAAAACCAATTCCAGATGCCACCACATCCTTGTGGTAGCTATTATTATTTGATTTCGATCAAAGAAGCTTCTAGCAACCAATCAGCTTAGCTTCAATCATGCCGATACCAGCTTGTTTAGCAGCGATACTACTGATTACTGTCAGTCTTGGCTAAAGCTATTCTCCACACTTTGACTTCAAATAAGCTACAAGCACCGTCTTCAGCCAGTGGCTCAAAAGGCAGTATCTCTAGAGGTTTGTCAAACGTGTAACCAAGGCCTGTTAAGTGATCACAGATGAGAGCAGTAACTTCATTGTGATTAAACGAAGCTATCACTTCATCACCGCCATGTGCCAACAGAGTGCAAGTTGCTTTTAAGTAGACACTACAATCTTTGGCAAAACATTCAACATGACCATCTTTGAAAGTAAAGCCAGTTGTTGCCGCCTCGTCAAAAATTAGTCTTTGAATACGAGCAGCGCCTAAGGTAAGGGTAACGTTCATGGTACTTCCTCAAAACTAAACCCAGTATCAAGATTGCGTCCGTTTCTTCCGCTGGGTAATAAAATTTAGTGCCGATACATCCAGTAACAGCAATTTAGATAAATACGCTGGACTAGAGACTCTGCCGACTAAGTATTCGGAGCAGCAGAGTTATCTATAGTTATTCCAGACACATGCACCACAAAGCTATCAGTAGGCTCGCCATCAATCATCGGACTATTAGGACTAACCTCATAGTCAAGGAAGCCGTAACCAATAGCAGTTAAATGCTCAAAAATTATTTTCCGAATATCGCCATTAGTGACAGAAGCAGTGACATCGTCTCCCTGCGGTGTGCGCAAATTGCACTTTGCCGAGAGATAGTAATCTGAGTCGCTGGAAGCGCATTGCAGAAGCGCATCAACAAAGATAAATCCTTCCTTTGTTACTTTCTCAACAACAAGAGCATGTATACGAGCGACATCCATAGTAAGGGTAACGTTCATGGTAATTCCTCAAAACAAAACCCAGTATCAGGAATACATCCGTTCCTTCAACCGGGTCAAAAGATTTAGTGCCGATACATCCAATAACAGCAATTGGGAAAATCTATCTGAAACACATTCCAGACAAATTTTCAAACGAGCAATCAAGACAAGCTCAATGCGCCAATACTAGCTCCAGCCGAGCACATAGAGTATGCGGTAAAAAGCCTCACGCAAAAGCGCAAAAACACCGCCAAGCAAACCTTTGGTTTGATGAGGCATAAGCACCGCCATGATCAAGAAAAAGATGATCAAGCTAGAAAACCAACGAGTAACTCGATAAAACACTTGCCGAACTACTAAAGCAAGCACCAGTAAAACCAGTATAGCCACCGGATCTATGTACATAAAATCTCCAAGTTATTTAAGGGGTTGCAAACAACCCAAAAGTGAAAATGGCTATGTTTAGCCGTAGTGAGCAGCAATAATCGCACCACTTTCGTCCAACTCCAGTTGAAGCACCAGACGCTTGCCACGACTATTGCGGTGGTGACCAGGCACTGCAAAATGAATGCGATTGGTACGAAATTGAGAGACACCGAGGGCTCCATGCAATACTTCCGTTATGCCGCAACGGAAATCACCTTCAGCCAATCGTGCGCGCACCAGCGACAAGTCGGGCAGACCGAGGTCGTGTGGGTGCAACGACTCAGCATGAAGCATGGGCAGATTATCTTTGCACGCAGCAACTTCTAACTCTGCTAGCTGATCCAGCTGCTTTTCGCACATTTGAGTGCGTGTAGGATACTCGTCATGAAGATTTCTGCCCTTCTCGTAACCGCCAAAGCGACCATGAAGAACCTTAGAACGACCGTTGTTTAGTGAAATAATAGTTTTCATCTGTTTCTCTCTAGATAAGTTGATTCGTTGACCGCCCTGCAGGCAATCAAATTAGTTTTCGCAGGGTTTTCTGAGAAGCTTTCTAAACGGCCAGCTTTATGCTCAACCGTTGTTTCTCATTGCGTCTAATGCTTGCCACCGTCGCACCATGACCAACGCGCTCTTCTAAGCAACGTTTGCTGTCATGCAACAAAGTCTCATAGCTCTCCTGACTCAGCCGACTTCTGTGGATATAGGCCGACACGCCCTTGGCACAGACCGGTGACAAAAGTCGCACAGCGACACCATCTTCAGACAATGTCACGACAAAAAACTCGACTTGAGTACCCCGAGTCAGTCCCATTTCAGCGTTGTACTCCATTGCCTTGATTTCGCTAGCGATTGGTCTTCTCGAGGCTGTTCCCACAATTACATCCATAACGTCCCCAATATTCAAGGCGTCATAGCGGTCGAAGCGCTCAGCATCGCAGTATCCAGCCAGCTGACCAATGGGCACGAAACAGGTTTCATTGCTAGTTAGCCGCAGGGCAAAACCTTCATTCAGTTTGGCTCTAACAGTGCCTTGAACGGGCAGATTGTTGGTTGCTTGACTGTTGCTAGTTTGATTGTTCATGGCTAGTCTCCAAAATTATTGAATAAGTTCGGCTCCAATGCTTGGCAGTGGCGCCTTTAGTGAAAACCATCCTTGGAAAATTTGGCACCAGTGAATTTAGCTCACTGTTGCTGGTAGTTATGAGAAGTCAGCTACGACTTCTCTGTCGCTCGAAAGATGTGAATCAGGACAGCCAAAAATAAGAACCAGTGGCGTTATTCCAGTATTGTGCAACTGGTGCAACATTCTGGGCGAAATCGAGAAAGTATCCCCAGCCTGTACACCTACTGACTCGTTCCAAACTTCTGTGCCCGCTTCGCTGACAGCGCCTGTATAAAGCGTGCCATGGCCTGAGGAGATGATATAGAGCTCTTCGCCTTGCAAGTGCCGATGAGCCTTCACCTTGGCACCCGGTAATAATCGAGTGATGTGCAATCTGAAATCAGCGTCTCCTGCTAAGGCAGCATGGGCAATACCCGCGCTACTATCAAGGAGCGCCGATTCCAAGGCCTGGTCTAAATTTGTAATGGCAGGGAGAGTTTTGAAGGCAGGCGATTCTCGACCTTTCCGCAGTTTCGATCTTCGGGTATAAAACGAAAGCAAAGCGAATAGCGACAATACCGGAACGGCAAAGAGTGTAATACCCAGCCAATCATGCTGCCCCTCAAGAGACTGCGACTTTACTCTAGAATCTATAGCGCGCGGAACATACTCTAATATCGCTGAACTGGCAGGATTGGCCTGGTTTAACAAGAAACCGAAATCTGCTTTTGCTTGCTGTGGCGGAAGCGTCAAAAACAAACAGAAAACAGCGGTGCAGAACAACAAGACTTTCGAAGTTTTCATGGCTGGTCAACTCCAAGACTGTCTTTAACCGCGCTAGCTTTGTTTTTGAGCAACTCAGCACTGACATCAGCAAAATTACTCAAGCGCACGACTTGCCAAAACCAGGAACCATCCGCCCTTGCCAGTTCGACTTTGACCGCGACGTTGTGGTCTTTGTCATCATGAAAATTGAGAGTCAGTACCCAGTTCGAGCCAACCGCTTCACGGGCAAAATAATCCAGACCGGTGTACTGGTAGCGATCAAAACCCAACTGCTTGCTCAAGGTATCTAAGTTAGTGCTGGTACCTACAGTCTTACTAGCACTGTTGCCAGCAGAGTCAGCCAGTGAACCAGCAGCTACAGAATCGCGAATCTCGCTCTTAATCGCCGCTTCAAGGTCTGACTGAAAGAGTGCAGCAAAATTGTTGGCCACCCAATTACCAAAGGCACCACCACCAAGCGCGTTAGAAACAGGCGTTGAGACCGTGTCTCGAACAAGATTTTGAGCAACGCTATCGACATCGACAGCACGCTCAAATATATCAACTGACTTAGTTTTCATGGCAAAGCGCGCTTCAAACACCGCAAACTCAGGCGTTCTTGTGAGCCAAACCGAACCTAGCAGCAGTGCAATCAAGACCAAAGACAGAATCGTCTTCCAGCTTGAACCTCTTGGCTCAACAGGCAATGCCGTGCCATTGTTTTCATTTTCGCTCATATTCTTTCCTCACAAATTAGCTGACAGCCACCTCCGTTGCGCCTTCAGCTAACAAAAATTAAATGCCAACGCAATCCGGCGATGGCCATTGTTCTAAAACTTTGGTCAGGCGGCCAAACCTGGCTGCAACTGACTGACTTTCAGACTAATACCCTGGTCTTGAAACCGACCTTGATGTCCCATCGCTTGCGATAGCGCTAAATAAAGGGCACGTTCTTGGGCGATTAGTTCTGTTCCATCAAACCAACTGTCGTTCAGCCAGATGAAGAAAGGATTCTCCACTTCCTGACGACGGTCATAACCAAAGGCGAAATAGTAAGTTTTGCCATCAGGAGTGGTGACCATGCAGTCAACCTGATAAGCGCCCACGACTTTCACCACTTTATCGATACGACGACTGAGCTTGACCGTAGCAGATACTACCGCTAAATCAGCATCTGCCTTGGCAAAGAGTACAGTCAGTTTAGTCAAAACAGCCTCTTTCTTGGCCGGAAACTCCTGGTTGCTGATACTAGCTCTAACACTCTTACTCGTCATTAGTTCTCCCCAACTGCCAACGCTCTGCTCTAGGCTCCACGCCAATCAAAGCGTCAAGAAAGTCACCACAGTTCTGCGGCGACTGAAAGCCAAAAGCGCAAATCAAGCAGCTTTGTCGACTTGTAGGTTGCTAATGGCGACGGTGATGCCCTGACCGAGAAACCCACCCTGAATATTCATAACTTCAGAGAGAGACTGATAAAACCAGCCGTCTTGAGCAATCAAGTTGGCCCCATCAAACCAGTTGTCTTTTAGCAAGATGAAGAATGGATGCTCAGCTTGCTTGACGCGGTTGTAGCCAAAGCAGAAGTAATAAGTCTTCTGATCGCTGGTGATTAGCGCACAATCAACATGGTGATGACCAACCCGTTTGCCGGCAAGTTTTACTTCAAGCAAAGCCGAAAGCGGTTCAACATGTGCTCCACCTTGGGCAAAGAGTGTACGGAGTCTGGCGATGAGGGATGCTTTTTGAGCTGCGAGTTGGTGATTTTGAATTGTTAGTGCATTTATGTTTTTCATAACTGTTTCCTTTGTAAGTTAGGTTGTTTTCGAATACCTCTGCAATTCGCTCTTCACATCAAACAAAACCAGACAGGACCATCCTCAAAGCAACAGAGTTGCATCGAGAAATTAGTACATAGGCCATATTGGCTGTTGTTAGTGGTTTAAAGTACCTTGTTGCGCGAAAGAGAATAGAGAGATATCTAGTGTTATCAAAGACATACTGTGGAGTGCAAGAAAACACGAGACAACTGCTGTGGCCCAAACGCAGCACAGCTAAGGCGCAAAAGGCCTTTGCTGCGCCGTTTTTGGGCTAGTACCCCAAAATAAACTACGGCGGAAACTCAGCACCATTAGTGGTGAATATACGAGGGAACTCAGATTAGCGCACGCTCATCCAGCCAAAAACACCGGAAGCACTTATCCTCAGGCGGTTTCAAGGCGCAGCAAACGGCACAGGCTAGAACTGTCTCTCCCAGTCGGGACAGAAGCAGCCTACTTTACATAACAGCGCGAACAGATGACTGCTGGAGTCCAACTCACATATGAGCAGCTACAAGCTGGCAGAGAGAGTCTTTAAGTCAGGGAGATTTACCAAGAGTGCCCGCTATCAGTAAACTAAACTAACAAGACTTAGTTTAGAAGGCCAAGCATGGAAATAGTCAATATTCATCAAGCGAAAACCCAGCTCTCACGCTTGATAGAGCAAGTTTTGAAGGGCGATTCGTTTATCATCGCCAAGGCCGGTAAGCCACTGGTCAAGGTCTGTCGGCTAGATTCACCGGTGGCCAAAGAAGTAAGAAGACTTGGATTTTTAGCTGGACAAATCAAAGTTCCTGACGATTTTGACCGTATGGGCAGCGAGGAAATTGAGCTGCTTTTTGGCGGCGCAAACACAAAGAAACCTCGCTAAAGCATGAAAATATTGTTGGACACTCACCTACTTCTCTTGGTTGCAGGCTCCCCTAAACGTTTATCGAAGGAGGCGCGGACAATAGTAGAAGATCCTCTAAACGAACCCCTTTTCAGCGCAGCCAGCCTGTGGGAAATAGCAATCAAACAAGGCCTAGAGCGTTCTGATTTCCAGGTAGATGCAAGAGTGTTGCGACGGAGCCTGCTAGACAATGGTTATCAGGAACTGGCAATCAATAGTGCCCACGCTGTTTCTATTGCTGGCTTGCCGCCTCTACACAAAGACCCATTCGACCGCATAATAATTACACAAGCAACGGTCGAAGGCATTACCTTACTCACAACCGATGCGCTGGTGGCACAGTATCCAGGACCAATACAAAAAGTTTAATAAGACTCCGGCAAAATCAAGCTCGCTGTTCTAGGGCAATAATTCCCATGTCATGATTGTCCAACCTTTGTTCAACCGTATTTATAAATGGCCCGAGATTTGCGGCAAACTCCGCCGGCAATCGACTGCCATAACCACTGCAAACAGAACCAAAGACGATAATAGACCAGTCTAATAAAAATATGGATTTTTTTTTGTTGTAGTGATGCAATCCCCCTATCCATGCCAACCGACATCCTTGTCGGTCTGATTGGCACGACAGAGAAGGTTTAGTTTTCCTTTCTTGACCTATGGATATTACACTAGCTGTGCTGGTCTGCTGGGCTCACTTCAGCACACAATTGCTGTTGAGCTTTGCTTGCAAGATCATCGCAACCCATCTCAAAAGTATTGAAGGCTAAAACTAGGGGTTGGTTGAATTGATCATCGCGCTTGAACTGCAGCGACGTCTTAGCTGGGAGGGACACCAGCGAAGAAACCTTCCGAATTGATCGGCATATCCACCAGCGATATCGTTTAAAGCGATGTCGACGACTTCCGCCTCGCCGTGAGGGGTAGCACCACAGCCACACTTCATTATGCTGACTCTGACACCGGCAAGGCGCTCTAGTAGCTGCGCCCTAAGAAGATAAGCGTCATCACAAGCTTTGAGTAAGGTGTTGTCTTCGATATTGGTTATCATAGGTAATTCCTCAAAAATGAATAGAAAAAGCGCTAAATATAGTGCCTTTGGTGATGTTAGAAATAGAGCAGGTTAGAAATAAAACAAGTTAGTTCAACCCCATCACATTTCAAACAGCTAAACCCAAAGTAAAAACAACCAGTCATATCAGCACAACAGAGTTGTGTAGAGAGACAAGCTGAATAGTAAATTGCTAAGACTTACTCAGTCTTAAGCTGGCTGACTCCATAGTCAAAGTGAATACATCCTCAAGCAGCTCAGCTTGAATTGAACCAACCAAACCAAGGATAGCGCCACCAATGGCTGTCACCGAAACGGCAACAATCATAGTGTCGGCAAACAACATCCAGACTGAGCCAACGACTAACAGCAGAGCACCCAACACTATCAGGGCTTCAGCATTTTTCTTAATTGTAGATTTCATGAGTATTTCCTCGAACGAATGAAAAAAAGGATGATGCTAGCCGTAGTGAGCAGCGGTAATAAAGCCTTGCTCACTGGTTTTCATATTAAGAACCAGCCGTCTACGACCTCTGCTGCGACCACCGCGACTACTAGCAGAATTACCCGCGGGCACTTCGAACTCGATGCGAGTGTTGCCAAATTGCGCCACACCAAGGGCACCATGAAGAACTTCTGTAATACCACAGCGAACGTCACCTTCAAGCAAGCGCGAACGCACCAGTGACAAGTTGGGCAGGCCGAGGTCATGTGGATGCAGTTGAGTGGCGTCCAACTCTTGCAGATTGCTCTTGAATTCAGCGATTTCTAATCGCGCTTCATTAGCAAGAGTCTGTTCAGCATTTTGAAGCCGAGATGGAAATTCACAGCAGTGGTCATGTCTGCTCTCTTCACATCCGCCAAAGCGACCGTGAATAACTTTAGAACGACCGTTGTTTTGAAAAATAATCGTTTTCATCTGAATTTCTCTCTAGATTAGTTGTTTCGTTAACTGCCCAACACAGGCAGTCGAAAATGTTTGTGTCAATGCCAGGCACTGACGTATCGGCTAGCGAACAGCAACAACCAGTTTGGCAAGATTGCTAACCGCATAGGCTGGCCAACCAGGCACACTACAAGAGAAGTTGAGAGCAATGTTTACTGCGCCATAGCCTAAATAGGGCTGTTCCGACAGAGCAGTGTTGTAGTACAAGTTCCCGACTGCACCTCGTAGCTCTCTCGAGCGAAGAACAGCTTCAGCCGCAATCAAAGCACGAGAAAAGCAAGTAAGTGCTTTCTCGGTCCAATTCTGCCCAAGCTTAAACTCCCGATCATCCGCTCGAAAGTTGAGCATGGGTAGAAGCAAGGAAGTATCAGCTGACTGCTCCAAAAACAACCACTTAAGCAATATTGAAGTGAGCACATGACTACGGTTGTTTTGTCTGTATAAGACAATTGCATGATCAACTAACTGCCTCATACTCTGTGCCGCGTCCGCATCACCTGTAGTTTTCACATCCAAACCACAACTGACTACTACAAAATCATGAGTCTGCTTGAGAGAACTAATAACAGGCTCAAAATCACTGGCATCTGTATGGCAGCTACTGTCATACAGGAACAGATTTTCTCTGGGAAAAGATAACCACTCAGAACCACTCCAACTAGCTTTGCCCGGGTGAGACAAGTCACTGCGCGGCAGCGGCTCTGGAGTACCAAAATAGCCTCGCCCGTCTATATCATTGCCGATAAAAGCTACAGTGCCATATTGAGTCAGAAAAGTAGCCAATGCCACTGCCGTCATTGTCCGACCAGAGCCGCCTTGAGCTGCAGTTACAAGAATTACATTACGACCCTTTTTGCTGTTTAAACTATTCATAAATTTGTCCTACAATTATTAGCTGTTATTAGCAGCCTATTTGAGAGAGTTTGTTGGTCAACGGGTCAACATAGAAAGTGCCAGAACTGAGTTGCTGACACCGATTGCTATAGACAACACCATCGACAACAAAGACGTTACGGCGAATCATTCGCCAAAAGTGATGCATCAGATGAAAACCCAACACTGTTCTAGTGCTGGCCTCTTGCCGAATCTCTGAGTTAAGATCATCCCAATCGCTTCCCAGTCGAGCCCGCAGAAAACGTCTCAAAGGAGCTAGGTGATCGTTAAATTCTTTGCGACGGTCTTCTCTACCGACCAAGCGCTGCCCTTTGCCGCGACAATGAAAATGCCATGGCAATTTCATCGATTCGCGCTGGGGAAGGGTCTCCCAGTCTTGCTGTAGCTTCTTTCGCTCACCCTTACAGATGCGAAAATCGTGGTTCAGCCGTGGCCGATCCAGAACTATAAATTTCATATCTTCACGCATATCGATACCTTGAAAAAATGACATAGCAATGGCCAGCTCTTATCTCCTGCTCAATCCACTCTGGTGTATCCCAGGGAAAGTACGGCATATCGAGATGAAACTGGCGATTTAAAACCGCTATCTGATTGACATCAGAGAGACTTGCTGTAGTTATCATAAGTGCCTCCAATGAGGGCTTAAATAATCAAAACCCGCTGTCGCCTATACACCGAAGTGAAGAACGACAGCAGCAGCCATTAATGAATCTAGAGCGTCAATACAACCACACCCTTGTACTCGTCGAAGCGATCGTCATAAAGCATAAACTCAAGAAGTGATGGTAGTTCTGGCGAAAAACACAGCGGCAATGCTTGCCCTCCGTACTGCTCTATTTGCAGCCTTCTGGCAGTATCACTGCGGGGACAGAGCAGAGGTGCCTGCTCTAATACAGCATCTAAGCTCATGCCAGTTAGGTCATAAATCAGATCAAAATCATTGGGACTGAGCTTTTCACTGACAAAGCTACCTCCAATATATACTTGCCTACAGCCATTAAGCTTCAGGTCATCGAGCACTCGGCGCATTCCTTCTAGCAACCGCAAGCGTCTCTTAGACCGTCCGTATATGCGCTCCAGATCTGACCAGCTAAGTCGATGTAGCCCCGGTTTGAGTCGTCCACAATAGTCGAACTCAATGGTGTCTACCCCTAACCAAGAGATATCTGCCGCTGCCGCCATGTCAAAGCGAAGCTGCGAGTAGATAGCTAGAATCTGTTCTCGTCTGCCACTTGGTAAATCCGCCAAATTAGCTGATGGCACCTTCAACCCGAAGAACCGCTTCAGGCGATTAATCGACGTAACCATTTGACTAAAGTGCGAGATTGGTTAACGCGATTCCAGACAACTTCGTTGTCAGAGACATGCACTATTGCAGTGACTATATACGAAGCCAACAAATGCTCCCAACACAATAGACGGAAGGTCGACTTGGGTTTTAAGGCATATAGGCTCACGTAGGTGGTGGTGAAATAGCCAACATGTGTTGCCGATTCAAGCAGAGTTGGTAGAGAGTTTGGCTCAAAGTCGAGCACATCCCGCTGGTCACCTATGCCTTGAACAAAGAGCATAAAAGTATCAATCTCCTCGCTCACTTCTTCCTTGTTGAGCACGACTTCTGAAAGTCTAATTTCGTCGGCACCACTTTCGTAAACTGCATTTTCTCCAGTTACACCAAATAGGTCTGCCAGACTTTTGAACGGGCGCGAGTCATACAGACCAGAAACATAAGCCTCAGGGCCAGTACCAGTCACGACGATGCCTTGTTCAATACGGCCGTTTTTCAATGAATATAGCTTTAGTGTCATAATAATTCTCTCGTTGAGTTAAAAACATAACCAACTAGACAGCTTTAATGCCTAGTTTGGGAAAGCGAGTGCGTGCCATGAGAATTGCTTGTGGAAGGGCCTCAACCTCCATAGTGAAGGTGTAAGGCGACTCGTGGTGCATCTTCGTTTCTTTGACGCGGACGCCTAAGAGGGTAACCAATTCGCTGACAATTTCTTGCGAATCGCGCACTAGAGTCATGAAGCTTTTGTTTTGCTTCACTTCTAGGGTGTAGCTACGAGCCAACTCCGGATAAAGTTCGACTTGCGACTTAATCAAAGCCATTGCAGAAAGCAGAGTGAGGTTGTGCAAATCAGTGAAGGCCGCTGGTGTCTTAGGCATCAAACCAAGCTTATTGAGCTGGTCAGCGAAGCCAAAGCCAAGTGACTCTCTTTGTACACCGTTCTCAACCGCCATAAGCAGCATCGACATTGAGCGAGCACCCACTAGATTGCTATTGCCAATAGAAAACAAAGAAGCCAGCATCTGCCGATCTTCATCTGTCAAATCTTCATCTGTTGGCGACGGGCTGGCGGCACTCTCAGCAGGTGACTTAAGCAGTGACTCGAAGCCAGAAACAGTCGTAGGCCTGCCAACGGGGTCACCGATTTCAAAAAAGATCGTTTTGTCGATACTACCGGCGCCGCCTGCTTCCGCTGTCTCAGCACCTTCAGGAAACTCGACATCAACTATTACTAAATCACCTGGCTTGATTGTGCGCTTGGCAGCCTCGATGCCCAGAGGAATCTGAACCTCTTTAGTAATCAACGACTTGACGTTACTCAAGTTGCCCTTACCAACAAGCCCCCGACGCAATACTTCATCAATTGCCGCATCAGTAACTGAAAGAGAAAAGAAATAGCCAGAAGCATTGATCAGCTCCTGAATAGCCTTGAAGTCATGTCTAACAACAAGCTTCATCATCTCTGCTGTCAATGATTGAAACACTGCGATTCCGCCAAGCTCTTTCAAGCGGTTGCGGAACTCTGGAGGAGTACGCTCTTTAATCACACGATCAACAACTTTGCTTACCTCAGCGTGACTGAGCTTACTTTCAGTAGCAGTAAAACCAATACCACCAGCCTCTGCACGTTCTACCTCTTCCATGCCACTGTTACAAGCGGCTACGAAAATGGTGTTACGGAAGTCGACCACTTCGCCTGAGCCCAGCGTGATCTGGCCATCATCCATTGCTTGCAACAACAGTTGGTTGAACTCAAAACAAGCTTTGTCCCATTCGTCCAAAAGCACAACCGAAAGAGGCGCATCAGAACCTTGTTTGGACCATTCAAGGTTGTGGTTCATCAGCTCTGCGTAGCCATGCTTCTCGTCTTTAGGCACAAGGTGATATTTCTCATCGGTTGTTACCTGATTTGAGATGTGCCCGCGCGGGGAGCCCTTAAGGTTCCACAGACTGTGTTTGTCCATATATTCGCTGCAGTTGATTTTAAGCAAAGCAAAGCGATTTTTGTGGACAAAAGCGGGAATCATGCGAGCACCTTCGGTCTTACCTGTGCGCGACTCACCAGCAAAGACAAGAAAAGCAATGGGCTTAGTCTTGTCGCGCAGCGGGTTAAGATAGCTGGCATAAGCTTTGCGCAGTAGTAATCGAGCTTCAGGTTGACCAAAGAAATTAGCGTCTAAAAACTCGTCGAAAGCCATCTCGGCATCGCTCAAAACCAGTGGGTTAAGGCGACGGCGTGGCAATACTTTTGGTGCCATTTGAGTATTCATAATAATCTCCAGTATTTGAGACCAAAGCTCGCTAACTGCGCCGCTCAAATCTCCTTAAAAACGAGCCCTCGACACCAATGGCATCGAAGGCAAGAAAGTAAAATAGCTGCTTTTGAATAAAACCATTTATCTGCGGCGTAGAGAAAAAGCCATCAATACTCCACCAACTATGGCCAGACAGCGATCAAGGCACCAGTCAGCACCGCGCTGACCCCCAAGACAATGCCAAAGATTGTCAAACTACTTCCGTTTCTCACACTTACAGTATTCATTTTTGGCACCTCAATATTTAAGTTGTCACTACTAGCCGGCATTGCGAACATAACGCGCTACCGACAGTTGCCATTTGCCCATCATCATGAAGAACATTCTTTTCTCTTCCATTTCACGTTTTGCAGCATCTAGACTTGTGCTGATCGCCTGAGCGTGGCCTGTGAAACAGTTTGAAGCAAGACTCTGCTCTAACTCACGTATCTTTTGCAGGCAGGCTGACAAATCACAGCATCTGATTTCGAGCTTTTCGCTAACCATTTCAAAGCAAAGTGCATTAGCTCTATGCCGCAGTGTCTGCTCAGCCAAATCTGCTGATGAGTCAAGCTGTCGTAAAGCAATCAGAGTTGCTTCGAGTGGAAATGAAGCACTAACAGAAGTGGCCACCTGCCAAAATCGAGCTGACACCTCTGCCGTGTTGATCTCTGTCTTATTCATAGTAAGTTCCTCTGAACATATCAAAAAATCACCTTAGCTCTCACTCGAGAATGGCAAGCGAATGGTGCTGCGCCGTTGCTGTCTTTCTTTGGCAATTTCTTGGCGATAATCAATGCCCGGCAGATAGATTTCACCCGCAGTCGACAGCAACTCTTCACAGCGAGAGAGTATGCGACCAATCTTGTCGACACTACGAATGCATTCGATAATGCCATGATTGCTCAACATAGGAAAGTTAGATGTAGCAATTACCAGTGTCCGCCGGTCATACACAGCAGTCAGGTAATCCATCAAGCATCTCAAATCGGTGGCGGCATGCAGTTTATCAACAGACTGATACTCGCTGAAAAGATCATCAATCATAACAATCGGACGCTTTTCATAGAGATCGGTATAGGCAATATGCCGCAGGGTAAAGTTATCGCGAGCGAGGTAGAGACTGCGCTCTAACTCCGGGGCATGGGTGAGAATGTGACTAGCAAAAGCTTCAAGTAAATGAGTCTTGCCGTGGCCAGGTTGAGACCAGAGAAAAATTATCTGGCCGAAGGGAAAGGGATACTCCTGACCGACAATGAGCTTAGAATTGTCGACTATTTGTTGAGCCAGTGTCACCATTGTATCGAGCACCGCCTGCTGCTCTGGTTGATACACCTTGAAGTTGGCGAAGGTTGATTCAGGACGAATTTGTTTTATGCAATTATCATGTGACATACATATTCCTGCTATTTCTATTTTTCAAAAAAGAGAACAATAGCCTCTTAGGCCAAGTTCCAATCAAACCTATCAGGGGCGATAGGCGAAGTGGCAGCTACACAGGCGAAGTAAGCCGATTGAGAAACACAATTGCTGCGAACTGTTTCATTTTTTCAGTTGCTTTTGCAAATCCTGCTTGCCGAGCATTCAGATCAGACGTCCCATGCTGCAAGTCAGGTTCAATGTGATGGACAAACTGCCATTTATTCTCTTCGCTAAAGACAAAGAGACTGACGCCGTGCGCCCGAATGAAGTAATGATTGCACTTCATTTCGACCAGAAATCGACCATCTAGACGAGCATAAAGACTAGACTCTTCATCTAGCTTCACCCATGGGTCATCGCAGCTGGCAGGCAAACCGTAAAGCATGTCAGCTGCATCTTCGGAAAGCCTGGTAGCACTTTTTTCCTCAAGATGTGCCACACGCTTAACAACAGCCCATCCACTAGCTGTAAGTACAGCCAAAGAGGAAGAGTAGGTCGGCTCTTGAGAAATTGCCTCAACAGCTGGTTCCGTAGTAATGCGTAAACGCACTTGGCCAACGCTTGCATAGAGTTCATCGCGATGTTGGTTCCAAACGATTGGGAAAGTCCCGTAAGTTGTTTGTTTCATTGTGTTCTCCAACTAAAAAATATTGTGTTTCAAACAGACTAGCTAGGCTGAAGATGACTCTATGTCACGCCTCAGTTGCTCTGCTCTAATTTCTTGAAATAATGCCCTAGCGCAAGAACCACATTTGCCACACTCTTGGGCAACATGCAGCTCTTTGCAGAGCGCCTTAAAGTTTTTATCGCCGTCTGCCATAGACTTTCGGATGGTAGTGTCAGTTACGGCGGCACAAATACAGATATACATGACCACCTCCTTAGCTGTGGCAGAAAAATTTCAACGGTTACTAAAATCTCTCCTCTTGAGCGAGTTCACGCAAAGCCAAACCACAAACCAAGCTCTTCTCGAAACAACAGAGTTGTCTCAAAGAAATTTGCTAGTGAGCCGTAGGGGCAAATGTTTGTGGTTTAAAGTGCCTAAAGCGAAAAAAGTAAAAGAGAGATAATTAGTACTAACAAAGACTATCTGTGTATGCCAAGCAAGCTAGAAGCACTCAGAAGAGCAACAAAAGAGTGCAGAAAGACCAGCGACAAGCATCGAAACGCTCTTGTGGGGCGATTTTTGGGCGACTGAATTACTGAGTATTAAAATGACCACTAGCGCGGTGGCACCGCCCACAGTGGTACAAATACGAGAAAACAATATTAGCAGAGACTAATCACACTAAAACCCGCGAAGGCCCACCAGCTCTAGACTTGTCATGTGCACCACAAGAAAGCTAATAGTGTCTCACGAGAACCAACCAAAACCGTCACGGAAGTCAAAGCAGCGCCATTGGCTGCCTGTTTGATACCGAATTGAACGAGTGAATAACAAATCTACAGAAATAGCTGAGCTATAACCCCTATGATTCAGGCGTTCCAAGACAACTCTTTGCTTTTTGAATATCTAGCTGAGCTTGCGCATTCTTACCAAGCTTTTTGTAGACTCTGCTGCGAGCCATATAGTTTGTCTGAGAATCGTCACGCAAACCAATGGCCTCGTTATAGTTTTGCAAACTGAGCGGGTAGTTGCCGAGCTCAAAGTAGGCATCGCCCATACTCTTAAATGCTTCATCATCCATAGAATTGGCTTTAGCAATTAAGTCAAAATCGGCAATTGCTTCTTTGAAGCGCTTCAGCTTCATCAATAGCTCACCGCGATTGCGCTTGAGCTTGAAATCTCTAGGGGCAATAGCGATTGCATGGTTCAGATCTTCTAGTGCTTTTTTGCAATCACCTTTTTGAATATAAGCATTGGCACGCCTTCGGTAGCCGTTTATCTCCTTAGGGTTTAGCTTAATAAAAACACTAAGATCTTCTATTGCTTTATCAACTTGACCTGTTTCTTCGTAGGCTATGGCACGATAATTGTAATAAGTATACTCAGCAGGAGCCAACTCGATTGCCCTAGTTAAACAGACAATTGCTTCCTTCGATTTCTTCTCGCCAAATAGCCACACTCCCTTGTTGTAGTGAGCTACTGCAAGCTTTGGATCTAACTCAATTGCTTTGTCTAGATCAGCTAGACCTTTTCTAGTCAAATCTTTGTCTTGACCAAAGCAAGTGAAGACCAACATGTAATAACCTCTTGCTCTAAGAGCGTAGGCTTCGGCCATTCTCGGATTAATAGCAAGTGCTGAATTAGCCTCGCGAACAACTTTGTTGGGCTCTTTTCTATTTTCGTATTCAATACCTCGCAACACATAAGCCTTTGCCAGCTTCGGCTGCGCAGCTATGATTGCGGTTAAGGCTTTAATTGCTGCCGGATGATTATTGGAAAGACCAAGAGCTTCAGCCTCACCTAAACGCGCATCAATACAATTTGGATTAGCTTTAGCTGCCGACTTGAAGAGACTAGCAGCCTCTTTGTATTTTTTTGCAGTGAAGCTTTGCTTCGCTGGCAGACATTTAGAGCAAGCAAGGCCAGGGAGGGTAACGCTGGACAACAGAAGCCCAAAGGAAAATGTCAAAACTTGCTTTCGAGACAGTGTCATTTCAAATTGCCTTAGTTTGCCGCCCTCTTTGATCAGATACCTGCCTACAAAGGCTCGGTTTTAAACCTTTCAAAGACGACTCGGTGCAATAAGACAATATCTGGTTATTGGGCAAAGTTCAAATCGAACTTAACAACAACATCAAAGTGTAATAGTCAAAGTTCTATAGCCAAAATTCAATTGGTTTTAACTTTCCGGTCAGCTCAGTACCATAAGCACTGGCAGTATCGCGTTTGAGAACAATCGATGAAACCTCTTTGCCAGAGCTGGCACCAGTTCTCACATTGGTGATATAGGTATTCAACAGATCATCGAGAGCGTGAGTATCGGCAGTGGGTTTATCGAATGGACCAATCTTTACCCAGTGATGATTTTTGGTAGTGAAGAGATTGACACCTTCTTTGTTGACTGTCACACCTTCTACAGGCCAGCCTCTCGTGAAGCCAAGATACTTCGCGTCCAACTCTTTGGCACCATTGGCATATTGCCAACCGGGACGAGCACCTAATTCTATATCAGCCATAAGTTTGTCACTCGGCTTCAAAGTTTTTGCCACATCATCAACTAGCCCTTTAGAGCCGACGGTTGCATCTTTGATGATAGTGCCAGTTGCTTGAGCAACTTTAGATTCAACCCCTTCAACAACTAATTTCATTGGTTTAGCTAAGTCATCAACTAAGCCAAGCGCTTGCCGCCCGAACACCCGCGAAGAACGCAAGCTGGTACCAGCAGCCGATTCGCCAACCAAGGCCAACTCTGGTAGCAGACGGCCCCTGGAAGCAATTAGAAGTGTAGTAGCCGCAAGAGCAGCTACAGCTGTATATTCCAACGCCTGAGTAGACAATTTTGTGGATGCCTCATGCTGATTGTCATCGGAGAGCACCTTTGAAAGAATGCGGTTTTCCAAGATAGGCATCGCCAATTTCTCCTCGTTAGTAAGTCAACAGTAACGAAAAGGAAAGCAAAGCGAAACCCGGTATTTACGCAGGTTTTGGGGCATTTCCGTGGCGGATTTGTGTTCGAACTGTGGCAGTTAGGAATACCGTGTCACGCTTCGCTACACCAAGTAGTATATTTTCGCTATTTTTTTTGTTAGCGTAACTCACGGCGTCCCCGCCGTGAGTTACAAAAGTGTTCTATTTAGAATTCGTAAGGCGGTGAAACATCGGTACTGATTAACATTGCTTGGCGAATGGAGCGATGGCAAAGCTCTATGTAACAGCCAGCTTGATGCAAAGCCTTCATTCGCTTTAATAGCTGAGCAGGTGCCAATCCTTTGAAATTGAATGATTCATACACCCAGAAAGTGGCTTGATCAAGATCAAATTGTGCAGTGGCCGAAATCTTAGCTAGTGTCTTTCTCCGTTCCTCCACAGCGTTGGCCGCGGCAGTATCGGCAATAGCAACAGGAGTCGCTGCGGCAAAGCGTGAAGCCGTGTCTAAGAGATGCTGCAAAAAGAGAATTTCGGTGATATGGGATATGCTTGTAATATTCATGGTTCTTATGACTGAGTTATTAGTTAAGCGACCTTACTTTCCAAAGAAGTAAGTGGCGACAATTGTGCCAAGAGTCCTTTTTGAAATTGATCGACTTCTAGCGCCGATCGCGGGCCATCCCAATAGCCAAGAGCGCCAATCAAACCGGCAACTTTCGATGCTGATTGCAGACATTGCTGCTGATTGACAAAACCAAGACGAATTCGTCTAGACAACATGTCGTCTAACGTCATTGCCATTTCATTGGCAAGGCAGTAATGCACCTCAGCCAATATTGCGGGAAAATCTGGGCAAATGTGCTCTACTAACTCATGATTTTGCTCTACTAAGTCAAGAATTGACAGTGCATCTTTGCCATAGGTAGCTACTAAATGCTCAACAGTTAGTTGATCCAACGCCAGCGGTTGCCCTCTTGCTGCAACCAATTCAGCAGTGGCAAGAAAATCAGCGTGGTCAATCCAACCGCCCAGCATCACGTGATTGGTCTTACAATTAGGCAATGAAAGGTATGACTGCTCACGCTTGCAAAGCTGTGCCAAAGCCATATCAACCACATGACTAGCAAGCATTCGATAATTCGTTAATTTACCGCCAATCAAGCCAATAATTCCACCAGGGCCTTCAAACAGCGAATGCTCGCGCGAGATATTTGAGGTTTGGCCAGGCTCAGCGCCCGCCTTCTCATCACTGACTAATGGCCTTAAACCAGCCCACGCGGCTACCACGTCGCTCCGACTCAACGGCTCAACCGCTCCGTCGTTGCCGATATGATTGCGATATGAATTGAGCACCGCAAGCAAGTAATCAATCTCTTCAGCGGTTGCCACTGGGTTGTCTAGAGGGCCGTCGTAGCTCATATCAGTGGTACCGACCATCAAAGCGTTTTGCCACGGCACAACAAAAACATAGCGACCGTCATCTGTCGGCAGAAACAAAGCCGTACTAGTTTCGAAACTTGCTGACGGTAGCATGATGTGCGTTCCTTTAGCCGGTTTGACCCGCTGTCTCCAGGTCGGGTCTATTTGACTCAATAACTTGTCAGACCAAACGCCGGTAGCATTAACACAAGTGCGACAACGAATGACAATTTCTGCACCACTAAGAACATCACGACAATTGACGGCCTCTACCCGGCTATCGCCATCAGCAGTTTGAAAGCCGGTCGCCTCCAAATAATTGATAGCAATGGCACCGAACGAGCAAGCCGATTTGATCACTGCCATCACCACTCGACTATCATCAGTGATGCAATCATGAAAACGCAGACCACTAGACAAACGTGAGGCATCCAGTGAGGGCGCAGCGCTAACTGTCTCTGCCAGGCTCAAACGTTGGTGCCTGCGCACACCGCGGGCATTGAGAGAAAGTAAGTCGTAAATGGTCAATCCCACGCCAGCTTTCAAGCCAAATAGTTTCTTATCGTTGCATACGGGCAAAATAAATGAGAAGTCTTTGATCAGATGCGGTGCCAATTGTTCAAGCAGGCCACGCTCCTGGCAAAGTTCGCGAGTAAGCCTGAATTGAAATTGCTCTAAATATCTCAAACCGCCATGAATTAACTTGGTCGTGCGACTGGATGTACCCGAAGCAAAGTCGCCTTTCTCTAAAAGCAAAACAGATAAACCACGACTGGCAGCATCTTGAGCAACACCAGCGCCGACAATACCACCACCGACAACCAGCAGATCAAATTCTTGCTCAGATGCTATTTTGAGACTATCGCCCCTAGTCTTCATTTAGCTACCTCTAGCGCTTTACCCCAGCCGATTAAATCATTCATAGCCGCTACGTTCTTCTCTATAGACGCTGCTGATTTTTGCAAAGCTTCCAGCTCAGAGCCTGGCAATGGCAAATTAACGATACGTTTAACGCCGCTGCGACCAAGCACAACAGGTAAACCAACGTAGACATTGTTGAGACCATACTGACCAGTGGCCAAGACTGAGCATGGCAGCAGCCGATTTTGATCTTGCAAAATCGCCTCTACCATTAGTGCAACAGAAGCACCAGGGGCATAGTAGGCACTGCCAGTTTTTAAGTAGCTGACTATCTCAGCACCACCATCTCTGGTTCGCACTGCTAGCTCTTGCAGGCGAGCCTCAGGTATTAGCTCTAAGGCCGGGATTCCATTGACTGAGGAATGCCGCAATAAAGGCACCATAAGGTCGCCGTGCCCCCCTAGAACCATCGCTTTAACATCCACCGGGCTAATGTCTAGTTCGGCGGCAATAAAGGTCTGAAAACGAGCGCTATCGAGTACACCAGCCATGCCAATGACCCTATCGCTCGGTAAACCGGTAACCTGATAGGTCAGCTGGGTCATCACATCAAGTGGATTAGTGACAACAACAAAAATGGCATCAGGTGAAAATTTCACAGCTTGCTCGGCAGCACGGCTAACGATTTCGGCATTGATTTTGAGCAACTGGTCTCTACTCATTCCTTCTTTACGCGGAATACCAGCGGTGATTACGACCACATCAGAATTGGCTGTGGCTTCATAACCACTGGCGCCAGAAAGATGAGAACAGTGAGAGGTGACAGGCCCGGTCTGAAGCAAATCTAATGCTTTACCCATAGCAGCACCTTCGTTAATGTCAATCAATACAACGTCGGCCAAATTTTTCATGGCTATGTAGTGACCTGCTGTAGCGCCGACGAAGCCGGCTCCGATAATTGAGACTTTGAACATGATTGTTCCTTAGTTGAGGCTGTTCCACTGGCAACCTAGATTTAAGAGGCTGCTGGTACTAAGCGTTGATGAATGGTTGGTTTAGCGTGTATTTTGATTGATTGGTTTTGTCTAAAAAAACAAGCAATTAGGCAAAACAATAGGGGGCGTAAACGTAGAAACCCAGCCTATTATCAATGAACAAACAACTTCAACACATCAGTGCAAAAACATTGCAATTCATTGATAACGCTAGGTGAAAGTGACCCAGCAATTCAATGCGAAAGCGACCCGCCGCAACCGCGGCCCGTCTTGAGTCTGTTTTGCTGGCTGTGCTAGGACAAGATATCTTTCTTCACCAATTTTTCTACGAGCATTCTTTCAACAAACAAAAATTTTTCTTTCCCCTAACTCTCACGTCGTCCGCTCTATAGCTTCCTCGCATTGCTTAGAAGCAATCAGGACTCGTATTGGGCTGAGGTATTGAGACGGGTCTTTCCACCTGCAAACATGGAGAACTCTCATGAGCACTTCAAACGAAAATACTGCAACTATCCCTGCCTTTCCAGCTGGCCTAGAGGGCATCTACGCCTGCTACACAAACCTGAGTGAAGTTATGGGCACCGAGGGTAAACTAATTTTCAATGGCTTCAACGCTGTTGAATTGGCTGAAACAAAGACCTTTGAAGAAGTTTGGTTTGTCCTGCGCAAAGGTCGCCTACCGAGCTGCTGCGAGCTATCTGACTTTCGCTTCAAAGTTGAAGACCTGGGCCACTTAACCAATGACGAAATCAAGCTGGTGCGCAAACTACGCGGTGGTGAACCAATGTCGGCCTTCCGCAGCTGCCTCTCTGCCATTGCCAACGGTCGCAATTTCAAGTCTTGGTTGAAGCGCGACCAGACGGAAATAAGCGAAGAGATCATGACCTTGTGCGCCTTAACTCCAGCAATTATGGAAGTCTTGCATACTGGTCGCAAACCAAAATACAAATTTGGCAACAGTGGATACGCCGAAAGATACCTCTGGGGAATCACCGGCAAACGCCCTACTGAAGCCAACTTACGGGCATTAGAAACCTACTTGATTTTGACCATGGACCACGGCTTGAACGCATCTACTTTCAGTGCCCGTGTCACTGTATCGACAGGAGCCGACGTTGGTGCCGCCTTAACTGCAGCCATCGGCACACTATCAGGCCCCTTGCACGGCGGCGCGCCTGGACCAGTTCTCGACATGTTTGACAGCATTGGTGATTGCGCCAATGTCGACAACTGGGTGAGCGAAAAAATGGCAGCTGGGCATCTTTTCATGGGCTTTGGCCACCGCATTTACCGCACCGATGACCCCCGCTCTTTGACCCTAAAACGGGTAGCCGAAAAGCAAGCCGGGCCGCGCATCGAGTTAGCGAAAGCCACAGAAGCAGCGATTCTAGCTGCTCTAGCTGAAAAACAGCAAGCTAAAGCCATTGCCGAAAGCAAGCCTGTGCGTACACTGCGCGTCAATGTTGAATTCTGGACAGCAGTGGTACTAGAACACGTTGGCATCCCCCGCACTCTCTATAGTTCAACTTTCTGCGCAAGCCGCATGATTGGCTGGGGTGAACACATCAGAGAACAAACTGGCAATAACAAACTCTATCGCCCTCTTTCTTACTACACAGGCAAGAAACCTGAGTAGGTTGCTAAACCGTCGGCTGGCAGCGAATCTAGCCCAGAGACAAATATGCTTACTTAATTGCAGCGCTACAGACTCTACCGAAGTGGAACGGCGGCGACTGCATGATCTCTGCTAACAAAAAACAAAAAGCACAGACAGGGTTGAGCGATTCGGCTCACTCTGTCTGCAGTTCTAAACCAATAACTATCGGGTGATAGGCCATGGATTGCCTATCACCATGTCTTACTATGTGACATGCCTGGCAAGTCAACATCACCACTTTAAAACTCCCGAACCTCAAGAATCCAGCTCTTTTTAATCAGCTCTTTTTACTACGCAAACTAGTATTTATGTGGCTTTTTTTTAGTTAGTGTCGCTCACAGCTCGGGAGCTGTGAGCGACAAAACTTTCCTACTAGTCTTGCACTGAGGCTAACTTGAAACTATCAACCTAGTCGTCACTTAGCTACTGGTTCAGCTGGCTCAGCACTAGCTGCTTCAGGAGCAGACACAGAAGGTTCAGCTGCTTGATGTGGTTCAGCTGGTTCAGCAATAGCTGCCACAGGAGCAGTTACAACCACTACTCCTGGCAATTCGTCAACAGCAGCCTCAACAATCGCTGGTTTCCCCCAGCCAATCAAATCGTTCATGACCACTACGTTCTTCTCTATTGCTGCGGCCGACTTTTGCAGTGCTTGTAATTCGGAGCTGTTCAATGGCAGTTCGACAATGCGTTTGACGCCGCTGCGACCAAGCACAACGGGTAAACCCACATAAACATTGTTGAGACCATACTGACCAGTGGCCAAAACTGAGCATGGCAGCAGACGGTTCTGATCTTGCAGAATCGCCTCGACCATAAGAGCAACAGAAGCACCCGGTGCATAGTAGGCACTGCCAGACTTCAAGTAACTGACGATCTCAGCACCTCCGTCTCTGGTTCGCACTGCTAACTCTTGCAGACGAGCTTCGGAAATTAACTCTAAAGCAGGAATACCATTGACTGAAGAATGACGCAACAATGGCACCATAAGGTCGCCGTGACCCCCTAGAACCATCGCTTTTACATCCACGGGGCTAACCGCTAACTCCGCAGCAATAAAGGTCTGAAAACGACCGCTATCAAGCACCCCTGCCATGCCAATAACGCGCTGGCTGGGTAAACCTGTAATTTGATAGGCCAGCTGAGTCATCACATCCAGAGGATTAGTGACAATGACAAAAACGGCATCAGGTGAGAGTTTCACCGCTTGCTCGGCAGCACTGCTAACAATTTGAGCATTGATTTTGAGCAATTGGTCGCGACTCATTCCCTCTTTTCGCGGAATACCAGCAGTAATAACGACCACATCAGAATTGGCGGTACTTTCATAACCACTTGCGCCAGAGAGATGAGCGCAATGAGAGGTAACCGGCCCGGTCTGAAGCAAATCCAGAGATTTACCCATAGCAGCGCCCTCGTTGATGTCGATGAGCACAACATCTGCCAAATTTCTCATGGCTATGTATTGTGCAGCTGTAGCGCCGACATTGCCGGCTCCGATAATTGAGACTTTGAACATGATTGTTCCTTGGTTGGGGCTGTTCCACAGGCAACGCAATTGAGTGCGGCTGCTGGTACTTAGCGGTTGATGGTTGGTTGCTTAGTTGGTGGCGACTGGCAGAAAATGTCTAGTAGTAAGGAGGTGACAGGAAGAATAGAAACTCAGACTAGTATTTGTGAATAAACAACTTCAAGACCGCACTGACGAGTGATAGTAGCCACTGACAACGCATGCCGTAACTACTGACAAAAGCCAAACGGAAGCAGCATGCGGCGATAGAACTAGAGCTTGAGTCGTTTTCGCTAGCTGCGCTAGTTCGGGTTATTTCTTTCCTCTAACTTGCCACCGAGCAACCTTTTTCCACATTGCACTAACTCTAGAATAAGCTACTTTACTACTCCTGCTTTTCAAGCAAGGCGAAACAAGCTGCATCTTCCCCTGTTTTATTGCACGGCGAAAAACCTCAAATTTGATGTCCAAAATTGAAATGAGGCGGATAGTAACCGTTAACGCACTTACTAGGGTCTAACATGCCAGCAATAGAAGATACAACAAAAACAACTGAGCGTATGGCAATTGCTCAGGGTTCATGGCAGATAGAGCAGCAATCCTTTAAGTCGACGATTGAAGTAGATAGTTTGCAAGCCTGCAGAATGGAGTCATACGGACTGCCGAATGGAAACATACCTTCCCTCTGGAACGTTCAAGAGTTGCCAGAACCCAATGCAGATAATAGGTTCAATGGTTGGCCTGCCAAAGCTTTTACTGCCAGCTCCACTTTGCCAGACCTGCAAATTACTGATGACCAAGATTCGAGCGTTATTGAAGTAGCAAAGGATCTTGCCGTCGGAGCAATTGACGAGCTAACCAATCACCCTGGCAGGGTTCTAGGGAGTGCGGCAATTGGCTTAGGAGTAGGAATCGGTGCAACTTTCGTATCACCTGTGGTAATAGGAGCCGGGCTAGTTATGGCTGGCGGCTATGGTCTCTACACGTTAGCGAACAAGGTTCCAACATGGGTAGACGCAGCTAAAGTAGTCTCCAATCCGAACGACTATTCCCTAGAGCAGAAGATGAAGGCGCACAGCACTCTCCAAGATGTAGGCGCAGGAACAGTTACGTTAGTAGCCAGTGCAATCGGCGCCCTTGGCACAGCACCTGCAACAGCAGCGATTAAATCAGTATTTCCCTCGATGGCAAGGACAGCAGGTCATAATGCCGGCAGTACCTTTGGAGCGGCCATTTTTGATGATGTCGTAGTGCCGATTGTAGCAACCAGAGGCAAAGACGGTGTGTGATGGGCCTGTGCGAAGACTAATCACTAGGGGCATTCTTCTACGCTCTTCGCAGGCATGACCAACAAACTTTTTACCTTTTTCCCCAATCAGAATCGACCGGTCTACTTGCAATTCCCTAAAAAAAACAGGGCAAAATTTTTGTTAGCCCTGAGCAAGTCCTGAGCAAGTCCTGAGAAGGAAGAGACAGCCATTTAGCCACATCTACTTCCTTCTCTAAATTCAAGACCAATAATCAAAAGAAAATACTCCGCTAAAGCTACCCAGCTAAATTGCCACTAACTGTCCAGTCGATTTAAGATCGCGTGGTGCAAGTTGTTCAACAATCTGATGACGCACAAGCGCTGTCAGTTGCTCAGGGCTAGCTGTTGCACTAGAGTCAAGCCAAATTGGTGCACCAATATTAACAGTGACACCATGACGCCAAGCAAATTTCATGGCACCGTATGGGCCTTTTGCCGATTGCGAATGGTAGCCATGAAAAGAAAGATGCATTGGCACAATACCAACTCGCTCTTGCTTATCTAACTTTGCAGCGGCACCAAGAGCAATAATTGCTGAGCCCAGCTTGAACTCGCCATTCATGCCAATTTTGCCTTCAGGAAAAATCACAAGCGAATCGCCACTAAGCAGTACGTTTATAGCAGGCTCAATCACTGTTTTGCCCTTAGATCTATCTACGGCAAATGAACCGCAGGCACCCATAAAGACAGCCTTTAAACCGCCGAAGCCAGTCATTTCTTCGATGGCAGTCATGTAACGGGGGTAGCACTTTAGTACTGAGTAAATCAAAATTGGGTCAAACATACTGACGTGATTGGAGCAAAAAACAATGCGTCCGCCACAATCCAAATGTTCATTACCGACAATTTTTACGCGACCAACCTGAATAAAGATCCAGAGCTTGGCCAAGAACTTGCCGATAAACTGCAGAGGCAAGAAGACAACTGGCACAAAGCCACTTGTAAGACAGCGCTGAGCGTACTGCCAAACAAATTTCTGCTTAATTGCGGCAAAGACATGACCAAAAGGTGCATCTTTGTGCATCAATTCTAAAAAATAAATTTTCATTTTAAGCCTCCTTGCGCGAGACCCCAATATCTGAGGCAGCGCAAAACAACGACCACGCAGCAAGGCTTTATCAGCAGCTGGCGTGGTCGATTACGTGATACTAGTGAAAGAGTGAAGCGTGATCTCAGTCCGCTTCACTCAAAGTTCTTGTTAGATAGTTACTGTGATTTGGACGTTCTAAACTTCGCCAAGAATGGCAGGGAGTAATAGAAAAGCGCACATACAGCTACTACCACTATAGGAACAGCCCAAAAATTTCCCACCATCACGAGCATGTCGTTATACAGTGCCAGAAAAAATAGGCCGATAAAAAACAACACAGTGGCGGCAACTAAGTAGCCGTGCACGGGAGCCGAAAGGGGTCGTCCGCGATATCTCTCTAGTGCCAAAAGCACTAGTTGCCCGCCATCTAAAATTGGTAAGGGTACGAGATTCAGCACAGCCAGAGCAATGCTAAGCATGGCAGCAAATGAAATGCTAGCTACCAAACCACTATTGACCTGCTTACCACCTTCGCTAACGATGCCAACGACACTGCTAACGTGATCGAGGTTCTCACCTTGAAACAACTGGCCGTACATACCTAGGGTTTGTTTAGTCAGACTAGCGCTCTCAGAGAAAGCCTCAATAACCGCTCTTCCTGCACTGACCTCCTTGAATACTTGCTCAGTATGCACCCCAACGGCTATGCCAATTTTGCCCTCAGAGTTAGGAACGAGAGTGACAGTCTTGGTTTGACCAAGGTGATTGACAAGCATAGTGACAGTCTGCAATTTACGTTCTTCCATGATGCGCACAATCTGCTCTGGCTTCTCGATAGCAACTCCCTCAATAGCCAGGAATATGTCTCCTCTTTCCAGACCAGCAGCTGCAGCTGTAGAAACACTGCTAGAGAGATCAGTGAGGTACACATCTTTGACAGCCATCTCCGGTACGCCTTTAATGGCAAAGAGCAAAAAGAAGAGCACAACTGGGATAAGCAAATTCATTGCCGGCCCCGCTGCTAAAGTAGCAGCACGACCAGTGAAGGAAGCGCGAGCAAAAGACTGATCATCGGGTTTGATAAAACCACCCACAGGAAAAGGTCTGAGCTGAAATTCAGTACCAAAAGCACGGCCCATTACTTTTACCTGGCTGGCACTACCTAAACCAACCGAAAAAACTGGCACATCAATACCTGAAATACGAGCAACTATCCAGTGCCCGAATTCGTGCAGTGTAATCAAGGCACTAAGAATCAGCAAGGTTGAGACCATACCAAATATCTTGGCCGAAACAATAGAAGCCAGCAATACAGCCGCAACTATCAGCACTGTCGTTGAAGGGCGTTTTCTCATTCTCATGACTAACTCATTCATGACTTTCTCCTGAAGCAAGTTCAATTGCTTTGACACGCTGGTATAGCTTGAAGCAGCCATACCAGCAAGAAGCATAGATGGCAACCATCACGGCGTAGACCAAAGCAGTTTTCGATTGAGCTAATGTATCCCACAGGCCATGCAAAAAAATGGTGCTAGCCAGGCCAAGCAAGAGCATGGCGTAGCGTTGAGGTGTCGCCATAAATCTAGACATACCAAATGCTGCGCCCCAAATTGTTCCATAAAGAGCATGCAAGGGTACGCGCACAAAGCTGCCTAATAAGAATGCCTGAAAAGCGCTTCCGTGCTCAGCCGATGCAGGTAGGCCACCTTCATTGCCATAGGTCATCAGGTCATAGATGTAGAGATTATGATAGGTGTTCTCGTAAGCAGCAAAGCCCAAAGAAGCAGCCCAGGCAAGGACGATACCATCAACCGGAGACTTAATAGCTCCAGGCGAGAGATAGCGAACGACCAGTAGCACGGCTGAAAATTTCAACAATTCCTCCACCACCCCCACCCGCAGCATGAAATATGTGAGGAGGTTTTTGCCACCAGCCATAGCGCCAAACAAATTGTTTAGTGCTTCGCCTAAGTTGACAAACACAGGCGCCACAACAATAGCGACGCAAAGGCACAAGGCAATTGACATCAAATCTGGTTTGGGACGATCGAGGGCAACGCTTGACTGCGAAAATGCCACGGGCAAAACGGCACTGCCGGTCAGCCATAACAAGAAAAATAACCAAGCGAGCGGAACAAGTACAGAAGCCAAGCCCAGCCACAAACCAATGGCACTAGAGCTTACGGCCAAGAGCAACAAAGCGCCAGCATAAACAATGCGGCGCGACGTAGAAGCCGAAATATTGAGGTTCATAAAATTCTCCTCTTGCCCCTTAGGGCAAGAATTAAAATGTTGCAAATACTGCCAGTGATTAGCTAGCAGACAGTTCCCAACGACCATCACCCAGCAGAGTCAGAGACTGCTGATGGTAGGCGTCTAGGGAAGGACGATGACCGACCGAAACATAGGTAGCACCACTAGCCTTGAGAGTGCCATAGAGCAGCTCTTCATCAGCAATACCAAGAGCACTCGTGGCTTCGTCCAGAAAGACATATTTGGGCTTAGCCAGCAAAAAGCGAGCAAAAGCCAAACGTTGCTGCTCACCAGGCGACAGTTCACTACTCCATGGCCGAATAGCTGGATGACCTTGACCATCAGATTGACCTTCACCAGGATAGCCATCAAGGCCACCAGGATAGCGAGTAGCAAGGAAACCAACATTAGCCTGATTGAGGGCGGCAACTAAATCTTTGTCAGTCAAATTAGTAGTAACGTTAGGGTAGAGCAATTGCTCACGCAAGCTGCCCAGGCTCATGTATGGGCTCTGTGACAAGAACATCACTGCCGATAGTTGCGGGCGAGTAATAGTGCCATCACCAGAGCGCCAGAGGCCAGCAATAGCTCGTAAAATAGAACTCTTGCCACTACCACTTGGTCCTTTGATAATAATACCGCTGCCGTTCGCTACATGTAGTGTGAGATCTTCTACCAACAAGCGCTTGTAGTCAGGTGTTCTCACTGACACTGAGTCTAGTGCAATTTGATCAGCAAAAGTAGTAACAATTGCCGTATGGCCATCACTGTCTGCTAAATCTTCTGAATTAACAGCATCCAATAGACCAGTAACACGTTTGACGTTGGCAGCAAAAGTACTGATTGTGCCAATTTGCGAGACGAACAATGAAAGAGCAGCAAGTACCTGGCTAAATGCCATATTGGCTTGGGTAAAAGCACCAATCTGCAAATCACCACGCAAATAAACAGGCAAAATCACAGCGAACGGAACAATAGCGACAAAATAATCAAACCAAGTGGTGAACAAACTCACTTGACGCTGATACCCAATCAAACTCAAATTGTTCTTGATAGCAGCATGAAAACGCTTCAACAGCTGCTTCCACTCGGCCTGTTCGCCTTGATAAAAGGCAATAGGTTCGACGTTATTGCGCACATTGATTAAGCCAAAGCGATAGTCAGCTTCTAAGCGGGTTTGATTGTATTTTAAGCCAATCAATTTCACCGACAACCAAATCGAAATCAAACTACCGAAGGTAGCGTACAAAATCGAAATTGCTGTGAGCGAACCAGACAAGCCCCAGAGAATCTGGGTGAAGAAAAAGAGAGTAACAATAGCATCAAGCACTGATAGAACCAGAGTAACAGCCCCAGTGACAAAACCATCAACATCATTAGCAATTCGCTCATCAGGGTTTTCTACCAGTGAGGCATTGGAGATGCGGTAGTAATTGCGGTTGCTGAAATACTGTTTGAGAATGTCTTCAGTCAACCACTGCCGCCAAACAATGCCGAGCAAACTGCGTAGCCAAGCGTAGAAGACAACAACTGGGGCGGCAAATATGAAAATTTGAGCCAAGACCCAAAGATTAGTCCAGGCAATATTAGCTAAGCCACCGTCTTTGGCTGCATCAGGTAGAGCGTTCTGAAAATTGCCATAGGCGCCGTTGATCATGGCATTCATTTTGCTCACACCAATCAAAAAGATGACAAGCAAAACCACTAATGTCCATGCTTTTACCCGTGTTTGCAGAGCAAATTTAATACCAATCAGCGGTACAGTCACCTCTGACTTTTCCCGTGAAAGAAAGAAAGGCTTGGCCAGGGCCAATACACTGAGCCAAAGAGACGAGCTAAAAATGCTCGTTCTATTTTCGGTTTCCATAAGAATGCTTCCAAATTATTACTAGAACTCAGGTGCTCTAGTGTTCATTGATGAAATGGCATTTCGGCGACAAAACTCATCGCCGAAACAACCAAGCTTTGGTTTGATTAGCTGCTTAGCTAGCTAGATCAATTTCCACTTCAACACCGTTTTCATCAGCACCAGTGGCAACGACCTCAAAGTCTTCGCCCTGCTTTGTCTGGCTCAGTGTCAATTTCAAATTATCATCAACGATTTCAATCTCGACAACATAAACTGACAGACGCTCACCAACTTCGAGGCCATCGAGAACTGAATCTCTCTCATAGCGGGTATCACCGACCATGCGCATGGCGTGCAGAAGACCAGAAACATGCCAGCCAGAAAGCTCCATAAAGGCGCCATATTCTTTCTTGCCAGTGACAACACCGATGATTTCTTCGTTCAAGGGAATGTACTGCATGACCTGGGCATTGTGCACGCTCTTTTCACTGAGAGCCAGCTTTGTTAGGCGTCCGTCTTTTTTGATATCCAACACTTCAACAAATACCTCAGCTCCGACTTCAACTGAACGAAGTCTGGCATTGCGTAAATTGGCACTGTTCCCGATCAGCTGGGATACATGCACGAGGCCAACGTGACGCTCACCGGCAATGGCGACCAAAATTCCAAAGTCAGTTTTTTTAGTGACTGTGCCAGAATAGATTTGATTTTTACTAATACTCATGATTGTGCTCCAAAAGCGAAGGCCCTAGGTAATAGGGCAAAAAGGTTGTGGCGAATCAATAGCCCTGCTGGCTGGTAAAAAGCAGCACTAGGCTTGATTCGTATGTTTATTCGCGCACTCTTTGCTCTCAATCGGCACTGTCTGCACATAACGCCAATAGGCGCTAGTAAAAGCTGTAAATAGCAATTTGAATTTTGACAGGTATGCTTTAAATGCTCTAAGAGAAAGAAGTTGAACGAATACCAAAACGATACGAAAAGCCAAGCAGTACTTACAACCACATTTAGCGAATTCGCTCGCTGCTAGTGCCTGAAACGGCCGATTTGGTGATACTTACAAATGCTCACATCTAAGAAAGCTACTGCACTAGAGACAATTTCATGCTGCCGGAAAAGACACTTGAGCAGCGAACAATGAAGCAGCGCCCTATGCCACTCTCACGAGAGGATGCAACAGCCAAATTAACTTATAGAAAAAGCGTATGCTAACCTCGAGTGTCTCAGTCAAACTGAAATAATCAGTCTCTTTGCGTCAATCATGATCAAGCAAAACCGCGCCATACCGAATAAAATTGACAGTCACTCGCCAACAAAATAAAGAGCAAGTGGTATTAGCACTTGCTCTTTAACTAGATTCACTTCTATGACCTTCGCAGAGCTTCCAATCAGGCTACTGCATGCCGACAATTGCTGCCTAAAAGAGTGTCAGCGAGAACGTCATTTAACTGATCAAATCGGTCAAGCGAACTTAAGACTGGAACAGCGGGTGTAGCTTTGCTCTTGCCGCTTGAGAGCGAGGGGATGTGTGAAGCCAATTCAAGATAACGAGAGTGATCAAGATCATGATTGCCATAGTTAGCACGTACAAAGTGAATAGGTCTATCGACCTGGCCATGAAGCTGCTGCTTCTTGCGCCATTGAGCAGCAGCAAGACCTTCTTTAGTGTCTTTGTCACCACAAATTAAAATTTGTCCCGATACCACACCCAACCTTTTGGCAATCAATTCAATTCCGCCAGAGCTTGGTTTAGCAAAAGCAGACGGGACAGACATATTGAGCAGAAGGTGTTGCTTGTTTATTTTCTCTTGCACGGCTTCAATTCTTCGGCGAGTGCTCTTGATGCAATCTCTATAACCACGCTGTCTCACTCTAGGATCTTCTGTGCGAATTGCCACCACACCATCAACAAGAGGCAGCAAATTAGTTAGAGAAAGACGCTCAAGTGCTACCCACTCCGGTGAGTCAGTCAGTACGACAATTTTCAAGCCTTGGTGCTGACTACGAATCTGAGCCAAAGTTTCGTGCACACCTTGATAGACTTCTATTTTTTGATGCGCTGTGGCAAAAGATTGCCAGAAATGTTCTGACATCTCCTCTATCTTTTTATATGACAATGAGCGATGCAATTTCAAACGACAAGCTATTTCTTCAACAGCAAAACCATATTCGTGCAAAGTTGTCGCACTAGCGACTTCAGCAAAGAGATTGTTGATTAAACTAGTTGGAGCCTGCATCGCGCTAGCCAGCTCAGCAGTGGCGCTAAGAATGAAATCGGCAAACCAGCGTCTTGTATCGGTGAGAGTATTGTCTAGATCTAAGAGCAGTAAATTATCACCGTTCGCATTTCGTAGAGTGGTTGTATTAGAAGGTAAGCTAAAGCTCTCTTCTCGGGCATCAATCAAACAGGCTTTTGGGCTGGTTGCACGATTGTTTCTTTGCATTTGCCGTTCCTCCAGAGTTTAGATTTATTCGCTCACATTTCTTTTATAGTCAAATCAATCTACCCTGACGTTTGCCAGAGCGACGATCAAACTACTTACAGCAGAGCCGCACCACGCACAAAGCCGAGGGCTTTCAGCGGCGTGATATCGAATGCAGTGCTCACTTCTTAGACCAACCTAATTATTGAACTCTAATGTCCTCTTGTCAACGGTAGAAATTTTTAACCTTTTGGTAATCACCGGTGATACCACCAAACAAGCATGACATAAGAAGCGCAGAGCAGATAAATAGTCTATTGAAGCCACTTTTGTTCATCAGACGATAGCATCGCGACACAATTTTCTAAAAGCAAAAACGGGCCGCTTTTGACAGGCCAAAAGAGACAGTTCACAGTGCAAAAAAAAGTCTCTCCGAAAAACACTGGAGAGACAATGAGAAACCTACAATTTTCACTCAATCGGTCGGAAGATTATAAAACTCATGTCGTCAGCACCAGCTTCAGGCTGAGGCTTGTTGAGAATACCTTGACGAATTTGCTCAGGCTTAGGGCCAGTCTTCTCTAAAAATTGCTGAAATGCTTGCACCTTACCGTAGCCAAAGCGATCGAAAGCACCATCGCTGGCCAATACAACTGTATCGCCCTTCCTCAAGCGAATAACTTCATTGCCCTTAGGGAAACTTGCATACATATCAGTACCTAGGCCTAAACCGCCCACTTCAGCATCAAGCTGCTTAACTGCGCCATTGGCGCGAACCACAAAAGCAAACTCAGAACTAGCAGTAGCTGTCTGCAATCTACCAGTGGCCGGATCATACTTAAGCAATGCTGCTGTAATCGAAAGATCGTCCTTGGTATTCAATCTTTGATCAATCATACCCAGTATGTCGCTGGCTGATTTATTTGGCGTTTCAGGGAGAACTTTGTCAATAGCGGCATGAACAGTAACAGCTTTCTTTGCAGCGTTCAAACCATGGCCCTCAACATCCATGGCAGCAATCAAAACCTCGCCATCACGAGTTTTCGCCACTCTAATCAAATCACCGCTGGCAGCGCCCTTAGTCGCGGGCTCAGTATGAGCGATAAGTTCAATCTTGCCTGCTGCTTGTTTCTGCAACGTCGCTGGGGCTTCCCAGCGATTTTGCAGACTACGCAGAGCCAAACCGCCGTCAGAATCAGCCCGACTTAAGGCCACCTTAACCAGTTGAGACGGAGGGGCGAAGTGAGCCGTAGCCAGAGAACCAAATTTCATGCCAACAGCACCCACCCCTGTATCAACCACAAAGGCACCTAGGCTGTTTTTTGTTATCTCTATATTGCGCTCTCTATTGGCGCCAGAATGCCATGTGTCTTTCAAGGCACCGCCAAACTGACTCCAGCGCTTGCCAGTCAATTCATCGTAGGCAAACTTAGTGGCCATGGCCGTGCCAACACCAGCAGCAACCAACTTTCCGGGGGCGCCTAAGCGGCTGATAGCACCAAAGGCCACGCCTGTTGCCAATGAAGTGGTCAATTCAGGTAACTTATCTAAGGGCTTCTTGACTGTATCTAGAAGCGCGCGACCGACACCCAAGCTAATCATTTCTGCTTCACGGTACAATTTCTGAGAAGTTTCGGGCAAGGCATTATCAGGTTGCTCTTGGCCTCTGGTTGAATCATTAGATTGGCTATTGAACTGCGGCATGGTAGCACTCGCGGAATCTCTACAAACTATCTTCAATGATTCCTGAAAAGAATAAAACAGCCAAGTGACCTCAGCTGCTTACTCTGCCACCCCCGTGGAACTTTGAATTTTGTTGACTCGATTCGAATTCAATTGCATTGAATTCAGATGCAACTCACCCTATGACAATACATTCGCTTTACCATTTTTGCAAGCACTATTTTCGCCACAGAACGGCCACAGTTCAGCCACAGCGCCGCCACAGCAAGTTTGAGCAACGACACTAGCAAACTGACTAAAACCTCATGGCACCATATGAAACACCAGATAGAGAAAGTGACTAACAACGCAAACACGTATAAACCCCAGCGAGCTGCCACAGAATTGACACTGTTGCATCCTAAAGTGATATGGAGACAATATTCGAAGCATTAGAGACGGACAGTATTGAAATTCCAAAACTGACGAAAGAAGCAGAAGAGGGCAAAGGTTGCTTGATTCGAGAAAAGATTCGAGAAATGCCATTTGAAGAGAGCTTGCAGACTCTTAAAGCTATTCAAAAACAAAATGAAAACAATCGAGATCTCAACTCCTCTCTTCCAAGCCTCTCCATGGATATTGAAGCCTGGCGGGACACCAGTGTCTATGCGAAACTGAACCTAAAAGATCACTGGTGGTCACCGCCACAAACAATTACAACTGACGGAATATCCGTCGAAACTACTTCAGCGCAACGCTCTCAAAGTTGTACTGACCGGCATTAGAGCGCCAATTAGTTGATCAGTATTTACTGACCTTTGCATGGACGCACTTGAGATTGGGCAAGCGGGCAAGAACTTTCAGGTCTTCCTCGTTCACACTCAGACCAGCGATCTCAAGCTGTTCCAGATTCTTATAGGTAGCAATCAAGCGACAATCTTCAGCAGAAAGAGATTGTCCATGAGAATTGCTGATCATCAAATTACGCATCTCAGCCGAGCCTGCCAGGGCCTTTAATAGCAGCGACAGCTGCGTACCATCAGAATAGTCCAGAGCCCGCAGTCGCTTAAGGCATTTGAGCTGAGCTAAGCCTTGGCCTGAAATGCGGGTGTGACCAACCGACAGTTCAGTTAAACCGGCGAGTTGATCGATAGCGGCAATCTGTCTATCTGTGGCATTGCTGCAATAGCTCAGATCGAGCTTGCGCAAGCCCGATAGGTGCTTCATACAAAATAGAGCTTTGGCAATATCACTATCATAACTTTCTGGCAAAGAAAATTCGCTGCTTGAATCTCTCTTGGCCGGCTCAGGCATTGCTTGTTGAAACAACCAGACGCCATACAAGTCGTTCGGCCGAAAGCGCTTGAAATAATCTAAACGAGCCATTAGTTGCGGCGAAGCATCAAGATGAAGTGGAGCGTCCACAGGAAATATCACAGTGCCTTGAGCACCATAACGCTTGCCCGAGGCACCACAAAAATGTATCCGCCCAAGAAAATCATCAGCCGGAAAGTCAAACCTTTTGACTTCCTTACCATCACTATCTTTGACAAGGCGGCTAAACGCTTGGGTTTCAATGTTACTACTGGGCGCAGCCTTAAGGTCGGCTCTAATGGCGCTAGAAAGCTTAGGAACAAAGGCCATACTACTTTCTAACCCAGCCGCGTCCTGATTTGCCACAACATGCTCTGTAGGCGGCTCTGCTACATCCTTTATCGTGGCACTGTTTGGCCGAACTTGTATCAGCATCACTGTTAAAGAAATGAAGAGCAACAGCGAAAGCACTGAGGTTGCTCCAACACCTCGCAACAGCTTATTCGGCCGTTTTAGTTTGTCTTCTGGCTCAATCTCTAACCTTTGGGTCGTGAACAGAGCAGCTCTTTCTAATTCTCGACCAGCCTCAATAGCGCGCAAATCGTGGGCCACTTTCTCAAGGCTTTGATAGCGATCCATCGGAGCTTTAGCCAATAAACTTGCCACAACATGTTCTATTGAGTGCGGAAAGCTTTTACCCGAAGCAGTACTTAAAGTTGGCGGCTCCTGCGACTGGTGCAAAATCATAGTTCTAACCGGGTTGGCTCCCTTAAAAGGTGGATGACCAACCAGTGTTTCAAATAATGTGCAGCCCAACGAATAAATATCAGAACGGGCATCAATGCGCCCACCGATACACTGTTCAGGGCTCATATAGTATGGGCTGCCAAAGACCTCTCCAATCGAAGTCAGATGCTGAATATTGGGATCGCAAACACCAGACAATTTGGCAATACCAAAATCAACAATTTTGACAGTTGCTCCAGCACTATCTGGCTGCCTTAGCAGAATAATATTGCCCGGCTTAATGTCACGGTGAATAATCCCTTTCTTGTGAGCATAGGCAAGACCTGAGCAAACTTCAATAAACAGAGGCAGTGCTTGAGCTAAAGACAGTGTATGCTCTCGCTTCAAACGGTCTGCCAACGCCTCTCCGTCCAATAGGTCCATAACATAGTAAGGCAATCGATCTTCATGCAGTCCCAAATTATGAATACCAACAATATTAGGGTGATTGATCCTAGCAATCGCCTGAGCTTCTACTTGCAACCTACGCCAGGCAATTTCTGTCACCTGCTGAGAGTTAAGCGTTTTCATAGCAAAGAGCTTCTGCAAAATACGGTGGCGCACACGGTAGACATATCCCATTCCGCCCACACCTAGTAGCGAAATAATCTCATAGTTCTCACCAACCAAATCTAGCGGCCTTAGTTTACCGTCCATCAGCTGTGGTGGTGGCGCTGTGCTACTACTATCAGTGAGTTCAAAAGCATAGCCGCTAGTCAGCCTCGTGCTCTCCTGCCCATCGGTCACTTGCCCGCCTTCGAAGTAATAACTTTCCAGAGACTGAGAACTCTGAGATTGATCGTTTTGGTTCACTGTTTTGCTGCCAAAGGGAAAGTTTTCCGAATGCTGTATCAGCTGAACTAAAAACCCTTAACAGCAATCTTTTCAATTCGCAGTCTAGAGCACAAATCACTATTGCTATAAAAAGAAAATGCACAGTGATACTGTCAGTAACAATAGCCATAAGTGTCTCACCGCAACCACCTACAAGCGTATTGAAAGCGAGGTATGTTGATGCTGCTTGTCAAATTGGGCTAGCAAACCAAATTATGCAAAGGTGCAATCACTAGCGCTGCTGCTCATAGACACACTTATATGTATCAAAGTTGTCCCGCACCAAGCGATATAGCTCTAAGCACTCAATCCATTTAGGCTCTTCATTAGTCAAACTATAGTTTAGCTTTTCGCACAAAGCAGCTAAATCATGTGCATAGAGTGAAGCAGACATACCTTTAAGTTCATGCGCTATGGCCTTAAGTGCGATACGGTTGCGAGCGTCGGCCATCTCACCAGCGCGCGCAATCAATAGTAAACCTGAAGCAATGAACTTTTCAAAAAGCTCTGCTGCTGCCTCTTCACCAAGAAGCTCGCTTAAAACTTTTCGGCCAATATTATATTGCTCGATAGCTCGAACATAACTGTCATTCCGAGAATTCACAGACTGGCTGGTGGCACGGCCAATAGCGTTCGAAATAGATACCGTTTGAGAAGAATTTGCGACTGACTCTACCGGAATTTGTTCGTCAAAGCGCGCAGCTGCAGATTGATCAGTTGAAAGAGATTGAGGCAACCAATGAGCAAGCATCGTTCTTAGAACATCTACGGTTACTGGTTTACTGATAAAAGCATCCATGCCGCAAGCCAAACACTGTTCCTGATCTTGTGACATAGCTTGAGCAGTCATAGCCACGATAGGCACACGCTTACCCTGAGCGCGACTGGCCTCGCCCTTGCGAATTTCAATGGTGGTCTCGAAACCATCCATTACGGGCATCTGACAGTCCATCAAGATCAATCCATACTCGTTCTGGTCTAGGGCTCTCAGTGCAGCAACGCCATTGCTCACGGCCTGACCCTCATAGCCAAGAGCATTGAGCTGCAAGAGGGCGAGCCTCTGATTGACAAGATTATCCTCAACAACTAGAACCGTCCTAGCCTCAACCCTATTAAGATTGGTAGCCAAAGCTCCTGCGCCCCAAATAGTGCTACTATTTTTCTGCCGAGAAACAGCAGTGGCCTGCGAGCGCTGCAAGATAGCCTTAAACCAAAAAGTTGAGCCTTTGCCTTCTTCACTTTCAACTCCGATGGTACCACCCATTAACTCAGCCAGGCGCTTACAAATAGAAAGACCTAGACCAGTGCCACCGTACTTGCGGGTGAAAGAGCCATCAGCTTGAGTAAAGGGCTGAAAGAGTTGCTTGAGAGTGGCCTGATTCATACCAATACCGGTATCGGCCACACTAAAATGCAATGTAATTGAATTGTCTGACAGATTACTCCCCGAACTTAGAGCAGCAACCCGTAAGATTATTTGTCCTTTTTCGGTGAACTTTATGGCATTGCTCAACAAGTTCAACAGAACTTGCCGCAAGCGATCAGGATCTCCAAGCAATTTGGTGGGAATAGCAGGATCAATTGTTGTCTGCAATGCTATTTGTTTTTGCCCGGCTTTCTCAGACAAAAGATTAATGCAGTCATCAAACACTGTGCGCAGATCAAAGTCGATCATATTAAGATCAAGCTTACCTGCCTCGATTTTAGAATAATCAAGTATGTCGTCAATCAAGCCAAGCAAAATCTCACCTGAGCCACGGACGACTTTGACCATATCTCTCTGTTCAGCATCTAGACTCGTACAATTGAGTAAATCACTCATACCAATTACTGCATTCATCGGAGTGCGAATCTCATGGCTGACATTAGCGACAAACTCACTTTTAGCTCGGCTAGCAGCCTCCGCCGCCTCTTTAGCACGGGCTAACTCAATATTGGTCTGCTCTAACGTGCTATTGGTTATGGCCAATTCAGCAGTGCGCTCTTGCACTCGTTGCTCTAATTCTAGGTTGAGTTTCTGAATGCCGGCAAAAAGTAGACCGTTCTCTAAGGAAGTTACAATCTGAGTAGAGAGCAGCTGCATTAAGTCTATGCGATCACTTGTAAACAAATGCGGTGCCAGGTTATTCTCCAAATAGAGAATACCAACCAACTTACCTTGTTTAACAATGGGCAAGCACAAAACCGAGCGACTACCATTCTCAATCAAATAGGGGTCGCTGCCAAACACTCCCTCTCTTGATGCGTCTTGCAAAACAACTGTTTGCTGCGTGCGACGCACATAATTAACCACCGAAACAGGCAGCTCGTGATAATCACTAAGCGCCACCTCATCAATAACAACACTAACAATGCGCTGCCTCTCTGGCTTAGTGCGGTAAGCTGTGTCAGTGACAAACCCATGAGCTCGCACTACTAACTTGTCTCCGTCTGCAAGCAGAAGAACACCACTTTGAGCACCAGCAGCTTCAACCACAACTCGCATCAGGGTCTTGAGTAGGTTATCTAAGACAACTTCTTTAGAGATAGCCTGGGCGGCTTTTAGTACTGTAATCAAATCGAGAGAAGGGCTAGAACTAGGAAGTTTATCAAGCTGAACAAGCTGAGGATAAAGACCTCTCATTTGTGCTAGCTTACCCTCAGCCCCCCAGCTAGCATAAGCTGTATATGCTTTAGCCAAGTGAGCATCAGCACTGGTACTAAGACCAAGACCTCGATAGAAACGAGCAGCCAGCTCATTTGCTATGGCTTCATTCTGCACATAACCATTGTCTCGGGCACCATTGATTGCTAGCTCATAAAGTCTTTGAGCCGCCATCTCATCACCCTGCAAACGGGCAAGCTCAGCTGCTACTAAACTGTGCTTGTGGCTGAAATTAACTGGACAAGCTTGAGCCCATTGCCATAGCTTTTGCTCGTGTTCAACAATGATCTCGATAAAATCAGCTTTCGCGCTAGCGGAGACATCGGCATAGTGAGCAGCTAGGGCGAGAGGATAGTAGTACCAATACTCGGGTTCTTGAATATGGCCCAATGATGACCACAATAGCGGTTTAGCCTTCAGTGCCGCAGCAACAGCCAGATCATAGTCAGCAGATAAAAAGCGGGCCTGTAATTTCATAATGTAATACCAGCAGGTTACTACTGGCTGGGTATAAGAATCCATGAATGACTCATAAGCGTCCTCCTTAAAGGCTGACTCTGACTCTCTCTTAATGTCGTCAAAAGTAGAAAAGTTCTCTGTCAATCCCTGCATGTTTTGAATGAGCTGCTGTATTCCAAGTATTACTTCAGCTGGAGCTTCAAATTTGACACTGCGACAGTAGGCCATGTACTTCTTAGACTGTTCGTAGACTTGAGCAAGGGGCATGCCTAAAATTAGCTGATCAACAACAATATGATTGCAGCAATAGCCGGCAAAAGTTATATCGCCACTTTTAGAACATGTCTCAAAGCAAGAATAGAGATAGTCTAAATCGGTCCTAAGGTGGTTGACCCAATAATTTATGGTATCACCAACAATAAACTGAATACGTGCCTTGTAAGCATCGAGGCTGCGTTTCTCAACTAGATTACTAGCTAGCTGACCGAAGCGATAAGCTTGATCATATTTACCAAAAACTGGCCCTAGACCCATACCCAAGAAGCCATAGCCCATGGCTGAAGCATCACAGTTACCATATTGCAAACTTAGAGTCACCATGTGACAAGCACAAAGAAGAAATAGGTTTTGGTCTGAACACAGAGCAGCAGCAAACAATGCTTGCAATATATCTAGAGCAGAGCGAATTTCTTCATCAGTCATCAATGGCAAGTCAAGTAAATCTTCAATCTCGCGGCCATCCATTAACCGCCACAAGTGCTCATACTGTTCTAAGACTTGAGTACGTGAAGGGTGAGCAACCATCTCAATGCCAAATAAACTAAGACCATCAATACCACAAGAAACGGCTCGCACTAAATTAGTTTTGCCAGTATAGAGTTCAACACCCATGCGGAAAATTTTTGCTTTTTCTAGCTTGGTTTTACTATGTGTGAGTAAATCAGTAAACTGTTGCACTGACTGGTCAAAATTACTGCACATCCAGTTACACTCAGCTCGTTCAAAATGCAAATCGAAAGAAAGCTGGTAATCACTGTGCCAAGATTCTTGATTAAGTAAGGCGATACCTTCTTCGAGAAACTGAATGGCCGAATTATAGGCTGTGTTTGCTTTGGCTTTTGTACCAGCCATAAGATTCAGGGCAGACAGGCGCAGCTTCTCGCTGTGCTCAACAATTAGGTCTTTGCCTAAATTGAGATGATCGACAATATCAAAAACTCTTGCCTCAACAACGGAATCAGGCCAATTGAGCAAAAGCAGTCGGCCGATACGCAAGTGCTCCAAACTTCGTTGCGCTTCCGCAATGAGCGAATAGGCAGCCTGCTGTACACGGTCATGGAGAAATTTATAACTTCCGGTCTGACACAATACTAGCCCCTGCTCAATCGAGGGCTTGAGGGCCACCAGTAGATCTTGCTCAGAACACTGACACAAAATAGCTAAGGTCTCTAGTTCACCATTGTTACCCAAACAAGCAGCAATTTTTAGTATGTCTCTTGTTTCAAGTGGCAGCCTTAGTAATTTAGCTAAGAGTAAATCGACAATATTGTCCGCATACTCTTGGGCTTCAACCCGGTCCAAATCCCACTTCCAAACATGACTAGTTTGACTAAACTGCAATAGTTTCTCGAGATAAAGCATCTTCAAAAACTGAATAATGAAAAATGGGTTGCCTTGAGTTTTTTCATACACTAAGTTTGATAGAGAAGCTGCTTCTTCTTCAGTGCACTGCAAAGAATCAGCAACAAAAGCCCTAGTAATCGCAACAGAGAGAGACTGCAGCATAATCTTCTCTACAGTGATGTCGGCGGACTGCAACTCATTGACGACCTCAGTCAATAAGTGGTCTGAGCCTACTTCATTTTCTCTAAAGGCACCAATTATCAACAAATAAGTATTCTCGCCTTCGGCAATGAGATTCTTTATTAAACGCAAACTGGCAGCATCAGCCCACTGAAGATCGTCAAGAAAAAGTACCAAGGGATGCTCAGACCTAGCAAAAACACCAACAAATTTGCGAAAAGTCAGGTCAAAACGTAGCTGCTCATCGGCCGCTGGCAAAATCGCCACAGGGGGCTGTGGCCCAATCAGTAAAGCTAGCTCAGGAATGACATTAACAATGACAGCGCCATTGGCACCTAATGCACTCTCAAGCTCTTGCTTCCAGAACTGCACAACGTCTTCTGGCTTGGTCAAAAGGAAAAGAATAAACTCTTTGAAAGCTTGGGTGGTGGTTGAGAAAGGAACATTGGCACGAAACTGATCGAACTTACCAGTAAGGAAAAACCCTTGTTCTTGAATTAATGGTTTATATAGCTCGCGCACCAAAGTCGACTTACCAATACCAGAGTAACCAGAAACAAGCAAAAGCTCAGCCGCTCCTTGCTCACTAACGCGATTAAAAGCCGCTACTAGTGCCTTAACTTCATGCTCACGACCATAAAGCCGAGTAGGTATAATTAGACCGTGAGGACTATCGTCTAAACCCAATTCAAAGCTGCCGATGGGAGCAGTTAATTCATAGCCCTGGCGCAAACGCAAAAGATCTTGAGCTAAACCATAAGCACTCTGATAACGATCTTCTGGCTTCTTTGTTAAGAGCTTCAATACTACAGCCGAAAGCAAATCAGGCACGGCCTTATTTAGTTGATGAGGGGGCAGTGGAGAACAAGATAAATGAGCATGCACTAGCTCTAAAGGGTCATCAAAGACAAAAGGCGGCTGACCAGTGAGCATCTCGTAAAAGATGGCACCAAGAGAATAGAGATCGCTCAAATGTTCAACTGGTTGCTGCATGCGCCCAGTCTGCTCCGGTGAGTGATAAGCCATTCCCTCCAAGGACGGAGCGGCAACAGAGTCAGCCTGATTTGGGTTTATATTTGAATCTGTTTTTAGGCTTGAATTTGGGCCGGAGACAATCGCCGCACCAAAATCAACAATGGTGACAGCCGTTGGTCGACTAGTGTGATTGAGAACAATGTTGGCAGGACAAAGGTCTAGGTGAATCAAACCAGACTTATGAATAGATTCAACACTCTCAGCTAAAGCAATTGCCAATTCAAAGAAGAGTGAAAGTTCAAGCGTTCCTTGTTTAAGAAACTGTTCTAGATTGACAGGGCCAGCATCCTCTGCAATCAAAGCGAGCTTATTGCCAACTCGGTCAAGGGCAAGCATATGAATTGAACCGTTCAAATTAAGTGATTTCAGTAGTTCGAATTCGCGCTCTAAAGCAGCAATACCTGAAGCAACAGGGTTAGAGTCGAGTAGAGCCTTGACCACTACTTTCTTATTGTCAAGCTTTCGCCAACCGCGAAAGACCTCGTGGCGAGCCCCTCGATAAATTATCTGTAGATCTAGATAGCCATTTTGCCGGGGAGCATCATTGGATAGAGCCAAATTCATGAGCATAGCCTGCGAGCAGTAGATCGTGGACGCACGACAAAATAATAAAGGGTCACCTTGGATATCGCTAACTGCGAGCAGATTATAGCGCGGAAATCGACACCTTTGAGTGTCGCCCCAGAACAAGCCTCGAGGATACCAACTTTTGCTGAAAAAAAGTTTCCATGGAAACCAAATCAAAACCGAAAAGAGGTAACTAGAACCGCTACCTCAATTACGGAATAGTACTATGCAATATAATATCTTAAAGATCAAGAAATAATGACGCATTGGGGTGCTCCACTTTTTAGAATTTAAATCAATAAAATGCCACCGTCCCTGGTAGCGAATACTTGATTGACAACCACTCTTAGTTGTCCGTGACTTAAATCAGAGCTTAGCGAAGAATCAGCGAAAAAATAACACCAAAGACACAGGTAATGAAGGCCATTTTGATGCCAAGTCGCACATGAGTCACCCTAGAACCACTGAGGAAGAGTGAGAAAATGATGAAGCCAATGAAGCCACTGCCGAACATCTGTGTGACCGATGATCCACTTTCAGTAATGCGGCCTAACACAGAAATACCAAGGGCAAGAACAATCGGCAGACCAAAAATGAATAGCCGAGACTGAGCAGCCCAACTCTCGAAGACGGTGCGGCGGGATGTGAATGTTCCAGCCCAGTCGCAAGGGAGAATTCTGCCCAGGCCAAAAATACTGCCGAAAAACAATACCAGTAAAAGAGCGTCCATAATTGAAACCCTAGAAGTTAAAAGGAAAGACTAATAAGAAAAAGCGAAAGCAGCTCTACTGAGCCGCAATCGACCAGGTCACTCTTAGTCCGGTGGGTGCAGTAAAAGTGTACGTCAGCTCAACCCCTCTCAGGCCGTGGTCAATCACTTTGTCTACGAGCTTCAAGAGGTCAGGGTCATGGTCCACTAGCCCATCCAAGTTGACTGCTACCCATTCATTCACTGGTAGCTCATCATAATGCTGTCGCAACCAAATACGACAAGGAAAGTCTTCTTCCTTGCACTTATCGCCACTTTCATCAACCGACTGAACAGCAAAGTTAGAGCCTTGGGTACGAGCGTAAAACTCAGGCACAAAACCTTGGGCCTCTGCCTCTTCAAAATATGGGGTGAGGCAGAAGCGATAGTCTTCACCTCGGCGAAAAGGTGCAATCATTGCCCTTTTCTCAGAGGGCAGAAGCGCGGCATCTTCTCCCTTAAGCTCAGCCAATAACAAGACATCGCTCGCCACTAGACCCAATTCAAACTTAGCGTTCAAGGCAGCAACAATAGCGTCTTGCACGGGCTTATAGCGCGAGTAGAAGTAATTGGGACCAATTGTTTCTGCCAGAGCCAGAGCTTGTAAAAGGCGCTCACAGTCTTTAAACCATTTACTGCCATAAAACGTCGGCAGCTCTTCACGAGTAAAGATGAATCCACCCAAACGCAGACGAAAAACACCGTATGGCTTGCTAAACGAAATTACTACGGCAGCAATATTGGGATGAGATACATCAAAAACATGCTCGCCAGTCAAGCCAACATAGGCGAGGTCTAATATGACCTGATGCCCAGCATCCAGCAGACCTTTTATCAAATGGCAAGGCAATATATTGCCTTGACGAGCAGAAGGGTTACTTATGAACCAATAGCCGGGCTCTATCAACTCAGGGGCTTGGCTTACCGCGTCAAAATCATGCTCAATCAAGCTCATGCCTATATTCTTAGCCTGAGCGCCATAGCCCTCATACTCGCCCCTAAGCACATGAATTGCAGCAACACCCTGAGAGCGCAAGCGCACTAGCAGATGAAATATCCCCTCGGAGCTGCCATGACCGGGGTACTTGAAAGCAAAGTGCTCGAGACCTGGTACGGTCCGAGAGTAAGCTTGAACCACCCGGTCAATGATGGGCTGATGAATCATGTCTAAATCAAGCTTGCCCTCAACTGTAGCGGTAACTTCTAGGGGCGGCGTAACCAAGTTAGAAAGAATCTGACCGGCCTCGCTGGCCTCGGTGGACACGCGAAACAGATCAGGATGGAGGAAGGGAGCAACGCGCTTCAAAACCGCTCTTGTATCGCTAAATAGATAGCTATAAACTGCCTTCATTGGCGTGAAGGCAATTACCTCAAACTTTCTCATGGTCGCTCCGGTTTATTGATTTGATTGATTCTGTTGGGCCTGGGCAAAGGCATCTAGCGTCACACCTTCTTTCTGCCAATCATCACTGACCCGGCCATCAGGCAAAAAGATCAGCTGCCGGCCGACATCTTCATTTTCATCGGCCTTAGTCAGCGAGTTGGTTAAGCAGACATTCTGGCCACCAACGTTATAGACACTGCCACCCCAGGGCAGACGCTCTATTAAAGTGCCGGCAGTCTCAAGGTATGCTTGAATTTCAGCTTTAGCAGTATCGGGTAAATAGTTAGCGGCAACGAAACTAGTAATTTCATCGTCACGACTAGAGTCAGGCTTGTTAACCGGACGAATCGTGAGCTGCTCCACTCTATTGCGGCGAGCAAAATCCATCATTTTTTGCAACTCTGTGGAGCTGTCAATTTGTCCGCGCGACATCACTACAGCTAAGCGCACGGCATAGCCGAAACTATGCAAGTGGGCTATCAACGCAGGCAAGTCAATGTATGCCTGACGATGGGGCAGGTAAGTCTGCCTATTGCGCTCAGCATCATAATGCACAACCGAAATAGCAATCAATTTCAAGCCATACTCACGCCACTGACGCAGGTGCTGGCTCGTCACAATTTTACGATCGGCGATGGGAATGCCGTTCGTTTGCAATTCCACCGACTTAAAGTCAAAGGTGCGCTGAATTTTTAAGTACTGCAAAACTTGCTCGGGCCAGAGAGTAGGCTCACCTTTTGAAGTGAGCAACAAGCTATCGCATTGGTGGGCCTTAGCAAAAGCACAGACCTTAGCAAAAGCATTCAGGTCTGGCGCTTGCGCCTTAGCGGTGACACCGTTCTCAGGAGTCATGCCGGCCACACAGAAAGGGCAGCGAGCATTGCAAGCCAGGCCACCAACAATAGGGGTCAAAAGTTTGAAGCGTTTTGTCATGTATATGTCTCAAAGTAATTGAAAACGACTGGTAGGAAAACTGATCGATTGTCGACTAGAGGCTAAAGCGCTTTAACTTTGCTCTGTTTTCCCAGCGCCAGCAAAGATAGCTGAGAGCATTTCGTGAAGACTTTGCCTGTACCAACTCAGCTTCGAAAGCGCGTTTGTCTTTGACGAATTGGCGAGTGCGCACATGCTGACTGACTGAACTCTCACTCAAATCGAAGGTATCAAAGCGATCCTCTCTACCATCGGCTAGGCGGTAGGCAATGCCTTCTTCAACCACTCGCACCAGTTGATCTAAAGCTTCTGCCGCTGCTACAGCACCACTATAGCCATTGCCAGCTCCAGCAGACATAAGCCGGTCATCGAGGCAATGCTTATATCCAGTGGGGGCACGCTCATCAAGAAACAAATTCAGAGAGTGCGTCTCTTCACCAGTGGACCTAACGTTAGGTCTTCTTTTGGGGTCTTTTGTACGAGCATGAATATGCAATAGACCTTCACCATAGCTGTAGTAGCTACTGTGGTCGTTGGTTATGCTGCCAAATACCTGAGTAAATGCCGCCATAATCAACAAACAGTCTTCCGGTGCTTTGGCATAGACTTTGAACAAACCGGCTAACAAAAGAATATTTCTATCGAGAAAAGCCTGAAAGAAATTGGCAAACGCCACCCGCTCGTATTCAGAGAGAACTTTTGTTTCAGCATAATGGCTGACCACAGAAGGAAGAAATTGCTCGATCTCTGCTTTAGTAACTACGGTATTTTTCATGATTGTGCCTCTTGTTTTGAGTAATCACTAAAAGATTGCGCTCATACCAGATCAGCCAAGTGACTAGTGAAGAGCGCAAAATTGTAGTAATTTTGAAGGAATAGAGCGGGCAACCAGCCAGTTGGCCGATTGCCTCGCCATTTAAACGGTTACAAGCTGAGACTAAGCCCCAAATACCCGGGCAATCTGAGCAGTGACAACTTGCCAGGTGCGAGCGATGGCAGCCAAAACAGGCTGCAAAACAACTAGCAAGAAGCGAAACTGCCGAGCGACACTGGCCCAAAGCGCCTTGTAGACAGTCCACAAAGCTTCGAAGGCCTGATTGAAAACTGGAGCCAGAGTAGGGGTAATGGCTGTGAACAATTTAGAGAATTGCAGGTACAACAACGGTGCAAATACTCCACCTACCAGTCCAGCCGCGCTCAAACCCAGCAACGCCGCAGCAGTTAAGCTGCCACTCAATTCATTAACATAGTAACCAACGGTGGCTAAGGTGACTAAACCACCTACAGAGGCCAAAGTAGTGGCGCTATAGTATGAAAACAAACGACCCAAAAGAACAAAGCCATTGATTGAGACGAAGGCAATAATTATTGCATCGACGTAGAAGTTGCTAGTCAATTTGGCCGACACCACAGGCAGTGCTTGCAGCAGAGCAATCACCAGAATCACCAGGTTGAGCACATGGCCAAAGAGCTTGGCAAAATCAGATCTGTCGTTGAAAGCCTCTTTGCGTTTTTCTGCCAACACCGCAAATGCAGCCACAATTTTGCTTGACAGTCTACCATGCAACCTCTCTAAAGCATAGCCGACAGAGCTTGAAAGGGGACGAGTAATTGCCCGAACGACAATGTAAAAGATGGGATAAATCACCAGCCCAGTGCTAAGCAAAGTTGCTACCAACAGGCCAAAGTTAAGGGCAGCAGAATTTGTCAGTGCGGCATGGTAAGTGCCATAAGAGGCGACCAAAATGGTGGCGAGAGCCATTTCACGGGTGGCTTGCGAATGGCCAAAGTGTTTTTGGAAACCTTCTGTGTAGCTATAAACCAGAGAGACTACAGCAATCAACCATGCCAACCAAAGTGCCAGACCAGTAGCAATGCTTAAGCTATAGAGAACCCAGGCAAAGGCAAATGCCAAGCCAATATTGAGTAAATGCTGGTAAAAGCGTTGGTAGTCTTTGTCTTCTTCATCGCCATAAGAAGAATTAAGTAACTCGCTCCAATAGTGCAATACTCTCTTCATAAAACCGCCCTGCAAGCCAACGACAAGCGCTGGCACCAGGTAGGTAATAGCGAACAAACTAGAAGCGGCGAAAGTAGCAACTTTCACCACTTCTGATTGAGCAGCGACAAAAGGCACATACTGAACCAGAGCCCAAGAGCCTAACAAGCCATAGGCAACAATAGACTGATAGGCTTTGCTGTCGAATAAAGGGCTGACAAGACTGACTAATGCCAGAGCCAGGATAAAACCTGCGACTGCAGCAAAGGCTTGCAAACCGACAAAGCTAATTCCCAGGGTCAAAACCCAAGCATAGGTTAGATAGCCATAGTATGAAACCGCGGCAAAGAGGGCAATATAGAGTACTGTTTCAATAAAGCGAATGCCTTTAGAACGGCCACCATATTGATTTTGCAGTTGACTCCACAGTGCCATTGCTCCTGGAGCCCGCTGTACCATGGCGACAATCTGCTCTAGCGCTGGTAGCAAAGCGTTTTTCCAAAGCTTTTCATAGGAGCGCCAAAGCTTTTCCCACAAATCCCAGACATGACGCAAGACAAAGTAGTACAAGCTTGACCAGACATGGGTGTAGGTAAGGGTTGTTACCACCAAGAAAATCAGTAACCAGGTGGCACTGCCTAATCCATAGCTAAATGCTAGCCAATCAGCTGTCTGCCAGGCAGCCAGGACGGCAAGAACGGCACCAATCAATGCCACCGGTATCGTCCTTGTCCAAGAGCCAGTGCTATAGGCGCGTTTACATAGCCACTCTCCACTAATTTTTAGGGTGACTGGAATGAAGAATATGATGTTGAGGATGAACTGAAAAACGCTCGTTTTTGGTGTTTCCATTGGAATACCTGTAATTTGTTTGTTGTTGGTGGTGTTGTTGCTGAACTTAGTAACAGGCACGATAGCTATCGCGTCGCTCGGCCTGATATTCAGCAATTAGGGTTCTTTGCTCGGCAGTCTGCATATACTCCGGCACGGCGAAAGCCGCTGTCACAAGCGTATTGCGGGCCTGGTTCATGCGCCTTTGTTGTTCTTGGAACTCTCTTCGGCGCACCACTTCATCTCGATCTGAATAACTACTAATAGAACTACGCGCATCAGCCACCAGACGAGCCAGTAATGGCTCAACATCACTCGCTGTCAGGGCTTTTAGAGCAGCCATTGAAACGAAACTACTAAATCCATGCAGTTTCATCGCCTCAATTTCCTCTTTCTTTGAAGCGATACCACAGGCAGCACGACTTCGATCTGCAGCACCATTGAGAATCTGGTAGAGATTACTCTCGCGCCCGCAGTAGGTATGAACATCATAAGTTGGACAAATAATTAGATCGAAATAGTCAAAGGAGCCCGAGGTATAGCAATCTTCTCCAGGGGGCAAAAACGACATACCTAGATTTTCATGGGCCTCATTAACCGAAATAGCCAGGGTAACTTTATGGCCAGAAGCTATCAAAACTTGCGATAGTCGCACTAATAGCTGATTATTTCTATTGATCAAAAGAATTTTCATAGGGCTTGTACTCCGTTGTTTTTACTTGAAAAAGCCTGCCCTAACTTCGTTTAGGGCAGACAGAATTTAGTGCGCGTACTTGCTTGAGTCGAGGCCTAGACCATCAGCCACCAGTTGCAGGCGAGTGTGGTCTATATTTCGGCCTCTTCTGCCGCCAACAATTGACACTGCCAAACGCATGGCGATATCAGTCTGATAGCTATCGGCAGACAGTTGTTTGACTCTATTTAAGGTACTTTCCCAGGCATACATGCAAACTGGATGTTCAATATCACCAAGATAAGTATTGAAATAACCAACCAGAGCATCAGTAGGTAGATGATCAAAAGCTCTGGCATGCTTGATACGCTCTACAATTTCTTCTTTCTGCTCATCACTGAGCAGTTCCGTGCGCTTGCCAGAAGCCAAAAGCAGGGCAGTTAAACCCATAACAGATTTCTGAAAGCTCACAGCCGTGATCGCCGAAGCACATTTAGTCAACTCATCATGAGTGGTATAAATAGCCTGCATCACCCATTTTTTGAGATAGTACAGCGCCACCACAAAGTAGGCAAAAGTGATAAGCAATGCCAAAACTTCAACCAAGCCGCCCATACCCAAGAAAGGCATTGCGACTATGACTCCAGAAATAATGAAGATAAAAACAGCAATGGCAATTGCCTTACTTTCGCTGGAAAATCCAAGCTCAGGATGGCTACCGAAAAATTTGTAGATATTGTGGCTGACCATGATCATGCCTAAGATCACTGGCATCAGCAAAACGAAGGGAAGCAGGGCGGTAATGGGCATCAGCATATGTGAGTCCTCTTTGCCTTTTGGGCAATAGTTGGCGAATGAAATGGAGGTTCTTTGTAAGAACCTCCACTATTGAAAAGATCGTGTCTTATATATCTGGCGAGGTAAGCTTTAGCGCTTGCCGGTACTCTTGGTGACGGTAATCAAATAGCGAATGGTTGCTACTGGTTCCGCCGCAAGTGGAGTTAGCTGTACCATGGCTGGAGCAATACCATACTCTTCAGCGATGGTTTCACCAAGGGCAAGTAATTGCGAATATTGTTCAGCAGCAGCCGACACTGAAACGACAGCATACTTACCATACTGTGCTTCAAGACCACTGCGGTGAATCAATGTAGGTTGTGATTGAGATTCAGACATAGTTCATTACTCCTAAACTTGATTAACCAAAGGAGAGCCAAAGCGCTTCGAGACGAGCTCTAACCAACTGAGCCTGCTCTTCGATTTCGGCAAAAAGTGGGGCGAAAGCTTGATCGACAGCGGCGTTAAAACCACTAGTCTGCATGTAGTCATGCACATCAAAATCTGTATAGTCGAAACCTTCTGGCAAGACTGCCGGAAAATTTTGCCATGCAGAGGAGGGGGAAGAAGCTGAAACAGCTTCAGTTGTTGCTGCCATTGGTATTCTCCGCAATGGTTGTTTGTGTTAGTCAATTGGCGCTAACAGAAATGTGCGAACAGAAGCATGCGAAACACCTACTACCAAAGGCATTGAGTGATTGCTTGCTAGATGTGCGCGGGACTTATGGAAGAAACCTTCTTGCTGGATAGCGGAGTTGAAAATTAGATGGAATAGATTCACTAATACTGCAAGACCGCCTACTCACTTGGCAAGGGCGCTATGGCCTTTATGAATTGCAATTACGGAAGGCCGCCTATCTTAGATTAAATTGACTCATCAACCAAAGCACAAAGCGGCCTGTTTTCTGCTCGTCTGAAAGGGCTTATGCGCACCAATTAGCGCAGCGCAATCAACGGAAATCACAGACAAAAGACCACTTACCAACCGAGCCAGAGAGACACTAACAACCGAGCGACATAGGCTAGTGGGTGGAAAAAAATATGTAATCAGATCCACTTGCCAAGGGCTAATTGATCAAGCCAATATCAAGATCTCTATCACACTTCTTTTTCTTGGCATTACAACACTTCTTATCTACACCCGCCACTCCGCAGCATTTTTCATTAGCGCGTAGCTAATGAAGATATTGCCGCACTACCAACTTTCACTATTCAAAAACTTTGACCCCCTCAGGAGGTTTTATGAGCATCCACCGCATTGAATATTTAGACCATGACCGCATCGTAGCTTTTGACGATGAACTAGACCCGGCTTTTGCCCTCTATGTTCTATGCCGCAGCTACCTGGCCTATGGCGGAAAAGTTACTAGTTATAGCGAAACGAGCCTAACTGCCGAAGTCACTTTCCTGCGCCCCGAACAAATGGTTTTAACAGCTGACCGTCATTACATGAAAGCCTTGTATCGAGCGGCCCAAGCCATAGAAAACATCAATCAACCGGAGCAGCACATTGAAGACAGTCCAAACGGGCTCATCTTTGCCCTAACCGGTCTAGCTCAAGCCCATAGCGGAGAGAAAACCGCCATGATTGCCCTACTAGCCGGCGCCAACATCAACAACCCGGCTGAGGTAAAAGCAATGACCGAGCTTGGTCTAGAGCTAGCCCTCACAGTCTTTATGATTGACGCTCACAGCGGAGATGAAGCCAAATTGCCATTACTCGACACCATAGCACTGGTGAAAATCATCTCTGATTTTCTCAGTCTAGAAGTGCCAAATTCGCAACAACAAGGTCGCACAACGATTCTGGACGCAACCAACTACGCCTTGAGAGCGCAAATACCGCTCTTATCGTTTCTCACCGAATGGGTTGAAGGCATGGCACGGGGTCTCGCTCTCAGTGACATTGTCAGACACAAGGCGGCCTAGACACGTTATCGCTACAACGCTGTAAGCGATAGCAATTTTTAAGCGCTGCACTGAAGCGGCACTAAATGGAAATGCACAATGACTAAAACGAGACATGTACAAAAATGGTTTATGGCCGGGAGCGACAAGGAAGAGCACCAGGTAGAACACACAGCCCCATGGTGGAGAGTCGTTTGCCTCACCGGGGTAGATTACTTCTCAACCCTCTGTTATCAACCCACCATTGCTTTTGCCGCAGCTGGAGCACTAGCCCCGCTGGCAACGATTGTTTTGGCCCTGGTTACTCTGTTTGCCGCACTGCCTGTGTACTTCACCGTAGCTAACGAGAGCCCACACGGGCAGGGCAGTATCAGCATGCTAGAAAGTCGCTTACCAGGCTGGTCAGCAAAACTCTGCGTCTTGGTTCTACTGGGTTTTGCCGCCTGCGCCTACCTGATCACAATCACCCTCTCCGCCTCTGATGGAGCTGCCCATTTCGTCGAAAATCACGAAATGCACAAGGCAATAACAGTGCAAGGATATGTCATTACTGCCGTGGTAGCCGCACTAGCATACCTGATAGCTGACCGGTCTCGGCAACTAATTGTCATCGGCTGCCTCGCTCTATTGGCCTACGCTGCCCTGGATCAATTCGCCCAGAATCGCTTAGCTGTAGCTTTGATAATGATCCTGCTCTTAGGGGCTTTGTTTCTCAAAGGCCTACGCGAAGTAATTGGCATTGCTGTTCTACTTGTAGTGGCTTTCTTGTCACTCAGTGCCATCGTCGTAGCGGCAGGCCTCTATCAAGTATACCTTCACCCTGAGCTCATAAGCGGCTGGTGGCAGCGTCTCCTGGGAGACTATAACTACTCCTGGTCAGCCATACTCTTCGCTTGTCTCACGGTCTTCCCCTTACTGGCTCTAGGCCTTTCAGGGTTTGAAACAGGAGTACAAGTTATACCCCTCGTCAGAGGCGATCAAAACGACAATCACCACCACCCCCTGGGAAGAATTCGCAACGCCAAAAAGCTTCTGGCTGCCGCAGCAATAATCATGAGCATCTTTCTGATTTTAAGCAGCGTGGCCACGACCTTGCTAATTCCGGCCAAAGAAATGATGCCTGGGGGTAGCGCAGAAGGTCGCGCCCTTAGCGTCTTAGGTCACAACCTGCTAGGCCACGGTTTCGGCACTATATTCGATACCGTTACCATTGCCATTCTCTGGTTTGCTGGTGCTTCTGCCATGACCGGACTGATTAATCTGGTTACTCACTATCTGCCTAGATATGGCATGGTGCCTTCATGGGCCAGAGCTTCCCGCCCGGTGATTATCGTCTTTACTGCGATTGCTGTGCTTGTCACCGTCATTTTTAAGGCCGATGTTATGGCCCAAGGCGGCGCCTACGCAACGGGAGTACTGGTGCTTATCACCTCTGCCTCGATCTCAGCAACCTGGTGTTCATGGAAAAAGCACAAATGGCAAGCCCTAGCATTTGGCTTAACAGCTCTGGTTTTTCTCTATACCACCTGCGTCAACATGATTGGTCATCCAGATGGTCCCAAAATCGCCGCCTTCTTCATTCTCATGGTGCTCGCCACATCGCTGATATCTAGAGTAATGCGTGTTCTGGAGCTACGCGTCAAAGCTGTAGAGCTCGATGAAAATGCCAAGCTGTTCTTGACAGAAGCCAAAGCACAAAATCAAAAAGGCATCATCCACATCGTCGCTCATAAGTTTGGTGGCACAGCTTACACAATCAGGGGAAATGAAGTACGAGACAGACACAACATCGGAGACCACGACCAGCTCGTCTTCTTGGAGGTCACCATCGAAGACGCCTCAGAATTTGTGGACGAAGTACTTGAAGTGGAGGGTACTATTCACAAAGGTAACCACGGTGATCACCGCATTCTGCGCTGCAAAAGCCCATCCGTAGCCAACGCCATTGCTGCAATCTTGTTGCATATTCAAAGCGAATGTGACACACGCGCGGCTGCTCATATTGGCTGGTCTGAAGACGGCCCCTTCCTCACAGCATTTACCTTTTTGCTCTTTGGTGATGGTGAAACTGGGGTGCTAGTGCGCAAAATTCTAGAAACGGCAGAACCGAATAATAAACATCGACCTCTGGTGTTAATTGGTTAACAAAAATCTCTCGCGACCCTCTGAGTGAAAAGCATTCAGAGGGTCTTTTCTTTGGTCCAAAAAACCATTTCTAACAACCTGGAAAACAGGAGATCTAAAATGGACTGCACACACAAATGTCCGGCCATCCGTCTTGTGATGTTCCCCAAAGACACAAACCCTTGGGGCAGCATTTTCGGAGGCGTTATTCTCTCTAACATCGACATTGCCGCTAGCGTTGCCACCCGTGCTGTTACGCAGCACCGCACCGTCACTGTCTGCATGAAAGAAGTAGCTTTCAAACAACCAGTAAAAGTGGGAGACATACTCACTTTCTGGACCGATGTCGTCAAAATTGGTCGCACCTCGGTCACCATCAGAGTCAAAGTAGAAGCTGAACGTCACGGCGAAACCATAGCCGTAACCGAAGGAGAAGTAGTTTTCGTATCAGTAGACGATCAAGACCGCCCGATTCCACTCGATGCACCCATTGGCACTCAAGGAGAAGCAATCTAATGCTTACATTCACAGTCTCTGATTTACAAAAAATAACAGCAGAAGCTATTAGTTCAGCCCAACGTCAGCTGGCAGAACGGAACGAACAAATCTTTGGCAATGCCATGCAGCAACTAAAAACAGATGTTGCTGCTGGACGACAGTTCAGTGTGGCCATGAGCCTTAAAAATGGCACTGACTACGAAAGCAAAGGCAGAATACTGCGCCCAGAACAGCTAATAGGCACTGCTGCCCTAGTTTATGCAAAATGCCAAGTCTTCGAGCCCACTCTTGAATATTGGAGCCGCTATGAAGGCGATCAACGGGATGGATACGCCGTTGATGGCTTCAACATAGTCTTGCACTGGAGTAACATCGATGACTTGCTGGCTAAACTAATTACACTCAACGATGACACCACCATTAGTGCTATTCGCCAAAGTATAGAGTCTGCTCAGTCTGCCATAGCTGACAAAGCTGCCTCGATTCTAAAGCAACTAAAAGAACGGGCCACAGCTCAAGCTAGTTCTGGCAAAAGTTGGGCCATAGTCATGTCGCTCAAAGCTGGAGTCGACTTCGAAAGGCCAAGCCATGCGCCGCTGGCACAAATCACACCGGCATGGCTTGGACCTGTGGCAAAAGTTGTCTGGGAGGCGTGTACCAAATTCAATCCAACATTCGAATATTGGAGCCGGCAAGAAGGTGATCAGCGCGACTCTTACACCGTCGAAGGTATCAACATCGTCGTTCACTGGTAACAGGTAGCGGAGGAAGACTCATGTTTGCAAATTTAGATCCAGCAATAGCTTTAGTAATCGTCGTGGCCGTTCTTACCTTAGCAGTAGCCTGGCGCGCCATCAAAAACGGCAAAGTAGGTCCAGAGTATGGCCTTTCACTAAAAGACGTCTTTAAGAAAACCAAAGACAAAGAAAATCCAGAACACAGCAAAACAAACGAGCCTTCATAACAACAAGGCTCATAACCCAAACACTCACTGCCGCCGGCAGCATTACATTCATGGTGCCAATTAAGATAGGCGTCGCCTTGGTTGTAACCACTATTGCGGTCTCAAGCTATGGTTCTGTAGCAGCCGCTGGCACAACTGTAGTTTTAACTACTGGCGCTATTGGCCTTCTGTTCACGCTCTTCAGCGGTAGTGACAAATAATAGCGACCTGCCTGGCATAGACACGGGCAGTTAACCGACTGCCTCTTTTTCTGATATCTCGCATAGGATCTTATGAGTACTAACACTCTACTTCTTTACCTGCTCTTTCTTGTTCTAGCCGTGGCAATTAACGGTCTCTTTGTCGCCTTTGAATTCGCCCTGGTATCTATGCGGCGCAGTCGGGTGCAAGAGTTAATTGACAATGGCATAGGCTCAGCCAGAACAGTAAGCCGATTGCAGCACGACATGGATGAAACTATATCTGGTGCGCAAGTTGGCATAACACTGGCCAGCTTGGTACTAGGTTGGATTGGCGAACCGGCTATCCACGAACTGCTAAGCAGAGCAGCCTTGCTACTACCAGCAGAGATTGACCTCTCGTTCGCACAACCATCTTTCTTTTCGGGCCTTGCCTTAGCTCTCTCATTCATCTTCTTATCTCTGCTGCACGTCGTGCTCGGAGAACAAGTGCCCAAGGGTATCGCCCTGCGCTTTCCGGAACGTCTACTGCTACTCTTCTCGCGGCCATTCTTGCTTTATCGTCAGCTAACATTTCCCCTGATCTGGATTTTCACACGCCTGGCCAAATTTGTTCTGCGAGCTATTGGCGTAACTAAAACAGCAAACCATGAACCTGTCCATTCGGCAGATGAACTGTCAATGATTATTGACGGCAGCCTGGAGGCCGGTGAGTTGGATCACACAGTTACAGAAGTCTTGCAAAAGGCTCTGGACCTGCAAGATTTAACGGTCGGCGAACTTATGATTCCGCTCGACAAAGTCGACATGGTAGAACAAAACACCTCATTCAAAGCCGTGCTGGAATTAGCCAATGACTCCAAACACAGTCGATTGCCGATTTACGCCGGAGAACGAACAAAAATTGTTGGCTTGCTTTCAACCAAAGATCTGTTAGGCGTAGTTGAGACGAAAATCAATAGTCTGCCACTAGAAGCCAAATTGGGAAGTTTAGCCCACGACTTTAAGCTGGCAGAGCATCAACGCTCAATCTTGAGAGTTACCGCCGGAATGAGAGCAAGCAGCCTCTTGCGCTGGTTCTTAATTCGTCGCATGCCCATGGCTCTAGTGATAGATGACCCAGAAACTAAAGTTTCAGTCGGCATCATCACCTTAGAAGACTTGCTTGAGCGCCTGGTCGGCGAAATCAACGACGAATACGACAACTAACCACTATTACACAACCTAATCAAAACACCATTCACAACATTACGGAGACAACCATGCCCAAAACACGTCGTCTACATTTTGCTGCCGCACTAGTTCTAGGCCTTTGTCTGGCATCACAAACCAACGCTCAGCCAGCTAGTTGCACAGCAGGCGCCCCCACCTATACCGCTCCAGCTTTCTCTGGCGAAGCCCCCTCCGAAGGCTACCAAATCATGTATCACAGCATGTGGGAGTTCATTCGCGATCAATACTACGACCCCACCCGCCTGAAAAACTGGCAAAACATGGAACACACCTACGACACCAAAGTAGGCACAATTAACGACATTCAACTAGCACTCAAACTGTTAGCTGAAGCCAGCGGTGACAAATGGACTAACTTTGTCTCTACTCAAGAAATGCGCGATCAAGCGGCAATTCAAAAGCAAGGTCAAGTGATTGGCGGGCTCATGCTCTATCGCCACGGAAGCCACTACAAGCTCGACGTCATCCACTATGGCAGCGCCGCCTACGGTAACGCTCTAAGAGAGCGAGATATTATCAATTGCCTCAACAAAGTCGCACTTGACGGTCTTCAGCGCGAGCAAGTCGATGGCTTGCTGCGGGGCAAGAGCGGTGACAAACTTCTAGTCAACGCCACCTCGGCCACTGATGGCAGTCAGTACGAAGTAGAGCTGACCCTAACGGCCGTACCCAAGCCAGTAGTCGAAGCGAAGCTGTTACCGGGCCATATTATCTATATCCGCATGCCTTCCTTTGCCAGTGAAGCCTATATCAACGACTTCATCGACAAATTTCAAGACCTATCGAATCAAGACGGTGGCCAAACCAAAGGTATGGTGCTCGACCTAAGAAACAATCTAGGTGGAGAACTACCAGCGGCAACCAAATTTTCGTCTCTGTTCTTAGATGAAAGCCAAATTGTTACTCAATCTATAGTGCGTGGCAGCCCAACAAAGCCGATAGCTGTAGCAAAAGCAGATCAAATTGTTGCCAAAGGCAAAACCATCAACAGCGGTACTGTGCAAATTTTGCGCAAACTGCCCCTGATAATCCTGGCCAACGGCTCTTCTGCTAGTGCGGCAGAAATTACAATTTCGGCCCTCAAAGACAACAAACGCGGCACTGTTATTGGTGTCACAACCTTTGGCAAAGGTGTTGGTTATAAGACTCAACCAGGTCCTATTGGCGGATTAATGAGCGTAACGGCACTGAAGTACCTGACACCAAACGGCAACGAAGTTCATGAACAGGGCATCGCCCCCGACATTTCAGTGCCAGTGCCACCAAACGAAACAAACGATATCCAGCTAGCTGCGGCAATTGCCAAACTAAAAGACTAACTAGTAATTAAGCCATGAAACATCAATCGGGATAAACCCTAGGAGGTACCAAATGGTATCGCATGAATTCGTGCAGCTCTTAGCTATGCTGCCAAAATCTCACCCTTGGCATGGAGTATCACCAAATGTGGTCGGTACTGGCATGATCAAGGCATTTATAGAAATGGTTCCAGCAGACAGAATGAAACTGGAACTAGACAAAGCCACTGGTCACCTGCACGTGGACCGCCCCCTGCTGTACTCATCAAGCTGCCCCAATCTGTATGGCTTTATTCCCCAAACCTACTGCGGTGAACTTGTTGCTGAGCGCTGCTCCAAACGCACGAAACGCCGGGGCATCGTTGGTGACGGCGACCCGCTAGACATCTGTGTTATCACCGATTCGGTCTTTAGTCATGGTGACTTGTTTGTTACAGCTCGTCCGATTGGTGGACTGCGCATGATTGACAACAAACAAGCCGATGACAAAATCATTGCCGTGCTCAAAGACGACCTAACCTTTGGCAAGATAGAGGACATTAGCCAGCTGCCAGAAGCTGTTATAAAACGGCTTGAACACTACTTTTTAAGCTATAAGCGCAGTTTTGCCAGTGAGAGTAAAAGTAAGAAGCCAGTCGTGTCGATTCCTGAAGTCTATGGAGCAGAAGAAGCCTTCGAAGTAATCAGATTGAGCTTACAAGACTACCAAAATCTCTACGGCACACTAGCAGACCGTCTGGAACGGCTGCAACAGCTACTTACAGCTGCCCCAAAGGCCTAACGACAATCCGCAGAGGCAGAGATATGCTCTGCCTCTTTCCTTCAACTAAACGAACCAAGGCCTGAATATGGAAAAAATATTCGCTAATTTACTGCGGCGCAAAACACTAGAATCAATCAAAGCCCAAGGCGACACAGAACACGCCGATGGCCACCGCCTCAACCGTGTACTGACCTCGCGCGATATTCTTAGCGCCGGGGTGGCAGCCATTATCGGCACCGGCATTTTTGTCTTGATCGGCGCAGCCGCACATGCCAATGCTGGTCCCGGTATCATCATTTCCTTCGTGCTTGCCAGCCTGGCTTGTGGCTTTGTCAGCTTTGCCTATGCCGAGTTTGCCTCGATGATTCCTGTGGCCGGAAGCGCATATACCTATGCCTACGCCACACTTGGTGAAATCTTCGCCTGGATCATCGGCTGGGACTTATTGCTCGAATATGCAGTAGGCGCCAGCACTGTGGCATCAGGCTGGAGCGATTACTTTCAGAGCCTACTGCTCGGCTTCGGCGTCACTCTGCCAAACCATTTTGCAACGGCATCGTCTAACAGCATCAACTTACCGGCCATTTTGATTATCGTATTTCTCAACTACTGGTTAATCAAGGGGGTTAAGCACACAGTTCGCATGACCTCGATCTTTGTAATCGTCAAACTCGCCATCGTCTTATTCTTCATCGCCGTTGGCGCCTTCCACATCGACCCTGGCAACTACATACCATTCTTGCCTTTTGGCTGGTCAGGCGTACTCACTGGTGCTGGTGTGGTCTTCTTTGCCTTTATCGGCTTTGACGCGGTGACAACCATGGCTGAGGAGTGCAAGGATCCACAAAAAGACGTACCCAAAGGTGTAATTGGTTCACTTGTTGTCTGCACCATTCTCTATCTACTGGTGGCGGCAATAATGACCGGAGCCATGTCTTACACGGCCCTTGGTGGTGAAGGCGAAGGCGCGCCCATGGTCAAGGTGCTTAACCATATCGGTTATGCCTGGGCCAGCCCACTGATTTCGGTCGGTATAGTAGCCGGCCTCACCTCGGTCTTAATTGTCACCCTATTTGCCCAGTCGCGCATCATCATGCGCATGAGCAAGGATGGCCTGTTAACGCCAATCTTCAGTACACTGTCGCACAAGTATCAAACGCCGACATGGTCAATTGTGGTGTGCGGTATTTTCGTAGCGGTCACGGCTGGCTTACTGCCAATCGATGAACTCTCACAACTAACAAGTATTGGCACACTATTTGCTTTCATCATCGTCTGCGTTGGAGTAATAGTGCTGCGTCACAAAGAACCTGAACAGCATCGGGGCTTCCGCTGTCCAGGCTATCCTTTCGTCCCAGTTATGGGCGCATTAATGAGCTTTATGCTAATGTGCACCATGCCTAGCACCACCTGGATACGTTTTATCGGCTGGATGCTGCTTGGCCTAATTGTTTATTTCGGTTATTCGAAGAGTCACAGTCGCCTGGGTAGGTCCTAATATCAAAATCTTGCCTACCACGCCATGGTCGAATCACAAGAACTTGCCAATGGCTACGCCATTGACGAAGCCACAGCAATACACTTTGTCGGCAAGAAAATACACAAGGTGATTTCAGTCAGTACAAATGAGTCTGCTGCTGCCTATTTGATCACCAAACAGTATGAAGGCGTTAAAGAAATCATCCTCCCTGCTTTGAGACTTAACGCATCTAGCCAATAGAACAGCGGAAATTCTCACTGCAATCTGACAAAGAAATCAAATCTACTCATCACTGGAAGTGATGACTTTTATATTGTCCTGTCGCTAATCTCACCGATGAGTTTAGCGCAGGACTAACCAATATTTACTCGGAGAATCGTTATGATCACGAAGATCGTAAACAGCAACAAGGCCTTAACTGTGCTAGGAGCCAGCTTGTTTCTTGCTGGTGTTGCGCTCGCAATTGTTATTGGAAAAATTGACTCACCGGACACTGATGAGAATGTGCCACTAGCATTATTCTTTGGCTGGACCGGCATCTTGGCTCTAATAATGACCTGGAGTCTTACTCTCGAGCGCATTCAGATTTGCCTTGGCGCTATGGTATTGACGACAATTTCGTCAATATTCGGCATTGAACTTATAAGCGTAGCAAAAGAATTAGCCTTGCCCCTGACTGGAGCCTGGTCACTCTGCGTCAGCGGAGGCTCTCTTTTAGGAGCGCTGCTACTTACACGAAAAATCTAACCTATCAAACTTTGCTCGGAGACTACCATGAAAAAGTACTATGACAGTGCCGCGTTCAACGTGCACACAAGCTTTGCTATCAATCCAGAGCGCATTAGTGTAATCGAATCACTCTATCCAGGCTGCATAGAAGTGCACTTGAGCAACTACATCTACACCAGTCGCATCACTCCAGCTGGCGGAGCGGGCCTCACCATTGCTGGCGAAGTCGCCTCTGTATCAGACGGGTCAAGACTATATGGCCGTCTTGCTCTGCTCTCTGGATTCTTGGAAGTATTCGAGATAGCAAGCAATTACGACGACGTAGTTGTGCTGCGCCCCACCGGCTTAGGTCTTGGCATTAACTGGAAACTCTTTCAAGAATTCACAGAGCGCAAGAGTTCAAAGAAAAAGCTGCAGAAAACCTGGCAATGCTCAGCCCAAAAGCACCTACACAAGGCTCGTAGTCTTATACAAAAGCAGACAGGCAGCCTAGCTGGGCAGATACTTTCTGACAATGGTCCGTTCTTTCTCCGCGAGCGCACTAAGGTTTGCTCATCAGAAACAGCCATTGTCGCGCACACAGTAGAGCAAGCCAAACTTGTCGCCCGCAGCCGCATCAACGACCTAATGCAAGAAGGCTGGGCCTGCGGAGAAGAGTCTTGTCTCCGAGGAAACCGGCAAAAAGCCTCAGACAGCACTGTTGCTTGGCTCTGCCAGAAGCATGAAACAAGCAAGTGGCTGAGCATTCGCTGTGGTACAAGCAACTAAATTTCTATTTTTTACAACACCTTTATGTGCGCCTAGAAATAGGCGCCGATCACGGGAACTAACATGTTATGGGTAATTTTTACAGCGTTTTTAGCCCTCGTTGGTGGGCTCACAGGCTGGAGCTTAGGTGGTCAACCATCTGCCATAGCCTTCACCATCGTCGGTGCCTTCGTCGCTGTTGGCATTAGAGATTTAACACACCACAAACACGCTATTGTTAGTGTCACTATTCTGGCCACCACTCTCGGTTGTTACTGGTACATGATTCTTTGATTCAGCACACCCACGCTATCCCGCATAACTATCCACTGATTGGCTGGCTGCGCTATGGCTTCGAATTAGTCGGTGATGAACTGCGCCAATATTGGTTTATGTCTGACACAGAAGAAAAGCCCTATAACCGCATCACCAGACGCTATGTTTACCGCATGGCTAAGAAGTTGAACAACAGCATCGGCTTCGGCAAACAACGTGATTATCGCGGCGTTGGTCAAATTCATATGCTCCCGTCTAGCTTTCCGGTTCCAGAATCAGAACGCGATGACACTCTTCCGCCGTTAATCATTGGGTCAAAACGGCGCACTCCATACACTTGCCCCTGGCCCATAAATATCAGCGGCATGAGCTTTGGCGCACTATCAGAAGAAGCTGTAATGGCACTTTCAAGTGGCGCCAAAATGGCCAACATTCACATAGTCACTGGTGAAGCTAGTTGGAACTAGACTTCTGGCTCTGCGTTTGTTTGACACTGGCAACTTTTGTGCACCCTTCATTCAAGCATCCATTTTGGCTGTCTAAAATGAGCTGGTGCACAAGCTTTTGCTAATCTAAAAGCCACCGTAGTGCAAAAGATTCTTTTTTCAATCTTATCAGTAGACCGGTCAACTAATTGAGTAAAAGCAAACAAGATCAGTCCCTCAACGCTTTGCCCTCTTCAAGGCAGCGAGCCTTAAGTCGAGCAACCAAATAAATCCCGACACCAAGGTTAATTAGCACAACGAGCAAAAGGGAACGGTCCAAAAGGCCGCCGAGCCTTGCGGGCCATACGTGTATTCTCCTCAGCCATGGGAGAAGCCCCATTGTTAACCAGGGCAATAGATCATAAATTGCTTATGTAGATAAATCTGAACAGGTTTTTGATGCCAATAGAAAACCACGGCAGCGACAAGCAGAATAACCACACTGCATCAGAACAGAACCCGGCGATTGCGGCCTTGCGTCTTGAGTTGCAGATGCACAAAGAACAAGCTGCCCAAAACGGTTTAATCGGCAAAGCTCTAACATCAGCCACTGAATTTTTGCACGGCAGTCACGCCAGCGGCGAAAAGGTAGAACAGCTAGCCGAAAACATTGCCCAGCAGACAAAATCTGGAAATATTCAAGCTGCTCAAGAATTGGCCAGAGATGCCAAAGCCGTCATCGAAGCAGACAAGAAAGCATTAGAAAGAGCCGCTCAAATTAGCATGTACGGCACGGGCCTAGTGCAATCAATTGGCCTCTTCTTGCCCGGCAAAGTTGGTTATGCAGTAACAGCCGGAACAGCCGCTTTAGACGCTTACAAGCCGGGTTCAAATAGTTCGCTCAGCGAACAAGTGGCTGATATGGGCCTAGCCGTGACCAAAGCTACCGGTCTCAAAGCCTCATTTGGCTATGCCGCTAAACACAACTGGGGTGTGGCCAGCACTGCTGTCGGTCTGGGAGTTCTTTCACGTGTTTCAGAAACGGCCCTAACCAGAAGCACATACTTAGATAACAATGGCAATTACAGCGCTCGTCTAGGAGCTGAGCGCACACTAGAAGCTTCAACCAATACCAGCGCACTTGCCAGTGAAGTAGGTTCACTAATAATCGCCAGAGGCGTTCTGGGCAAAATGAAACTATCGGGTGGCCCTGCCACCGATAACAAGATGTTTGCCCTTGTGGCCACAGGCGGTGTTTTTGGGGCATCAAAAGGAAGCACCGATGAAATTATCCGCCAGAGCAAAGCCGGCGTGTTTGAGCCAGGCCAGTTTGCCACTCATGTTCTCGCCAGCGCCGCAACCAATATGGTCGGTGCAGCTATCGGCGGCAGATACGCCAGACTTGGTCAGCCAAAAGAGGCTCAGGCCTTGGCCCCTCAGAGCAAGCCAATTGCTGATGCCACAAGCGAACTACCAAAACGACTAGAAGCTCATAATTACGCACTAACACGAAACTTCCCCGGCTCGACAGCCCGCGAATATCAAATAGTAGGCAGCAAAGTGCCAATTGCTGAAATGATGACTAATTCTAGCCAAGCAGCTGCTCTGACCCGAGTGCGCGAAGTCAAAGCAGATGGCCAATTGGGACCAATACAAAGGCTTCTGATACAACACACAGACAATACCACCGCCATCAGCAGCGCCCTTGCGGCAAAAGCTGATTTGATTGCCACATGCAACCCCAAAACCTTGCCTTTAGACTTGCAAGGCAAACATATTATTCCATCTGCTCAAAGCCTCTGGCTCACCCAAGAGAGCAGTGGTCGTCTGCGCTTTTCCGATTTCCTTCCCACTGGCCTCAAGCCCGATCAATTGGCACCAGTTAAACTTGGACAAAAAACTGTAAGTGAACTATTACTTGGTCCAGAAACACCAAAACACTTTGAAGATACTCACGACAAAGTAGCCATGGCTAGAGCGATGAGACATTTCAAAACGCCAGTAAGATATTTCAACGGTGGCGCCGATAGTATCGCCTTCGAACTACCAGACAGAAGTATTCTCAAGATTACTGATAAAGGATGGGACCCATCTTGGGGCTCCAGAGAAATCTGGACAAAAGATGGCATGAGACGAATCGACGCACCAATTTTGCAAAAGCCACAAACCATAGATTTGCCTGAAGCACCGGTTACATATTTCGTTCAAAAGAGGCTGCTTTCACCTGTTGCAGAAAAAGACGTAAAATTGTTCGATGCCCTAATTGAACGAGACGCTAAATTTAAGTTCTGGGATAACGACTTCAAAGCTCATGGTAGAAATCAGCTTGGCTATGACGAGAAAACCAGACAGCTCTATTTAATTGACTACGATGCCGTGCGCCTACCACACTTAGTGCCAGATCAAGCCGGATCCGGTGGTACCTCTTGGTTCCAACGCCGTTACGATGTTTCACCGTTTTGAATGACTAGGGCTTTTCCCCTAAGGCAAAACTAAATCGAGATCGAGATCGCCACACATTAGACACCATTGGCTCATAGTATAGGGGCAGGTGGCACTGAGAGGTAAAGGCAATGCTTGGCATAGATTCAGTTCTTCTCTTTGATATAGCCCTTTGTTTGGTAGCAGCACTCTGCTTAGACAATGTGCAATTCTAGTGGCCAAAGCGCAGATATTATTCTCTCCTTTCAGCTCCCAGGCGAAGATTCTTCTTTGACCACCACAGAATTTCTCACTTAACCACATTAATGGCTGTAGCAGTGCACTGCAATCCCCGAAGCCGGCAGACGATAGGCACCAGATGCAGTGCAGGCTATTCCGACAACACATACCAAACTTAATTGCTACCCTGAGCTCTCGTCTCGTTATGATTACCCAAGACTGACAAACTAGGTTGTCTGGTGCCAGCTTTCCAGGTGACAGTGTTATTGTTGCCGGTAATTGAAATCGCTGCAATGTTCTCGCAGATGACCTCATTATTGTTACCAGTAATAGAAAGCACACGGCAATTGCCATTGAGCCTAATTGTGCAATTATTACTGAAAATAGTACAGCTATCACCATTGCACATATAAGTAGCTTCTAAGTTGTTGGCCGAAACCATTATGTTCTTACCAGTCGCTAGGTTGCCTGGAATCACAGTAGTATTTACCGTCGTTTGGTTAATCACCGACGTTCTACTGGCACCCGAGTTCTTTTTTGATACTTGGGTAACTGTCTTGATTGTTTTGACATTGGCACGACCGACTTTCGCGCTTGTGGCGGGGATTTTAACAGTATTACTTCCAGACTGTACAAAGACACCATCAGGACCGACTTTAACAGTGTTTCCATCCCCAGTACTGAGCTCAATTTGCGCTAAAGCAGGAGATGTTACGCCAAGCAGGACAACTAGAGACAGCAGCAGAGAACTGTATGATTTCATGCTCACCTCCCAACAACAAAAACACCTAGTGAGTTTAGCCAAACTACAATCACATGTCTAGCTCAAGAGCAGACTGCGTATTCTCCCCCAGTAACTGACACAGATTCGCCACCGATGCCCACTAAGCTGCAAGTATGCAATGCAGAAATGCAGCAAATGAGTGAATCAAGTGGGGCAATTCAATGACAGACTTCAATGCCATTTATAGACCTGAAACCGAAGCTGAAAAACAAGCTAAATCAAAGTATGATGAGAACAGAGAAACAAGCAAAGCGCTCTATAACTCTTTGGACAATGGCGACTACCTTGCGGCAGGAAAAATCTTGCAAGAGGCAGGCTCGTGCAAATGGGATAAGCTATTGAGAGACTCCGCCACTAGCAGCTTTAGGCCAAAGCCCTATGAAACGCACTACTTGATGGACAAAGATAAAACCAGCGTGGAGATAATCGAAAAGATTTGGAGCCGCAGCGAAGGTAAACCAAATGTCTACGTACCGCGCCTGACAGTAACAGACGACAGCTGTAGGGAAACTGTGAAGAAAGAAGCCAGCTTACACAAAGAGGCTAAGTCAAGCGACGCAGGCGGTAACCAACTCGAGGAATATTCTCAATAAACGATTGAGCATCACTATCGCCGACATCAAGCTTCTGCCGCAAGCGCTTTATTGAAGTGCGCAGGGCATCTGAAGTTGCTTCGGCGTCGGAGCCCCAGATTCTCTGCAAAAGAGCCTCAGAACTGAAAACTTCATCTAAGTGACGCATCATAAATTCAAGCAATTCAAAGTCGCGCGGCAGCAAATGAATTTCCACACCGCCTTTGGTGATTCTGCGCTTAACCACATCGAGCTCAAGATATCCGTTGGTAATGACATTAGTGACAACTGCTTGGGGCCGGCGAAGAAGGGCCCGCAAACGCGCTGATAACTCTTTGAGATTAAATGGCTTAGTCAGATAATCATCAACCCCAGAATCAAAACCTTCAACTTTCTCAGTAATTTGGCTCTTAGCCGTGAGCATGATCACTGGAGCCACTCCGCCAGCCGCTCTGTATCGGCCACAAATCGCCGGCCCGGAGAGCCCCGGCAAATTCCAGTCTAGAATGACCACGTCGTAATTATACTGACGCAAAAATTCCCAGCCCGTCAGACCATCATGAGCCACCTCAACTGTATAGCCATCGGCGTTGAGCCACTCATTGACAACAGCTGACAAGTCTTTGTCATCTTCTACGAAGAGGATTTGGGGCATTGCGCTTCCTTGACACCGTTACTAGTATTGTTTTGCTTCGACAAATTTAAGCGAGTGTATCATGCCAATAGGCTGATGATAATAGTGGTTTTAAGTAAAGCAGTTAAGGGGATATTGCAGGCATGATCACAAGTGGGCATCAATGCGGCTTTCTCTAGCAGCCAAAGGTTTAATTCTAGTCTCCATTCCCCTTTTCTTCGAAGTGGGCGTAGTGGCCGTGCTCGTCAACCTGCAAAAGCAGGCGGAGACCGAAACGGCCAACTCGCAGCGCTCAAGAAAGGTAGCTGCCGGCATTAGCCGCTTGTCAGCCGAGCTGTTTGACCTCTGGCAAAATGTTGTACCCAAATTGAAGAAACAATGGGCCACAACAGGCAATTTTGACCAAAGTTACAAAAACGCAATTGACAAGCTCAATGCCGAATACGCTGAGTTAGAGAGCTTGTGTACCGATCAACCAGAAATTCAGAGCAGACTAAAACAGTCACGAATAATTCTCACTAACGCCCAAAAAATTCTCGACCATGCAGCAGCCTCGATGGAAAGCGGCTTTGGACCAGCCATGGACAAAGAAGATATTGCAGTCTTGCGAAATATGCCCGCCACCATTCGTCAACTAGGCGAGAAAAACCAGGAATTAGAAGCCATATATAGGCGCGATTGGGCAGATAGAAGCCCAAATCGTCAGTCTGAATTGAGAGAGCAAACCCTAGGCGTAGCAGCAATTGCTGCTGTTTTTAACGTCGTTCTCAGTATTGCTCTAGCCATCTTTTTGTTGAAAGACGTCACCGGCAGGCTACAAATTCTCAAAGACAACGCTGCCAGACTGGCAGCCGGCATGCAATTGCGAGCGCCCCTGCAAGGCAATGACGAAATCGCCGAAGCAGACCGCGTCTTTCGCAAAATGGCTCGGGCTCTAACTGATTTAAGCCACAAAGAACGGGCGGTAATCGAAAACGCTCTTGATACCATATGTGCCATCGACAAAGACGGCCGTTTTCTGAGCGTAAACCCAGCTAGCTTCGGCTTATTTGGCCTCGAACCAGATGAGTTAATTGGCTCGCGACTGGTAGATGTAATTGCCGAAAGCAGCAGAGAAGATATCCTCGCCTGGACGGCTAGCCTAAGAAACAACTCTGGAGAGCAAGAACGTGAATTCTTAGTGCGTCGCCGCACTAGCCAAAACGGTAATAGTTTTGTCGATACGCTTTGGTCGGGCCACTGGTCTGAAGTTGAGCGCTCACTCTTCTTTGTCGTTCACGACATGACCGATCGCAAAGAGCTAGAGCGAGCCAGGCAAGAGCTTGTTGCTATGTTTACCCACGATTTGCGCTTGCCCCTGAGCACAATTCAAGGAACACTTGAAATGGCAGATGCTGGCCTGCTAGGCCAATTAAATGAGCGCGGCGAGAGGCTAATAAAAGCAGCAGAACGCAATGGCATCAGAATGATTGGACTAATTAACGACTTGCTTGATATCGAAAAAATTAAATCTGGCACCATGACACTAACTAGCGAGATAGTTGGGCTCGATGATGTATTTAATGACGTCAAACTCAATGTCGCAGCCTTAACCGAAGAAGGCCACATTCATTTTGAGTGCCAACCAACCAAGCTAGCCGTGGTAGCAGACAAAGAAAAGCTTAATCGTGTGATCTTCAATCTTGTCTCGAATGCTATTAAATTCTCCCCTCCACAAAGCCGCATTATTCTGGCTGCATCTGTCAGCACCAACGAATCAGAGAAGAGAGAACTAGGCAAAAAAGATCCAGCACACAACCAATCAGCAACACAATTTGTCGAAATAACAGTAAGCGATCAAGGCCCTGGCATTCCACCAGATATGGTATCAACCATTTTTGAGCGTTTTCAACAAGTGTCAGATTCAACACACAATAGCAAGGGCGGAACGGGGCTTGGGCTAACCATTTGCAAAGAAATAGTCAATATGCACGGCGGCAAAATCTGGGTCACTAACGGCAAAGAGAAAGGCAGTGTATTTCACTTCACTATTCCTTGTGCCTAATGTTAAAAATGGATTGTCGCAAGTTCCGCCAAGAGGAAAGCAGCCGATTACTCAGCTGCTTCTCTCTGCCACCCCCGTGGAGCCCTTTGTATGATGGTCAATTCTCACTCTCTGGTAGGTCTGGTACCAGTAGGATAGAACGTCGCATCATCAATTGAACCTTGGTCCAATTGCAAATCTGGTCTAATGGTAGTGTTGCCATCACTGTAGATACTTGGACCAAAATCAAGAGTGTCATCTCCTGCTCTCAAGCCAACACCAGCGCCAACACTAGAATTCTCACTATCTAAATCAAAATGACCACCCGTACGAACACCGACTAGATCTGCTACGTCAGTATTAGCACCAGTATAAGCATGAACACCCTCTGGACCGACACCAGCACCCGCTTCAGCTTCTACATCAACAGGATAAACTCGACCACGAACATCGCCATCAACACCGGTATTTCTGCCGACACGAGCATCAAAATCTGCGTCGCCATTGACGATATTGAAGAAGTTAGCACCGGCACCAACATCGCCACGCACACCATCCTCACTAAAGTTGACTCCGGCACCTGTTCGAGCGTGAATTGGTCCACCAATTGGCATGAACTCAGCATCAACCCGGGTGTTAGCACCAAGCTGTAGATCGGTTTTAGCTACACCGATATTTACACCAGCTTCAAGGGAGCCACCATCGTTATAGCCAAGTTTGACGATGCCCAAATCAAGGCCATGAAATTCAGGCTTAGGCTGATTGTAGACAGCATCATAAGCTGGGCTATTGGATGTCGGTGGAGCGAAACGACTATCAGGAGCATAGCCAGGGTGCTTGATACGATTATCAGCGTCGGCGTCAGCTGGCGGAATTGGAAGATTCTTGTCATCAAGAGCTCTGATGTCGCTTATCTCAATAACACCATCATCTTGAGCATCGACTGGTTGGGCAGCTCTTCTTTGCTGTCTTACTACTTTTGGTTGGTGGCGAACCTTCTTCGCTTCGGCTTCTTCAGCAACACCATCCATGGCGTTGTTCCACTCTTTCTTGTTGTATTTATGCTTATGCTCATTGTTCTTATCAACAATTGCCAAAGCCTTATCCCAGTCTTGAGGATTCTTACTGTTCCAGAGATCCCAGGCCACACGAGCGTCAGCCACATCAGCTGCCATATTTGCTTGGTTATCGCCATGCTTGTGGCTATGTTTACCGTGATCTGCGTGGTTTGACTTGTCCATGGAATATTCCTCTTGGGGGAAGGCGAAATAACTGTATTCGTTTTAAAAGCGCGCAGGCATCCAACTGCAAGCCTTGGGCTTATTCAGTGAAAACATATTCGGCTTTTGAAATTTGTCGGTTGGTTGCGATTGCATTTCCGACTCACCCCATGACAATACAATCGCAAAAACGATTTGGCAAGTAAAACTTTTTCTGCCACAAGTCCGCCACAGTTAGAACACAAATCGGCCACACGCAGATACAGAGCCATTCTCAAGCGACGACGGTAACGACCAAAAACGAAGACAACCGCCACTGATGAGCACCACATATAGTGCTCGCCACTTTTGCTACTACCACAGAGGATACTGCGCTGATACCAGAAGCCGGTTAAGAAACCTCCCTTCAATTGACAATCGACTGAAAGATCTGATTTAATTCGGGCCCTTACTTTTCTAACTTAATTGGAGCCCCAATGTCTGGAATTCTTGACTCAAAGACAATTCTCGGACGCATACCTTATCAGGGAATTCCCACTTTCTGGCGAGCCGAACACACTCAGGATCTCACCGGAGCCGAATTTGTTGTCTACGGCGTGCCTTGCGACATAGAGATTGTCAATCGCCCGGGCACACGCTACGGCCCACGCAGTATTCGCGAACAGTCACTGTTCGTCGGTTTCACCGGTGTGCACTGGCCCTTTGACTATGATCTTACGCAAGAGTACAAATTAATTGACTACGGCGATATTCCGTTTTATCCCGGTCAAGTCGAGCAAATGCTTGCCAATACTGAAAAGCATGTTGGCTTAATGGCGGCGAGCGGGGCTGGAACCCTCGGACTGGGCGGTGATCACTTAGTTGCCTATCCGGCCATCAAAGCTCATGCAAAGCATCACGGCAAACTCTCACTGATTCACTTTGACGCTCACACAGACACACACGAAGCCGAACACCTCAATCATGGCAGCATGTTCTGGTATGCCGCAAAAGAAGGGCTAATAGATCCAGAAACCTCTATTCAAATTGGCATTCGCACCCTAATTCCAGCTGATGACAAATTTGCGGTAATAACAGCCGACAAGTGCCTACATATGGGCGCTCAAGCAATAATTGAAAGAGTGCGTCAAGTTGTCGGCGATCGCAAATGCTACATCTCACTTGATGTAGACGGCATGGACCCAGCTTTTGCACCAGGCACAGGAACGCCCATGCCAGGCGGTATTACATCAGCTATGCAAAGAGAAATTCTTTGGGGATTTCGCGGTCTAAATATTGTCGGCGGCGATGTGGTAGAGGTCTCACCACCTTACGATCCATCGCACATTACTGCCATTCTCGGAGCCACCTTAGGCATGGATATCCTCTATGCCATGGCCGAATCTCCCTACCGCCAATCATGCAAGAGAAAATCTATCTTACAAAGTAGGTCTTAAAGAATAAGCTGCCTATTTAGACTTCCGGTTTAAGCTAACTCTTTAGGCTTCTAAGCGATAGCCAACGCCATGAATAGTGCGAATAATAGAGGGCTGACCTTCTACATCTATTTTCTTGCGCAGGCGCTTGATGCAAGTAGTAAGCGCGTCAACTGTGGCTTCAGACTCGGTTACCCAAACACGGTTGAGCAGCGCTTCAGCAGCAAACACGCGATTGGGATTGCGCATGAGAAACTCTAGCAAAGCAAATTCTTTCGGCAGGAGTCTTATTTCTTCACCATCTTTCATCACTTGAAAGTTCTGGTGATCAAGAGTGAGATGGGCAAACTTGAGCAAGTCTCCAACGTAACCCTCAGGGCGCCGCAGAAGAGCTCGCAGTCTAGCAGTTAGCTCTTTGCCATGAAATGGTTTAGTCAAATAATCATCGGCACCGGCATCAAAACCTGTTTCTTTATCATCAATAGTGCCTTTACCAGTGAGAACAAGCACTGGTGTGGTTCCACCTCGGCTGCGAAACTCTTTGAGAATCTCGATTCCCGTGACGTGCGGCAACTCCCAATCAAGAATAAGAATATCGTATTCATAGACCTTGAGCATATTCTGAGCTTCGGCACCATCGGTGACGATCTCGACTTTATGGTGCTCCATCACGAGCCAATCGCGAATCATCTTGCCCAGCGAAACATCATCTTCGACAATCAGAACTTTGGCCACATGAACCTCAAACAGCGTGTATTTCTATACTTATTGAATTTTACGAGGTATTTTAAACCAGAAGGTGCTGCCCCTTCCCTCTTGCGAATCTACCCCAATTGTTCCACCATGACGCTCAACAATTGCTTTGCAGATAGCCAAGCCCAAACCGCTACCGCCTTTTACCTTGGCATCGTCGAGTTCAACCTGCTTAAATCTATCAAAAATCGCCTCACGCAGCTGCTCAGGAACGCCTCGCCCTTGGTCAATGATATTAAACCTAATCCAATCTGGCTCTTCGGCGATCTCAAGGGCAACCGTGCCACCTTTAGGTGAAAATTTGATGGCATTAGAAACTAAATTGATGATGACCTGAACCAAGCGGTCGCGGTCGGCAAAAATCTCTGGATTGCGGTGGCCTGGGGCCACGAGCTTCACCCCTTGCTGCTCAGCAAAGCCCCGCACAGCCTGCATTGACGGTTCTAGAATGGCCGAAACTTGATAGCTTTCGCGCTGCAGTATTAATTTGCCAGACTCCATCTTTTCTAGGTCAAGTAGACCATTAACCAAACCAATCAAACGGTTAACGTTGGCCTCAGCGGCCTCTAGGTTTTCATGACCGCTATCGCTAAGCTGGCCGTAGGCTTCAGCCTCAAGAAGAGAAAGAACCATTTGAATAGAGGTCAATGGAGTACGCAAGTCGTGGCTGACCATGGCGACAAAATCACGCTTCATGCGGTCAACTTGCTTACGCTCAGTGATATCGCGAGCCACACAAAAAAGCGTTTTGTCGGCCTTAGACCAGTGAGCAGACCAAGCAAAATCAACACCACGACCGTCACGGCACATAATGCGATTTTCAAAAGATCCGGTACCGCTTGGGCTAGCTATCAGATCGTCAATTGCCTTGAAGGTAGCCTTAATATCGTCCTCATGAACAATGGCATCGATGCCATCGCCAATCAAATCTTCTTCCAGATAGCCCCAAAGCTTTGCCGCCGCAGGGTTTACAGCAACAAAACGCCCCTGGCGATCGAACGAGCAGATGACATCTTCGGCATTGTCGACAACCGCATGCTCTTTGCGTCTTGACTCTTCTAAAGCCGATGCCATATCGCGGAAAGTATGATCTAACGTAGCAATTTCATCTCGACCAATCAATGGCGGACTGAGCGGTTGTTCCAGCGCCAGGCGCTTTGTATTGTCGAGCAAAACGTTGAGCCGCTTAGTGGTACCACGATTAAAATAGAAAGCCAAACCAATGGCCAACAGCACATTAAACAACAGGCCAACCGGCAAAATAATTTCTACAGCACGCCTGTAGCCAGCTTGTGCAACCTTCCCCTCAGCCAAGACCTTGGTCTGATAAACCTCAATTTCATCAATTGCCCCTAACAGCTGACTAATATCCTTGTCGGCATGCATCCACATGCGGGCAGCACCAATCTTGCTACCTAATTCAAGCTGACCCTGGGCTCGCTGAAGATTTTCTATAGCGCGGGTGAGCAACCCAGTAATTTTATCGATAGCCGCCTTTTCTTCAGGGTGATCGCGCACAAGCGGTTCCAAAGCAGCAATCTCAGCCTGAATCTTGAAGCGCGATGTCTCAAAACGCTTCTTAAATGACGGACTGTCAGAGACGTGGTAAAGCACACAGGACGAAAAACGGTCAAGCAAAGCAGTCAGGGCAGCGTTAACCCGACCGGTTACCTCTCTGGCATGGTTTTCACGTTCCCGCTCTCTATCGACCGAGTAAAGCAAAGTGGCAAGACTAACCACAAAGACAATCTCAAAGGCCAAGGGAATGGCCACAAGAATAAGTGCTTTTTTGGAGAGACTTAAAGACATCTAGCTATTATTGCAAATTCGCGAATGCCAAAAATCTGCCAAAACTTTGCCCGACTCCTGCCAACCCCTTTATTTATATTGAACACGTTGCCAGTGCAGCAATTACTAAAGAGGCCAAGATCATGAGCGCATTTGCCAAACAAGCAATAAACCTAGTTCTAACAGTAGCAATCTTGCTCGGAGCTTCTCTACCAGCCGAAGCTCAACAAAGAGTAGCTAGCGGTCTAAGAAACGGCCTCCCCCCAACCACCATGGATAGCTTCGTCTACGAAGCTGGCGGTCACGCTGAGCACATCTACGGTGACGAAGGTGTCAACGGCTTGCCTCCTTACATGGGCTTCGGCAAAGCTCACCGCATCAATGCTGGCATTATGGATCGCCGGGATGCTGGCCTTACCACTGGTCATGGCAGCTACATGCCCGATGCTACCGGCAAAGACGAGTTCATTGCTCCTCCAGGCGAATGGGGCCAATCAGGCGCCAGAGGCCACTCATCAGCCAGTGGTTTCGCTAATGATGGCTTGCCTGTGGTCAATGGCGGCGGCAACAGCCCGGTAGACTACGGCCCACCTCCAGGCGAAGGCTACCAACCAGCTACCACTTGCGAAGGTTTCGTAGGCTGGTACAGCCCTGAGGAAGTTGCCCTTTCACAAACCGACTTCCCAGCCGCCTTCGAACATTTCGTCTACAGCGGTCGCTACACCGGTAGCTGGCAGAATGCCATGATGATCCTCACTCTGCAAATGGGCAGACCACAACCTGGCTATGGTGGTTAAGGGCACACCAGCATGGCTGGTAGGAATTCAACGCTCAATTGGCGCTAGTCTCGATTTCACCAGTATTGTTCTGTTAGCTCTCTCACCTTGGTTCTTCAAATTCGTGTCGGGGAAACTAAATCCTGATGCCGTCGCCGGAATTATCCGTACAGACATAGTGCTACTGATAAGTATTTGCCTGGCGCTTTCACCCCTGTCACTAATTTATTTGCGCATTGTCTTTCACAAAATCATGCACTCCCCAACACCGGGCGAGCTGATTTCCGGCTTTGTTAGTTCAACCAACTCAAATGGTTTGCAAGGAATAATTCAAGAAGCGAGCTATGGTCTGGCCCAATATTTTGCCATCTCTATAACCGGCGGCCAATCTCTGCTACTGATCGCCATATTTCTATTCATGGGCACCCAAACTACTTTATTTATACAAAACAATTTTTTGGCGTTTATTGCCGCCACGATACTCTCCCTGATACTAATGTCGCGAGTCTACTGGCCACGCTCCAAAACTAGCTATCAATCATTTCTCGATGATCAATGCAACGTGGTTGTTCAACGTCTGCGCTAAGATGAAAAGACAAAATTCATTCGTAGGGCGGTATGGAAGAGTTAGGGTCATCGACTGAAATTGAAATTAGCGAAACAAACGAGAGTTCATCAGCTCTTATCGCCCCACCAGCGCTACTAACTTCAACAACGCCGGGCTGGTTGGTAGGACTGAAACGTTCGACTGGCGCTAGTCTCGATTTTACCTGCATAGTGCTCCTGGTTCTCTCGCCCTGGTTTTTAGAAATCATGTCTAGAAAACTCAACCCCCAAGCTCTCGCTGGGTTTGTGCGCACAGATCCGGTACTAGTCTTTACACTGTGCCTGGCAATGTCACCGTTATCGCTTATATATTGGCGTATCGTCTTTCACAAAATTATGCGCTCGCCAACACCCGGAGAGATGTTCTCTGGATTTGTCAGTTCAACCAAATCAAATGGACTGCAAGGAGTTGTGCAAGAGTCTATCTATGGTCTGGCGCAATATTTTGTCATTTCAATAACTGGTGGACAAGCAATTCTGATGGTCACCATAGTTCTGTTCATGGGAGCCGAAACCATTTCGTTCATACAGAAAAATTTCTTTTGGCTCGCCGCTACAGCGATATTCTCACTCTCGCTGATGGCTACAGTCTATTGGCCTCGCTCTAAAACTGACAGTCAATCATTTATAGATGATCAGTGCGGCGTTATCGTCCAACGCCTGCGGTAGACTGGAAAGACTAGAGTCATGCGCAGGGAGATATGGAAGAGTTAGGACCAGCAACTGAAGTCGCAGCCGAAGCAAAAGCAGCAGAAGCGGCAACCGAAACACAAATAGAAACAGCAGCTGAAGCTAGGCTGACGCCTGTGCCATTGCTCGCGCTTGTGCGCGGCAGCGGCCATGTCATTGATCTTTTCTCGATCGCTCTCGTGGCATTGATACCACTGATATATCACGGTGGTCCGAATTTCTACGTGCCCTCAATTGGCTTCAATCGCGAAACAATGGAGTTAATTACCAAATCTGATAGCGTTTCAAGCATTGGCCTGGCTCTTGCATTAACACCATTGCCGATCATCTACCTACGTCTATTCTTCAAAGGACTAATGAAAATGCCCACCCCAGGCGAAACAATTGCAGGCATCACCAGCTATTCCACAGCTTCCGGCACAGAAGGCGTTATACAGGAATCACTGTATGGTCTATCACAGTATGTAATCAGCATTTTTGCAGCAGTGTTCGCTTGTATTGCCACTTTTATAATCGTAAGCGTAGGAGAAGGGCTGATTACTAGACTCTTACCTGGGATTACTTCAATCTCGGCAACAGGTAGCCTAAATATTCTAATTGTTACTGTCGTTTTCGTGGTTTCATTCATAGCAGCAGTCGGTTTTGGCTTTGTCCCTCACTCAAGAGAAGATATAGCCTCATTTTTTGACGATTATTTCCGACTCGAAGTTAAACGCCTGCGCTAAGAAAAAAGACTAAGAGGAATATTCAGCCTCAAAACCCAAATACTGTTTTGCTACCGCGACAGAGGCCCAAACATAGTTTTGGTGTAAGAGTCTACAGCCTCTTTAGGCCGCTTAGTAGTGAAATAAGGAAAGTGTTTTTTGATCTGCTCCTGCTCAGCTTTTGAGTACTTAGAAAACTGCAGAGGCAGCGAGATTTTGCTCAAATTCATCTTGCTCAACTGCATTACTCCAGCAAACGAAATCTTCGTGTGCTTGATATATAAATGCTCTAGCTTCGACAACTTCAAGAGTAGTGGCACAGCCTTATCGTTGATGGCTGAGTTCTCATTGATGTCTAAAGATCTCAGCTTAGTGCATTTAGTCACATGTTCTAGCCCACGCAAAGACAAATTAGTTCGAGACAATTCTAAATTGCTCAATTGCGGAAACTCTTTCAAGTAACGCAAACTCTCATTATCTATGGTGCCTTTACCAAAGCGCAAAGCCTCAAGCTTTTTACATCCCGTCAGTTGTCCCAAACACTTGCCAGTGACCAAGGTTTCTGCCAAAGCCAAAGCCCTAAGCTCAGGCATGGTTCCCAGCTTAGCTAACCCGGCGTCTGTGGTCTCAGACTTATCCAAGTCAATCCCTTTCAAGCCAGAAAGATGATGAACATACGGAATCAAGCGATCACTTATACTTTCGTCAGCGTCAGCCATGGCGGTAAATCGCAGATTTATGTAATCAATTCCATCAGGAGGGAGTTTTAGCAAGCACTGTGGATGCTGGTAGAACTGCACTCCAGGAAACATTTTCACAAGTCTATCCCTGGGCACTTTCATCAAGCCCCTAGCCTCGCCAATGGGCTGCACTTTACCTTTAGCACTCAATTCAGGATCTTTTTCCAGCAAACCCAATGTACCTACCGAATACTCGGTAGGAAACTGCAAGAGCCGCATTTCGTTATGCCTACTGCCGCGAGCAAATGAAGACTCGTCGACTACGAGAAACAGAATTGAAAGGCTAAAGATATAGATTCCGAGAGCAGGGTTCCTTTGCATAGGCGAACCACTCGATGAACCAATAACTTGAGTATATATTATGAACCAGTGACTAAGCGCTCTCGCCAGTGACGGTAGAGATCACGTGCTTGAGGTGATCACACAAATAATCAGCGCAAATTTTTGGTTTTATATCTTGAATGGTGCACTGATGATTCTCCAGAAACTGACAGGGATAGCCCTCTTCTGCATCCATCACCACGCGCAAAGCAGGAAAGTGGTCGGGATTTTGCCAGCACGAACGCTCAGGAAAGAGACGGTGCCCTTCTTCGTATTCGATAAAGACGGCATCATATTTGTATTTTTTGCCGAAGCGTAAATTCAGTCTGGCTAGAAATTCTTTGGCGTCTGTAATCGGACCCATAATCCAATCTCTGTTGCCCAAGGTGCAGCAAATACCCGCTTGACCGGTAACACCATAGCAACGACGCTGACAAGTGTAATAAATAACGCTGTCTCTAATTTCAGCTTTTGTCGGCGATTCAGACATGTCTTTCTCACATCGCTAAGTGGCGGGAATGGACCAATATTGTAACCGCACTCTCAGATTTATTGGAAACGCTTAAGGTAAATATGTCAAGATAGCCCGACAATGCTCCTTCCCCAAAGGAGTTAGCTGATGAGACCAGTAATAACTAGTTTCGCGCTCTTTACCGCCCTATTTACTGCGCCGATTGCGACAAAAAGTGAACCTGGCCATGACTTTACAGGCATGGCAGACTACTACCACCATTCACTTTATGGCAAGAAGACAGCCTCCGGGCAGGTCTTAGCCAAACATCTCTATACCGCCGCCCACAGAACCCTGCCCTTTGGCACTCACGTGCACGTCAAAAACCACAGCAATGGCCGCAGCTGTGTGGTCGTAATCAATGACCGCGGACCTTTCACCAAGAGTAAGGTAATCGACCTCTCCCACAGTGCAGCAACCGAGCTAGATATGATTAGCGCGGGCACTTGCAAAGTAGGTTGCACTGTTGTACCAAAATCCGAGATAGCAAAACTGAATATTGCAAAACTGAATGTGCTCAAACCTGCAAGCGCTGCAACAAAGGCTGAAACACCAATAAAAATCGCCTCCACGACAAAATCCAAACCAGAGATGGTTGAGGGCAAGCCCGAACCCGAGATCGCCTTAAAACAGGCCATCGCCATGAAACCCATAAAAGCGAAGCCAATGGCAACTCTTGAAACCGCTCAAACGGTAAGAGCGGACGAGACCAGCGCTGAACTAGAGGGCGCTGAGCCAATCAAATGGACCGAAGTTCAGTAAAATTATCAGCCACACCTAGCAACACATAGCCCTCCGCCTTTACAACCACTTGCCGAAGCCGCTCAGAGATGGCATAAACTAAGTGGAACAAGGGGGGAATATGATCAAAAAAACCGGCATAACCCTAAAAAATGTGCCGGACATTCCTGTTCTTCACCAGATGCTGTCGCAGTCTCTCCAAAAGCCTGGCGAGAAGCTTGTCGCCACTTGGCGCAACAACGAAAAATTACTTTTTACCCTCGAACTAGTATGCTCGCTAAAAGACAGAGACCCTCGCTGGCTTTTGATTTGCGAAAAAAGTGGCAAACGTAGCGTTGTCTCGCAGATCAGTGGCCATGATGTGCTGTTGATTTACAAGCAAATTTCTACAGCGGCCTCCTCAGCCAACGAAGTCGTCTCTAGGGCAGAAGAAGCGGAGAATGCTATACGGCTTGCCAAGTCTAGCGACAACCATCCAGCCCTAACGAAGTCAGACATGACGCTCAGTGCTTCGGGAGGCCTAGGCGGAGGCAACACTGGCAATCAAGCTCCGAGCGCTCCAGCAAAGCCACCATCTAGCGCTTCAGTCAACATCTCAGCGCCAGCACGCACAAGACAGCTGCCGTTTGCCCTAATTGGAAAAATTGCAGAAATTTCGCTGCCAAAACTTCTGCAAGTAATTAGCAGCGAAAAAATGACTGGACTTTTGCAACTTGAAGAAGAAGGCAATACAGCAAGCCTCTTCATTCAGGAAGGTCATCCAATTGAAGCAAAATTACTTGACACCGAAGGTGAACTAGCCGGTGACAGCGCCTTTGCCGAAATCATGTATTGGACAGAGGCCAACTACACATTCAAAGTTGGTGCCACCACTAGTACACGCAATTTAGTCAAATCGTCAGAAATACTGCTTGAGCACGTTCGGCCCCTAGCGCAAGTTCTAGAAGAATTGACTAAACGCGGTATGACAGCCGATTCGGTATTCAAACACGCCCACCAGAATCTCACTGGTGAACAATTTACTGCGAAAGCGACTGCTGATGCGCCAGTAGACATGGAGGCCCTAGCCTCACTATACCTTCGCCTGGATGGCGACAGTACTATGTCTGATTTGGAAAATGTACAAATTTTGCCGCGACCACTCTTGGTTAGGTCAATTCACCACCTAATTGCCTGCGACATCATTACATTCGTCAATAAAGTAGAAGCGAAGCCTGAGATTAAGCCAGTTATTCAACCAGCTATAAAGCCAGTTATAAAACCGGCCATCCAGCCAGCTGTAGCAAAATCGCCGCATCCAGACAAGGCACCGCATCCAGACAAGGCAGCAGCACCGCCGCTCAACGCGCAACAGCAGCGGGCTCAGGCAATGTCTGCACCAATGGCTCAACCAGCGCAACCGGCTAGACCAGCCCCAGTGGCTCAGCCGGTCAAGCCCATTCCTTTAACTCAAACAACACAACCCAAGCAAACACCTACCACCCCGTTGGCCCAACCAACCAAAGTAGGCCCACCAACCAAACCTGTCGTTAAACCCAAAAACATAGATGGTGCAGCAATTCAGTCTGTAATGATGAGCCTGCGACGAGAAGACACTGGGCTTTTCATTCACCCAGCCTTTCTCTACTTCTTAGAAGAGGAATTCTTCCGCATCTATCGAGCAAAGGGCGCTATGTCGATTATTATTTTCGAGATACGTGAAGTAGTAAAAGTTGACGGTGCTGTGCGGCGCAAGCCTCTACCGATTGAGGCTATTGCCGATGCCACAATTCGTATCAACAGTAAGAAACGACACACTGATATTGTGGCCCACTACGAGGCTTACGACTTTGGCATTCTCCTGCCTAGCACCAAATGCAATGGCACCAAGGTGTTTGTGCAAAAAATCATTAAAACCCTTATGGAAAAACCGCTAGCTGGTACAGAAGGCAAGCAGCTTTCTTATGCGTTTGGCTCAGCCAGCATTCCTGAAGACTTTACCGATATAAACTCGCTACTAGGTGCAGCAGAAATGAGCATGCACTATGCTCGTGATCGCGGCGAACAAATCATATTCTTCAAAGATCTGCTAGTTTAGTCTTTAAACGGCAATGAGCGAAGCTGAAGACACTAAACATGCTCAAGAACCACCAGCTCAATGGCTAGAAGAGCCCTATGTAGTAGTAGTTAACTACCAGGCCTCTGAAGTCAACAACGCCAGCTGGTTGGTTTACAAAGAAGAAACAGCCGGAAAGCTTGTAATGACTGCCTTTTGTGTAGCATTCGTAGTTACAGTCTTTGCCTCACTTTCCTATCTAGGCATCTTTACCAAATCACCGCTACCCGATAGCCCCTATCAAACATGGATCGCGCTGTCTTTGCTTATGGCAGTAATTTTAGTTCCACCGCTTTTCGCCTGCTGGTTATGGCAACTGATTAAAGCGAACCAGCTCGATACCTATGCTAGAGAACGTCGCTACCGCTCTCCAATCACTTATACACTTAGTTCAGCTGGCTTTCAGTGGTCAACTGACTCAATGACAATGCTTTCGCCGTGGACTGAAGTAAGTGCTTGTTATGAACTGGCGCAATCACTAACTCTCTACTCCGACAACACAATTATCCCGCTACCCAAGAGATGTTTTGCTTCCGCTGAACAATTGAAAAAAGTTCGAAAACTGATCATCGAGAGCGGAGTAGCTTATTCAACGCTAGGCCCCCAGCAAGCAGACATCGTCTTCGCTGGGATCAATCTCACAACAAACGCAAACAGAATAAATTCACACTCAGAAAAGGGAGCTACAGAAAGCGCAGAGCTAAGCTCCGATGCGACAGAATGGCAGCCAAGCACTCAGACACTGACAATACAATGCAACTATTCTCTAAAAGAACTAACTGAGGTGGACAAAAAGCTTTTCTTCAAGTACAGCCTAACCCTTCTTGGCTTGCGCTACATAGGTTTCATGCTAATTGGCTATTGCTATTCATGGTTTATGCTCTACATTCTTGGTGAAAAAATGGGTAGTGAATTCAACAAGATATTATTTTCGTACGCACCACTTATAATACCAATATTCTTTATACACGCCCGCGTCATCTTTGAACAAAGAATTGAAAACCTACGCGAATTAGTAAACCTAGACTTACCAGTTTACATAACTTTCTCAAATGACGAACTTGCTATTCGCTCTCGCCGGAATTTAATCGCCAACAAATGGGCCAACTTCCTCAATTGCTTTGCTACAAAAGACCACTATATTTGCCGAGCTATTAGTGCCACTGTTATTATTCCTAAAAGTGCATTAGATAGCCGCTCAAAAGAAATATACGTTGAAAAAATACTGCGCACAAAAATCAAAAGATACGAAGAATGGAGTTAATCATCAGTGAACGGTCTCTACAAGCAACTCCATAAAAGTCTTATCGCCACCCTTGTAGTCGGCACGCTATCCCTAGCCATAGCACATCTACCTGAAGCAACCGCAGCCAGTCAAACCGAAATTCAATATCGTCGAGCGCAGCAGTTAATCAATCACAAACACGTAGCTGAAGGACAGCAGATTCTGATAAAACTTTGTCAAAGCCCAAGTGCTCCTGTTGAAGCACTCGGTTTGCTTGCCTTCACATTTTTGGCTGAGGAGAGTACCATCACCGACGAACACTTAATAGAATGCGAGAAGCTAGCCAACCGGGCAATTAGGAAAGATCCTGAATGGGGAACTGGCTACAAGATACTGGCTCAAGTGAGCAATTTACAGAGCAAACCAGCCCTGGCGCTTAGCCAAAGCACAAAAGCTCTAAGCGTAAAAAAGCCAGAAATAAAAGCTTATCTGCAGCGCTGCCTCGCCTACGAGGCCCTAGGCAAGCACAAAGAGGCCTTAAGCGACATCACCATCTATACAGAAACGCACGATTCATCGGCCGACATGTTCAACTTGAAAGGCTCTATTCTAGTCAGTATGAAACGCTATGACGACGCCATTGCGGCCTACCGTATGTCGCTGAAAAAACAATTTAGAGATTGGACTATTTTCCGCATAGTCGACTGCTTTGAGCAACAACATCAATATGACAAGGCCGCTGACGAGCTTTCAAGACTGATCAAAGTCAATGCTGCTGACGCAGAGGCCTACCAAACACGCGGCCGCATGCTGGGGCTTGCTAAGCACTACAAAGCAGCCATCGATGACTACACCATGGCAATCAAATTAGAGCCCAACGGACGCTTTTACAAAGAGCGTGCTGCGCTCTACAAATTGACCGGCAAGCAGAAAGAAGCGGCTGAAGATTTAAGAAAAGCCAGCATTGAAGACAAATCTCAGTTTTAGAAAAAAGAGAATTGTTATAGGCGAAACGAACTCCAAGCGAAACAAAAACATTGAAAGGCTAATCGTGGAAGAAAAGACTTGGCGTGACGATATTGACGATTTCATTAGTAAAAAAATGGAAAGCACTGGCTTCAAATTAATCGATGACAACTTTCACTATGCGCTGGAGTTAGGGGCCCAGGCTGATATGGTCGTACAGATCAAGCAAGGATATAGATATTCAGAAGTTAAGAACACAACGATTTATGTGAACATGGGTGTAATTCACAAAGAACTGGCTGCACTGGAGGGTCTTCTCAAAATGCCGACTACAGTGCCGTTACTATCACCTCATTGGTTTCATTCAGACGAGCAATACTGGCTATTCTCATATAATTTGAATCCCTCGCCGCCTGACTTGCTCTGGGTGATTGAATGGGGTCACCTAAAAAAATATGTTCACAAGGTCACTGGTTCAGTAGTTGAAGGCGTTGTGCAGCGGGGTATACCACTGGCTCGGAGATTTCAGTCTCTTGAATCAATCATTCAGGAGTTTACTGCACCACAAGATACAACGCCAAAACTCTGGCTCAAGTATGCCAAGCTCCAAACGGTATATTTACTCGCCAATCGAATCGACGAGGCAGAAAAAGAGTTTGAACGCTTTAGAGAACTTTTCAAAAGCGAGCAACCAAACAAGTATGCTTTAGAATTTGAAAAAAATTTTTTGTCTGAACTCGCTAAGCGGAAGGCAACCCAAGACAAACCCTAAACACCAGCTCCGGAACATTATCAAAACAATTGAGCAAGTGTTTTGGCCGAACCTACCAAAGCTCAAACTGTGAGAACATACACAGGTATCTACAAGAATCTTTTTACTGCGGAGTTCGCTTGAATAAATCTCTCAGCTCAATTGTGCTGTGTTCTTCACTGCTCATCAATTCTGCACCTGCTGCCTGGGCTACGCCCATGGACGACACCAAAGTGCAAATGAAGAGTCAAAACAAATCACTCGCCGCAGCAGAAGAGCTTGAGTCTGCCGTCAAGAATGTGGAAGCAACCGGCGACTTTACTAAACTAATTACGGTAATTAGTCCACGCTCGTTCGGCTTGGAAAAATCACTCAGCACTGACGACAGGAATAGAATAGCTAGTCTGATTGACCGTGCCCTGCTTAAGCTCAAGACCGTTAAGCAAACAGATGATACCAGAGACTGTCAGGCAATGATTGCGCGCTATTTCAATACAATAAATCTCAAAGATAGAGCCATTGAACACTATAAAGACGCAATCAGTTCTAGTGAAGCTCAGTGGAAGCAGCCAAAAGCAAAGGTTAGCATGCAGCCACCGGGTGCAGCAGGGTTCGAGCGCAGCTGTAAAACCGCCCTAGCACTGCTATATCTAGACAAGGGAAATCTTTCAGCGGCTGATAGATTGAATCGAGAAGTTAATTGGCCGTGGGCTGACATGCCAGGCGAAGAAAAAGAGAAGATGTTTCGCGACGGTATGTCACCTGCGGCGAGCCGCAGCGGCCCAGCTCTTCTTGCATCTCGGTTGGCAGTGGCCTACGACGCTGCAGGCAACAAAAAAATGGCAGCAAGAAGCTACGCTAATATGCTCGCCCACGAGACATTTTCCCTTGATCCAGTGTTAAAAACTACTCCAGCATCAATCTATCCAACTATAATCACCACGGTCACTACTAGCAGCGAGACACCGTACAATTTCAATAGCATCGACTTTGATCAGCTAGTAGGTGTTTTCCCTTCAACCGAAACAATAGTGAGACCATTTATAGGTTTCGCAGAGAGAAATCCAGCGCTTGTGCCGAAAGAAAAACTGCAGCAAGTGAAAGGACAGCTGCAAACTATGGCTGCAATCAAGCTAGCAAAGTCACGAGCAAAGCTGTACTTTGACTGGGAAGCAAGAGAGGGTAGCGCAATTGACGGACTCGTCTCTAATCCAAAGAAAAGCCTGGCACAATTCAAAACAACCGCAGCCGAACGCAAAAAGCTAGACTCCACAGACCCAACACTACCGCAGGCTCTAACAAAAATCGCTTATCACCTAATCTTAGCCGGTCGGTTTTCAGAAGCGCGCAATTTCATCTCCGAGGCCATAGCACTTCAAGAAAAGCACGGCGCAGCAGGCCGTTTCGGACTTGGACAAAGCACCTGCTATCTTGCGGTGATAAATTTGGAAGAAGGAAAATTGGCCGAAGCCAAACCTTTGTTCGAAAAAGCACTGAAACTGCGCGATGGCGATCAGGATGACATATTTGCCGTGGCCAAGACGAGAGTTCCATACGGCAAATTACTGGCCTTGTCTGGTAAGAATGACGAAGCAAAACTTCAACTAGACCTTGCGACAAAAGCTTTCCACGCCAAACGCTCACCTCTTGCTGGATTCGCAGGATTAGACGCCAAGCAATCACCCGAAGTATTTACAGAAAAATTTGCTCGCCACCACTTTGAAGATCAAACAAGAGGCTGGTTTGTTACGCTAGCAGCTATAGAACTCAGCCAAATCTATGTGGCGGAGAACCAATTAGACTCGGCAAAGGCATTACTTTTGCAGACACTATCAACGATGCCAAACTCGAACGAATTCAGTCTGCCAGCGCGTGTCCATGAGAAACTGGCACGAGTGGAGATGACTTTGGGCAACCTCGAGTCTGCCGATAAATACTTAACTCAGGCAGAACTTGCCAGCAAGGAAGGTCGAGCGCGTGGCCTTGCCGTAGTCGACATTCTATCGTCACTGGGTGACCTAAGAATGAAGCAAGAGCGAAAGACTGAAGCACGAGCATATTATCGAGACGCTGCGGACAAACTAGCAAAAACTCTTGATCCGCAAAATAAGCGAGTCTTGAAACTAAGACAACTCAGCAACTCAATCTAAATCAGCTGGCGATAAACTTCTTTAGTGACTAAAGTTCCAGACTCAATTCACTTATAGCATATAGTATATCAACAACTTTTTTTTAAAAAAAAGAAGAAAATTCCATCTACCTAACACTAGAAGCCCCTGTGGGCTGCCCGGAAAACAATCCGAGCAGCCCTGTAGAGCAGAAGTGTTACTTCTTCGTCGAGGCGATCTTGCCGGCGAAGAGCATGGTGTCAGTGCCTTCGTCCATCAGAATGGCAACGAAGGGGCGATCGACGCGCATCTTCTGGGTGAAACTGACGCACTCGAGCGCCATGCCGACGGCGGTGACAGCAGCAGCTTCGCCACCATCTTCATCGAACTTGGCGTAGGTCTTGTGCTTGACAGTGCTGATAAGCAGGGCTTCATCGGCCATGCCGGTGAAGTCGGCGCCAGGAAGACAGGCCGGTTCCATGCCAAGGGCACAGAGCGAGTCTTTGAGGTCCACGTCGTAGTCGAGCTCGAAGCGCGGCAGGGTGAGGTCGACTTCGCTCTCCCAGGTAGTGGCCTTGATGGCCGTGAGCACCGAAGCGTCCAGGCCAGCGACGAAGGCATTGATGTCGACGCCTTGGTTGGGCAGCAGAACATAGAGCTGAACGCGCTTGTTCTCGCCGAACGGCAGGGCCACAGCCGCGTAGTCCTTGCCCTGCGAATAGCGCATGTCGCCATTGCGGAACATCATGTCCGCGTCTTCGGCGCCAGCTTCACCAGCGAAGCTGCCAGCGGTGGTCAGGTCCTTGTCGAACTTGGTGGTCCAGGGGCCCTTGAAGTAGACGGCATTGAGCAGATACATGACCATGTCGGGAGAAATCTCCTCGATGATGGTGGGAATCTTGCCGTTGGTGTTGCTCTCGGCCCAACCGTTGATGTCGGTGACGGTCTTGGGGTCGAGGAAGTCGGCGGTGTGAACCTCGGCCTGGTAGCTGGCGGAAGCACGGTCGAAGAAATCGGCCTTGAATGCGATGTTCTGCTCGGCCCAAATGGCGTTGGCCACCTTGAGCACGACGCCGATGTTGGGGTCGGTGACACCGGCGATGATGGCAGCGAGACTGGCATTGATGGCTTCCACGCTCTCCGATTCGGAGTAGCCCAGGGTAGCCTTCATGGCCGCGAGAGTGGCTTCTTTGGCACCGTTGAGGGTCATCGCCAGGGCGATGGCCACCGATGCCGGCGACACGAGAACGTTCTTGCCTTTGGAGGCAGCTGCTTCCTGCTTGAGGAGAGACAGACCGAAGCCAATGGTGACGTTGGACTTCTGAGCGGGGGTCGTTGAGGTTGTGTTCATGAGTTCTCTTTGCGGGTTGAGTGGGCAATTTCCTCTAAGCAAAACCGAACCGACAGAAAAACAAATCAACCAAAAATCCGGTCAACCCTTTATCTTCACGGGAAACACACGGAACAGTGTGCGCCGACAAAAGACAACGTAAGTGCTGCTCTTATCTGTGATGAGTTAGGGATTGGCTGATTTCTGTGTTTATTTGTTTACTGAAAAGTTGGTTAAAGAGGGCCTTCACCCTACGACATACAAGACCCAGCATTCCGGTAAAACCTTGTATGACCTGATTAATCAAGACTTGTAAACAAGCGACACAACCCTGCCAGTACAAGACATCGCAGCTCCTGACAATCAACACCAAAACAATGCCTTTGAAGGGGTTAACCTTGTCATTTGGCCACAAACCTAACGCAGCTAGCACAGGTCAGCCAACAATCCAGCTAAAGACCTCAAATCAATCGCCTCTATCCCAGTAGATAGAGGATAATGTTCGCTGCCAGAATAGACGACAAAACGGCGATCAGGTTTGATATCTTCACAGGCGAAGTGAAATCCTTTTTCAACCTTAGGCACTAGGCTGCGCTTCACCTCAATTGCCCACAGACCATTTTTGGTCGGTAGCTCCAAGACTAAGTCTATCTCGGCACCACTAGCAGTGCGATAGAAACTTGCCATCGTATCTTCTGGCGCCGCAGCCAAAAGATTCTCAATAACGAAACCTTCCCAACTGGCGCCAACAATAGGATGGCCAGCCAAATCATCAAAGTCGCGTATGCCTAGCAGCGCATGCACGAGTCCGCTATCACGCACATAAACCCTTGGCGATTTCACAAGGCGCTTACCTACATTAGCAACGAACGGACGTAACCTTCTGACTAAAAGCAAATCTACTAGAAGGTCTATATAGCTTGTTACAGTGGGCGCACTAACTGATAGACCGCCAGCCAGCTTGAGGGCATTTAGCTGCCCACCTTGATTGTGAGCCAGCATTGTCCAAAGCCTTTCTAGGGTCTCTGCCGGTATTCGAGGACCAAACTGCAGCACATCTCGCTCTAAGTAAGTTCGAATGAAGCTCTTTCTCAGCTTAAGGCTATCCGAATCATTTTTCGCCAAGAAACTATCAGGAAATCCGCCACGCAACCAAAGCTCGACTAACTCTCTCTGGTCGCCGCCTACTTCTAAGGCGTCCAGCGGGCCGAAATCAATGTACTCAATTCGACCGGCCAAACTTTCGCCAGACTGCCTCAGTAGTTCAATAGAAGCAGATCCAAGAATTAGGAAACGGCCAGTGCGCCTCCCCCGACGACGCCCCTCATCGATCAAACCGCGCAGCGTCTGAAACAACTCTGGCATTCGATGAATTTCGTCAAGAATTACCAGGCGATCTTCATACATTCGCAGAAATAGAGCTGGATCAGATAATTTGGCCCTATCCTGGCTAGACTCTAGGTCAAGATAGAGAGCTTGGCGTTGATCGGCGATTGCCAAAGCCAAGGTGGTTTTACCGACCTGGCGTGGACCAATAATCGCCACAGCAGCCTGCCGGTCAAGCGCTTCCTTAATATTCTGCTGTAATCTGCGAGATATCATCCTTGCATTTTAAAAGCTACGCTTTCAATTTGCAAGGCAAATTAATACTTTAGCCAGCATCCAAAACCAATTTGCCCGTGCTTTTAGCCCTTAGCCGCGCCGTTGAATCAATTCAGTGGCTTCAAGCAATGGTTCCATTTCTTCGTGCCGCAAGAGATAGCCGTAATTTCCTAGAGCACCAGAAAAAACATCATTCAATCTCTCGTGGTGCATCATCACAGAGGAACACTTTTCCAATATTTGCTGGTGTGACATTTGATAAGGAATGCGATCTTTGCGACCGACATAAAACACTAAGTGGCTGCGTTCGCCCATTGGCTCAGAGACGCCATTTACAATCAAATTAGCCCAGGTGCGGTAGCAATCGGCATCAAAAGTATAATTCATCATATTGAGAGTCAAGCCGCCTGGTGGGCGAATATTGACCTCCAAAGGAGTTATGGAGCCATCTTCTTTCATGAAAAATTCAAGATGGAAGAAACGTTTGCGCATATCAAAAGCCTTAAGAGTAGCAATACCAGCAGCTTCTAGGGCAGGCTCAATTTCACGCACAGTATGATAGTAGATATCAGAATCTTCGTTAACAACTTCCATAACACCACGACTGTATCGCAGTGATGATGAAAACACCACGTCTCCATTGCCGTCTACAAGCCCGTCATAAGTAACGATTTGCCCTTCGCAATATTCTTCTATGATGTAATCTTCTGACAATTTCTCAGCTAAATAATTATCAATTTCCGACTCAGAGCAAATTTTGAACGTCTTTGCCGCACCAACACCAATATTTGGCTTAGCAACAACTGGATAACCAACCTCGCGAATAAAGGCAAGCAACTCTTCTCGTGTATTACAAATACGACCGCGGGCGGGCGTTAAACCAGCTTTAACAAATACTTCTTTCATCTCAGACTTACGCTTAATTTTGCCTATCTGATGAACGTTAATGCCTTCAATATTAAAATCGGTTCTCAGACGAGCTTCTGTTTCAAGCCAATATTCGTTGTGTGAATCAAGGTGATCCATCTTGCCGTAACGATGGGTGAAGTAACCCATGGCCCGGACTAGCTCGTCATAGTCATGCATGCTTGAGACACGATAATAATCAGTCAAGCTGCGACGCACATCGCCGCTAAGGTCGTCATAATGATCATCCCCGAGGCCCAAAACACAAGCACCCGCTTGTTTTAGCTGTACAGCAAAGTTAGCGAAGTTGGGCGGAAAATTCGGCGAAAGAAAGACTGAATTCATAGGTAATCACTTCACAAGAATGACAAGGATGAAGAAAGAGCGTAAACTCAAAAGTCTAAGTAAGTATAGCGATTTAGTTACTTACGAGACTAGTAACCGCTCAGTTACCGTTGACGTTCGCGCCACCATGATACAATTTGTCCGCATCAATACTGGCTAAAGGCAATCAAGGCAAATGTTGCGGGAATATCATAAATGGCATAGCCCAGCTCTCGGTCGCGAGATGGAGCTTCTTCAGTTCGGACACAGCGGCGCTCGCGTCATTGTCTTTCCAACTTCTCAAGGTCGCTTCTACGATTGGGAGAACAGGGGTCTAATCAACACCCTTGGACAACACATCTGCGAAGGTTGGATTCAAGTTTTCTGTGTCGACAGCGTCGACCCCGAAAGCTGGTTCAACCAAGATGCCCACCCAACAGATCGCGCTCACAGACACTTGCAGTATCAAGATTATATTGTTCAAGAAGTCTTACCCTTCACCCTCTCAAAAAACGACAATCCATTTGCCATCGCCACCGGCGCCAGCTTTGGAGCGTATCATTCGGCCAGCATAGCCCTGCGCTTTCCTGAACACTTCAAGCGCGTGGTCGCCATGAGCGGTGTTTACGATGTGCACGAATGGGCAGACAACCACTTTGATGATGTCATCAAAGAAGGCAGCCCCTGCGAGTACATCGAACACTTGAACGATCACGACAAGCTTCATAAAATTCGCGAAATTGACTGGATCATTCCAATTGGCACAGAAGACCCGCTTCATGGCAATAACAAAAGGTTCTCACAACTGATGTGGGATAAAGGCGTTTGGCATGCAGTTGAAGAATATAACGAAAACGCTCATGATTGGCCACAATGGCACGACATGATCATCAAATACATTGGCGGAAAAAAATAGCTAAGTAAAAAGCTCACGAGAACCTTTCTCGCAAACAGATATGCACCCCTTGTACTTTCCCAAGAGGTGCATATCTACTTGTGCGCAGCAAAGAACTACAAGTAAATTGCGAAGACCTACCTAGCCGAAGAGCTTGAATGGATTCGGCAACCTGTCAAAGATATTCCTTGGCGAAGGCAAACCTGGAGGGGTCGGTAGTCCACTTAGTAAATCACCGGGGCTTGGTAGACCTGGAGGGGTTGGTAGTCCACTTAGTAAATCGCGAGGAGAAGGCGGATTTGGCAAGCTATCTAACAGCCCACCAGAGTTTTGTGACTGAGACGGGGGTCGATAGGTACTATCAACCAAACGCAGCTGCGTACCTGAACCAGTAGACGAGAAACCCCTACCATCAAACGAGTTAGAGAGTTCATGCTGACGGAAGTAGTCGACCAACTGATTTAGTAATTCAAGCGGCGAGGCATAGCGCGAACTATCTCGCGAGCCACCCCTAAAACTATTTCTTGAGTCACTACCGAAATCACGCTGAGTTTCCCAGGGGGGCGATTCAGTACTAACAAAACAGTTGTCGTTGCCTGAAGAGCGGTCAAAACGTGAAGATTGACCAAAGTCGCGAGAGCTATCGTTACCTAAAAATCTGCGGTCAGACGAAGAAGAAGAATCGTTCATACGGTGCTGCGAATGAGAGTGGCGCTCATGGCCATGGTGCCACGGGTTATGCGAAGATTGATCAGCGCGAGAAGAACGATCAGTAGGAGAAAAATCTCTATTGTTGTCAGTCGAGCGATCGTGTGAACTTCTTCCACTATCGCGCCCCGAAGAAGAGCGCGAGTCATTGCCGTCCTGCTCAAATACTATTTGCAACCCCGGTAGAGACTCTGCCCCTCGCGAAGCGCGAATATCAATTCTAAAAATAGCTTGGTTCTCCGGGGTGTAAGCCTGGCAAGCCGCTTCACGCATTGGGCTGCAGTCATTTCCTCGAAAATTTTCAGCCTGAAACGACGGTCGTAATTGATCGCTCATAGAACCTCCAAATATAGAAAATATCGGCTTGGCCGATGTTAGTAAAACTCAAACACCTATAGCCTTTCGACCGGCAACAAATGTAGCCTTCTAGTGTTTTTGTCAGGGTGTTGTCTGTACGGAGAGCTTCGAACTTCCGTGATTGCATCCTAAGCAGCAATTGTGACAGCACTGTGAAACGGTTATACTTTTGTCGCTGTTAGGGGTGCCCATAAATAGATATGGCCAAAATATTACTTGTTGAAGACGACGAAGCATTCGCTGCTGTAGTAACCGATTGGCTAGGGCGCGAGAATCACACTGTTGACGTCTGTCACGACGGCACTTCAGGCCTTGAGATCACTAAGTCATTTAAATTTGATTTGATAATTTTAGATTGGCAACTACCTGGCCTATCCGGAGTAGAGGTCTGCCAGAGCTATCGCAGCAACGGCGGCGCTAGCCCCGTGATAATGCTCACCGGCCTTGGTAGCATTGACGATAAAACTAGCGGATTCGACAGTGGTGCGGATGACTACGTAACCAAGCCTTGTGACTTACGTGAACTATCGGCTCGCATTCGCGCTCTTTTAAGGCGTCCAGCCCAGCTTGCAGAAGAAGTATTGAAAGTTGCTCACCTCAGCTTAAATACTAAGTCTTTAGTGGCTGAAGTGGCAGGAAAAAAAATAGAGTTACTACCCAAAGAACTTGCATTGCTAGAGTTTTTTCTGCGACACCCCGATCGAGTATTTAGCCAAGATGCCATTCTGGCCCATGTATGGAAATCGGACTCTGAGGCCGGACCAGAGACTGTGCGCACATGGATCAAACGCTTACGAAAAAAAATAGACGTCGATGATAAGTCAGCAATTCAAACTATTTATGGTGTCGGCTACAAGCTCTCTAGCGGCAGCTAAATATCACCAATCGGCAAACGCACTGTAAAGGTGCTACCGTGCTCGCCATCGCTTTCTAAAACAATATGACCTTTGTGTTGCTCGACTATAGCTTTGGCAATGGCCAAGCCCAAACCACTGCCAGCACTGGTTTTACCACGACCAACAATCTGCTCAAAGCGATCAAAAATACGAGCATGATGCTCTGGCTTAATACCAGGCCCTTGATCAGCTACAACAAAAAATGCCTGATTATCGACCTCTCTACACTGCACTGTGACAACGGCTCCTGCTGGAGAAAACTTGATGGCATTGGCAATCAGATTGACCAGCACCTGAATCATTCGATTTTGATCCACAACCAAATCAAATTCCGCACCAACCTGCTTCACAGTGACTTGCTTACGCTCTGCCATGGAACTTACAACATCAATTGAGCTAGCAATTATTTGGGTAGAAACAGCATCAATTGGCTCTAATACGAGCATTCCCGATTCAGCTTTCTCTAAATCAAGCAAGTCAGAAATCAATCGACTTACTAAATTGACACTTTCTTCCAGCGATTTAAGGCGGTTCATGCCTTTCTCATTTAAATCACCATAAAACTTCTCAGCCAACATCGACAAAAAAGCCTGCACAGAATTTATTGGTGAGCGAATATCGTGGGTAATCATTGACATAAACTCGAGCTTAAGACGCTCTAGTTGCCGCCTGGCTGTAATATCGTGGGCCACGCAAAAATAGCTCTTCTCGGCTTCTGACCAATTGATATTCCACAACATCGCCAAAGGGGCACCAGCGGCCGTAGTCACACTATTCTCAAGATCTTGGGCTTTACCAGTCTTCTTGATTTCTGCCATTTTCTGTCGAGTGGAATCCCAATCAGCTGGCTCAATCAATTCAGCCAAGCGACGTCCTAGCAGATCATCTTCGCTGAAGCCCCAAAGCTTTTGAGCGGCATTATTGATGGTAACAATAGAACAATTGGCATCAAGCGAACAAATGACATCGCCAGCGTTATCTAGTATTGCTCTCTCTTTCTGTCGCGCTTGAGCCAACGAATCAGCCATCTGTATCAAAGTGCGCTGCAACTCTACCAACTCGTCATTTCCCGTCAAACGCCCGACAATTGGCTTACCCATGACTAAGCTACGAGCATTGTGCAGCAGTGTTTTAAGCCGGCTACCGGTCTGCTTACTAAAGTAGAAACAGAGGCCTAGTGCCATCGCCACATCTATTAAAAGAAAAAGCAAGAGCGCCAACTTTTGCTTCTGCCGCAGCTCTTCTTGCACAACCGGGCCCTGGGCTTGCAATTGTTCGAAGTAAACGGCACAAGAATCGATTGCCCGATACACAGCCTGCAACTTCATTTGCAGCTTTGCCACTTTAGCCAATACTGTGAAATTTTCACCAGACTTAGCATAGTTCTTGATCTCTTTCATGGCATGCCAGCTATCGCGCCATGTTGTTTCTAACTGTTCAATTGCCTTTATATGCTCAGGATGACCAACAGACAAGCGCCTTAACTTAGCAAACTCACGCGGCAGAGAGTCACCCGGCGTAGAAGGTCTAAAGCCGTCGCCAACAACACCGCCACCAGGAGTTGCTAGGGTAACACCAGCGCTTGATGCCAAAATAGCTCTGGCAATATGATTTAGACTAGTGACCATATCGCGAGCCTGCTGCTCTTGAATAATTTCATTCTCAGCCTGTTGCAACATACAAAAGAATGCAACCAAAAAGGCCACCTGCACAGCCAGAGGAATTAGCACTAAAATGAAGCCTTGGTTTGTCAGTTTAATTTGCATTACGCCGATTATAAACCTGGGACAAGCAGTTTAGTTGATAGTCTGGTCGATAGCGTCTACTTTTCTCTGCTTGATCTTCCTCATGGTCATCCAACACGCCTTCCAGATAGCCTCCCCATAAGCGCTGCGACTTGGCCTCGAACTAAGCCCAGATGCACTATGCCGTCCTAGATACGAGAGAAACGCCAAGGCGTCGAAGTAGGGCCCCTGAGGGTGTACAGAAGGGTTCTCGTGGATGAACTGGTGCAGCGCCTCTAGTATTGAATCGTTGTCTCCTGGACAAATCTCTTGCACCAAAGCATGAGCCCTCTGCATGCAGCGAATTCTCTTCCGCGCCAGGGCTTCCGAGGCCGACTGCAAGCGCGCCGAGTCAAACCCTGCTGGGTGCGGCGCCCCACAAAGCAAAGCTTCAATCAGCTCTCTTTGCTCTTTTGCCATCGCTAAGCGATTGCTACCTAGATCAAGATGGTCTTCAGGCATTGGCTATGGCCTCCAACTCGTCAACTAGCTCAGAAAATGGAGGAAAGCTATCATCACGCTCAAGCATTATACGAGGCACCTGAATGATGCCTTTTAATGCTGTTAAAAGCTTGAGTGATTGCTTTTTGAGAGAATGGCAGTGACTATCATGATAGAGACCATTTTTGAATATCCCCCCAGCCATATGAACGTACTCAAGACGTTCAAGAGGAAGACCTTTCAAATAATCAACAGCATCAAAACCAAGATTATGACTATTGGCAAATAAATTAGACACGTCAAGCAATAGGCGAGTATCTGTACGCTCTACAATTGCCTTGACGAAAGTTACTTCATCCATTTCATTGTCTGGCCAATCAAAGGTACAGGCGATATTTTCTAAAACTAAAGGCACAGATAGACCGACTTTGACACTCTCTACGTTCTCGCAAACAACAGCTAAATTAGCTTCAGTGCGACGCACTGGCAAGAGGTGACCACTTTCGATATTGCTTGCCCGAACAAAGGCAATATGATCACTGACAAAAGGCGAATCAAAATACTGCGCTAGACTGTTCAAATGTTTGATTCTTTCTGGCGCAACCTGCTCCGCACCGCCTACAGAAAGCGATAAGCTATGCGGAATAACGGTGACACCCCGCCTCTGCAGATCGCGCAGAGCCTGGGGAATACACTCAAGATGCTTATAATCGTCAGCTACGATTTCAACAAACTGAATATTCTCGTGCTGCTCGATGAAACGCGCCAGCTCCGGACGAAAGCCAATACCTAGCTGCGGATTTAGACTAGCCCTCTCATTAGCTTTTTGCTTAGCCATCTTAACAACATTAGTCATCTTAGCCACCGCATCCGCCACCACATCCACCACCGCAACTACTGCCACAGCTGCTACCGCAACCGCTTCCAGAATCACCATTTGCCGCATAGGCCCGGTGCAAACCGGTGTGGGCAGCCATAAAGGGGTCACCGGCGAGAGCTAGGGCGCCAAATATACCGTAAGCCAGAGCGCAGTCTTTGAGCGAAAGACCCGCTGGATTAGTAGAGTGAGTCAACCTTAGGGCAGAATTACTGTCAGCCAGAGCCTTTAAAACTGCATGTCCTTTTTCAGTTTTAAAACTTTCATTCTTGACTAAAAGAGCAGTGGCAGCCAAAGCAACAATCATTTCACAAACCAGAAAGCTATAGGGCAAGTGCTGCTGGCTAGCGATGACAAACTTCGGTACAGCAAAGATCAGAGCCACACCTGCATATACAGAGGCTGGCAAAATTTGCGCGGTAGTGCTTTGACAAACATCCACAATCAAGCCACTTCGGGACAGCTTGCTCTTAATACCTGAGGTGGCTGTAGCCACTGTCGCTTTGCAAGAAGTCAGTGATTCACCAGAACCTCGCACCTTGTTCAGCAGCGCTTGTTCCACTCGTTCAAGTTTGCTGTAGACACCGGAACCAGGAGGGACGGTTATTGTTATCTTGCCTCTGACACTATCAATATCGATTAGCTTATGACGGGCGAGAGTGCCACAAGCAGTGAGAAAGACTCTCTCAACACCACCAGCTAGATAGGCCGCCTCGTACGGTTCTAAAGACTGAGCAATAACTTTCGCATCATCTTCACCAGAGCGATCATTGAGCTTGGCGGCTTCACGAAGCAGATGCCGTCTATAAATATCTGCGGCTACTAGTGTCGTTCCACAAATGCCTAGATAAACTACTAGATATGCTGGGCCATGTATTTCAAACGGATTCATTTTTCTCTTCTCTCTTTCTTCTCTATTTATCTGATACCAAGCTATACCCAGCACAACTAAGAAGCGGTTAAGAGATAGTTAATAGATCCTGATTAATGAGTAGCCGTTGTCACTTTTGATGTCGCCGTTCTTGGCAGAGTGGCAGTTGGCAAATTCGCAGTTACGCCTGCTGTCACCTCCTTAGTGACATCAACAAACTGCATTGGCAATGGGTTGGGTGAGTAAATGCATTTGTCTGGCAACAGGGGCAGCTTAGCGTCAAAGTAGCGATTGAGAACAACGCGGAATGAGTTAACCGGGGTTATACCGTCGTAAATTGAATCGGCACTAATTGTTGTTGCATAAGTCGTTGCTGGATAAGTCGCTCCCGAACTAGTCGTTCCTGCATTAGTCGTTTCTGCATTGGTCAATTCTGGGTTAGCAGCTGGCAAGCGATAAGCGTTCAAAATGCGCATGCGCTCACGTAGAAAAGCCGGCGACGGATTACCATCGCTACCAGTCTGCAAGGCCGGACCGTGATCGCCCTGGATGATCACAACTTTCTTTCGTGGGTTTTTATCCAGCTCATCTAACATGGCTAAAACCTGGCGCTGAAGGAACTTCACCTGGGCGACATACTTCTCTTTCTCAAATTTGTCCGAAAGCGAAATTACGTTGAGAATTTCAGTATCACCGTCTTCTTTGAAGAGAAACGGGGGGTGGGGAACAACAACATGGACAAAAACAAATTTGGGCTGAGATAGAAACTGAGGCTGAGCTGATATGGTGCCAATGTTCTGCAAGCCATAAAGACGAACACGACGTGCCGCCCAACCAAGAAAGTCGAAATCGCGCTGCAATGGACCGATTAGAGTACTGCGGAGCAAAGCAAGATGGAAGCCATTGCCGAAGGAAAATCCAACATTTTCGTCTGCACCAGGCATGTAGTCTGTCGGGCTCCAACCAGAGCGAACATTAACATAGCGATAACCGACGCTCTTCAACAGTGAAGAAACTTTATTGCGTTGAAGTATGCGATAAAGCACGCTGGAATCATGGTAATCACTGCCTAATATCTTCTCCAGATGATCTAAATACTGCATGTTCAGCGATGAAGGAAGCGACAGACAGGTCATCTGATAATTGCTGCGACTACCAGAAGGAACGACAAAGCCTCGTTGTTTCAGCCCATCAATGAACGAAGAATTGTCGAAGTCATAGACCTCTTTAAGTGTGTCGCTGCGGCCGAAGGCATCTAAAATGAAGTAATAGATATCTGGCGAATCCTCTAAACTCTTGTTTTCTTTCAGATGAATTGCCGCCAGCTCTTTATCGTCGTTCTGAAAGATTCCACCTAGAATGGCCCCCACTTTGTACTCGTGATAAGCAATATAGCCGACGTTACTAACTACCAGAAGCGCACTAATCATATTGAGGGACGATGTCGCCAATTTGTAGTCGCTTTTTGCCTTGAGCAAAATATAGACTACAAAACAAATCAAAAGCGTGAATGGCAGCAGATAAAATCTGTCGTCTTGAGGCAAACCAAGGCTATTCAAAAGTCGGTTGGAGGGAGCCGCCATGGCGTCGAAGGAGAAGTTCATCAACATCAATACTGACGTGACAAGGCCTGCTCTGCGCCAATCATGCAAGCAGGCATACGAGAACACGAGCACTATAGAAGCCAGAGCAAGACAAACAGCTAGCGGTATCACCAGTTCTTCCGGAAGAAGATATGAGACCAGGCTTGAGTATGCACAAAACACTGGAAGAACACCAAACAATATGGCATGCAGTGGCACAGTTTTAAGCATGTAGCTTCATCCTCTAAGTGGTGAGAAAATCACTGAATTACTTTGGCTAAGCCTTACTTTCAAGCAAATAGAGTGTTCTATGACTGCCAGCAATTGGTATACACTCAACGATAGAAAAATACTGTGAAAAATTCGCTTCAAACGATGCTAGCGAATAGTCTGCAAAAATATCTTGTCGACTAGACAGCAATCTCTTCACTTGCGAATCTTCTTTTGTAATAAACTCGATGATCAACCAACGGCCAAGTTTAGATAAATAAGCAGCAATTTGATCGAGAGGAACATTGTTTGCAATAGCCAGGTGATGAATAAGAGCCAAGGCCAAAATTGTATCGGCCTTTCCCCTCTGATCAAGCGTCTGCCTTTCAGTATTGGCCCAGCCGATAGCTGGTGTTGGCTGCGACATGTCCACAACCAAAGGCAAGAGGCTGTGCCCTGATTCACGGCTCTTTAGGTAATTTGTCTCCACACAATTGTGATCAAAATCCATTGAAACTGTGCAAATTCCTTTAGCCGCGGCAATGTCACTGAACACGCCAGTATTGGCACCAAAATCCCAAAGCATATCAGGCTTAGTCAAATCGATAAGGCGCGAAACTATGGATTGCTTTTCGATTTGGGCCGCCTCCGTATAGTTATTATCATCGTAGTAACCAGTCCAATCAGACTTGACCTTGGCGATTTTGAGAGCTTCCACAGCTCCCTTCAAACTGTCTATCAAACCGAACATGGCATCTTTCGAAAAACCAGATTGCTGACCGCTGGGCTCTAATTTAGTAATTGTGTTCTTATGGGCGCTAGCATGAATAGCTAAGTGTATTGCCACACTGGGACGAATAAGGGCGAGAGTTGGTAAGAGTTTGCAAGCCAAATCGAGAGGGATGCCATCAATGTAATTGCGCGAAAGGCTGCCTAAGCGAACATCTACCGCTGACATCAATACTAAAGGTGCTAAAAAATGCTGGCAAAATTGGCGGTACGCTATCCATGGCTTGCCCGGCTCATAGCGCTCAAAAGAGAGAGTATCTATGAGAAGTGGCTTGCCGTTGACAAACTGAATGTTAAAAGCACTACTATCTTTGAGAATCATGCCATGCTTGAGAGCTATTGACTGTATTTCCAGAGTGGCCAAAGCGGCGTCTTTAAGCTGACTGAAGCACCATTCATAGGGATAGGAAATAAAAGGCACTTTCTTGGGTTTACAAATTTTGTAGACACCAGATTTAATATCACCATGTAGATTCTTTTGTTGCTCAATTTCGATTCTAAACTCAATCTCTTCGTGGGCAATGAGCAAATCCGCCTGAATCAGAGCCTCATACAGACCAGACTCAATAAGCAAGTCATAATGCGGCTTGTAGACCAGATTGACCTGGCGATAAACCTCATCATTCTCGCAAAAAACACTGCCAGACGGATCGCGGAACGACGACGAACTAATTTCTCGATTGCTTATACTCAAGATCACTTCCTTACTACTGAGCAAAAGTATGATTGAGCAGACAACCACAATCTACGTGAATTAAATACTAAAGCGAAAAGAGTGCCCAATCCGCACTGAATAGCATAACTTCCGGTGGATGGGTCTAAGTATGCACATGCTGGCTCAGGCAGCAGGCAGAGCAAAGAAATCATAAATACAAAGAAGGGAATATTTCGTAGTCGAAGTACATTAGTCATTGTTATCTCCTTAATAGGAACTGCCCAAAGGGCGCGAACACCGCTTACCTTTTCATCTTCATCCGCAATCAATAGCCTGTCGATTCTCTAATGCGTACTAACGAAAACGTGTATACCCGAGAATGGCGTTTTTAGGAGGTTTGCGTCGCAGCACAAGGATAACGATGTAACGCAAGATGTAGGATTGCGCAAATAAGGGAATAAATAGGCATTGGAAAGAACTGATTAATCCGCCAATGAGTGAGTAATTGAGGTCAATCAAACCATGAGATATTTGTGCCGCCATATCTTACTAGTCAGCCTTGTTGCAATTACATTTTCATTGAACGCCGCCCAGGCAGGGCAACATACTCCGCTTGACTCGTTCTCAGACATGACACCCCAGTGTTCTTACGGACACGATCCGATCATCAGCAAAATTGAAAATCAGGCTGGCTACGCTGAGATAGTCGCGAGCCTAGAAAAATCGCTCAAACCCAATGAAAACATTCTCTGCTTCTTTAGCATCGACAACTACGGCCGCATAAAGAACCTCAAGGTTTGTTCTGACAAAACACCGACAGCCGTGGAGAAAAAAATACTAGCTTTGATTGCCAAAACTTCTCCATTTCCCTATCCGACTAAACAAGAAATGATTGATAGAGGTGTGCACGTCGAGTTCTGGAAAGCCGATCGCATACTATCGCAAGCCCGGATTGCTCCAGCTCCTGCAAAACCGAAAGACACCAAAATTCCAGTCGATAACTTTAGTGATTTACGCAAAAGCTCTTCCTACTAGCATCGGACCTGAGAAATAGACATGAACACCTCCTCCAAATATCAAGCCTTAAGCTTTCCACTATATGAAATAGTCTCTAAAAAGTCAACCTGCGTATTAGGATAACGCAGCATACCGGACAGGGGGATTGAGAGCGGCGGCGGCGAGAGTTCGGCTGAATAGTTGCGACCAGTGATAACGACGGTTGAACCGAAAAGCAAATTCATTCAGGAACCGCTGGAGGTGCGC
>JAUYRX010000017.1:0-5470 GCA_030696635.1 Candidatus Melainabacteria bacterium
GATTGGTACTTCTCCTAGGTCGATGTCTATGAAACTTAAGAAGTTGGAACACCAGTTCTACTCAAATACTTCTTAAGCGGAGACGACAAGGCGTCTTATCTTAAGGCTATTCAGTTATCAGGGTTCAACCTGCAAGAGCGAGAGCTCAGTATGTTGAATCAATGAAGAAATCAATTTAGGCAGTCAGCAATGACTGCCTTTTTGTTTTAGAGCGTCAGTAATTTCCACCAAGCCAGTCTCAAAGACGCCGTGCCGAAAGTTTTGTTTGCACGACTTTGCCGTCTTTCATGCGCACGTCGTAGGCGCTGGCTCGCTCGTTAACAGAGACTACCTCGTGCAGTTCGTCACCAGCATAGTGCACTGCAACTCCCTCATCGATAGCCAGTCCGTCGTCCAACTCACCATTTAAAATCAATTTGCGAAAAGTTTCCTGCCGTCCCTCTTCGCCATCGTAATGCGGGCAGCAACTGCCTTTAAGCAATCCCAGCGCGGGCAATGCCGTGTAACTGCCGGCCCATGAATCAGTGCAACACCCTTCAAACCAGCAAATTCCACCGGCACTTGAACCGCTCATTACCACACCCGCTTCCCAAGCCTCTTTCAAAATCTCGTCCAGCCCATATTCCCGCCAGACCGCCAGCATACTCTTTGTGTTTCCGCCGCCGACGTAAACGACATCTTGTCCGAGAATCAAATCTCTCAAATCAGTCGGTGTGCGTTCGAACAGTGCCAGATGTGATGGCACGCAATCCATTTGAGTCAGTCGCGAATACATCATCGCCAGGTAAGCTGGCATATCTCCTGTGGCTGTATTGATCACCAGCACCTTCGGTCGCTTAGTCCTAGACCAGCTCAACGAGTAGACCATTACATCTACAGATGTTTCTCCTCCTCCTATAGCGACGATGTGCCGATGGTCCTGCTTTGCTTTAGTGTCTCTGCTCATAACCGCCCCGTTCATACCGCCTAGTCGAAACAATATTGTAGTGCACCGCATACAGTACCAGGGCTTGACATGGTGGGAGCCTTTAGGAAGATGGTCACGCCCAAAGTCGGTGCGCTAACCGTAAGGAAGCAGCCGCCTTCTGTTATCAGGGTTCAACCTGCAAGAGCAAATGCTCAGTATGTTGAATCAATGAAGAAATCAAATTAGGGAGTCAGTAATGGCTCCCTTATTGTTTGGCAATTTTGTCGACCTAGCTCACATACTTCGACTCAAGTTCTTCAATGGTAGGCCTATTTGCGTACTCACCATCGTTGTTGAAACAAATAAATGACAGACCTGCTACCCCAAGTGCCAGCAATATAATAGCCAATAGAAATTCGCTTCCCGACTCCTGGCGCAAGCCAGTCAACAGGCATGAGCGTTCTGGTGACTTGGGATCAAACCAAATTGTCACCGGTGATCCTTCGCTGTATTTGCTTTGAAATGATTTTGACTCTTTTAGGTTGTCGAAAGTGGGATTGGGGAAGCCTATTACATCCCCTCGGTAGTGATGGCCCTTGTAGCTATAGCTGTAGGAGACATGCGGTGTGTATGTGTCGATCTTTCTTGTCCGGCTGTATCTGCCTGTTCCTTCCGTTACGGTCGTATAAGATTTCTCCACTGTCACGACTTGCATTTTTCCTGTGACGCAGTACCAGTCTTTTGAGTTGACAGCCATGGTTCTGTGAGAATACCAATGGTTCCCAAACCAGGCGCTTCCTAGTATGCAGAGAATACAGATCACTAAAGTGTTGAAGTTCATGCTTGAGGCAAAGTGTTTGGTGGGTTTGATTTAGCTATTTTGCCACGCCCCGTTGACAACCGGTGCCAAATTTAGATTGCTGTAATAAGTGCCAGCGAGATGCAAGTTTCGCTCGAAACGCAGGTGTGTGGGACCGCGAGCAATCGAAAATTCGCGATGCAGTCACCAGATTTCCTTTTCCAATCAAGCAAGAAGAAACTCCAAGGTCGCGATGGCCGCTAGCCTGTTCATCTGAAGATTTTCAGATGGTGGTGGTGCTTTCACCAGTGACTAGCTGATTGCTTGCATCTATATTGAATGCAATCAAGTCAGGCAGTAGCTATGAGTAAATACATTCGATTTCTAGAGAAATATTTTTTGATTAGCAGTGCGCTTGCATTGTCGTTGGCGTTTATATCCCGAGTACTTCGACAACTCTATTGGCATGAACTTGTGGTTAGCCAGCTCACTAACTACATAATTCCATTTGTGTTTATAGGTGCCGTGGGCTTGTTTTTCTCTCGCACTAAGTCCGTTGCCTTTGAGTCAGGACAACTTTGGTCTTATCTTTCCGCTGAATACCCATTTCTTCCTGGGCTTCGGGCTGCTTTTCGAGCTGTTGTTTTAGTCTTTTTAGCTGGTTCGGCTGTCTTTTCTACCAGCCTGGTATGGCTTTATGGAGGCACTGTATTAGCTTACGGGTGTGATTCTATTCACCAGTTTGAGTTGGCTGAGCGTATATTTTGTGCCACCGGGCAGCCTGGTGATCCTTCTTTCTCCACCTTATCTGGCAGAGGTTATGTTGCAAATCACATTCATGGTCAGGACCTGAAAGATTTCGAGCTTGCAGAGGACGAAAATAGAAAGCTCGATCTGGTTGTTGCGAATGTCTATGGTCCCACGAGTCGGCAAATGGCACATAGGTATATGACGCACGCTTTTCGTTTAGAGTCTAATTTCGACAATTTTCAACTGGCATCAACTTATCTAAAGAGAGCATTGGCCATTTATAAATTGCACAATGACCCGGAGAGATGCCTTAAGATTCTGGGCTTTCTTAGCTTTTCGCAAGTTGAATGCAAACAAGTACAAGATCTTCAAAATTCCCTGCATGCTGCATTTTTGCTAACCAGAGAGTGCCACTATAGTCAGTCGAGCTGTTGCAATTTTCTATGGGTTCGCAGTAACGCTGAAGCCGCCGGAATCGATGTAAACAGAGTGGATCTTGCAGTCATTGGACCGAAAGCTGGAGGCTTAGTTGCACGCGAAGTAGACGACTATCCACCAATTTTGCAGACAGTAGCTATTGGTGCATTATTGATTTTACTGATTTTTCGAGGAAAGAAGTTGATATTGAGCGGTGCCCGGAATAGGTGGCTGTGTGATTTGGCAGCTTCAGTTTCTATACCTGGGACTGTTGAGATCCTTGATCGATTGGTTGTTCTTGAGCTCTTTAACGGCAATCTCACCAAAGCCGATGAATACAGCCGCAAGTCTTTAGAGCTGGCAACGTCCTGGAAGACTTGACCTTGCCATTGATTGATATTTAGTTGCCTAGAGAGTTTGGCTGCCCGAAGAGAATTGAGCCGTCTACAGCGATAGTAATTTGTGTGCCGTCTGCAATTCCTGTCACCAGGCCGATTTCGTTGTTGGATGTTGAATTTGCCGCAGCATAGATATTAGTAAATTGAATGAAATCGCTTGGTACTTTTTTCGCTTTTACCGACACTGCTGCCTGCATCTGGGCAAATACTTCTTTGAACACAGGGCTTGAATGTTGCTCTGCTGCTCGCGAGATTTCGTTGTGGCGTTCGAGTGACATAAAGCGTTCCTCTCAGTCCGGTGGGTTGATGAGGATATTAGGGTCCAGTCGTTGCCGAGTTGTTAATTTTGAAAGGCCGCCGTCAGGGTTGGACTAGATTGAATTGGACTGGACGGACGCCCCTCTTTCTCGACCTGCTCCAATTCCTTTGTTACCGATTGGAAATTATCGTTTACAGATTATCGATAATCGATTATAGTGATAAAGGTTCAAGAGCGAAGAGTAAAAGCCAACACCCCCCAAAGGGTGTCGGTTTGTTGTTAACTATTCGCTTTTCTTATATTTAGAGGTAATTGAAATGTCTGACCAAGATTATGTCTACGGTGTATTTCGCGACCCAAACAATGTGGCGGCGATGGTGACGCAAATGCACCAGGCTGGCTTGCAGACCTCCGAAATCTGCGTGCTCGGCAACAAGAGCGAACAGTTCAGCCAATTGGCTGGCAAAATAGAAGATCCAACCAGCAAGCACTTCATTGCTTTTGGAATTGGTGGCGCTATTGCTGGCTTGATTGCTGGTTTAGTGGTGTCATTGCACATTCCCGGTGTAAACGGCTTTCAGCTTATTGTGCCTCTGATGGGCACCGTTGCTGGTGGCGCATGCTTCCCTTATTTCATCTGCCAGCTAGCTACTTTCCTTACGTCAAATCGGCCACAGCACTGGGCTAATGTCTTTGAAGGAACAGTGACTGATGGTTCGGTCATTGTTATGGTTGAACCACAATCTGCCGAGCAGCGTCAATCAGCCATGGATATTTTGCTGCAACACAATGCTATTGAAATGATCTTCCGCCGCTCACCATGGGGTGTTTCTGGCACTTACGAAGGTGTTGCACCCAATCTGGAACAAGAGTTCGATCAAGAGAAAGATGACAGACGCCTTACTGCTGTTGCCTAGCTAAGTTTGATCTATATAAAAGGAAGAACGCCAGGCGCGATGCCCGGCGTTCTTCTTGCGCTAGTTTTAGTTGCACTCAGCATCGGCTAGCGCCTTGGTAGCGCTTGGCTGGTCAGTCTAGTCCAATCTTTTGCATCGGCATTCATTTCAGCCGCTGCCTCCTCAAAATATTTTTCTTCTTCCACCTCGATAGCTGAGGGTGAAAGGGTTTCTTGGCTTTCCTTGTCTTGATTGCTTTCTGGTTGTTTGTTGTCCATGGCTCACTACCGCAATTTAGTAGTCACGAAGCTCTTGATAAGCTTGCGTTCTCATACTATTTATATGGTGACAAGAGCCATCCTGCAAATATTTGGCTGCTTGGTATGTCCGCTCTATATAGATAGCCCTTACGCCTTCGAGATATTGTCCAAGCTCAGGGGTGGCAGAACATTGTTGCCTTGGCAGTCTCTTGGGTTGGTCACAACCGAACCGTCTTTGCATACATGGTAGTTGCTCAAGGCTTCCTGCATTGCTTTGTTTGGTGCTTCTGGAGCTTCTGGTGCTTTAGGTGCTGGGCTCTCTTGGATTTCTGCGCTCATGGTAAATACCTCGTGGGGTGGTGTGCCTCTTTAAATAGTCGATTGGTGCAGTCGATTGGTCTATAGCGCTAGTATCTAGCCGCTGGTGTGAAAACTTCGTGACAGCAAAAATCAGCAGTTCGGACAAAAAAGTAACGTTTTCAATACAGACTCTAAAAAAAATCGGAATACCGAGCAATGTCGTCTCAAGTTTGGTATTCTAAATAAATCGAGCACGGCACACGCAAGTGTTGCCGGCCTGGATATTTTTCGCGTCGCCTCAGCAACTTTGCTGATACGAACGAAAAAATTCTGTCCCCTCGAAAACTTGAACCCTGATAACTGAATAGCCTTATGTACAAGGCGCCTGTCAAGAATTTTGAGTAGGCAAACTAAATCGTTTTAAACGCACTTGGCTAACGCTAAGTGACAACGGAGAGTTTGATCCTGGCTCAGGACGAACGCT
>JAUYRX010000015.1:0-191378 GCA_030696635.1 Candidatus Melainabacteria bacterium
CAGTCGTCGAAGTTCCAAATGCTCCAGCGGTTAAGCCAGTCGTCGAAGTTCCAAATGCTCCAGCGGTTAAGCCAGTCGTCGAAGTTCCAAATGCCCCAGCGGTTAAGCCAGTGGGCGAAGTTGCACCTACTCCAGTAGTTAAGGCAGATGCCCCAGCGGTTAAGGCAGTGGGCGAAGTTGCACCTACCCCAGTACTCAAGGCAGATGCCCCAGCGGTTAAGCCAGTGGGCGAAGTTGCACCTACCCCAGTACTCAAGGCAGATGCCCCAGCGGTTAAGCCAGTGGGGGAAGTTGCACCTACACCAGTAGTTAAGGCAGATGCCCCAGCGGTTAAGCCAGTGGGCGAAGTTGCACCTACCCCAGTAGTTAAGGCAGATGCCCCAGCGGTTAAGCCAGTGGGCGAAGTTGCACCTACTCCAGTAGTTAAGGCAGATGCCCCAGCGGTTAAGCCAGTGGGCGAAGTTGCACCTACTCCAGTGGTTAAGGCAGATGCCCCAGTAGTTAAGGCAGATGCTCCAGTCGTTAAGCCAGTCGTCGAAGTTCCAAATGCTCCAGCGGTTAAGCCAGTCGTCGAAGTTCCAAATGCCCCAGCGGTTAAGCCAGTGGCTGATGCTCCAGTTATTAGAGCTGAAAGCCCCTCTGTCAAACTCGACGCTGGAGTTGCTACTCAGATAGTTGAGCGGGAAAGCCTTGTATTGCGCAGTCAGTCGCGCCAGTTAGCTGAAGTGGTTGAGCAAAGCAGCCTTGCTACCGGCAGGGGAACTGTAGGAGAAACGCTTGCGGTCACAGTTAAGAAACTGGATGATGTTCTTGAGAATGGGCCCAAGCTCTCTAGCCAAACTACAGTTAGAGAAGTAGAAGCGGTCATCAAGCAACTAGAGCGCCCTGAATTTTCTAAATTCTTTGCGGAGAATCCAAAAGCTGCCCAGCTTTTGCAAGATATAAAAGGAACAAACACTTCTTTACGAGAGGCCGCTGTTTCACTAGAGCGAGTAGCTCTACCAAATGGAACTACGGCTTTCCGAGCGCAAGAAATTACTGCTAATTTGAGCGATGACTTGGCCCGTAAAGGTCCAGTTACCCAAATTGCCGCTGAGCAAGGCTTGGCTAAAGTTGAAGGTTTAGGCGGTAAGCTGACCGAAACTGGTGTGAAAGTTAGCGATGAAGTCGCTGTTTCGCTGCAAACCGTTGAACGCAGTCTAAAAACCATTGCTGAAAAAGGTGCAACGCCTCAGGTTGTTGATGACTTAACCAAAGCCATGCGATCTGTTGAGCAAAATCTTGGCAGGGAAGTACTAGATTCGCCAGTCGGCAAAAACATAGTGGAAGCTAGGCAGGCCGTTAATACAATCGCTACAGCCGAAGCTCAGCGCGTTGGCATCGGTCAAATGGAACGCAGTCTGAAGCTCATGGAAGATTCGGGTATGAACCTGCGTCGCCAAAGTGGTGATTTTGCCCAACTATTGCGAGAGACCGCACCTAGCGCGAAAAATAGCGCGGTAGTTGAAAGGCTTAATGGCACTGTTCGCCAAATTGATGAAGTTCTTGAGTCCTCCGTGCAGCCGGTTGCTAAAGCAAGAGAAATACAACAACTCGTTAAACAATTTGAGCGCCCCGAATATCATCAATTCTTTGTAGAAAATCCTAGAGCCGCTCGGTTGCTTGAGGATATGAAAGGATCTACTACAAATATAGGCAATTCGGCAATTAAGGTAGAGTCTTCTGCCTTGGCGTTAGAGCGCATTGAAACTGTTGCCAAATTTGGCGAGCGCAGTACTGTCGTTGCTTCGCAAATAGACAATCTAGCTTCGACATTTGCAGCTGAAGTTAAGCTACCTAATGTCGCCACTGAGATGAAGCTGCTAGCCGACGATCTAAAAGCCATTAAGTCTGGTGCCAATCCTGATTTAGCCATGAGTTCTGTGCGCAACCGTATTGACGTAATTGAAGCTAGTGGTGCACGTAATCTCGCTCGAGAACTAAAAACTACGGTGTCCGAGCTAGAGAAGGGATCGGCTGCAGTTAGTCGTGTGCAAAGAGTGGAGGCCACAGTAGGAGCCATAGAACGTGAGGCTAGCAAAATCGGCACTCAGGCAGAGAAGCTTTCTAGCGGTATAGCTGATGACCTGCGCGTAGCTGACAATGCCCGAGCAAATCTTGGTGTAAAACCAGTGTCGACGGTTGAAGCTAAAATTTCTGAGAATTTAGACTTTATTTCTAGGCAATCTAAAAATCTTACCAACGCTGTTGATGACGTTCAGGCTGTCACTCGCATCAAAGAATCGCTGGCAAAAATCGATGAACTTGGAGGGCCTACGCTCTTCACCGGTGATAAAGCAATTGCCTACCGTGAATTGAAGCAGTCTGTTGCAGCTCTTGATCGCGCCGCTGTTGAAGCGCAAGGATTGCGCGCTTTCGAGAATAGTACTCAAGCAATTGTACGAGAAGCCGACAAAATGGTCGGGGTCACTGCTCGGATCGTTGACAATTCGCCATTGCGTGGTGACGCTGTTGTTACTCAGCGCTTGGCCAATGTTGAAAAAGCGGCTGCTGAAGTTAGGGCTGCCACTACTTTTGAGCAGCAAGCAAGTGCATTGAAAAAACTCAGCAGCGAAATTGATGACCCGCGCTTGCAAAGTTCTTTGAGCAAGTCGATAGAAGGTCGGCAGGTTCTTGATGAACTCAAGACCGGCGTCAATAACCTCAAGCTGAATTTGGAAGTACGTGCTCTTGAGCAGGCCACCGTCAAGCTTGAGGCCCATGCCCCAGCAGTTGTAAAAGCGGCCCAAGGGCTTGAGCAGGCTGTGACGAAAGAAGTTTCACTAAGTAGCAACGTACAGCTTAGGCAGGCTGTGGTTGATTATACAAAGGCTGCTGAAAATCTGACTGTACGCTCAGAAAGGTCTATTGCTCTCAAGCAAATGGATCAGCAACTGGTTGTCATAGAGCGCGAACTGCAGGGAATTAAAGTGCCGAGCAGCCAAGCCGTTGCTGAGTTGAATACCCTTAAGCAGAGCCATAAAGTAGTTGCCGAGTCGGTCAGTGATGCTGGCGTTTTGGCTCAAAGTATTATTGAAAAACGCCTACCTCATGTTGAAAATCTAATGAGCCAAGTGGGAGTTTCTACTAGCTCTACAGTGCAAAGAGAGCTAATTCGACAAACCGCTGCCGAGATTCAAACTCTGCGTTACTTGGGCGGTGAAACCACCGCAAGAATTACACTCCAGCTTGAGAAAGCGCAGGCTAACTTAGTGGTGGCTGCCAATCAGCTAGAAGTTGCTGCTTATAGCAAGTCACTGATTAAGTTGGCTGCTAACGGTGATGCTGTCGCTGCAGGCAAGCTTCTTTTTGCTGGGCTTACGTCCGACGGATTTAGAACAACTTTCCAAGACTTCTTTACTGTTCGCGGTCATATGGTGCCTTTGATTGGTGGAGGCGGTGAAGCTGGCCGTATGATGCGGACACTTTCGGCTGGCGACGATATTTTTGCAGCAAATAGAGCTGCCATATTTAACCCTAATGTAGTTCGTGCCTTGAGCGGAGCGACTATGACTCTTGGTCTTGGTACAATGGCTGTGAGCGGGCGTATGCTCGATGTACGTGAAGCCAACCGAGAAGCTGACCAAGAGAATTTCTCACCTGATGCCAAAACTCAACCGAGTGTTGAAGGTAATGCTGAATCGAAGGTAGAAGCAAAAATTGACGCAAAACCTGAAGCAAGACTTGAAAACAGAGATGAGAACGACGTTATTGCTGTCAGCGCCCAGGCCGTTGCTAGCAAGCCTGACGTTACTTTTAACACTACTGGTCAAGCTATAGTTCGTCATGCTTTTACTTCTGAAATGCGCCAACGTGCCACTACTAATGGTGTTTCCAACCTTTCTCTTTCTCCTATCATTCGTTCAGTTGCTCTTAACAAAGAAGGTGCTCCGAAACCTGAAATTGGTGCCTTTGGTCTCAAGCTTAGTGATCCTGATTATGAGCACAAGAGATTCTTAATGGCTGCCTACGGCGCTGACCATTTTATTGGTAAAGGCGCAGAGGCTGTGCCGGCGGAGCTAAGCAATTTGGTCTATATGACCTCGCAACAGCTTAATTTGAGGGCATCAGCAGTGGTGCGCCCTGATGCTACACGCTTTGAGAAGCCAGCAAGAGACGCCTTTGTAATTGCTCCAGCTATGTCATTAAATAGTCCGATGTCGCTTTTGAATTCTGGTGCAAGCGGGCGAAGCAATGGTTTGAGTACCTACAGCAATGCTGCTGCTGGTACCCTAGGTGTAAATCAGACAGGAACAGGCACGAGATCTTCTTCTGATACTAAACAAATGTTCACCTCCTTGGCTGCTACCGCCAGTGAGGGTGGCAGTGGTCGTGGAAAGGTGACAGAAGGCGAGGAGCGTACTGAAGCTGACGTATTAGAGCAAGGCAGCACTGGTAGTGCGACCAACAACAGTGGCGCCAATTTAGCCAACAATGACGATGATGATTATGATGGAGAAACCGCCAATAGCGGTGTCCCACAAACAGTTGTAGCTCACTCTAGCGCGGCTCAACCAAATGTTGATCCTCAGTTAGTGCAGCCGCGAACTGTTCTGCCAGGCCCACCGAAAAAGCGGCAGGCTCCAATCAATCAGGCTGTGTAGGCCTTTAGAATAAGAACAGTATTGTGGCCACCAAAGCCGAGGGCCTCGACCATGGCATACTTTATTTTGGCATCTCGGCACTTATGTGGCACATAGTCTAGATCGCAGATCGGATCTGGGCTATTGAGATTGATGGTTGGATGTACTTTCTGGTTGTAAATGCTTAGTGCTGCCACTGCAGTACCGATAGCACCAGCGCCGCCTAGCAAGTGCCCGACCATTGATTTTGTGCTGGAGATAGGAATTTTGTAGGCGTGTTCGCCCAATACTTGTTTGATCGCCATTGTTTCACGCTCATCATTGAGCGGGGTGGATGTGCCATGGGCGTTGATGTAGTCAATGTCTGATGGTTCAATCTTGGCGTCGCGCATTGCTTCTCGCATGGCGGCTGCCGCTCCTTCGCCTGTTTCATGGGGGGCAACTATGTGGTAGGCATCACAGGTAGCACCACCGCCGACTATCTCGGCGTAGATTCTAGCACCGCGTTTTGTTGCGTGTTCTAGCTCTTCTAAAATCAGTACTATTGCGCCTTCGCCAATGACAAAGCCATCGCGGTCCTTAGAAAACGGGCGACTGGCTCCTTCGGGGTCGTCGTTTCGTTTCGACAGAGCCATCATATTGCCAAAAGACGCCATACTGAAGGCATTTATGGCCGCCTCGCAACCACCAGAAATAACAGCATCCGCCCGGTTGTCTTTGATATACATAAAAGCGTCAAATAGCGAATCTAGGCCACTTGCGCATGCTGTCGAATCGGCTTTAGCTCGACCTTTGGCACCGTATTCGATGGCAACTTGCCCGGAGGGCGCGTTGGGCATTAGACGAATGACTGAGCGCAAGCCAAGTTTTCTTGCACCACCTTCAAGTAACTTGATGTGGTCAGCTGTGGTGGTTATCAAACCGCCAACGCCAGTTCCCAAGAAAGTAGCCACGCGCTCAGGGTTATTGGCTCTGACATCAAAATTAGCGTCTTCAAGAGCTAGTTTCGCTGCAGCCATGGCGAACAGGGTGACGCGGTCCATCTCTTTGAGCATAGAGCCGACTTTACGCTTATCGGGAAAAAAGTCTTGGATATTGAAGTCTTTAACTTCCGCAGCGATCTTAATTTCCAAGGCAACAGTACTGGGGTCAAAGAGAGTAAGCGGTGCGACGCCGGATTTGCCAGCGAGTAGGGCTTCCCAGCATTCGTCTTTGCCAATTCCTACTGGAGTTACCATCCCCAGCCCAGTAATAACAACCCTGCGCTCGCTCATTGATTCACTTTTCTTGTATATAAGTAGTAACTAGAATATTTTAGCGCGCTTGCCAATGATGCTGGGTTTGCAGGCTCTAACTGATAATTAATTATCCTCTTTGAAACAGGCGTCGCACCCGAAAAAAGTGTAGCGAAATGGCTAAGCTCCTAAACTAAACATTCGCCACCACTAATGGTGCCGCAATTGTTGTAATCGCTGTCGTAGTCATCTTCTTCGAAGAAGTGGCATTGCTGCTCTTCTTCATTGTTGGCCTCTGAAGCGACAGGCTCTGTCTCCTCTTGCTCTATTTCAGTTTCAGTATCTAGGCTTAGGTCTTGGTCTAGATATTGGGCGCCGTCCTCTTCAAATTTTAAGTCGACATAGGCTCTAAAAGCTTCATCAGCAAAGCGGTGATCGACCCCTTTGAGGAAACTTTCAACCGGGTCTTTGTGAAGGCCGAACTTTTGACTGCCTGTTGCGACGTAGCCATGATCAGGTGTCCAAATCAAATTATCATTTTGGTAAATTAGATTGTCTTCTCTGCTTGTCGCGTCACCTTTACTGAGGCGACGAATCAAGCGTTCGTGAGATAGTACATTTTTCTTGAAGGCCCGGTCTAAGTCGATGCCGATATCTTTATAGTCTGGCTCGTGCCGGCCGACTAAGTTCCAGAAATGCTGGTTGTGACTGGCTTCATGTACATGTGCCAGCTCATGCAGAACTAAGTAACGACGACCCCGTTCTGGTACGTTTTCGATGGCAAATCTAGAAAAGGTAATTACTTTAGTTTTAAGGTTAATTTGAGCCAGCCTTGTGTACTTGGCCGAGCCGATCCGCACACCTCCAATGTTGACATTGAAGGTAGCGTCGTTTATGCGTTTGACGTAGGATTGCATAAACGATTTATATAACTTAAGGGTGTGCTTTGATATGCTGTCAGCGTTTCCATTCTGGTGATCATCGGCCGTAGCCTTTGACTTTTCCAGATTGGCCGTGTGTCTGCGAAAATCGTTAAATTTGCTGTCTGCTGTCACTTTTATACAGGTATTGCAAGTAGTGGCATAATTATTAATCGATTGTGATAGCTTAAGGGTTTTAGCCGCTTATGGCAACAGCTTGGAAGGTACATAGCAATGCAAAATCTAGCCAAATTAACTCTCATTACTGGTGGTGCCCGTTCTGGTAAGTCCTATCTGGCCGAGTGCATGGCGAGAAAGAGTGAACTACCGGTTGTCTACTTTGCAACTATGGGCAATGTCGCCTCTGATTGCGAAGTGGTTGAAAGAATAGAGATGCACGTAGAGAGGCGCTCTCCTGAATGGCAGACAGTGGAGGAGCCATTGCTTTTGGCCAAAGCCATTAAGAAACTCGAAGTCAATGCACCTAAGGCGCTTTGTTTGATTGATTGTCTGTCGCTTTTTGTCTCGAATCTTTTGCTCTCAATTCCCTACACAATTGAAAGCAGCGGCGTGCGTAAGGGGCTAGAAGAGAATATTTTGAGCGAGGTTGAAGAGCTTTTGACGGCTATACATGAGCGTGACGATTTAGTATTTATTGTTGTCACTAATGAAGTTGGTTCGGGTATTGTGCCTGATAACAATTTGGCTCGTAGCTATCGAGACCTGCTTGGTGTTGCTAACCAAAAGTTTGCCGCCCGTGCCGAGCAGGTATTTATCTCGATTTCGGGCCTAGGCTTGCAGCTGAAGTGAAGAAGTGAACTAGTTGTAGGGTGTTTGGGCATAATGTAACTATGAATTCAAGTCAGGCCACTGGGGCTGCTCCTATAAATTTAGCGATATTGATTAAGTTGCTTAGGCCTAGGCAGTGGACTAAGAATTTCATCGCTTTTGCTCCAATTTTGTTTGCCGGTCGGATGCTGGACGGTGATGCACTTTTACATGCTTCAATGTGTTTCGTAGCGCTCTGCTTAATTTCTGGCTCTGTCTACGTCTTTAACGACATTATTGACGTGGAGGCAGATCGCAAGCATCCCGCAAAGTGTAAACGCCCAATTGCCGCTAATCTAGTCACTGTCAAAACTGCTTCTATTGTGGCTTCTTTTGCCCTGCTTGCTAGCTTTGCAATCGCATATTTAACGAGGCCAGCTCTAAGTCTTGTCTTGCTTGCCTATTTGCTGCTGCAAGCTGCTTACATCTTGAAGCTAAAGCAGCGCATCATACTTGACGTCTTCTGTATTGCCGCTGGTTTTGTATTGCGTGCTTTGGCTGGTGGTGCTGCTGCCCATGTGCCGCTCTCCGCTTGGTTCTTGCTCTGCACATCGCTCGGTGCGTTATTCCTTGCCTTAGAAAAAAGACGACAAGAGATTAGAAGCCTAGGAGATCAAGCTAGCAGCCATCGCCAAGTACTAGGGAAATATTCTATAGCGCTGCTCGATCGCATGGAAGCGGCTATTGTGCCCAGTCTAATTACGGCCTATGCCTTCTATAGTTTTCAATCACAGTATGGCCAGTGGATGATGGTGACATTACCAATGGTGCTCTATGGCATTTTGCGCTATCAGGTGCTCTCTGTGCGAGACAATAATACTGGCAGCCCGGAAGAAGTCTTGCTTAAAGATCGACCGATTCAAACCACAATCATTCTTTGGCTTCTGGCTTGTATATCCGTTGTCTACGGTTGGTTGCCGAAGCTTGCAGCCTCGATAGTTCATGCCATTGATTCTTGGCGACTTCCTATTTGATCTCCAATTTTTCTGCCTTTGCCTGTTCTGCTTTTACTTCTTTGACTTCTTTAGCTTTTTCGCTCCACGGCCCAAGAGCGAAGAGCTTTAGCATCGTGGGGCTAACCAGTTCGGCTTTTAATTGGGCGCTACTTTTGCTGTCACCAGAGGCCATCAGGGCACTGAGCTTCTCTTGCTGTTCGGTATTGACGTCTAAGAAGCGGCAGCGGAAGCAAGCCCAGGTTAAATCAAAGTTGGTCATGGCGGTTTTGGCGGCTAGATTAGGGGCTCTGACAAAGCGATCCTTAATCACTAAGGCAAAAGTCTGGCGATTGTCGTCACCGTCTACCGAGCGGTCTGGTTTTCGCTTCTGATAGAGAAAGCAAGTCATGTCTGAGTAGGCGTTCACAGCATCTTCAGTTAGCACTGGTGGTCCTAAATCAACAATACGCACTGCACCGAGCAGGTCCTGTAAGAGTTCCAAGTCGGCCGAAGTTTCTTTGTTTTTGCTCAAATAGTGGCGAATCAAGGCGCGAAATAGCAAGCGGTAACTTTCTTTGACGTCTAGCTCTTGCAGTATTCTTGGTCGTAACGCTTTCCATAGCGGGGCGACACCGGCAAAGCTATTAACCGGTGCCGCCAATTTACTGGCAATTAGTTTTGTCAGGCGGTTCTTTTGATCCGTGGAAAGCGTACTTAGATTGAGTACTTCTTTGCGGTCGTCATCAATGTGACTTGAGGCGCAGAGGGCAAAGATTTCAAGCCAACAGCGGGTGTCATCGAGGGTGACTAGTGGTTCGCTTGGCTCAATCTGAGCTTTTTTTAAGACTGCAGTTTTGGCTGGGGCTAGAGGTTTAACTGGTACTTTCACTTTGTCGGTCGCCGCAGGTTTGCTCGTTGAGGCTGGAGGGCTAGCCTTGTCAGGGCTCAATGCGCCTTTATCTTCATAACCCCAATCACTTTGGGCCTGGACTGGGGTGGCCAAGAACTGGTTTAAAGTGAGTAGAAGCATCACTAGTTGGGGCTTTGCGCCCATTCTTGCCGGCCCTTTAGGGGCGGCTATTTGGGTGAAATATGTGTAGAGTGGTGTTAGAGGCATCTAAATAGTCTACAAAAACTAAGCTATGGTGTGATAATATCGGCTAAGAGCCCCGTGTAATCGGGTGCGAGAGATTTAGTACATATTAGAAATTCGGCAATGGAGGCCGGTTTTCATAAGAGGCAGCAATCATGTCATTACTGAAGATTAGATACTACCCTGATGCAGTGCTCAAGGCTAAGGCCAAAAAGATCACAATTTTTGATTCTTCGGTGCGCAAACTCGCGCAAGACATGCTTGACACTATGTACGAGAACGATGGAGTGGGCTTAGCGGCTCCTCAGGTCGGCGTTTCTAAGCGCATGATGGTGATTGACGTCAGCGGCGAAGAAGAGACCCCGAGACCGATCGTTTTTATTAATCCTGAAATTATCGAACGAGATGGCGAAATGACAGGCCAAGAAGGCTGTCTTAGTTTCCCTGATGTCTTTTTCGAGGTCAAAAGAGCCTCTAAAGTGGTGGTCAAATTCCAAAATCTTAAAGGTCAGACTCTTAAGTTGACTGCCGATGGCAATTTGCTCTCCCGGGCAATTCAGCATGAAATTGATCACCTGGATGGCGAATTGTTTATAGATCGGGCAGTTTCACAGTTGAAGGCCGACTTAGAGATGACCAAGGCTGGTTTCCGTGAAGGCGATGTAGCAGAGCTTGAAAGAGAAGTAGAGCTGGAGAAAGAGGCACAGACTATTTCTCTAACCCAAACAGCCAATCAGCCAGTAGCGCTTTAAGCAATGTTCTGGAGCCTGCGCGAGAATATCGGCGGTTTAAAACACCTCACCCGCTTAACTGCTCGAATGGTTCTGCGGCAGAACAAGTCAAAATATATCCAGTGTCTAAATAAAGAATTTCCAGATTTAGACTTGAAGCCTGCCTTTGATGATAACGGCCATCCTTTGACCTGCCGCTTCTGCGGCTTCGCTATTTTTTCCGTTAGTCTTGGTACTTATCAATTTGCTGCTTGCTCGGCAATGGCGGATAATGTGATACTGCACAAGGCTAAAATAGCCGAATTCACGCAGACCCTACCTACTTTTGAAAGCATGAAGCTAGAGAGCAGTCAAAAGAAACTACTAAAATGAATCCGAACAAGAAAACTCAAGTAAATCACACTGTCAACGTCTTATCTTTCGGCTTTAAAAAAGGTGATGCACCCCAAGCCAATGTGGTTATGGACGTACGCTTTCTCAAGAATCCCTTCTGGGTGGAAGAGCTGCGGCCGCTTACCGGCCGAGATCAGCCAGTTAAAGACTACGTTATGGAGCAAAGCTCGGCTCAAGAATTTATGGGCAACCTCAAAGCGATGGTGTCACATGTGATACCGGCGATGTTTCTCAATCAAGCCAATATTGATTGTTTTACTATTGCCGTAGGTTGCACTGGTGGTCAGCACCGCTCTGTAGCTGTGGCAGAGGAAGTGGCTAAGTTTCTCAAAGACAGCTATCCTCACTATAAAGTATCGCTATCTCACCGCGAGCTTGATCAAATCACAAGTGCCTGTCAGAGTGAAGAGTCACTAGCCCTTCAAGAAGGGAACTAGATGCCGAAGAAGCCAAAGAAATCGTTAGACTATCGCTTTCAAAGCTGGATGCTACCAGGATTAAAGCGTTATCTTGGGATTGTTGTTTTGGCTATCATTGCCATTGTATTTGGTGTCTTGACTTTGCTCGATGTGCACCCTGTCGACAAGATGTTTCGCTTGATTATCTGGGCATTGAAAGATATTCGCGCTGTTGTTGCTGAATTGGCATCAGTTATGCACAAGCAGCTCAATGCCATAATTTTAATTACAGCTGGTTCGGTAGCTGTATTTGTTTCGATTGTTCGCATCACTCAACTTGTTCTCGGTGCTTATTTGCCCGAGCGTGAGTCCATCCCCGATATGCTCTACCGCGCTCGTAAGTTTGGCCGGGGACCCAAAGTCGTGGTTATTGGCGGCGGCACTGGCTTGTCAAATCTCTTGCGCGGCCTGAAAAAACACACTTACAACATCACAGCCATTGTTACGGTTGGTGATGATGGTGGCAGCTCTGGGCGCTTGCGAGAAGAGCTTGGAGTGCTTCCTCCCGGCGATATTCGCAACTGCATTACGGCATTGGCTGATGAAGACAAGCTGGTTACAGAGCTATTTAGATATCGCTTCGAATCTGGCGAAGGTCTTGAAGGTCACAGCTTTGGTAATCTATTCATTACTGCTGTTTGTGCCGTTACTCATGGCGATATGATTCAGGCTGTACGCACAGCCAGCCGAGTACTCAACAGCTGTGGTCAGGTTTTACCTTCCACTCTAGATAGTTTGACTTTAATGGCAGAATTTGAAGATGGCAGCATAGTCAAAGGCGAGTCGCGAATAACGGAAGAGGGGGCAGCTTCTCCGAATAAGCGCATAAAGCGACTGTTCAGCGAGCCCGCCGAACCGGTTGCCGTACCTGAGGCAGTGGCCGCAATTATGGAAGCTGAGTTAATCGTGCTCGGACCTGGTAGCCTTTATACCTCAGTTGTCCCTAATTTAATTGTGCCTGGAATTGCTGAGGCCGTGCGCAATTCTAGGGCAAAGAAAATTTATGTCTGCAACGTCATGACTCAGCCTGGTGAAACCACTGATTATTCAGTTGGTGACCACGTAGAAGTGCTTCTCAACCACTCAAAGACAGCTGCTGGGGCAGCGGGCCGTCTGATGCAAGGTGTGCTGGTTAACGACTACGGTAAGGCCGCCCCAGTCCTGCCTTCTGGTTCTAAGCCTGTGCGCTTTGACCCAGAGCGTCTCAAAGAATTAGGGGTTATGCCTTTTCGTAAGATGTTGGTGAGCGAAGAGGCTGTTAGCCACCATGACCCTGCAAAGCTTGCTGAAGTAATTATGCAGTTCTTCACGTATAAAGCTAAGCGTAAGATAGCAATTCCGAAGCCGCCATCTGGCAATCTGGGGCCGCCAACTGCTGGTGCTACCGCTGCAGAAGCACCTCTGGCCAAGATAGGCCGAAAGTTATAAATTCTAGTTCCCAAGTAGGAGGTTTCTATGAGTTCGGCAGCTCCATCGAAAGAGAAAATTGGTCCAGCAATTGGTCGTCTGGCCAGTGGTGTTTATATCGTCACGGTTGATGTTGCTGGAAAGAAAGACGGGATGCTGGCTACCTGGATTACCCAAGCTGGTTTTGATCCGCCATCGCTGGTGGTATCGGTGAATAAGCAGCGCGATATTCTTAGGGCCATGAACGTTGGTGATAGGTTTACTATCAATGTTCTCTCGAACCGCAATATGGATATTTTTAAAGCTTTTGCCAAGCCCCATAATGACGAGAAGTTTGATGGTCTTGCTCTCAAAGAGTCAAATATCGCTGGCCCAGTTTTCGCTGAGGCTGTCTCTTACATTGACCTGAAAGTGCAATCAGTCACTGAAGTTGGCGATCACGTGCTTGTGGTCGGTGAAGTAATCGATGGCGAGCTGCTCAATGGTCAAGATGAACCGATGACTCACTTGCGCAAAGACGGTTTCAAGTACTAATTAGAAAAGTACTAGTTAGAAAAAATACTAGTTCGAAAGGGCTTTAACTTCGGCTTCTTCTCTGAAGATCTGGGCGAGCTGCTCGCGAGCGTCATCGTAGCCTTGTCTTATGAGGCGCCGTGAGCGCTCGGGGTCAATCTCTAGCAAGGTCACATTGACGCCGTGCTTGGGCTGGAACACTCTAATTTTTACTTTCTTGCGCCCTCTCGATTCGACTGAATTAGCGTCAATCAGGCGGTTGTAGAGTTCCGCCGCTTGCACTTCTTTGCGGGCAGAAGCATCTAAAACAATATCGAGACAGCGCACCAATACTTCAAACATATTAACTGGGCAAACGTTGATGCGCTCTGGATGCAAGAGCACCATATAGACTTCATCAGCACCAAGATGTATTGCAGTTTCCATTGGCGTGTTGCGAACGAGACCGCCGTCAATCCAGAGGCCTTGACCATGAATGTGCCGGGGTGGAAAAGCCATAGGCAGAGCTGATGTCGCCATTAATACGTCGATTAGCTCATTGGTCGACATAATGTCATCAATTGTGATTAGCCTGGTCTCTAGGCTGCACAAATCAGTGGTACACCAGCCTACTTTTGTCGTGCTCGCTTTCAACTTTTGCAAATTTAGTTCGCGCCGTAAAAGCTCTTCTAAGGGTGAAGTATCAAGTAGGCCTAGCTTGTGTCCAAGCACCAGGCGGCCGATCTGGTGAGCTGAGGGCAGGCTGAAAACATCTTTGCTACGTATTGAGCACCATAGCTCTTCTAGACGAGTTTGATTGCCCTGAGCATAAAGGCTGGCGTTTATGCCGCCGATGCTTGTGCCAAAGGCGAGATCGAATTCTATTCCGGCTTCTTTGAAGGCCTTGGTAACACCAACTTGATAAGCTCCTCTGCCGCCGCCGCCGGGTAGCACAAGGGCACGCATAGGACGGTGAGGCTTTTCAGTATCGTCGGATGCCATGGTTAAGACCTTACAAATAGACTCTTACCAATCTATCCTATGTTACCTGCTGCCCTGTGGCAACCCTTCTAGCTAATTGCTTCAGCAACTGCTGTAAAATACTGGCAATTCTTTCTTGGGGGCTCCAGTGGCAGATATAGTTGATGTTTTGATTGTTGGTGCTGGCCCCACCGGGCTTACTCTAGCCAATGACTTACGCCGGCGCGGTGTTAACTTCCGCATAATCGACAAGGCTGATGCTGCCACTACAATTTCAAAAGCCATTGTGGTGCACGCCCGTAACTTAGAGATGTTCGAAAATATGTCTCTGGTGGAGCCTTTCCTGGCCCATGGTATGGCCATTCGTGGCAGCAATATTTATAGTCAAAATAAACGCATCGTTCATCTCAACATGGATGAAATTGAGTCGTTTTATAAGTTTGTTCTGGCAATTCCCCAAAGTAAAACAGAAGAGATACTGGCTGATAATCTGACTGGTAAAGGGGTAAATATTGAGCGTAGCAAAGAGTTGATTACTCTTACTCAAGACGACGAACAAGTTATAGCCACCGTCAAATGCGAAAACCAGGCCGAACCTGAGACCATCAAGTGTCGTTATCTAGTTGGTTGCGACGGTGCTCACAGTGCTGCTCGACATGGCCTAGGTTTGAATTTTGAAGGCGCTTCTTATGATGAAGTTTTTGGTGCAGCTGACGTTGCGGTTGACCCAGGCAATCAATTGACGATGCTTGAAGATGAGGCCTATATTTACTTTTCTGAAAGCGGTATGGTTACCTTCTTTCCTTTTGGTGCGGGGCGCTACCGTCTCATCTTTGACATGATGCCGGATTCTAATTTAGATGCTAGTAGCGATCTGAAATTTGAAGAAGTTGTTGAGCTAGTTAAGACCCGCCTCAGTCAAGAGATTAAGACTCCAGAGCAGAAGCCGCTCACTATCTCTGACCCGCATTGGATGAGCTGGTTCAAGATCAATAGACGGTGCGTTACTTCTTATCGTCAAGGCCGAGTATTTCTGGCCGGTGACTCAGCTCATATTCATAGCCCCGTGGGTGGAGTGGGCATGAATACCGGCATGCAAGACGCCATCAACTTGTCGTGGAAATTACATCTGGCTTTAAATGGTCTCGCCGCCGACGGTGATCGTTTACTTGATACTTATCATGAAGAGCGTCATACCGTTGGTCAGGCCGTTTTGAAAGGCACTGATATGGCCACTAAGGCTGTTACTCTGCGTAACCCTTTGGCTAAAAATGTACGCGATCGGATGATGTCGTTTTTGTCTGCGCAAGAAGTGGTGCAGCAGCGCATACTTAGAGCTGGCAGCTTAACTGGTATCAGCTATCGTCAAAGTTCGCTTTCCGCCGAGGCTCATCGCCCCCTTGAGCGAGCCCTCAAAGCTGTGGATAGCGGAATTTTGCGCTTTACTGGCCATGGCGAAGTGGGCGAACGCCCAGGTTTTAAGTCGTGGATGGAGTTTACCCGTGGGCCTGTGGCCGGTGATCGGGTCGTTGATGGGCCGTGTCAAACCGCCAATGGCAAGAGTACAAGGCTAGCGCTGCAAATGGCTTCCACTAAGTTTCAGTTATTGCTTTTTGATGGCTTTGTTAATTCAGAACCGGGCTACTTACAGTTCAGTGCCATTGAGAAAAATATAGAAGAGCACTACAAGGACCTAATCGACGTTCATGTAATTGTGCCTGCTCTAGCGAAAACACCGAAAATGCCGAAGTTTAAGTCTCTGTTGCTTGATGCTGAGCGCGAATTGCACAATGTTTATGGTGCCAGTTCGGAGTGTCTCTATTTAATTCGTCCTGATGGCTACATTGCTTTTCGTAGTCAACCAGCCAGCTGGGATGAGCTATCCCACTACCTGGCTGGGCTGCTCAAGGGGAACTAGATCTGGCGATCTGGAATGAAGATCTATGTATTGTTTAGAAGCTTCGAGGACCTGACTTGTACAGAGTAAATAACGATCAAGTCGTAGAGTTGGCAAAGCTGCCTAAGCCGGAGTCAGGAGCCCCATCTCCGCAAGTTCTAGCTACGGAGCATACAATCTGGCTGACATATTTCATCTCAGAGTCGGACCCTTGGTACGAGAAGAAATACTCCAAAATTTGGTCCGATTCTGATGAGCAGTGCAAAGAAGATTGCATTGCCATAGTTCAATTTAATGCGGCTCACATTCACATGTTCGGAGGCCCCAGTGAGGAGACCATTGTTGGCCACCCTCTAGCGGAGAGGGGGTTGGAAAATTTCAGAATTGGAGAGAACACCAATTCGACCTGGATCAATGAGTTGGAAGAGATGGACTCTTTAGTACATTCTCGCCCGGCATGCGGATTTTTTGGGGCTAGACATTTCATTTTGCTTTTCACGACTCGACTTTCGAATGCATAGCGCAACGTTTCAAGGTCTACATTCGGCACGGTGACATGTTAGAGGAAGTTGGGAAAATTTTACGAGCTTTCGATGATGGCCTGGAAGTACCCGTTAGTCTTGAGAAGTCAGAGTGAGCCACTCTCTCAGCTGTTGAATTACACCGCATCGTCACTGCAAGTGTTGCCGGGTTTTGCTGCTAGGCGATGACTTACCTTCTTCTCTTTATTATTCTTTGTGTGACTAAGGGCTCAACTTGCCCGGGCTGCGTTGGCTTTAGCTCGTTGATTAGACTTGGATGTTTATCCAGAAGTTTGAACAATTGCACTAACGCTATTGGTGGCCTTGTTTTTCCATTCTCGTATCGGGAAAAAGCGTTGGGGCCGCCACCAAAAAGTTCGGCTGCTTCACGTTGATCCAGCTGCAGCTTTTTGCGCGTTTCACTTATGAACTCTGGTTTTACTGAAGCTCTGTTTACTTGTTTTGCAAAAGCTAACATTGCTGCATTTAGATATTTAGACTCTTGTGCGTTATGAAGTGACTCATTGCAAACTGGGCAATAGTCACCGCTCACATCTTGAATTGTCGTTGTTTCGCCTTTGTAGGTATACGACACGTCGCGGGTATCGCTCACCAATTCGGCTTTCCCGCACGATAGGCACTTCATTGCTATAGCTCCTTGAATGACACAATGACAGCAACGAGAGCACGTCTGCTAGCGGATCGTGAGCGATTTTCTTCTCCGTAAATTTAGACTAACCTATTAGGTTTAATTTGGCAAGTAGGTTGATTGTCTGGATTGTTGCTACGCCGAAGTTTCAATAGTCTAAGTCGAAATCATCATTGCCAAGCTCGGTTCGCATATTCGAAGTGATTCACTTTCAAAAATAAAAAAAGAGGAGAGACCAATTGATCTCTCCTCTTTCGATTTAGTTTCTAGAACTTAAGCTTTAGCTGGTTGCTTGAGAGCATCTGCTACTTGCTTAGCTACTTCTGCTGGGGTCATAGCCACTCTTACGCCATTAGCTTTGAAAGCTTCTAGCTTAGATTCGGCTGTGCCTTTGCCACCAGAAATGATGGCGCCAGCGTGGCCCATGCGTTTTCCGGGAGGGGCAGTTTGTCCAGCAATGAAACCAATTACGGGCTTCTTGATTGACTTCTTGATGAAGGCAGCGGCTTCTTCTTCAGCGTTACCGCCGATTTCGCCGATCATAACAATCACTTCAGTGGCTGGATCGTTTTCAAACATAGTGAGGCATTCTTGATAGTCAACACCTTTAATAGGGTCGCCACCGGTGCCTACGCAAGTTGATTGACCAAGGCCGCTTTCAGTTAGAGCTAGAGCGATTTCATAGGTTAGAGTGCCGCTCTTGCTCACCATGCCTACTGGTCCTGATTTGAAAATCGAGCCAGGAAGAATGCCGATTAGTGATTGACCAGGGGTGATGATACCAGGGCAATTTGGACCAATTAGCTTGGCGCCTTTGGCTTTCACTTGAGCAACCAATTTGGCTGTATCTAGCGGTGGAATGCCTTCGGTAATAAGAACCAAGAGGCTAATTCCGGCATCAAGGGCTTCGCAACCGGCATCAAGAGCCAGGTACGGTGGCACAAAGATTACTGAGCAAGTTGCTTCTGTAGCTTCTACTGCTTGTTTGACAGTGTCGAATACAGGGGCGCCGTGCATTTTCTCGCCGCCCTTACCAGGCGTTACGCCGCCAACAATGTTGGTGCCGTACTCGATCATGCGCTTGGTGTGGGCTGCGCCCATTTTGCCAGTTATGCCCTGGACGATTACTTTTGTATGTTTGTCGACAAGAATCACTTTAGAATCTCCTTTTAGGCTTTGCCGGCGGCAACTGGTTTTTTGGAACTACCTGTTTTGGCGCGGCTAACCGCTTCCTTAACTGCTTCTTCCAAATCTGGATAAAGCTTGAGACCCGATTGAGCCAGCATTTTTTCGGCGATGTCTTGGTTGTTGCCACGCAGTCTCACGACCATGGCGCGCTCTGGATACTTTTTCATGAACTCCACGAGGGCACCGGCGACTTCGTCGCAGGCTGTGATGCCGCCCAAGATGTTGAGCAGAATGACATCAACATTGGGGTTGTCGTTAACGAGTTCTAGTGCTGCTAGTGTTTTCTTTTGGTCAGAGCCGCCTCCAGCATCTAAGAAGTTGCCAGGTTGGCCGCCAAAGGCTTTGACCATGTCCATGGTGGCCATGGTTAGTCCAGCGCCGTTGCAGAGGATGCCGATGTTGCCATCTAATTCAACCAAGTTTAAACCGGTCATCTTGGCATTGCGCTCTCTTACTGAGAGGTCGCAGAGGTGAGCTTCTTCCCAGCCTCTGAATTGAGGTTGTCTATCAACAGCGTCGTCGTTGATGATGATTTTGCCATCGAGTGCAACTACATCGTCGCCTTCAGTAATCACGAGTGGGTTGATTTCAGCTAGGTCTAGGTCTTTGCTCTCAAATATTTTGTAGAGCTTGTTGGCAATGTCAGCTACTTTGTTGAGCACAGCACCCTTCAAGCCGAGCTTTTGGGCGAGGTTGCGGCCAACGAAAGGCTGATATGGGTGAGGTATTGGCTCTGTCAAAACGTTTGAAGAAGATTCGATTTCAATGCCGCCTTCAGCTGAGGCGATGAAAATTGGGCAGCCGCGGTCGCGGTCGAGAGTGACAGCGAGATAGAGCTCGCGGGCGATAGACATCTTGGGCTCAACCAATAGACTTTCTGTTTTTGAATCTTTGATTGAAAGCTTGAGCATGTCCTTGGCAAGTGCCATGCCGTCTTTCAAGTCTTTGGCAAATTTGATGCCGCCGGCTTTACCGCGGCCGCCTGCCAAGACCTGGCATTTTAGGGTTAGGGGATAACCGAAATGGATTTTGGCCAATTCTTCTGGCTTAGTGATGCGCTGAGAAGGCGGTACATTGATGCCCCCTTCGGCAAAAATTCGCTTGGCTTCATATTCGTAGAGATTCAAGATCGTGTCCTCTTATTGGCAGTCTATAAATGTAAGACACTGTGGCCGAAAACCCTTAGAACTTTATGATTCTTAAGCCTTCCGCCCGTCGATTTGGCCGCTCAGTATACTGGTGGCCCTTACAACTTAACTGATGGTTGCCTCTTGGCATGGAAAATTCAAAAGAGAAACGATTATGCGTATTGGAATTTTGACTGGTGGCGGGGATTGCCCTGGATTGAACGCCGTGATTAGAGCGGTGGTGAGAACAAGCGTCAAAGAGTTTTCGTCAGAAGTGGTGGGCTTTTTAGAGGGTTGGCGTGGCCCAATTGAAAACATGGTGATGCCACTTACCATGCAGTCAACTGGTGGTTTGATTCACCGGGGTGGAACTATCCTTCGTACCTCCCGAACTAATCCTTTTAAGCTTGACCGTGGCCCTGAGCGCATTGCTGAAAACATAGTCAAAAATCGTTTAGACGCTCTCATTGCAGTCGGCGACATCGATACTTGCAGTGTGGCTAATCGCCTTCACAAGGAACACAATTTAAATGTTGTCTGTGTGCCTAAGACTATCGACAACGATATCAATGCTACTGATTTCACTTTTGGTTTTGACACTGCAATTAACATCGTCACTGAAGCAATCGACCGTTTACACACCACAGCAGAGTCACATAACCGCGTGCTTGTCTGTGAAGTAATGGGGCGCAAAGCGGGTTGGATCGCTTGCTATGGTGGTATTGCTGGTGGTGCTGACTTCATCTTGGTGCCAGAGAAACCAATTAAGGCCCAAGAAGTAGTGCAAGCAATCAAGACTAGACACTCTCGCGGTCGTGACTATTCAATTGTTGTGGTGGCTGAAGGCGCTCGATTTGAATCACCAGATGCTGCCTCCGAACAGGCAAGTGAACAGGCCGCCGAGCCTACCCATGACTCGCCCTCCGATAGTACTAGTATTGGTAATCAGCTGGCCCGACTTATAGAAGCTGAAACTGGTTTCGAAACTAGGGCGACAATTCTTGGGCATATCCAGAGAGGCGGCGCTCCAACTGCATTTGATCGAGTTTTGGCAACGCGCTTTGGTGTCAAAGCAACCCAGCTTGTGCACGACAAAAAGTTTGGTCGAATGGTGGCTCTGTCTGGTTCAAAATTGCATGATGTAGCAATCGAGGAAGCGACAGCAAGCTTAAAGACTCTCGATATGGAGCTCTATAGCGTGGCCGAAGTTTTCTTTGGATAGTTTCGATACTGCTGACCAGCACTTCATGCGCCGGGCTGTAGAACTGGCGCAAGAGGCGGAAGGATTTACTGCTCCAAACCCCATGGTTGGAGCGGTGGTGGTCAGCCCCGATGGTCGCATTGTAGGAGAAGGTTATCACCACGCTCCCGGTTTGCCCCATGCCGAAGTTGAGGCTCTCAATCAAGCTGGAGACCAGAGTGTTGGCGCGACGCTCTATGTCAATTTAGAGCCGTGCTGTCATTTCGGCCGCACGCCGCCGTGCTCGAAAAAAATCATTGAACATAAGCTTGCCCGAGTAGTAGTAGGTATCGCCGATCCCAATCCTAAAGTCGCTGGCGGCGGCTTGAAAGAGCTTAGTGAAGCTGGTATTGACCTGACAGTTGGTGTATTAGAAAGCGAGTGTGGTTACTTAAATCGTGGTTTTTTCAAAGCCATTAAAGAAAATCTGCCCTGGCTCTCTCTCAAGATGGCACTAACACTCGATGGTCGCATTGCCGATCGCACTGCTGCTAGTCGCTATGTTACTGGTGCCACTGCTAGAAAATTTGTCATGGCTTTGCGGGCTGCCTATGATGCTGTTTTGATTGGAGCCAATACGGCCAGGCTCGATGACCCACAGCTAGATGTTCGCTTGGGAGATTACGCAGAAAAGGTCCTGCGTAATCCTGTTAGAGCCGTTCTTGATCCCAATTGCACAGTAAAGCCCGATGCTCGAATTTTCGCGGCTCAAGGAAAAACCATAATTTTTTGCCGAGAGGAGCTGCTCGTCAAACAGAGTGATTATCCCTCATCTTGCAGTCTTGTAGCTCTGTCTGAGTCGCCTGAGGGTAACGGTAGACTTGATACTAGAGCGGCCCTGCAATATTTGCTTAATCAGGGCTGTCAGAAAGTATTGTGCGAAGGCGGCGGTCAATTGGCTGGCAGTCTCATTGATTCTGGCTTAGTTGATGAGCTTTATTGGTTTGTTGCGCCCAAAATGCTGGTCGATAAAGAAGCATTGCCAGTGGTGGCTTCAACTAATACTAGATTGATGGCAGACAGTGTTGAGTGGCAAATTACTGGTGCTAATTTCCTTGGTGACGACCTTCTCATCAGTGCCTTGAATCCAAGGCACAGTAGCTATACACTCTAGTGACAGCGTCATCTTCTCCTTCTTTTCTACGCTCACTTTCTCGTTCTCCAGGTTTCCCATGGCGGGTTAACTACTTGGAAAACTCCTTTGTCTCCACAGGTAAGATCCTTTCTAAGTGGGGCGTCCGAATCTGAGCAATTTCGCTCACTAACTTTCTTGAGAATTTGAAAATCAAATTTTTGTTCGGTGCCGAATTGAGTAGAAGAAAGAGTGACTCTATCTTTGTCCGTAATAATGTCCAAGTCAAGACCAATTCCAGGGAGATCGTTATTCTTGATCGATTTGAGGAGTCTTGCCCACTCAGGATTGCTCATTTGGGAAGCCTCATGCTGCAGAGCTCCAAAGGCACCTTTGCTATCACCGGCATCCAGTCTTCTACCAATTTGTTGTGCCATCGCATCTACACGATCACCAAAATTTGTCTTGTCCATATTCAATTCACCCGTAGTAAAGAAAACGCTTTTAAAACTGCATCTGATGGAAAGAAAGTTAACACTTGGTTTGTGACCAATCCATGTCCGGCGGCTTTGACTTTATGGGCGGGAATACCTCAGTTTGAATGAGTCACTCCCGCCCACAGCAGGGCCTAGTTGAACAGTCGGGTCATGATTTACGGTGGGCGCAGGCCGAAGAGAAGCTTCTGATCAAGTACACCTTTGGGTGTCTTGCCCGTATCATTAGCGTGCACCTCCTGGCCGTACAGAGCAGCACAGAATAGGCTCGAAAACCCAATCTTAGTAACAATATGAATAGTAAATGTCTGGCGAAGCTAACGCCACTGGCGTTTCAGGACTTCCACGTCGAATTAAACAGCTGGTCATATAGCGCCGAATTCCCAAGATTCCGATAATGCCTATTCCGTTTCACACCTAATGAATAAAATCCCGAGATCAATCTTGCCGCAAGTTGTCGGGTTTTTCTTTTAAGCGATTTGCAGCCGTTTAACTTTTGGCTGCTTCCGCTGCTCTGCCTTTGAAAGCTCGTAGTTGGTTTGCAAGGTCATCCAGAATCTGGCCGTGCTGACACCGGCGCGCTCAAGCCTCACTGCCATGTCTGGGCTGATACCAGCCCGACCGTTAACAACACGGGACAATGTGGTGCGCGACACACCCAGGCGCTCTGCTGCATCGGTGATTTCTATCCCGAGTGGCAGCAGCACGTCTTCACGCAGTGGCTCGACAGGGTGGGGGTGATTCTTCATCGCAATAGCCTCTTCAATGATAGTCCTGATAATTAACCAGCTCCACATCGTTTCCGATAAAACGGAACGTGACGCACCAGTTCCCATTCACCCATACAGACCAGTGCCCTTTCAGTTCCACTTTGATTGGGTGGAGTTTGTAGCCAGGATGATTCAGGTCTGCGGGCGAGGTCGCCGCATCTAGTGCCGCTAGAATACGGCGTAGCTTAGGCGCATGAGCGGCTTTTACGCCATGGGTTGAGTTTGTCCGGTACAAGGTTTCAAGCCCCTTGTGGCAAAAACTGACGATCATGAAACTAGTGCAGTGCGTAGCGATACACAATGCGCTAATTTGGCATCCCTAGTCCAAAGATGCTTTTTTAGCCATGGAAAGCTTATCGCTACAAGGCAATCAATACTTTTCGAATAGAAAACAGCTGCTTTCATAGTTGCTTTGTTGGAGGACTTCCGCAGCTCCGCCTGAGAGACTGTCTAAAAGAATATGACCAATGGGCTATTGACTGAAAAGACATTTTGGGTCAAACTTATAATTGTTAGCTCGCATTGTTTCTGAAAAGCTCTTTAATTCGTGTTTTTGGGAAAAGGTGCGCTGGTGCTGCCATGATGATAAAGATGACCAATAGCACTAAACCTAAACTCGGACCTATATCGATAGGCTCCCAAAACGTTGGCAATTGCTATTTCACGCTGCCTCCGTCTTTGCGCTGGCTTGATTCAGATCATTTTGGCGATGGGGCAGAGCGGGTCAGAGCGAAGCCTGTGAAAACTCGTTTCAGTCGTTGGTTTCCTTTTGCTTTTCTCCATGCCGGTTTATTTGCCGTTTTTTTTGTCGGTTGGTCACCGATTGCCCTAGCCACAGCCGTCGCCCTCTATTGGCTGAGAATGTTTGCCGTAACGGCATTTCTTCATCGCTATTTCTCCCACCGTAGTTTTAAGACAAGTCGTATGGCGCAGTTTATCTTTGCTCTCATGGCCTGCTCGGCTGTTCAGCGCGGGCCGTTGTGGTGGGCGGCTCACCACCGTGCTCACCACAAACTTTCAGATAAAGATGGAGATTTACATTCGCCATCGGTCAGTGGTTTCATTTGGTCCCATATTGGTTGGATAACAGCTGATCGCAACATGCCGACTGACTATGAGAAAATCCCAGATCTGGCCCGTTATCCTGAGCTGGTTTTACTGAATCGCTTCGATTGGTTCGTGCCTGTGTTCTTGGGCTGCAGTCTATTGTTGTTTGGTTATTGCCTGCAGTTGTTCTATCCTCAACTGGGCACAAACCCATTGCAGATGCTGGTTTGGGGCTTCTTTGTCAGCACTGTGCTGCTCTTCCACGGTACGGCCTCAATTAATTCATTGACACATATGTTCGGCTCCCAGCGCTATCAGACTGGTGATCAGAGCCGCAATAACTTCTTTCTCGCTCTAATTACCATGGGTGAGGGCTGGCACAATAACCATCATTATTTCCCTGGGGCCGCCAGGCAAGGCTTCTATTGGTGGGAAGTTGACTTTAGTTTTTACTTGCTCAAGCTCCTCGCCGCTCTTGGTATTATTTGGCAGCTAAGGCCTGTTCCCGCGGAAGCTTACAACCATTCTTCTCTTAAAACTTCTGGCGAGGCGAAGGCATGAAAAAGCTTGCCATAGTCGGGGCGGGAATTGCTGGATTGGGTTGTGCTCACAAGCTAAGCCGCCAATATGATCTGACTATTTTTGAGAGTAACTCTTATCTTGGCGGACATACCAATACTATTGATGTGGTTGGCAGCAGTAAGGTTGCCTTTGATACTGGCTTTATGGTTTATAACCATATTACTTATCCAAATCTGACGGCTTTATTTAGTGAACTCAAGGTTCCCACCAAGAAGACCGACATGTCTTTCTCTGTGCAGTATTTGCCCGATAAAATTGAATGGAATGGGGCTGGTTTAGATAGAATTTTTGCTCAAAGACGAAATCTAGTAAGTCCGCGCTTTTGGCGTATGTTGCTAAAGCTTGATTGGTTCAATAAAAATGCCTTGCTGCATATGGATAATGCCGATTTATCCGCCGATGTATCCAGGCTTTCAGTGCGCGACTATGTCAGCCATTTTAAGCTGGGCGAGGATTTCTTGCATTGGTATCTGATACCGATGGCTTCGGCCGTTTGGTCGACGCCACCAGATAAAGTGCAAGACTTTCCTATTGCTACTTTAATTCGCTTCTTCCATAACCATGGTTTTCTTGGCCTAGACACTCATTTTCAGTGGTACACAGTCGATGGCGGTGCCAGAGAGTACGTTAAGCGCTTGCTAGCGGCCCTTTCTCCGGGCACTCAATTTTCGTCTGGAGTAAAACGAGTCGAGCGTCTTGCTCATGGCGCTCGGGTGCACACAGAGAGAGGTTATAGCGATTTTGATAAGGTGATATTTGCCTGTCACGCAGATCAGGCTCTCGCCCTTATTAGTGAGCCAACGGCTTTAGAGTGTCGCCTATTAACCCCGTTTAAGTACCAGGACAATGCGGTTACGGTGCACACCGATCGCCGGGTAATGCCTACAGAGCCAAAGGCTTGGGCATCGTGGAACTATCGCATCGCTGAGCAGTCTAATACACATTATTGGATGAATAATCTGCAAGGCCTAAAATGCCAGGAAGATTATTTTGTATCTTTAAACAGCGAAGGCTTGATCGACCCGGGTAAAATTGTGCGCCAGCTTGAATATACACACCCACTTTTTGACCTGGCGACCTTTGAGGCTCAGCCTCAGCTGCCCCAACTCAATTCGGTCAGCCCCAAGCAAGCTTTGTATTTCTGCGGCAGCTACTTCCGTTATGGTTTCCACGAAGACGCTCTGGCCTCTGCCTATGATTTGAGTGCCATTCTCTCAAATTTGGCTGTGGATAGCTTAGCTGGAGCTGCTCAATAGATATGGCTGATTTAGCAATGACGTCTAGACTATTTGAGTGCTCAGTGGCCCATCAGCGCTTGCTGCCCAGGGGGCACAGGTTTAAGCATGGCGTTTTTATGCTTTATCTCGAATTGGGCGAATTGAGCTATTTGGCTCAGCATTCCCGTCTCTTCAATCACAATAGTTTTAATTTGTTCAGCTTCTATGACCGTGATCATTTATTCGGCAGCGAGCCAGTTGGTGCCGATAGCTCTTTGCTTACGCGCTTAGGCCGCTTAGTTGCCGACCATGGCATCTCTGAGCCTATGGGGAAAGCCTATTTGCTCACCTATCCTCGGGTGCTCGGTTATGTTTTCAATCCGGTGTCATTTTATTTTGTTTTCGATCGCCAAGATCAACCGTTAGCTTGTATTGCTGAAGTAGGCAATACCTTTAGTGAGATGAAAGTCTACTTTATGGATGCTACTAAAATGAGCTCTGCATCTGTTTTTGATGCCTTTTTCACCAAGCACTTTTATGTTTCACCCTTTGGCCAGTTGCAGGATAAATTCCATTTTGTTTTGCCTCTCCCCAATCAAGCGTTGAAACTTAGTGTTGATACTGTCGATGGTGACGATCCAAGCAAAAAGATATTAGTCACTAGCGTCAGTGGTGCCGCTCTGCCGATGAATGATCGGCAACTGCTGCGGCTTTTCTTCCGCTATCCGCTGGTGACTTTGCGTGTCATATCGTTAATTCACTGGCATGCTCTTTTGCTTTGGCTAAAGAAGATACCGTTTTTCTATAAAGAGCAATGGCCCGAATTGCAGACTAACAGCGCTAAGAGAGTTAATCATGAAAGGTAACAAGATGGCCAATTTAAAGCTTGAAATTGAGAATAGAAAAATGGCTGCTAGAACCTCTCTGACAGTAGCGCAGAAGTTTTGGCGCAAAGTAGTATTAGCTGCTCTTGGTGCCATGACCGAAGGTAGACTAAAGTTGACCTTGCCTGAAGGTCAAGTAATCTGGTTTGGTCAGTCGCAGCAAGCTGACTCTAGTATTTGCGCTGAAATCGATGTCAGGTCAGAAGCTTTCTTTCGCCGCCTGGTAGTTTATGGTCATATTGGTTTGTCTGAAGCTTATATGGACGGGCAATGGCAGACCAATGACGTGGCCAGTGTGATTGCCTGGGCTCTTCTCAATATCAGTCAATGTCCACTGCTAGAGGGCAATGGTAAGAAGTTTCAGATTGTCAATTTGCTTGGCATTGGCAATCAGCTGCTGCATTTTTTGCGCCATAACAATGAGTCAAATAGCCGTAAAAATATTGCTTATCATTATGACTTAAGCAACGATCTTTTCAGGTTGTTCCTGGATGAGTCTATGACTTATTCCAGTGCCTATTTCAAAGACTGGTCGATTAGTTTAAGAGAGGCACAATCGGCTAAGTACGAGAATCTTTGTCGCAAACTGGCCTTGAAAGAGGGCGACCGAGTGCTGGAGATTGGCTGTGGTTGGGGTGGATTTGCTCAGTATGCCGCTACTAATTATGGCTGTCACATTACTGGTGTGACCATCTCGCAAGAGCAATATGATTATGCCTTGGTGCGTATCCAAAAGGCAGGTCTTAGCCATAAAGTAGAGCTGCGTATGCAAGACTATCGCAAGATTACGGGGCAGTTTGACAAGATCGTTTCGATAGAAATGATTGAGGCCGTCGGTCATGAGTATCTTGATATATTCTTTCAGCAGTGCGACCGTCTGCTTGCTAAAGACGGTCTATTGGCTCTGCAAATGATTACTTGCCCTGATAGTCGCTATGACTTATTGCGCGCTAATACTGACTTTATTCAAAAACATATTTTCCCTGGTTCTTTGCTTCTCTCCCACCGCCGCGTCAGCGAAGCAATGAAGCGCTGCCAGAGCGATCTTTTTGTGCACGATCTTGAAGACATGGGCAATCACTATGCCAAGACTCTTGGGCTCTGGCAGGAACGTTTTGAGGCTCAGTTGCCAGCGGTTGAAGCTCTTGGCTTTGACCAAATTTTTGTGCGTAAATGGCGCTATTATTTGTCGTACTGTTTTGCTGCTTTTGCTATGCGCAACATTACAGTGGTGCAGACGATTTATACCAGGCCGAACAATCTCAATTTGAGTCGGTCCGAACTCCTAAATCGCTTTGCCTAGCCAATCTAGGAAAACAATAATGACTGCTGATATTGATCAATCTATTGAACTCGCTGTTAGTAAACTCAAGGCTGGCTTACTGGTGGCCTTTCCCACCGAGACTGTCTACGGTCTTGGTGCGGATGCTTCAAGTGCTGCCGCTCTCGAGCGCCTTTACGCTGTCAAAGGAAGGCCCACTTCGCATCCTGTTATTGTTCATATTGCCAGTGTCGAGCAGTTAACCGATTGGGCTAAGGATATCCCTCCCCAGGCTTACCAACTGGCTGAGCGCTTTTGGCCAGGGCCCATGACTTTGATTTTGCCAAAGGCAGATCATGTGCTCAGTCAAGTTACCGGTGGGCAAGATTCAGTTGGCATTCGCATCCCCTCACACCCATTGGCTCTTAAGTTACTAAAGGCATTCGCTGGTGGCTTGGCGGCACCATCGGCTAATCGGTTTGGTCGTCTCTCGCCTACATCGGCTCAAGCCGTAGAAGCCGAGTTTGCTGACTCGTCTGACTCGCCTGATGAATTGGCCATGGTGCTTGATGGCGGACCCTGTGATGTGGGCATTGAGTCTACTATCATTTCACTGCTCTCCTCCCAAGCAAAAATTCTACGTCCCGGCATGATTGATGCTGCTTCGGTGGCTGAAGTTGTTGGTGTTGAAGCCTTTACCTCGGGGTCTTTTGCTTCTGCTGGCGAAACCCGTGTTCCTGGTGCACTTCCCAGTCATTATGCTCCCCAGACCAAGTTGACAGTCGCTTCCTCCGAGCGTTTGATTGAGCTAGTGCTTGAGCTTAATGCTATGGAGAGAAGCGCTGCTGTTTTTGCCTTTGATTCTACTGTGGCTAAGTTGAGGTCCAATCTTTCTGGCCTGGCTTTTGATTCTTTAGTGGTGGCTCCTGAGCAAGTCGATCAATATGCTCGGGCTCTTTATGAGCAGTTACGTCGTTTCGACAAGCTCAAACTCGATCGCATTTTTGTTGAAGCTGTTCCTGAAGGAAGCGCCTGGGACGGTGTTAGAGACCGCCTAGAGCGAGCCAGCGCCGAAGTCAGTGCCTAAGCCATTACTTAAGGAGATATAGTGCCAGAGCCCCATATTTATTTGATGATTGCTGCCTTTCTCACTACCACTGTAATGATGTTTGTCATTTGGCTGGTAAGTGAGCGTATCGGTAATGCCGGAATTGTGGATGTGGCTTGGGGTTTCGGCTTTGCTGTTGTGGCGCTTGTAGATGCGGCTTTGGCATACATGCATGGTTGGGGTAATTTCAGTCGTAGTGCCCTGATACTTATTATGGTGGCATTCTGGAGTCTGCGCCTGGGCTTTTTCTTGGCTTTTAGGTTTAAGAGAATGTGGCCAGAAGAAGATGGACGCTACAAGAAGTATCGCCAAGATTGGGGAAATAGAGCTAGTCTGGGATTGTTTCTTGCTTTCGAGATGCAGGCAATTTTGCTGGCCTCCCTGACTTTGCCTTTCGCTCTGGCGCTGACCAATGCCAATCAGCAAATTAGCGGCTTTGAGATTGCTGGTTTTGTCATTTGGCTAGTAGCCTTTGTTTGCGAAACAATTTCAGATCAGCAACTGGAGGGCTTCAAGAGTAGAAGACGAGAATCTGGCCATGCCAATCAAGTAAATGAAGTAAGTCAATTAAATGAAGTAAATCAAGTAAGCCAAGTTTGCCAAGTCGGTTTCTGGAACTATTCAAGGCATCCAAACTACTTTTTTGAGTGGCTGGTTTGGTTGTCATTCTTTTGCTTCTCACTGGGCTCACCTGGCGGTATTTATACAATTTACTGCCCTCTGCTCATGCTGTTTTTCTTGACCAAAGTGACTGGTGTGAAGGCCACAGAAGAGCAAGCTGTTCGCAGTAAGGGGCAGGCCTATATTGATTATCAGCGCACTACTAGTGCCTTTGTACCCTGGTTTAAACGCTCGTAGGTAAGAACAGAACGAAGAGGAAAATCATGTCGACTCCAGATTTAGCTGAACAAAATACTGATACTACAGGCAGTTCCAGTTCTAATTTTGATTCTGAGTTTGCCCCTTTGCGTAAGCCTCAGTCAGAAGCCCTTATCTACGAAATTTTGGCGACAAATATGGTGCCTGATTTTCTCATTAGAGCTGGTATCAGGCAGATGCTTAAAACCAAATTGAAAGAGGAGCGTTTTGCTTCTCATGAACTGCAGCAAGCTCATTTGCTTGAGATGGTCAAAGAGCTATCGAACGCTCCTATTGCCATTGAAACTGCCGCGGCAAACGAACAACATTATCAAGTTCCCACTGAGTTCTTCAAGCACTGTTTGGGCAAGCGCCTTAAATACAGCTGTGCTTACTATGAACCGGGCTACAGCCTTGATCAAGCAGAAGAGGCAATGTTGCAGCTGACAGTGCAGCGAGCTGAAATTGTTGATGGCGACCGCATTCTTGAGCTGGGCTGTGGTTGGGGTTCCCTAACTCTCTACATGGCCGAGCATTTTCCTAAATCCAAAATCACAGCCGTTTCCAACTCTAAAACCCAAAGGCAATATATTGAGTCAGAGTGCGTCAAGCGCCAGTTGACCAATGTCGAAGTGATCACCTGTGATATGAATGATTTTCAGTTTTATGAACAAGTAGACCGGGTGGTTTCAGTTGAGATGTTTGAGCACATGAAAAACTACCGCTTACTCTTGCAGCGCATCTCTGGCTGGTTGAGTGATAGGGGCAAGCTTTTTGTTCATATCTTCAGCCACAAAGAACTCTGCTACCACTATGAAGATAAAGACGGTAGCGATTGGATGACGCGTAATTTCTTTTCTGGCGGCATAATGCCGTCTAACGATTTGCTCTTATATTTTCAGCAAGACTTGAAAATTGAGCAGCACTACACCGTCAACGGCCAGCACTATGAAAGGACCGCTAATCATTGGTTGGCGAATATGGACCGGCATAAGGCAGAGATAATGCCGATTTTAGTGACTACCTATGGGGCCGACCAAGCCACACGTTGGTGGGCTTTCTGGCGTCTTTTCTTCATGTCGTGCGCTGAGCTTTGGGGCTATAGCGAGGGCGAAGAATGGATGGTTTCCCATTACTTGTTCGCCAAGTCGTAAATAAGTGGCATATATGTACTAGACTTATCTCTTATTTGAGGAGATTACTATGCAAGGTTCTCAACCCTTGGTTATGGATGCCCTGCGCGAATCAACCAAAGAACTGCACGCCGATACTGAAGGACATCAGTTTCAGAAGCAGCTGGGCTCTGGCACAGTGAGAAAAGACTTGTATGTCAAGTATCTTGGTCAGCTTTATCTGATGCATAAGCATTTAGCTGATCTTCTGCCTCATGCCGCTGCTAACGATGCTCGTATAGCCGCTGTTCTTGCTCCTTACCATAGCGATTTGAGCGCTGTGGTGGGTGACCTGGGATACTTTGATGCTAGCACCGATAGTGTTGTGCCCCTGGCTGCTACAGCCGCCTTGCTTGACACCATGGACGAACTGGCTGAACACTCGCCGGTTTCGCTCTTAGGCCAGCTGTATGTCTTGGAAGGGTCAACTAATGGCGCTAAGTTCATGGCTAAGACTTTGAGAAAAGGCCTTAACCTGCCAGAGGAGAGAGGGGCCAAGTATTTTGACCGTTATGGCGATTTGCAGCGGGAGAGATGGACTAATTTTAAGGCTACTATGAATGCTCAGGGCTTTAGTCAGAGTGAGATTGACGCTCTAGTGGTCGAAGCTAAGCGCATGTTTCAGACCTTTTTTGAGATAGGCTGTGAGCTTGAAGCTTTGCCTAGCGCCGTTGCCTAGGGGGTGTCAGCTTAAGAATTTTAGAAAGGTTTGGAAAGTGCTTAAATGCGGTAATGACATGTAGTGCCAGGAGTTTCTATGAGCGCCAGCGAACCAATGCAACCTTCTTCCTCATCGTCCTCGATCGAGCCCAACGCTGAGGGCTCGCCAAGCGAGCGCGACCACAAGCGCATAGGACCATTAGCGGCCTGTCTAGAGTCTTTAGCCCATGTACGTAAAGCTTCCGCCGATAAGGCTATTGCTATTCGAGAGACTGATAAGCAAAGTGTTCGTCTGCTGCGTGGGTCGGTTGTCGCCGCCTTAATTTTCCTTTTCTTGCCCCTTGCTGGTTTCGCTAAGCATGCAATTATCTGTTTGATAGCGGCTGACTCGTTCTTTCTTCTCGCTCTAGCTATATATATAGTCGGGCGTTTTGGTATTTTGCGAGTGATGAGCCCTCGCCATGCCCTTGTCTGCTGGCAGTTAATGCTAGGAACGAGTTTATTTGCCATTGCTTTATCTATCAATGCAGTGTTTTTGCTCCTGATCAATTTGGCTGGCCAACATTTGATGAACCACTAAATTAGCTCTATTGACGCACCACTTATAGTGTCACTATCTCTCTCTGTCTGATTTATAAGACTGTTGACAGTGCCCAGTTGAAGAAGGGCCAATCTGAAGGTTAGTTTTCTATGCAGCCGGGCATATTAGGACACGTGAGGCGTTAACTGTATTGAGTTAGGTTGCAAAACCTATTGCTGTAGATACAGGCTGGAAAAGGATGGTAATTATGCTGCGGAGATCTGGTCCGATCCCTAAAACACTTCAGAAGTTACCGGCCGCGCCGGGATTGTCTGAAATTCACCACTATTTATCAGTGGCTATGGAGCATAGAGGGCGGCAAGTAGAGATTACCTGGTCAACTCCAGACCGAGCGATTGATTTTACTCTCAATATTCATTGTCCATGGCGCGGTGGCGACACAGAGTGGAAGCTCTTTGTTGGCAAGAATATGCGAGTGGTTTGGGACTATAAAAGCTGTGATGTTTTGCTCGTATATAATTTGATCATTTCTTCTTGTGGTGAAGTGCATCAGAGTGTACAGGCTGACGGTGTGTTGGCTGTTAATGAGTCTTTTAGAGATTCTTCCAAAAGACGCGATACTCTGTTTATGCAAACTGCTAATACTATGGATGCCACCGATCCCAAAAGTAACCCGGCGGTTGGTACTCAAGACAATGCCTGGTCGCGATCGACATTGCCCCCAACCGGTGATCTCTCGTTAGTTGAGATTTCAAGACTATTGCAATCTATTTTGTTGGCCAAGATGACTGGTCGTCTTGATGTCGATCAAGGTAGCCTGCACTGCAAAATATTTTTTGTTGATGGTGAACCTCTTCATGCCGATGTGGGTGGCATTCTGGGTGATGAAGGAATTCTTGACTTACTGACTTGGCGTGAAGGAAAGTATAAGTTTGAACCGCGTGTAAGAGTTTCGCAACGCAATGTGGCCCAGCCAATTGAGAGTCTAGTAATTCTTGGTGTGCACCTAGTAGATAAAGTAACATTCTTGCGCAACGTTGGACTTCAGACCGATTCTGTATTGATTCGCAAGCATGAAAGTGTGGCAGGATATGATTTCGACAATTTAGCAGCTCATGATCCTACTGTGGCTGCCCACATGCTCAAGGCTCTTTATTCGGTTATTGACGACAAGACTTCAATAAAAGATCTTGTAGACAAGACTAGGCTGTCCCGCAGTCAGTGGGTTCCGCTGATTACACTGCTTCTCAATGCTGACTTGATTACTTTCACCAACGACTACATTGGTGTGAAAGAAGAAAAGCCAAGTATTGCGCCGAAGATAATTGATAAATCGAAAATTCATAGTGTCATGATGAATTTGAGACGGCCAGAGACTGGTATGTTCACCTATGAAGCCTTTCTCTACTTCTTAGAGCAAGAGTATTTCCGGGGCTATCGATCTGGCAGTCCGCTCTCGGTGATGGTAATGGAGATGCGCGTTATCAGCGGCCCCCCAAACTTTGAAAGGCAGCCGCTTGATACTCCAGCACTGGCTGAGGTTGTTAGACGTGTAAGTAGGCTTAAGCGACATATCGATTTATTAGCCCACTATGACCAATACGATTACGCCATGCTCCTGCCGAACACCAAAACAACTGGTGCAAATACGTTCGCTCAGAGAGTAGCTAAAGCAATTTGGAGTGCATCTCTTGCACCTGGCGTTGATAGCTCTAATTTGTCCTTGGCATTTGGTGTTGCCTGCATCCCTGAAGATTGTTTAGACCTTGGTGTTCTGTTGGCGGCTGCAGAAGCAGCCAAGGCAGCAGCTCTGCGTGCGGCCATGCCGATTGCTCTTTATCGCGACATAAAATAGAGTGCGTTTTACTGCGGTATCTGTGAGGTAATCTGATTAAACAGATTGACCACAGCTAAAATGGCAATGACGAGCAAGATGCAGCCTGAAATCGCACATGCCGCCACGATTTTGGTGGCTTTACCTAAATAGCGAGAAACCTGGGGGTTTTGCATCACGCCGCCGAGCTTATCGGTCAGGCCACTATTGGCTAGTACGTCATTTGGGTAGAGCACCTTAGGATCTGTACTCGGGTTTACCGGCTCTGTATTTGTCGAACTTGTATTCGGTGGCTCAGAATTCGGTTCCATTGTAAGCCTCACTTGTAATTCTTTTTTTAAACTTAATTCCTATTATAGGCTTAAATTTCCATATAGGCTCAAACGCTTAAATTTACCGGACACTTTCCTTTTGCCTTTGTTTTACCGGCAAGTATTTGCGCCACTCCAGTAATGGCCTGATCGCTAGGGTCAAATGTTGCTAGCGAGGTGATTACCGAATCTTGCAACTTGAGAAAATCGTAGGGTGTGTCAGCGGCTATATGAAGCAAGCCAAAATTGTCACTATCCTTCGCATTTATTTGCGCCAATTGTTCACCTAGCTCAATTTGACCACTATTGATAAAGGCGCGAAACGTGACGTATAAAATTTTTCTCTTGCTTGACCGAAGTTTGGCTAAGACAGAGACAACTTCTTCGTGGTTCGGGTTTAGGCTGTAGTGGTGTTCTTGTATGTCTAAATTTTCTAGCTCTAACTTTGCGGCTAAAGGAAGGCTGTAGCGTGGATGATGCGGAACGACTACGGCTAGCTGCTGCTCCTTTATACTCAACGGGTCTACATTACCCTTCATTAGCGCCGCAGAGCTAGTACTAAATTTGGTGCTAGTAATAGTGTCATCTTGGATGGTGCGAGCAAAGGCCGAGAGTTTCTCTTCATTCATCGGGTCTAGGCAAGTTGGTCTTTTACTAAAGAGCTTGTCGAGTCTAGACCAACATGCATCAAGCCGCTCTTGAGAAATACGACCGCTCGCAATGGCCTGCGCTATCGCCTGCACGGCTTCTTGAGATTGCACATAGGTGCCGCAAACCAAAATGAGATCGATGCCCGCTTCAATGGCCATGACGCAGGCTTCACCTAGACCATAGGCTTTGGTGATGGCATGCATGGTCATGTCATCTGATATGGCAAGTCCGTCGAACTCTAGCTTCTGACGCAGAATCTCACTTACGACCAGTGGTGATAGGGTGGCTGGTCGTTGCTGCTTTTCTAGTTGAGGCAGCCAGATGTGGCCAATTAAAATAGAGCGCATGGCTTTGATATTTGCTGCAAATGGTTCTAGATCGTAGGCTTCAAGTTCTACCAAGCTCTTATTAACTATGGCTAGCTCAAGATGTGAATCTTGGCTTGTGGAGCCGTGGCCCGGGAAATGTTTGGGGCAAGCAACTAAGCCTGAAGATTCAATCTGGTCTATTACTTGGCGACCCATGGAAGTACAGAGGGAAGTTTCACTACTAAAGGCACGGGTAGCAATCACCGGGTTTAGTGGGTTGGTGAGCAGATCGAGAGTTGGAGCTAAAAGTAAATTGAATCCTAGTGTCTTTAATTGACGACAGCTAATTTCGGTGATTTTTCTAGTGCTATCTATTTCGTTTATAGCAGCTAGAGCCATGGGAGACGGCAGTGGTGAAAGTACATGATCAAAGCGTTGCACGGCTCCACCTTCTTGATCGACGGTCAAGACTGGGGCATGTAGGCAGGCATCAACAATGTCTTTAGTCAGGGTGCAAAGCTGTTTCAAATCATTGGCATTTTCTTTAAATAGCGTGATACCACCAAGAATGCCATTCTTCAGTGCATGCTTGTGCTGATCGTCTAACACAAGGCCAGGCAATCGACCAATAACCAGTCTGCCTGCCAATTGTTCTGTAGTTAGATTTTTCAATTCAATATCTAAGAAAGTGGGGCAATCAAGCGATAAACGTCAACTGGTTTTTGCCGCCCTTTGACGTTGAATTGGCCAAGGAAGTCAAATTTGAAGTTATCTTTTGCTAGCTCGTAGGTAGCGCCTTCAACGATTACGTCGCCTGGACGATCATCGCCTATAAGCTTCTCTAGGCGAAACACTAAGTTGGCAGTATCACCAAGAAGAGCTGGATTAGAAGCGTTAGAGCCTAAATTTCCGGAGGCAACAGGCCCGGTAGCTAGAGCCATGTCGAGCATCAGTGGATGATTTTCGAAGGGCCAGACCTTTTTGTCAGCAGCCAGTTTTAGAGTAAGGATTTTCAATTTTAGAGCAGTGAAACAAGCCTGACAGGCTGATAGTCCACCACCGCTCTTGGCGTCGTTACCCTGCCAGTAAGCCATGATGGCGTCACCAGCAATTTTTTCTAGCTGGCCATAATTCTTATTGATCTCATCGTTGAGATTGTCGAATACTTTTTGGGCCGCTTCCATTACCAACATTGGTTGAGTGGCATGGTCTTCCATTAAGGAAGTAAATCCTTTAATGTCACCTACCAGAATGGTGGCATTCATCATTTGAATGCGAAACTGAGTGCGGTCTTGTGAATCGTCGTTGTCGTCATTTTGATTGGGATGATCAAACTCTGGTGGATTGACAAGAAGCTCGTACTGGGCGATCTTGACGCGATCGCCCGAGTGCAAATGATATTCCTTGCCTGGCGTCAGACGACCACCGTTGAGCATGGTGCCATTGGTCGAACCAGCATCGATAATTGTCCAGCCTTCAGTTTTACAGCGAATTTCAGAATGCTGACCTGAGACTTCAGGATAGGGCAGAACTAGCTTCTTGATGCCGCCGGAGGCCGGTTTCCGGCCAATTTGTAGTACCTCGCCTTCGGCTAGTTCGACAATATATGATTCCGGTGTATCCGGATTGACCGTAAGAGTGCCTGTCCTCATTGAATCACACCGCTAAAAGTAAAACGTTCAAGCACGGGCAGTTTTAGCTTTAGTTAGAGACTTTTTTAATTCTTCAACTCTGTCTAACTTTTCCCAAGGAAGATCGAGATCTGGCCTTCCGAAGTGGCCATAGGCCGCTACATTACGATAGAAACGGCCATCGTTGAGCTTAGGCAGCTCTGTCAGAGCAAAAGTTTTGATAATTGCTGCTGGTCTGAGGTCAAAGGTGGTTTTAACTAGTTCGGTAATCTCATGATCTGGCAACGTTCCGGTGCCGAATGTAGTGACATGAACCGATACTGGTCTGGCCACGCCAATAGCGTAGGCAATCTGTACTTCACAGCGCTCAGCAAGGCCAGCTGCAACTATATTTTTTGCCACGTGACGGGCTGCATATGCAGCGGAGCGGTCCACTTTTGTTGGATCCTTGCCTGAAAATGCACCACCGCCGTGGCGTGAATAGCCGCCATAGGTGTCAACGATGATTTTGCGACCAGTTAGTCCGGCATCGCCGTGGGGGCCGCCCACTACGAAACGTCCCGAGGGATTGATCAGATATCTGGTCTGTTCATCGGGTTTGATTGAGAGATCTTGGAAGATTGGCATGATCACATAGGCTTTCAAGTCTTGGGCTATGCGCTCTTGCAGCTTGACGTTGTCCTCGATGCCATCAACGATAGGATCGTGCTGGGTGGAGACAACTATTGAGTCGACCCTGACTGGTGTATTGCCGTCATATTCGATGGTCACCTGGGTCTTACCGTCAGGTCGTAGATAGTCTAAGGTGCCGTTTTTTCTTACTTCTGTTAGGCGTCTGGCAATGCGATGGGCTACCGAAATAGGCATGGGCATCATTTCAGGTGTTTCATTACAAGCGAAGCCAAACATCATGCCTTGGTCGCCAGCTCCTGTTTCGTCACCAAGATCAGAGCTTTGTTGGCCGTCAGAGTTACTAGTGTCTGCTGTCGGGCGGCTTTCGAGGGCATGGTCAACGCCTGAAGCAATATCTGGAGACTGTTTATTGAGTGCCGTGAGAATTGCGCAAGAAGCAGCATCAAAACCGCCACCTTTTTCTGCAGTGTAGCCAATTTCGGCAATTACCGAGCGCACTAGCTCTTGAAAATCTACATTGGCCTTACTGGTGATTTCTCCGGTGACTAACACTAAACCTGTCGATACTGCACATTCTGCAGCTACTCGTGACTTAACGTCTTGCGAGAGCATAGCGTCTAAAATGGCGTCTGATATCTGATCGCAGACCTTATCGGGGTGGCCTTCAGTGACTGATTCTGAAGTAAATAAATAGGTGTTGGTCAACTGAATAACTCCTTGAGTCATGCAAAATGCTTTGCTTTAAAAGCCGCAGCGAAGCCGCTTTCAGAAAGCTGAACCTGCTATGCTACCATTTTTTGATGATACTGAAATAGATCTATCAAGTGTTACCATATTAAGGAACTTATTATTGGACGGGACATTGGATGCCAACTGCATATTCTCAGAAAAGTGACCGTGATTTAGTTTTAGCCTGCCAGAAGCGTGAGCCCCAGGCATTTGAAGAGCTAGTGAAACGGCACCAACGCACTGTCTATTCCTTGCTATATCAATTGGCTCCAGATTGGGAAGATACTTCCGACTTAGCTCAGGAAGTTTTCATACGGGTTTGGCGTTCTATTAACAATTTAAGAAATCCGGCCTCCTTTCGTGGCTGGTTGACCCAAATTGTTACCAACCTCTTTTATGATGAATTGCGAAAGCGCCCGCGCCGGCTGCCTACCGTTTCTATGGATGACTCCCATGGTGAAGACGGCGAGTCGGACGGTTCTACCCGCGATATTCCCGACACTGGCATTCTCCCTGACGAGAAAATTCTAAACAAAGAAATCTCGGAAGTAATACGTCAAGCAATGTTGCGTTTGCCGGAACAGTTTCGTACAGCCATCGTCTTGAGAGAAGTGGAGGGCCTAAGCTACGATGAAATTGCAGTGATAACACAGACAGAGATGGGCACGGTGAAATCTCGAATTGCCCGAGCTCGAACCAAGCTGCAAGAGTTGCTTAAGCCATACATAGAACAGTCACAGTCAGTAACTGAGGTCTCTAGTGATGGTTGACTCTATTTGCGATAACTATAAGGATGAGCTTTCGGCGCTGCTTGACAATCAGATCGGTGTGAGCTTGAAAAGTGAAGTCGAATTGCATCTCGAGGCTTGTACTGAGTGCGCGGCCGAATATGAGTCTTTGAAGGCAGTCAGTAATTTACTTAGTAAGGCCTTTGTCGCCGAGGGCGAAATTCCAGACATCTGGACGAAGATTGCTATCGATATGCCATCTGTCTGCGATGTAATAGTTGACGATCTTTCTGCCTACTTGGACGGCGAACTTACTTCGCCGGCCCAAGAAGGGGTTAATCAGCATTTAAAAGATTGTGCAGACTGTCTTGCTAAATTTACAGCGCTGAACCAGACTAATCGCTTGCTGGCTAAAGGTTTAGAGTTGCCTCTAAATGTTGAGGTAAATCTCTGGTCAGCCATTAAAGAACGTCTAAGTGCTGATTGTGCTTTGATTGACAATGAGCTTTCTGCTTATTTAGATCAAGAAGTTGTCACACTTCGCCACCGTGAAATAACCAAGCACTTAACCGATTGTTCTAACTGTCAGGTTGAGTTTGGCAAATTGACAAATGTTGGCGATGTCATTCGTGATTCTTATAAGCCGAATATCCCAGATGATTTCGATCTCTGGCCCGGCATCAAGAGCAAACTGCAGGTTGTTCCTTTCACTCCTAAGGCCCCCGCTGTATCTGGCAGTAAGGTTAAAGGCGTAATTGATAGACGGGTTTATGCTCTGGCAGCTGTAGCTGCTGTTTTTGTATTGGTTTTTGGACTTGGAGCTTTCTGGCTCAACAGTCCTGAGCAATCTAATATTCGTCAGGTTTCGGCTGAGGGTTATTTGATTGATTCATCGTTGTTGCAACCAGCAGATAAAGCTGAGGCGGTAGTTTATGAAGAGTAGTTCGCATGGGGTAAAGAGTGCTGCTAATGGGCTTATGTCTGCTGCCCTATCATTAGCAGCGGGCTGCGCTTTAGAAGTATCCTTTCCACCCGAGAGCATGGCCCAAGAAACACAGCCTACTACTTGCAATGTTGATTGGACCAAGCTCAATCTCACTCCTGTCCAAAGTAGTCAAATACAAACTTTAGAGCAGCAGTGGTATAAAGATTTCAACGAGCTGAGCCCGCAAATACGCGATGAGCAGTCAAAGTTGCAGAAACTTCTATCAGATCATAATGCCGATCCCATTCAGGTGATGGCACTGCAACAATCAATTGCTAGGCGGCGTGAGCAACTTAGCAATGCTGCTATGCAAAACTATTTGAACAAGCGCAAAGTTCTTGATGAGAAGCAGCAGAAGCAGCTTGAAGACATGATGCGGGTGATGATCAATAATCGCAAAGCCCAGATGTATCCTGGTTCACAGACTGAAGTTATGCCTGATAAAATTCAAAATTTGATGAGGAAAGTGCGCGAAATACTGCCCATGGACTCAAAATAGAGATTTCCAAATAGCAGTTAACTGTATTGCTCAAAAACAATAAAGAAGTAGTTTCCATGGAAACTACTTTTTTATTGTTTGCAGCATATATAGAGGCGTTGGTAATTTTCTTGTTTCACCTCTTGCCTTGTTGAATGTTTCATTAACCAAGTCGAGGTTTTGTTGTCAGCAATCATCTTTGCGAAGTGGCACCATGAGCTGCCTTTCATCATTGTTGTTGTTGCTCCAGAGGTCTAGTCTTTATCTATATCTGATCGATTTGCGATCGATGTTGCTTCGCTTCAAGTATGAAGATCTTTTGGGCGCTGAGCCTTTTTCTTGTTGAACAAATATATTTCGAAAGTGTATGCTCAATGCCTATCGTGGGCGTTGTTAGCGATAGGGATCAATTGCATATTTGGCGATGCAACACCATCAGCGGTGCCTATTATTAAAACTGATCTGACCCTTTGATCAGCACGCAACTAATCTCGTATAATGATTCCCTGTTAATAGGACGTGCCGCTCGTACCGAAGGGTCACCGCTCCTCTGCAAGATATATCCGCTCTCAACTCCTGCGATAGCACGAGAAGTGCTGAGCGTCTTTTGACCTGTTTTTTTCTTCCCACAAGACAGACTCCAATAAAAAGACGAATAAAGCAAAAAAGAATATAGGTAAGAACTGAATGTCCATTTGTATTGCACCTGCCATCCAATCTAAAACCGAATACCTAGCACCTGCCAAAGTTTTGTCTTTTGTGGGGCCTCGTTCAAGTGCGACTTCAGCCAATCTAGCGCGACCGTTTAGTGCGCGTACTATTGCTCTGGCTAGTGAGCCGGCTGTGGACGAACTTAAGTACAGAAAGCTAATTGATCTTGCTGTGAGATATGGCGCTCGGCTTTTGGCCTTGAAACGCCGAGATATAGCTGCTCGCTATGAAAAATGGTGCCAGATTAGCGAGTCTCCTACTGGTTCGATTAATCGTGGTCTTGAGACTGAATCTTACTGGCGTAATAAGAACCTATATGTACGCCGCATTTCGAGAAAATCAGAGACTAATGCGGTGTTTATGCCTGAGTTGACCGAGATTGCCTGTCTCTTTTCGGGTGGTTCAAGTTTGCTAATCACCATTGACGAGACTGAGCACACAGCACGCTTTGATGTTATTGAGAAATGTGGCAAAACGGGCTATTGCCTGGATGGACTCGACTACGATCTGGCTCTCAGTCAGGTATTTAGTTTACTTAAAGAAATCGAAGGGGTCTAACTATTGGTTCTATGTAATCAATAGATAACCTTCAAAAAAGTGTGACCGCCGGCCATTGAGCCGGCGGTCTTACTTTAATCATTTATCTATAGGAGTATGCCCGTACTATTTGTCTTTTAGATTGGCTTGCAATTCGCGCACTGTTTTGTCTAAGTCGGTCAAGTCTTTCAAGCATTCTTTCAAGTCTTTGTCACTCAGTATGGGATTCAACTTTTTGCCTTTGAGGCGATCCTGTTGCCGATCATTTTCTACTTTCTTTAATGCAATACGCACACTATCTATATCTTTTAGACTTTTGCCCAGGCTCAGGCCGACTTTTTTTTCTACGGCAGTGCTACGAGCAAGGGCGAGGTCAAAGCGCTTCTCTAAGGCCGCAAACTGCTTACGGTCAATGTCTTTTGCTGTCTTGCCTTCTAGTTTGTCGAGTTCGCCGTTGAGTTTGTCTAACTCAGCGGCAATACTCTCAAGTTCGTTGCTGCTTGCTTTAACCTGAGCTGATATTTTTTGTAATTGACCAACTGGGTCCACGACAGATGGGTCAATTTGTGCCGAAGTTTTGGCTTCGCCCTTATTTTTCACTGGTGATTGAGCTAGAACCGGGTTCGCGCTGGAGTAAAAGCACAGCTCGAAGCTCACGAGGACTAGTAACTTATGACCAATTGAGTATTTATGCATTTTCATCCTGAAATAATAGTGCTTCAAGCTCCTACACGGAAGCTGGACGGCGCCCATGAATGTAATATTATGAGCCCTAATTACATTTGAGGTGGTAGATGATTAAGGAGAAATTGGCCGAGATTGTTCAGCAGGCGTTTTCTTCAGCCTGCCTCGATGGCGCCATGGGCCCCCTAAAATCATCGACCGATTGCTCGGTGGCTGTGGTTATTGAAAAGCCGAAATCTGCCGAACATGGCGATTTCGCTTGCGGTATGGCTCTCAAGCTGGCATCTCAAGCGAAGCTTGCCCCGCTTCGCATTGCTGAGACCTTGGCCCAGTACATTAGCAAAAGTGAGGCTTGCCCTGCCTACCTTGAAAAGGTAGAAGTGGCCGCACCGGGCTTCATAAATTTCACTCTTGGTACAGCCTGGCTGACTGAAGCTATCAGCCAGGTTCACAACCTTGGCCCCGATTATGGTCGTGCTGTCGATAGTGGCAAGAGAGTTTTAGTCGAGTATGTTTCAGCAAACCCGACGGGTGAACTGCATATAGGCCATGGTCGCAATGCTGTGTTTGGCAGTTGCTTAGCTAATTTGTTGAAGTTTGGTGGATATAGAGTTGATCAAGAGTTTTATATCAATGATTATGGCGAACAGATTTTGCAATTAGGAAGGTGCGCTTGGGCACTCTATCAACGGCTGCTTGGTCAACAAATTGATTATCCCACCGAAGGTTATCCTGAAGAATTTCTGCGCGACTTTGTTAAATCAGCCATTGATAGTGTTGGCGATAGGTATCTAAAAGTAAGTGATGAAGAGGGCTGCAGCATTGTTGGTGATTTGGTCAAAGACTTGATCATCGAGAATCAAAGAACTCTTTTAAAGAGTTTAGGTATCGAGTTTGATTTGTGGTATTCAGAGCGCAGCCTGCATAGCGGTGGCAATGTTGTTGATGTGCTTAAAGAATTTGAAAAGCATGGTTTTACATATGAAAAGGATGGTGCCTACTGGCTCAAAGCGCAAGAACTTGGTGATGAGCGTGATCGAGTTTTGCGAAAATCAACTGGTGCCACCACTTACTTAGCGAACGATGCTGCTTATCACTTGACCAAGTACGGTCGCAACTATGATCTTATGATCAATATTTGGGGTGCGGATCACCACGGTCAAGTTCCAGGTCTGAAAGGCGCGGTTCGCGCTCTTGGTCAAGATCCAAGCAAGCTCGAAGTAATCTTGACTCAGATGGTTAATCTCAGCCGCGATGGTCAGATTGTAAAAATGTCAAAGCGGGCCGGTACCGTCATTATGTTGAGCGAGGTCGTAGATGAAGTTGGAGCTGACGCCACTCGCTACTACTTGGCTGAATCAAGTCCACAGAACACTATTAATTTTGACCTTGATTTAGCCAAGAAAACTGGGCGGGAGAATCCGGCATTTTACATCCAGTATGCTCATGCTCGTTGTTGTGCAATTTTGCGAAAAGCCCTTGAACCATCAACAAATAGTGAAAGCGGTGAAGTTGAACCGCCACCGATATCTGCTCAACAGTGGCAGGAGTTTTTGTGTGAATATAAGCAAGATAGGCACGGAAGAGTTTTTGTTGCTTTATTTGACACGGACCCGGCTATTGCTGGCCATCAGAAGGCTTTGATTGCTCGCCTTGAGGCATTCCCTGCTGAGGTTGAGGAAGCGGTACAGGCCCGCAATCCTGGACGGATTGCCCGCTTTGCCTATGATTTAGCAAATGATTTGCAGAAATTTTATGAAGTCTCGCGCGTCATAACCGACGATTTATCAGTCTCGAAAGCAAGGCTAGGACTAATTTTTGCGACAAAGCAGGTATTAGCTAACGCACTGGGCATAATAGGCGTGTCAGCTCCAGAGCGGATGTAGGTTTATAGGTCGTAGATAGATAAATATGAGACCGAAAATTCGCATCAGGACTTCACGGTCTTGGCATCCGGTGCTAGGCTAGAGCTATGGCTCTCGCATCTATTAGTTTCAGGCAAAAGGCGATTAAATGCACGACAGGGCAGAGAATAATAACCGTGACAGCGGCAGGGATGAGCTTTCAGAGAAGTTCACTCTAGAATTCACTAAAGAAGAAGGCATGCTCCTTCTAACAAGCGCCAAACTTCTCGACAAACTTGTGGCTGGGGTAACTATTCATGCCCAAGAGCGAGATCAGTTAATTAAGGAAATTATCGAGAAAATAGCAGGGGCTGTTTCTCCAGAGGTTTCTAAGGTGTCAGGGGAGCTGGCTGAAGCTATTGTTGATTCTGTCATGGGTGCTGATGAGCTTGACGATGATTACTCGTATGTTTCAGATGCTTTAGGCTTTAATTTGGTAGAAGGCGATTCTTTTCTCGATACCTATTCTGAGGAAGAGATTCAATCTCTGCGTCGCTCCATTGCCGAAGATGCCGGCCGAGAAAGCGAAGACTTTAATTTCGAGCGGTCGGCAGCTCAACTCAATCTCTTTCAACCAGAATCATGTTTCGATTCAGAGCAGTACGCCCAAATTGACTTTCCTATGTATGCCATAGATGAAACTTTGCCTGTCTTAGAAAATGCCATGATTAATCATCTTTGCGTCCGAGCTCAGTACTACAGCTTCGCTCGTGAATCAGTCGATACAATTACTCTAAATCCGTTGGTGATTCTCAAAGAGCAGGGCAATTGGCGCATGGTTGCCTTCTGCCACGAACTTAGCGAGCTATTGCTCTTTAGAGTTGATCGAATAAAAGAGATCATTGAAACAGCACAATCATTTGAAGCGCCAAAAGATGTTAGTCAAATTAGCTATAGACGTCTGCCTGTTTACTCGTGAATTCTAGGATAATTGTGACTAATCAAGCAAAATCAAGAACGATTGCTCTCGGTAGTGATCATGCAGGCTTCGAACTGAAGCAAGCGATCAGAGATTTATTGATACAACAAGCATTAAACGTCGAAGATTTCGGCACTTTTTCTCTCGAATCTTGTGATTATCCTGACTATGCTCGAAAAGTAGCTGAGGCTGTTTCGCAAGGTGTCTGTGCCAAAGGCATTTTGGTCTGTGGTTCGGGGGTGGGTGTCTCTATTGTTGCCAATAAAGTACGCAAAGTTAGAGCTGCACTAGTTAGTGAAGTCGAAGCTGCCATATTGTCTAGACAACACAATGATGCCAATGTTCTTTGTTTGGGTGCACGCACTACTTCTCAAGGTCAGGCCAAGGAAATAATTGCAGCCTGGCTTGCCACCGAATTTGAAGGTGGCAGGCATCAAAGACGCATTAATAAAATTGAGCAGTCAAGGCAAGGCGAAAATCTATTTGGCTGAGCCTCTAGCTGCTGCTGATACTAGCGGTCTGGCGGGCTGTAATCGGCGCCACACAGCAAAGCTTTCGTTTAGCAAATTGCCTTGCTCATCGTAAGCTGGACCGATTAAGGTCGAATCGGGTTCACGCCTTAACCAATCGGCCTCAAAACGACTAAGTGTTGCTGTAAAACGCTCGTTTGCTAGGGCCTCGCGTAAAGTAAGGCAATGTCGCTTGCCGTAGATGCCGTGCGACTCTTTGAGCAAGGCGGCAATAGCAGAAGTTCTTCTCTTGGCACTTCCGCGCACACGCTTTTCAGTATTATAAGAATTACCTACTAATAGAAAAGTTTTGCCTGGCCAAGCTTGACTGCTTTTGTATGGAGCGAGGTCAACCCTTCGTTGCAGAGAATCTGGGCTGATTGCTGAATTCATTTTTGTTAAAAGTTCTTTGACTTCTTCTTGCCTTGGCATAAATTCCTCTTTATAGGATTTGAACCACGATATTGAAATTACTCTATTTGTACTTTTCCACTGGTCACTGTCGGATAAACTAGCGAAAGCGGAATTAAGGTTAGGAGTCGAAGTGAGAATTTTGGTCGCTCCCTGCGCATACAAGGGCACCCTCCATGCATCAGATTTGGCCAAGGCCATAGCTCAAGGTATAAAGCAGGAGTTTGAACAAGAAATTGAGCAAGAAGATAGCCTAAATTTTAGAGAATTAGTGATCGAACTGGCGCCAGTGGCAGATGGCGGTGATGATACTATTTCTTGCTTGCAGCTATCCTTAGGCGGCAATTTTGCCTACGACACTGTCAGTGGGCCAATTTCTCAGCCGACTTATGCAGCCTACTTACGCCTAGGCCGAATGGCTGTAGTTGAACTAGCCCAAGCAAGTGGTATTGCTCATTTGCGAGAAAATCAGCTAGCCGCACTTCAGGCTAATACATTTGGTACGGGACAAATTGTGGCGAGAGCAATTGAAGCTGGTGCTACTGTCATAGCAATTACGCTTGGAGGTAGTGCCTCTACTGATGGTGGCAGCGCTGTTCTAGCAGCACTAGGGGCAAAGTTTTATAATGAGGCTGGAAAAGCAATTTTGACAGACGGTACTGTATGCGGTGGCTCTGCTTTGCTGTCCATTGCACATATAGATCTTTCAGAGCTAAGGCGTAGAATTGAAGGAATTGAGTTTTTGATTGCCACAGATGTCACTAATCCTTTGCTTGGTTCTCAGGGTGCAGCTGCCATTTTTGCGCCACAGAAAGGAGCTAATAGCGAGGAAGTTGAATATCTAGAACGGAGTCTCGAGCATTTTGCTTCAGTTCTAGAGGCCGCCTGCCAAAGTGATAAATCCTGGCGTTCGTTTGCGGGAGCTGGGGCCGCTGGCGGAGCTGGTTTTGGTCTGGCTCTTGGACTGGGCGCTCGTTTTACTTCTGGCTTTCATTGGTTTGCTGAACAAACCAACCTGGTTGAGAAGCTCAACTGGTGCGACTTAGTTATAGTTGCCGAAGGCTGTCTTGATAGTCAGTCGCTCGCTGGTAAGGCCAGCGGAGAAATCTTGAAACTAGCAAGAGCTGCTGGCAAGGTTGTGGTGGCGCTGCCTGCTTGCTCGCAACTAACTAAAGAGCAAGAAAAGCAATTCGCTGCAGTCATTGCTACCGCAAGCCAAGACAAGCTTGCCACTCTAGACAGTGTCAAGCAAGCAGCTCAGGGGCTATTTAAAGTTAGCGGCGTTTTTTCAAAAAACTGAGCATGTCATTAGCTAGAGTGCTGTTAACCGCTGGTTTTACTGATTCAAATTGTCCTGGTGCAGCCGCATGGGCTGGTTGAATTAGGACGTCAGGCTGAGCCTTGGCCGGTATAACTTTTTCACCGAGGCTGGCAGGATCTGGCAACTGGTTGATTCTTTGAAGCGGCATTGCTTCATAGTTGCTCATGGTTGAAGTCTGCGATTGCAGCTGTTGAGTCTGAATAGGTTGACCTTGAACAGCTTGCGCTTGCATATCTTGTGGCATTCCGGCTTCAGCGCCATAACTCTCAATTGGAGCTTGAGCTGTTGTCTGCACATCAACATTAACATTGGTTTGTGGCAGAGGTGCATTAGCTAGTTGTCCCGATGTGGCTGAAGCTAGATTTTGTCCGCCAACCGCACCAGAAGCGCTGGCTAGTTGATTTGAAGGGTCAACTGTGCCAAGTGAAAGCTGTTGGCCAGGGTGAATCATGCCTGGATTAGACCCGATCAATTCGCTATTGGCCTTATAGATGTCGCCCCATTTTGTGGCGTCACCGAGTTGATCGTGGGCTATGTCCCAAAGTGTGTCACCTGATTGAACGGTGTATTGACCAGCGGCGCCAGGTGTTGCTGCTGAAGCAATGTCGGCACTTTCAGCGCCGGGCAATTGAATAGTAGTACCTGGTCTGATCAATTCTGGATTGGCTCCCAGAACATCGGCATTCATCTTATAGATGTCGCCCCATTTTGTGGCGTCACCAAGGTTATCTTTGGCAATATTCCAAAGATTGTCACCAGAGCGAATTGTGTAGCTGCGAGGCTCTAGGTTGTTTGCCGTTTGAGCTTGCTGGCCCTGCTCCATTGGTTGGTTATTCTGAGCAACTTCTTGCTGTTGTTGCTGGCCTAGCTGCTGTTGTTCGAACTGCTGTTGTGGATTCAACTCTTGTTGCTGAGCTTCGACTTGAGGCTTGTTATTGGTTACAGCCTTAGCGGCATTTTGAGTTCCCTGATGATTGCTATTTCTAACAGAGTGAGATGTACGGTCAAAGGTTTTGTGGGTTCGTGCTTCTGCCTTGGCGTGATCTAGCTTATGAGTAGCATTGTGCTTGACGCCATGGTCTGCTTTCGCAGCAACAGCGTCATGTTTGGCTGCTACTTTATGGTCTAAGGCATGAGAGTCACCTAGGGCATCAGACTTAAGATTGCCATTGTTTCCATCTAGGCTAAGCGATTTTGCTTTGAGTCCGCCAAGATTCTCAGCTCCGCCTTTTACGGTATCAATACTTGGCCTAGCGCTGCCGACGGTTGACTGGAACGAGTCTGATTGATTGCCCATGGCCAGCAAATCGTTGTTAGGCTCAGCAAATGTTGAGCTACCGACATTTAGTGAACCAGCACTTGGAGTTTGCATAGGCAATGACTGAGCCATGCTTTGGGCATTGAGACTCTGGCCGTTGCTGATGCTATCGCTGAAAAGCCTATTGTTACCGGCAACTTGAGCTGCAGGCATGTTGGCCGAGAGGCCTGGTCCAGATAGGTGTCCTTGACCTTCAAACTGCAATTTGGCCATGTTGCCGGAGCCACTTACATTTAGCGAGTTGCGACCAAATGCTTGTTGGGAGAATGGTTCGCCACCGTGCCCTAGTGAGGTGTTTAATTTGTTGGAGAGCAAGTCTGAGTTGAAGCTGCCACTAAAATGTCCAGGCAACTGCCCGCCAATTCCGCCGATTTGACCAAAAAATGGAGCATTGCCGGGAAGTAGCGAAAGATTCAAACCAAAGTGTTCTGGTTTGAAAGCACTAAGGGCCGAGGCCAGCTGATTGCCGCCGAGATTCCCCAAAAGAGATTGATCAATGCCCAAGGTCATGGCGAGATGGGTGCCAATTTGGCTGAGTGCTTCAAGTTGCGTGCCAAAGAAGGCCCCGAGGGCTTCGAAGAAGCCGCTGAAAAATCCAATATGACCAGGCATCTTTGTAATCATATTGATTAGAGGTGAAACTGCTTGCTCTCCGCCCGGGGGTATGGCACCCAGGCCAGCCATGGCGTCTGTGCCTGGCATTGCTGCCATGGCAGCGTCTTTACCTACAGAAGCAACTGATGAAAATTGGTTTTGTACTTCACGGACAATCGATTCTGATCCTGAGTTAACCTGGCTGGCTGCCTGGTCGAGTGGTTCTGAAGATCTGAATTCGAGGGATGACATCTGTGAGTCCTTGAAAGCCGTTCTTTCAATCTACAGCCGGGGCCGGCGCTTGTCCATGGGGACCATGGGAGGATTCCCACGGTTTTGAGCGAGAATTTGCATAATAGTCAAAAGATTTATCTTCGGCAGCCCAAGTTGATTGTTTATGGGTGTTCAAGTCGGTCAATTTACTTAGGTTTTCTTGCTTACCCTTTCTTGCTTACCCTTTCTGAGGTCAAGCGGTTAAAATTCCCAGTAATTTAGCAGGGATGGTTATATTCGTGAAAATGAGAAAGAACCTGTCGTTGGCATTTTTGTTCAGTTCGGCGCTGATGGTGCCCCTGGTCAGCTGGTACAGTGCGCCTCTAGCGTACGGTCTAGACAATCCCCTGACGGGAGATGGAGACAAACCTGCCCCCGCTGCACCATCTGTCTCCCTCGTGGCTGCTAACCTTGTGCAGTTAGCCAGTGATTATCGCGCCACTGCCGATGAACTGAGCTGGGCTCGTTATGCCACCTATTTACGAGACCTCCTGGCCCTCCCTCAATTTGTCAGTGCTGACCCTGCTCAAGTAATCGCTGCTAATCCTTCACTTTCTGAATTCAAAGTGAAAGTGAGCGAAACCGGCATAGGCAATTTTCGGGTTTGGAGTTTTCCTCGTATAGTTGAAAGTCATGCTGTAATTTTTCAGACTCCAGCGCGCACGACAGCTGTTCCCCTGCCGCAGTCTGTGGCCTTCCGCGAAGCTAGAATAGTGGGCGGTTTCGCTCCCCCACCGGCAGCTGTTGCTTTGCCAGCCAAGGCCGTTAAGGCGGCAAAGGGTAAGGTCGGTATTAAAGTCCCTGCTCATTCTATCGTTCACCCAGCGCCGCATCCTCATGTTGCTAGTGGTCCTAAATCGTTAGTCTTGATTGGAGCTGATCGCAGTAGCGGAACTTTGTGGTTTAAAGGATTTCAGCTAGTTGAAGGAATGCCAGAGGCTACTGAGTTGTTTAGCTCTTTGCCCGCATTTTTTACCCAGAATGTCACTGGTAAGGCGGCATTTTCTGGCAATGACATTGTATTGACGATTCAGCCGCCGGTTGTGCGCAAAGACAAAGTTGAAGAAGAAAAACCTGCAGGGGTAGTCAAAGACACTGTCAGCAAGCCTATTGTTGCCGCTAGTGTTCCTGGCTATAAAGTAGTGCTCAAATTTATCAGTGGTAAGTACACGCTTGCCGGTCATGTGCCAGATGATGCTCCTTTTTCTGTCGCACTTAGTTTTGCTCAGGCTGTAGCTGGTGCTAAGCCAGAGTTGGCGAAGTCTTGGTTGGTTGACAGTAAACTTGTTTCAATCCCTAAGTACCTTGGTTTGTTTGGGCGAGTTAGTCCACCCATGCGTCTTTTGCCTATGTCCAATGCTGCTGGTGCCAGTCGTTATCGCCTGGTTACATCAAACAAAGACGACTTGATTATTGAAGTGGGACGAATTCTACAGCCTGGTCGATTGAAGGGGCAGTTGGCAATTCGGGCCTTATTCATAGCTCCATCAGATGCTATTGCCCAGCGTTTAAGTGGTGCCATGGTTATGCCTGGGGGCGCTCCGGCTACTTCTTCGCCTGCTTCCAGTCCTAAACCAAATTCAGTTTCTCCTCCTGCTATGCGCAAGAATTGAGGACATGGCTGACTTTTCACCTAGCGATTTACCTCGGATTTTTTCTGGCGCCAGTAATGAACGCGAGTCTGCTGAAAGCTATCTCAATTCATCACTTTCTTTTCTCACCTTTTCTTATCGCGAAAATCTCTATAGTCAGCTCGACAAATTAGTGGAACAAGGCAAAAGTCTTGATGGTTTGATAATTGATTTAATGCAGACTGGCTTTTCTCTGCCTCTTGATGCTCTCGTGAAGTTTTCTATGTACGCCAAAAAGCTCCTTAACCCACAAGGAGTGCTGCTTTTTGTTAAAGGTGATGGAGCCATAACCCTAACAAAAGATGACCCTGCTGGTGGCTTAACTTTCAATATTTATGATAGTCCGTTTGGAATATTTACTCGCTATCCGCTTCTTGCTGACTACGCCTGTGCCACCGTCAGTGGTATCGATCGACGAAGGCTAAAGGGCGGGGGAAGTACCCTAGCAAACCACATTTTATCAACATCTATTCCGGTTTTGACTAGCGATGGAAAGCAAATTAAAGGCGACTTTACTTTGCCAGCGCCACAGAACTGGGTAATGCAAATGGTTGAAGACTATGCATCAGTTGAGTCTATTGTGCGCAATGTCGAGTCTCATCACCAGTTGCCGTCTGATGAGGCGCTGCGAATTCTACAAGAGCTGGAAGCCGCCCGTCTGATTTTTCCTGTTTTTTCTCGCATTCAATTTCTTTCTAATTGTTATCACAATCGCAAACCATTTCGTCTTGGCCGCTACATGGTTGCTTGTGGAATTGTTACTGAGGCTCAATTAAGAGAACTTCTTGAGCGGCAACAAGAAGAGGGTTGGGGCAAATCTCAGCGAACTTTCTTAGGACTTCTAGCTGTTCGCGCTGGTTACATTAATACGCGCGAACTCGAAGTGTTACTAGACGATCAATACCTCTATGGGGGATATCATCGGCGCACAGAAGAAGAACTGCCTGGTGTCTCACGCACAGTCAATATTGAGACCATGCGTGATTCGATGATTGGCAGTCTTGGTGCTATTGATACGGCTGGCTTGTTACAGTCTTTGGCAACAGCAAAGAAAACTGGTCTATTAACCGTTGAGGATCGCGACAAAATATTGATTGTTGCCTTTGTCGATGGCAAGCCTACCCATGCAAAAATGAATAAACTACTTGGTTATCACGCCATGGTGGAGTTTCTCACTATGTGGGGAGAAGGGATTTTTGTCTTCAGAGATAAGGGTGTCTCTCAAGAGTTTGATGATACTTGTCGCATTACTCAGACTTTAGAAAGGCTATTGTTAGATTCAGCCTTGTGTCAAGATCAAGTCAGTCAGATATTTGCTGGTTTGCCCCAGGGTCGCGATTCAATTTTAGAAAGAGTCTGGAACTTTGAAATGCTTTGGCAGCAAATGGCCGGCATGCCCCTGCGCCTAATGGACGAGACCGTTCTAAGTCCCGATGACCGTTTTATGATTACCGAATTGGCTGCTCAGATCGATGGTTTGTCGACCTTAGATGAAGTAATTAAGGCTTTTGATAATTGGCCTACTCATAAAATAGTCAAAGCACTTCATATGCTGGTTGAACTCAAACTAGCTAATATTCAGCAGGCAAGTTTATTCAGACCGCTTACGGTTTTACAGAAGATTGGCTCAGAAATGCAAGAACTTATAGGTAGAGAAGACAATAAAGCTTTGCTGCATGCTTCTCTTCATTACGTGCATGGTGACTCGCCTGCTAAAGCTCGTTTTCACATCGACCATGAAGGTCGAGTTTCAGTTAATTTATCGCAGATGAAGCGAGCTGGTGTGCCGGTTTCGGCCGTGTTGCTAGAATTAAGACGTTGGATGGAAGCGTACCTAGCTTATTGCCGTAGGCAGGTTGAGGCCAAGATAGTGGATGAAATAGTTTCTCGAGTGATTAGTAGCAGTACGTAAATAGGAATCAGTGCATGCACGTAAAATTGGCAACAAATATCGCTTCTGTTAAAGCAGACTTACTTGTCATCGGTGTTTTCGCTCAAGAAAACATAGCTGATGTTTTAGCTGAGTCAACTAGTAATTCAATCAGCAAACCGGCTAGTAAAAAAGATTCTGGAAAGAATGCTGATCAGGATCTGTTAGACTCTTTGGCTAAGATGGCTTTAGATGAAGGCTTCTCTGGTCGCGCCGGTCAGCAGGTAATGTTGCCGACTTATGACAGGGCACCATTCAAGCGCTTGCTTCTCATCGGTTTGGGAAATGCTTCAGACCTAAATTCTTCTGTCTTTCGCAAGCTTGGTGTGCAGAGTGCTAAGCGCATGGCGGCGATAAGCAAAAAGACTCCTGCTAATGTTAGCCTAGTATTGCGTGTCAATCCACTTAAGGCGAAGAGCAAAGGGCAAGACAAAAATTTAGCTGCAGCAAGTCTTAGTCAAGCAGCTGCACTTGAGGCTGTGATTGAAGCCTGGATTTTGAGTTCGTTTAGTTTCTTGAAATACAAATCAGTTAAAGATGATGACAGTTCAAACAGTCAAAGAAACAGTCAAAAGAACGATCATTCCGTTCTGACCCTTCTGGTTCAAGCTAATGGTCTTGACCAGGCGAGCTTGAAGAAAGTCAGCGAAAAGGCAATTGCTATGGCCTCTGCGACCAATATGGCTCGCACCTTGATTGCTGAGCCGCCTTCTTATATGACTCCAACAAGATTGGCTGCGGAAGCTCAACGTATTGCCTCTGACCATGATCTTTCAGTCAAGATTCTAAACCCAGCTCAAGTAGAAAAACTAGGAATGGGTGCACTTCTTGGCGTAGCAAAAGGGGCGAAAGAACCGTTGCGTTTAATTGCACTCAAGTACATTGCGCCAAAGTCGAAGAAGACCATTGGTCTTATCGGAAAAGGTATAACTTTCGACTCGGGGGGGCTCTCGCTTAAGACTGCCGTGGGTATGGAGCACATGAAGTATGACATGGCTGGAGCCGCTGCTGTATTGGCTGCCATGCAGGTTATTGGACAGCTCAAGCCCAATGTCTCGGTATTGGCAGTGGTGGCGTCTACTGAGAATATGCCGGGCTCTGCGGCCTTGCATCCGGGAGATGTCCTAAAGTCTATGAATGGTAAAACGATCGAAGTAAACAATACTGATGCTGAGGGGCGACTAATTTTGGCAGATGCCATTACTTATGCTATTCGTGAAGGCGTTGACGAATTGATTGATATTGCAACGCTGACTGGGGCTGTGGTTTCTGCCTTAGGAAGAGTAGCAGCTGGTATTATGGGCAGTGATCAGACTCTGGTCGACAATGTCATAGCTAGCGGTAAAATCTGTGGCGAGCAATTCTGGCAACTTCCTCTTTTTGTTGAATACAAAGAGGGTCTGAAGAGCGATATTGCTGACTTGAAAAATGCTGGATCTCGTGGAGAGGCTGGCTCTAGTTCCGCTGCTATGTTTCTTAAGGAATTCACCGAAGGCAAGCCGTGGGCCCATCTTGATATTGCCGGTGTGGGTTGGCTTGATCGCGAACGCGATGAGATCTGCAAAGGCGGCACCGGTTTCGGTGCTAGGACTTTGAGCAACTATGTCTTATCTCAGGCTAAAAATAAAGCTTAGTTGACTAGCTGAGTGATTGTTCGCATCAAAGGAATCAAAGAGTCTGTGTCTCTGCCATCAGTGACCGTGACCAGAAGTCCTCCGCCAAAATCGGCAATGACGACATAGCCCCGTGGTGTTCTTGAAACTACCTGGTGCACACGGTCATGTCCCATTTTCTTGGTAACGTGTTCTGTGTTCATGTAAACACCCAGCGCCCAGACTCCAACTGATTCAGCGTCCATATCACCAGGCATCGTGTTAGCAATTAATAGACCATCGTGGCCTACGATTACTGAACCAATCACTCCCTGTTGGGTGCCAATCTGACTCAGTAACGACTGCAAGTCTTGAGATGCTTCGAGGGTGAGAATTCGCATCTTGCCTTCGTTAAGGTCTGAGCTAGTCAATTTACCAATCTTGTCTAGATCTTTTTGATCTAGTAAGAACTTACCAATTGAAGCAATTCTTCCAGAACCAGCATCTTGATTTTGGTCGCCGGAGGCATCTAGACGACCAATTCCAGCAATTTTGGGTGGCGCAACCTGCTCTCCGCCTTGATCTGGAATAGCATAGGCGTCGGCCTTAGGGTTAGCATCTTCTGGAATACCAAGATTATCAGAGAAGATACGGTTCATAGCGTTGTCGTCTACGGAGAAAAGACCACCTTTGGCTGCCTCTGCTGGATTAGGCGCCAAGTTCGCGACAGGAGCCGCTGCTGGTTGATTCCATGCTGGAGGCGTAGGAGCTGTCGGCGACCCCCAACCGGTCGGCTGAGAAGCTTCTGTTGCTGCAGGGGCAGGTGATGCTGACCAGCCGCTTGGGCCTCCTGCTGGCGGTTGCTCCATACCCCAGCCACTCGGTGCTTGGGGAGATGACCAGCCGGAAGCGCCACTAGAGGTGGCTGCTGCAACTGGAGCTGGCGATGGAGCGCTGACTCCCCATCCTGCAGGCGCCTGTTGTTCAGCGCCTGTGTTCCATCCGGTAGGCGCCGATGCTGCTGCCGCTGGTGGAGCAAAATTGTTTGGCGCTGCTGCTTGAACTGGCGATATTGTTGCTTGAGCAGCTTGAACGCCAACTTGAGTGGAGGGCTCGTCGACTCCGAGATTGCTGCTGAACAGCTTATCGAGATCGTTGTCAGTAAGTTGGAAGAGACCATTTTTAGCCGCAGGGTCGGCGGCTGTTGGGGCTGCCATATTTGCTGCTGTTTGTGGCGGTGCGAAGTTATTGGTTTGTACAGGCTGCGGGGGTGCTGCTACTGGCACATTGGCTTGCGCTTGAGAGTCTGCAGCATTTTTTACCAGGGGGCGGCCCACAGGTTCACTAACGCCTAGGTTGTCACCAAAAATCTTATCGATATCTTGGTCGCCTAAATTAAACATCCCACTCTGGGCTGGTTTCTCAGTTACTTGAGGCGCGGGCTCGGGCACTTGTGTTTGTGGCACTTGAGCTTGTCCCCACGAAGGGGGTTGGCCCCATTGTTCAGCAGCGGCATTGCCCGGTGCGGCTGCACCGCCAGCAGTGCTATCCCAATTGTTTGCTGCTGCAGGAGCTTCTGTACCCCATGCCGTAGGCGATGCCGCCGCTGCTGGAGCTGCTGCATTAGTCTGATTTGGCGTGGGTGCAGCCCATGCCCCTGGTTGGGCTACCTGCGGGGCGGCACCGAATGGCAATTGCTCACCGCCCCATCCGGCAGCCACGGGAGCTGATGAATTGTTAGCTTGCGCTTGTTCTTGAGCGGAACTTGCTGCACCCCATGGTGTGGTGGTCGGTTGTTCAGGATGTGTTCCCCAGGTATTGTTGTTGCTGCTTGTACCGGTAGCGGCTGGGGGCTCTCCCCAGGCAGAAGGTGCAGCGGGCTGAGCGAAGTTCTGCACTGGTAGCGCTTGGTCTGGCTCGACGCTTGTTTCTTTGTTACGTTCTTGAATAGGCAGATCCCAACGGCTGTCGGTGCCTGCACCCGCAGCGGTGGCGCCAAGGACGGCACCCATCTTTTCAACAATCTGATTGACTGGAATACCCGATGACCCAACCGCGCTTACAGCTGCTGGTGCTTGAGCTGGTGCTTGAATTTCTGCACTGCCACTGCGAGCTTGAATAGGAACGTCCCAACGGCTATCGGCAGCTGCATTGCCGCCAAGAACGCTGCCCATTTTTTCTACTATCTGATTGACAGGTAGGCCCGATGAGCCTACTGCTGCAACAGCTGCAGGTGCCGATAGCTCTGGAGCGGCAGTGCGAGCTTGGATTGGCACATCCCAGCGGTCTGCCTCGGGAGCACCCGTTGATTGTGATGAAGGTGCCGGTGTCACTGACGGACGATCTTGAATTGGTGAATCCCAGCGATCACCGGCTGCAGGCGCTGCCGGGGCTTGGTTAGCGGGTGCCAATGGACCTGTTTTTGGTGTGAACGACTTCCACACACCGGTTTCCATTTGCTCACCCTCAGGTGACCAACTTTGATTTGCAGCTGCACTGGCTGGCGCTTCCTGAGTTGGGGCAGGGGCGCCCCAAGCGGCTGCTTCTGTCGATGGCGCCGGTGCGGCAGATTGCCCCCAGCCCATGGCGGCTGGCTGCTGGTCTGACTTTACGTCTGTTTGGACAGGCGAACCCCATGCCGGTTCAGCGCTTGAGGCGATGGCCTGAGGTACTGCTGCTGCTTGCGCCCAAGGATCATTTGCTACGGCTGTAGGCTGTGATACCGGTGGAGTATTGGATTGCACCATCTGTGGTGATGATGCTCCCCACGGGTCGTTTGCCGTTTGCGCAACAGGTGCCGACGCTGCGGAAGATGGCGCTGCGGCTGTGGCAGAGGCAACCGCCCAAGGGTCGCTCGCCGCTTGGGCCGCGGGAACAGATTGTGCTGGGGTGGCAGTGGAGGCTGCCCAAGGATCACTAACCGGCTGTGCTGGGGCCGAACTGGCGGCTGCCCAGGGGTCATTAGCCGGCTGCGCTGGAGCTGCACTCGCAGCTGCCCAAGGATCACTTGCAACTGCTGTTGCTGCCGCTTGAGCAGGCTGAGCCCAAGGGTCGTTAGGAGGCGGCGCGGAAGAGGAAGGTTGCGAGTTGGATGTGTTGTTCGGTGCGAGGTTCGGTGCTCCCCAGCTGGCTGCTTGTCCCCAGTTGCCACCGTCCGTCTCGGCGGGTGCTGTTGCTGCACCTGAGCCAGCCACGCTGGAACTGCCCCAGGGGTCTTGGCTGCTTTGGTTGACAGCCACAGCAGCACTCATCGTCGGCGCTGAATTAGTTGGCGCTGGGCTGACTGAAGCTGAACTGGCTGAAACTTGGTTTGCTGGAGATGCGTGTGGCGAGCTGCCTGGTTGACCCCAGGCATCGGCGGCCTCAGAGCCTGGAATTGCCCAAGAATCAGATGATTTGAGAGGAACACCGGTATTTTGCCCTGCTGCCCCGGGAGCTTGATTCTCACTGCCCCAGCCAGAGCCCCATCCGCTATCAGCCTTGGCTGATGGGGTTGATGCTGCTGAATCTGTTGATGAGGAAGTCGCAAAGGCCGGTGCCGTTGGTTGCATGGCCGGAGCATTGCTGCCCCAACCACTCTGACTTTGCGCAATGTTTGCACTACTGCTTGAAGATGTTCCAGAACTCCAATCTAGTCCACCGCCGGTAGGCGATGATGATTGAGGCGAAGGAGCTGAATTTTGGTTTGGCTTCTGCCCAGGTGGTGCCAACCCGATAGCCGAACCGGGATGCTGCTCGAATGAGGTCGCTGGACTGCCAGCTGGAGCCCCACTCCAGTCTAGGCCTTGAGCAGTCACTGGCGCGCTCATCTTCTGTTTAATAGGTAGGCCAATTGGTGTTGGAGAACTCCAGCTCGAATCGGCTTCAACCGCTTCTTGACCTTGGCTAGGACGGCCGAAGTCGCCACCGGTGGCCGGCATTTCTTGGCTGGAATAATCATCAGACTCCATCTCTAAGGGCGATAGTTTCTGTGATTCAGATACCTTGCGTTTGATCGACTCGGCTAGGGTTAACGGAGCTTCGTCTAACGGGTTAGAGGTGGTACCACCCGGCATACCAAACTTTTCACCAAGTGATCTTGTGGTTGATTGATTGTCACGATTCTCAGCTGCATCGGCTCTGGTGCTAATGGACTTGAGCCGAGAGAAAGTACCCATTTGATCTTCGCGATCTTCTGCTGAGATTTCAGCTTCTCTGTCCTTGCGACCGAACTTAACTCCAGGTTTACGCCGTTCGCTTGGTGCGTCAAATTCCTCATCTTCGGCGGGTTGGCCACTAGCTTTTTTGAGAGCGCCCTTACCACCCTTGTTCAGATTGCCTTTCTTGTCGCTCTTATCTACTTTGCTTCGGCCAGCATCTTTGGCTTTAGCCTTAGGTTGCCCGCCACCAAATAAATTGGTGAACATAGCAAAGATTGAGCCTTTTTTCTGAGGGAGTTGTTCCATGATCGTTCTCGCGAGTGCTTCCGGGTTCTGGGGACGCAAGTCGTCAGGAAGCGGGGTGTCCTGAGCGGCTTGAATCATCTGGTCGAGTTGGTGATGAAACTTTTGACCTGAGTCAGAAGTTTCTAGATGATTGACGAAGGCGCGATGCTCTTGTTTAGAGAGTTCTTCATCGAACGATCTTTGAATCAGTAATCTGTACTCGGCGTCAGACATTAGATATCAACCTTATATTTGTCATTCTGGTCTTAATTGCCATATTTAGCATACCGATCTTCACCCGCGGCCTAGGCATTTCACTACTTGCACCCTTGCTCTGTAAAGCAAAGCCATGCATTTCTCCACTCTTTGATTTGTCACTATTGAAATTTGTTCGTAATTCAGATCAAGGCTGTGTCGCAATAAAAATATTCGTTTCAATTCTTGGGGCAGGGAGCCGATACAACGCTTAACTCGTTGCACTCCGAGCAGTACAGTTGTCTCCCAATCCATACTAGCTGAACCATCTTGCGCTGGGTCGGCGTCTTCTTCATCAGGTGGACCACTGTTCTGGCTATGATATTCGCCCATAGCTTCTACAACATATTGAGAAAGCCAATCCCATATTGACATATCAGGGTTTTTAGGTAGACCCTGATTAAGAGCGCTGAAGGCATTATTGAAGGATGAGATAGTCACCTCGGAGGCATGTTCGTGATCACCAGTGCCTAGTAAGGCCACTGCGTAGATGCGCTCTTGGTGCACCCATATAAATTCATTCCGCTTGTCATTGCCACCTTTCTTTAGGTCGGTGAGCACGGCGACGGCAGACTGATCAAATTCTTTGGCATTATTCTTCGATGGAAGCAGAGGCATACTTAATGGTCATCCCACAGGAGCTAAATAGACGTGCGTGCTCAGGTTACCTCGCGGTGCCTGAAGGCTGCCTCTGTGAAATAGTGTGATTTGAGAATGTAGCCGCTAAGATTGGTAAACTTCCCTCACCCGCGAATTTAATTGCCACTATTCTGGATTGCCACTATTCTGAAATTAAGCTGCAACCGCCAAGACGCCTACTTACCAGTTTACCTGATATACGGTTTTACGAAAGTATCTAAAGAGATTGATTTGCACCGATTTCTGCAATTTATTTGCAATTTCAGTCTTGAATTTTTGTGCACCTCCTCACCGACCGAGTGCTAGCATGTCTCAAGATGAAACTCGCTTACTTAGATGTACCACGTTTGCATAGTGCTAACCCCTAACAGGACTGATAAATCGGCAATGTCTGTTGTAAATAGTTTTTCTGTGATTGTAAAGAATGCCGAAACGGAAGCATTTAATCTTGGCTCTGTGACGCAGGCCCCGCGAGCTGCAGCTGCTCAAGATATAGTTGCCGCCTGCGATAATCTTGTTTTTGAGCCATCGGACAATAAAATTCCTAGTCTCGTTTTAGCGGCGATCAAGTTTGTTATGACCGGTTATTTCTCTGACGCGCACCAAAGCGGCTTGTACAACCGCCAGCTTAGATTGTGGGAGACTCTTTCGAAGATTGCTGTAGTCGAGGTTCAGCCGGTCACTAAAGGTTTCTTCCAGAAAGTAGCTTTACCTGCCTATGAGTTACTTTTCAAGACGGTGAGCGGTACGACACCAATTGTGGCTTTGGTGATTGAACCTTCATATGGGTCAAATCATCTGGAATTATTGAGAGATTTTCTGGCTAAAGTAGCTAAAATGCAGGCTCAATCTGGTAATCAGACAAAGGGCGTATTTGTTGTAAGTGATTCTCCGTTCCCTGCAGCCATTTTGAGCTTTGTGGAAAAGGCAATCGGAGCCGACGATCCTGTCGCTAGATTTGATTCTGTTCTTCCAGCACCCTATCAAGTTCACATTAATTTGGTTGTTAACACAAATTCAGAGAGTGGTCTTGTCACTGGTCGATTGCAGTTGCTTCATCCCCAGTTGCGTGCCAAGAAGAATACGGCCTCAAATGACGAACAGCCCAGTGCTGTGCAAATTAGTTTTCAGTAGAATCTTAAAGTGGAATATTTCCGTGTTTACGCTTAGGCCTATCTACTCGCTTGTTTGCCTGTGTGTCTAGAGCCGCAATTAGCTTGGCGCGCGTTTCATCTGGCATAATCACATCATCTATATATCCACCTTGAGCGGCAATGTATGGGTTGGCAAACCGCTCTCTGAATTCACTAACTAGTTCAGCGTTACGAGTGCCAGCGCTATCTCCCTTAAGCTCTTTCCGGTAAAGCAAATTAACGGCTGCTTCAGCCCCCACAACTGCGATTTCGGCGGTAGGCCAAGCGAAGTTGAAGTCGCCTCCGACATTCTTTGAGCCCATTACATCAAATGCGCCACCATAAGCCTTGCGTGTAATTACTGTTAGTTTTGGCACTGTTGCTTCGCAATAGGCATAGAGGAGCTTAGCGCCATGTCTGATAATGCCGCCAAATTCTTGGGAAGTTCCTGGTAGATAGCCTGGCACGTCTACGAAAGTTATGACTGGAATGTTGAAAGCATCAAGGAAACGCACAAACCGAGCAGCTTTGACTGACGCATTAATGTCAAGGCAGCCAGCTAGACGTTTCGGTTGATTGGCGACGATGCCCACAGAGCGACCGTTGAGTCGAGCGAAACCGGTAATGATGTTAGTAGCAAAATGCGGCGAGATTTCGAAGAAGTCGCCCTCGTCGAAAATACGTTTAATGACGTCGTACATGTCGTATGGTTTGTTTGCTTCCACCGGCACCAATTGATTGAGGGCTGCCATGTCTGGTGGTTCTAGGTCAGAATCACCAGGGCCACTTGGAGCGGCATCAAGATTGTTGCTGGGAAGAAAAGAGAGCAATTTTTGTGTCAACCAGAAAGAATCTTCTTCATCTTCTGCTAGAAGTTGCGCCACCCCTGAGCGCGAATTGTGGGTCATGGCGCCACCAAGCTCTTCTAGGCTTACGTCTTCACCGGTCACCGTGCGCACGATCTCGGGGCCGGTGACAAACATGTAGCTTTTGTCTTTGACCATAATTGTAAAGTCCGTTACCGCTGGGCTGTACACAGCACCACCGGCACAGGCACCATAAATCACAGAAATTTGAGGAATTACTCCGGAGCAACTGACGTTGCGATAGAAAATATCAGCGTAACCGGCCAGAGAGTGAACTCCTTCTTGAATGCGGGCGCCGCCGCTTTCATTTAAACCAATCACCGGGCAACCAGCCTGCCTGGCTAAATCCATAATTTTGCAAACTTTGCGAGCAAAGACGATTCCTAGGGCACCACCGACAAAAGTGGCGTCATGGGCAAACAAATACACTGGGCGACCGTCTATTTTTGCTTGCCCTGTGATTACTCCGTCTCCAAGCGCTACCTTGCTTTCCATGCCAAATTCTTGACACTGGTGCACGGCGTAGCGATCAATTTCTAAAAAACTGCCTTCATCAACTAGTTTTTCAATTCGTTCACGAGCCATCAGCACACCGCGCTCGTGTCGCTTTTCTTTGACATTCGTGGCAACAAAACTGGCTTCTTTGCGCATGTCTAGAAGCTTCTTGTTCGGGTCTGACTTCAGTGTTTCCATCGATTAGCCCTATAGTGATTGAAATAAATAACAGGTTAGAAGGCAATGCCTTTTGTGGCGACCAAGAAGAAGTGCACTATTGTAAGATAAATCGACATTGTACAGACATCTAATATGCTGGTAATGAAGGGACCGCTGGCATGGGCTGGTTCTACACCAAAGCGTCTAAATAGTATGGGCATGAGTGTGCCGATTACCACGCCGAAGGTCATGGTGATGAAAAGAGAAACACCAACCACCACCCCGAGTTGATAAGAGGATTGGTGCAGAAAGCGGCTGATCATATAAGTGGCGAAACCGCAGAAGAGACCAAGTAGCATGCCTACCTTGAGTTCGTGAAAAATATTGCGCAAGGCTGCTTTAAGGCTTAGAGCCGTTTTGCCACTACTTTGAATTTGAATACAAGTACTCTGGGTAGCTACCCCGCCGGTTACACCGGAAAGGAGCGGCATAAATGAAGCAGCTTGCACCATATGCTGAATCACTGAATCGAAGTGAGTAATGACCGAAGCCGAACCGCTTTCAATTAAAAGAGTAATAATTAGCCATGGTAGTCGTGCGGAAAAGGCGCTGCGGACGTTGTAGTTAAGAACGTCTTGATTTTCCGGGCCAGTGGTAATACCAGAAGATTGAAAAATGTCTTCAATTGCTTCTTCTTTTAATACGTCGATGACATCATCGGCGGTGATGATACCGAGCAATTTCTTTTGCTTGTCAACAACCGGTAGGGTGAGCAAGTCATAGCGACTCAATATTTCTGCTGCTTGTTCTTGGTCTTCTTCAGCTTGCACGAAGACTAAGTCTTCATCCATGACGTCTTTGACCAAAATTTCTGGAGCTGCTGTGAGCAACTCTTTGAGAGTTACTTCGCCTACTAGAACTTCTTCTTCGTCGACAACATAAACGTCGTATATCTCTTCCTCTAAGTCTTCGTACTTCTCGCGCAGGTAAACTAAAGCTTCAGCCACTGTCATTCCTGCATGCAGTGCAAGATAATCGGTAGACATGATGCCACCGGCAGTATCTTCTTTGAAGGTCATTAGCTGGGTTAGATCTTCTTGGGCTTCAACATCTGAAACCTGACTGATCAAATCGCGAGCTTTGTCTTGTGGTAATTCAGAGAGGAGGTCGACAGCGTCGTCTGGCGACATATTGCTGATCAAAGCGACAATGCTGATGTCGCCGAGATCGCGTAACAATTCAGTTTGACCGTCTGGTTCAAGTTCGGCCAAGAGGGCCGAGGCATTGTCAAGATCTAGTAGGCGAAAGCAAGAGATGCGATAGCTCGGGCCTAATTCTTCAAAACACTCAGCCAAATCAGCGGGGTGTTGGTCGTTTAACAACAAACGCAGTTTCTGGCGTTGGCCGAGATCGACCAACTCCGTTAAAACATTTGGCGCAATTAGCTGCTTTTCTGTCATAGCAATAACCCTACCAAGCCTGAGAGGTTGACAGAAGGGCTTTTGTCTAATTAGTTAACAGTTGATTGAGAACTGGTCAATTATGAGAGCGAATTAGCAAATTTCACTTGGTTTTAGTCATCTAAATATCCAGCTAAGCGAGAAGACCAATTTGGTTGGCGTAACTTGCGAAAAGCTTTGTGTTCAATTTGTCTAACGCGTTCTCTTGTGATGTTGAACAATCTTCCAACCTCTTCGAGAGTTCTCTGTCGACCGTCTTCTAGACCGTAGCGCAAGTGCATGATGTCGCGTTCGCGGGGGGTGAGTTGACTGAGCATGCGGCTGAGATCTTGGCGCATAAGCTCTTCTGCAGTCGTGGCGTCTGGTCTTGTCGCCTCGTTATCTTCAATTAAATCGCCAATATAAGTTTCATCATCGCGGTTGAGCGGCATCTCCATTGAAACAGGCTCGCGGTCAGCTGCCATGATTTCTTGAACTTTGCCTACAGGTATTTCTAAGGCCGTGGATAGTTCATGCTCATTTGGCTTACGGCCTAATTCTTGTGAAAGTTTAGAGCTGGTCTTTTTGAGCTTATTTATCGATTCAACCATATGCACGGGGACGCGAATGGTGCGCGACTTATCTGCTAAACCGCGACTTATGGCTTGACGGATCCACCAGGTGGCATAGGTGGAGAATTTGAATCCTTTAGTATGGTCAAATTTTTCTGCTGCTCGAATCAGACCGAGATTACCTTCTTGAATCAAATCTTGGAAGGGCAGGCCACGGTTTAAATATTTTTTTGCTATAGAAATTACAAGACGAAGATTAGCTTGAATCAGCTTCTTCTTGGCTTCGCCATCTCCTTTGGCTATGCGACGAGCCAGCTCGATTTCTTCGTCGGGCTTGATCATTTTTACGCGACCAATTTCGCGCAAATACAGTCGAACCGAGTCTTCGGTAAAGCCTGCGGCTTCTACCTCTTTCTCTTCTGGCTCATCGTCGGCCTCCGGCTCATCTCCGGCACCGAAGACGTCGGCATAATCCTCTGAAAGGTCATCGGTAACTTTTGCAGCCAACGCGAGTAAACTCCATAATGCAGGAAAAAAATAGGACCATAACAGCGGTACACTTGAGAGTGCCGAGACTAGTTTCAACTTCGCCTCATCTCTCCCTGCTATTTACCCAAATCTCAGTCAACTCTAAGCAGTCAAGGGATTGATTAACTTTTGTAAATTTGGCACTGAGCTGTGCGAACCGTCGACATCTATAAGGGACTAACTATGTACAGGTACTGCGGAGATAAGGGTCATCCATGATTGAAGGCGATTTGGCTGATGTCAGCTTGCCGGGCTTATTACAATGCCTCGCCACGGAATCCGACAAGAGCTTCCGCGTGCAACTGGTAAGTGGTCCGCAGAAAGGCGAACTTATTGTCTCTGAAGGGCAAATTTTGGCCGCAAATTTTGGTTTGCTTGAAGGTAATGATGCCCTTACCGAATTTTTGTTTTGGGGTGAGGGGGCGTTTATTGTTGAACGCTTTGACTTAGGAGAGGATGCTTCATTTAGCCGCAGTCTGGCCATTGAGCTGCGACAGTTAAATACCTTTGCGGACCAAATTCTCTTCTTGCAGAAAACCAACGTTGGCTTGAATACCGAGATTGTGCCTTCTCCTAAATTTGGTACTGAAGAATGGCAAGAAGCTCTGAAGAAGTTGCCTCTATATAGAGAAGATTATGTTGTACTTGGCTGGATCACCGATGGTCGCACCATGCGCCAAGCTATGCGTGAATTCAATTTTGATGTTGTGCAAGCAACGAGCTCACTTTTCCGCCTTTTGAGCACTGGTTCGGTTGATTGTATTAGGCCGCAGCTTGTTGCTAATTCAGAATTTGCTTCTGCTCTTGCTGAAACTGCGGCTGCCGAGCCAGTAGTAGTAGTAGATCAGTCTTCAAGGGACAAGGAAAGGGAGAAATCAGCTAAAGCCAAAGCCAAGCTTGACTCTACTAGTAGTGTCAGCGAGCCAATTATTGCAAGTCAAGCAGAGGAAGCGGTCAAAACTCCAGAGCCCGATTTATTACCTGATTTCGATATGGAACCAGAGCAAGATCTAGAACCAGAGCCTAAACCAGTTTTAGCGGCCGCCAAGGAAGAGGTCTCCCCTGTGGTATCTAATCCGGCCCCAGAAGTGGTGCATGATTTTGCTCCACCTAGTTCGGGAGCCGATGTAATCACATCTGATAGTCTGCCTGCGGTGGGCAGCCCAGAATTTTTGGAATTGATGGCGAAAGCCCAACAAGTAGCAGCAGTTGAGGCTGTGAAGAAGGCTGACAACCTTGCTGCCGCCACAAGTACAAGTGTTCTTGAGAAAACCAAGGCCAAAGTTGTAAAAGTAGACGTTGAGCCTGAGGCGGAGAAAAAGTCGTTTGATATTCGTCGCACTGATCCACTGCCTCTAGTGGCAATTGACATCGAACGACTCTTTCAAACAACTTTTCACGTTGCCCCTTTCGGCCAGGTTGCACTTAACAACAACGCTCTTGACGACGATATGAAGAAAATCGTATCGGCATTTAAAGCAGGTAAAACATTTATCAATGTTGCTACCGACGGCGGGCACGGTCATGACCCGGCGCAAATATTACATACTTGCAAGTACGCCTTAGAGCGCGGTTATATCGACCCACCCGACCAGGTGGTTAGTTTGACTGCTGATCTATTGCTTGGCCGAGTTGAGCTAGAACAGTATCTATTGCAGCGTCGCCGCTTAAATGGTGATGAATTGAGAGACGTTATTGAGATGGCGAAACAGAAAGGCATAAAGCTAGTTGAGCTGCTAGTTAAAATGGGCTTCATGACCGATTCTGATTGGGATCGATTGAACCAAGAAAAAGAAAGGTTTGCACCTCGCTAAATTTCCTGAAATTAGAGCGCCTATTAGGTAAACTCAGTTTCTGGTAACTAAATCATTGAAGAGGTTATATGACCGATAAGTACAATCGTCGCGAAAAGAAAACCCGTCGCAAGGCCAAAGTGAACAGAAAGAAAGCAATCGTTAGAGAGAACATTGCTAAGTCCCAGTCCGGTAAGTAATTAAGAATCGGGAAATAGTAAGAATTTAAAATGACAGCAAAGCGAATAATGTCGGGTATGCGCCCTACAGGGCGTCTTCACCTGGGACACTATTTTGGCGCACTCTCAAACTGGATTCAGTTCCAGAGTCGCTATGAATCATATTTCTCCATCGTTGACTGGCATGCTCTGACCACTAAGTTTCAGAACACTAAAGAGGTGCAGGGTCATATCTGGGAGATTGCCTTAGATTGGTTGTGTGTTGGTATTGATCCAGATGTATCAACCATGTATGTGCAATCAGCAATCCCTGAGATCGCCGAGTTACATCTACTGCTTTCGATGATTACTCCCCATAACTGGGTTGAGCGTGAGCCGACCCTAAAAGATATGGTGAAAATGCTCGATTCCGACGAGCATGCTGCTCATGACAAGATCACTTACGGTTTGCTTGGTTATCCGGTCTTGATGACTGCTGATATTCTGGCTTTCAAGGGCGAACTCATTCCCGTAGGCAAAGATCAAGAGTCGCATCTTGAATTTGCTCGGGATGTTGCCCGCCGTTTCAATCATTTATATGGTGTCAGTTATTTTCCTGAGCCCAAGCCCGAATTTACTGAAACTCCTTTGCTCAAAGGCATTGATGGCCAAAAAATGGGCAAGTCTTTCAACAACGATATCAAGATTGCTGATACCGATAGTGATACCGAGAAGAAAGTAAAACAGGCGATCACTGATCGCACTAGAATCGCCAAGAGTGATCCTGGTCACACCAATCTTTGTGAGGTGCCATGGCCTCTATACAATGTTTTTGCTAAAGACAAAGACTATCTTGCTCAGGTAAAAAGCGAATGCGAAACGGCACAAATTGGTTGTGTTGATTGCAAAAAACGCCTGGCTCTTCATATCAATGATTTCTTCAGACCGTTTCGTGAAAAGCGCATTGAACTGGCTAAAGATCCAGAGAAAGTGCGCAAAATTCTTGAGCATGGCAATATGAAAGCCCGTAAGGTAGCAAGTCAAACTCTAAGCGAAGTGCGCGATATCATGGGCATGGTTAACTGGTAGACTTCAACTCTAATCAAGTTAACTACTATTTTGGTAACTGGTAACAGTCATTCCAACTCTTTTAAGCAGCAAAAATATTGAGCGCATTTTGGTCATGGCACTGACCGTTTGTCTATGCTGCACCCAAACCGGCTCATGGCTTTGCTTAATTGCCCTAATGCTTTTGGCCCTGGCTGATTCTGCTAGACAAGAGCGTTTGGCTGCTATGAAAAAGGCACCACTACTTTGGCCGCTGGCACTATATGGCCTGGCTGTAGTTTTTTCTGGGCTATTTGCTCCGGCGGGCTCAGTGGCTGAAGCTTGGAGCGAGGCTTGGAAGTCATTCGTATCTCTTCGGGGCATACTGGTGGCCTATTTGGTTGCCTATCAGCTCTTCGCTCACGATAGAGGAGCCAGATTGACCGCTCCGGCATTGAGTTGTTTGCTTCTTTGTGGAGCGGTTTCTGGCATTTTTGGTTTGATTCAGCAAGTATTCAATTTCCATCCTTTTACCTATCCGTTTTTACAGGCAACTGGATTTCTCAACGAACCAATGTCGTTCGCTGGCTTAATGCAGCTTACGAGCTTCTTAGCCCTGGGTCTCTTGATTAAGGGCGGGTACAGGCAACTGCCTCTAGTGTCTAATAAGTGTTATTTTCTGGTTGTCGGCGCCAACTTTCTTGGTCTGATTTTCGCAAGCGAGCGCAGCGCCTGGCTGGGCATGATTTGCGCCCTGCTTTCTGTTTGCTTTTATATTTCACCGCGAAGATTTTTTGAAGGTCTGGTTGCCCTTTCGTTGCTATTTGCCTTGGCCTGGTTTACTGTGCCTGTGGTTCAGGTTCGTCTTAGTCCGTTGTTGAATGCTAAAAGTGATGTCGGAGTGACGGCCCGCTTGAGTGTCTGGTCTCAAGCTTGGCAGCTCTTTCAGGAGCATCCTCTTACCGGAGTGGGAGTGCTTAATTTCCCCCGCATCGATTTGCCAGAGGCTATTGTGCCAGGACATTCCAAAGATCTTAATCATGCCCATAGCAATTATCTACAAATACTCGCAACAACTGGCCTATTGGGCTTTACTAGTTTTCTGTTGCTTTTAGGGGCAGCGCTAACTGCCGCTTATCGACAAGCTATTGGGCCAAACCCATTTTATTCAGCTATTGGCTTGGGCCTTCTGGGGGCAATGATTTCGCTATCAGTGGCTGGCGTTTTTGAATATAACTTTGGCAGTGGTCAAGTCAAACTAATACAGTGGTTCTTGTTAGCCCTTTTGCTTCGACCTATACCTGTGGTTAAACTCGCAGATTCAGCCAGCCCTTCGACTGATAGCGCCAAGCAATGAGAAAGCCTTGAACAACGATAGAAAATACCATGGCTGACCACACCCCGTTTGGTCCGATGTGCAGTGTTAAGGCAAGAAAGTAAGCTATAGGAATGCGAATAAGCCAGTTGCAAATTAGAGTAAACCACATAGGTGTTTTGGTATCACCTGCCCCTTGCAAGGCACCGGTTAAGACCATTCCTAAGGCGAGAAATGGCTCTGCCACTGCGTTGATGCGCAGGTAGTCAGCTGTGTAAACTACAGTGCCTGGCTCTTTGCTCATGGCTTGGGCAATTGGAGTGGCGGCAAAATATAACACTATTCCTAGTACAACCATAGACCAGATGCCAATCCATGTCACCCGCCAACCTGCTTCAAAAGCCCTTTCAATCTCACCAGCACCAAGATTTTGGCCGACAATTGAGGCCACCGAAAGGCTTAGTGCCATGAGCGGCATAAATATAAATGACTCTACGCGCATGCCGATTGTCCACGACGCTAGTGCACTGACTGAATTGGGGCAACGCGCCAGTATGAAAAAGACAACGAAGACAGAAAGTGACCAGGCCAGTCTCTGCAGTGCTGACGGTATGCCAATTCTAGCAATGCGAATTATTTCTTTGCTGTCGATGGGGTAAATGGCTTTAAGGCTATCTCTTAGGGCCGAGCGGGAAATCGCCCAGATCGCTAAGAGCGCGCCAACAGTGCTGGCTAACAGGGCAGCATAGGCGATGCCTAGTACACCTAGGTTGGGCACGGGCCATCCATATATCACTGTTAGTAGATCACCCGCAATATTGATAGCTGTCATGACTGACACTATATACAGTGGTGTCTTGCTATCGCCAATTGCTCTGAAAGCCGCATTGGCTATGGCAGTAAAGCTAAACGGAATAAGCATAAAACTATAAGCAATTAGGTATTGTCTGCCCGGATTTAGAACTTCAGCTGACGGTGTGAAAAACGGCAAGACGTAGTGTCCAAGCAATGTTGCTGCTAGAGTCATGCTCAAGCCCAGCATTATTGACAGAGTGAAGGATTGCCCCGTAGCGTGAATCATCGCCCCTTTGTCATTGGCGCCGAATGCCCGAGAAACAATAGCAGTAGAGCCTACGCCCACCGAGAGAATAAATAGCAAGAAGAGAAAGAGTACGTGTTCAGCGAGACCAACTGCAGCTTGAATATTTGAACCGAGAAAACTAGCCACATAAACGTCGCATAGCCCAACAAACGAGTTGGCAATGGTGGTCAATAAAAGTGGCCAGCTCATTATATATATTGCTCGCCAGAGATTTCCCGTTACTAACGGTTGCTTTTGCGGCTCTGACATTTGAGGGTCAACATTTTTTGGTTGAGTGGTCACTATTTTCTCATATTGATTTTAGACAGTGAACCTTACTTAGTGGCGGTGAGCAGCGCTGCCTCGGCCAGTAGTCTTGTTGAATCTAATACTGGTAACGCCGAATCTTTTTGCTCAATTAATAGGGGAATTTCAGTACATCCTAGAATAACGCCATCGCAACCGCTTCGCTTCAGGCCATCTATTACTTCTTGCATGAATTGGCGAGAAGTATCATTAAAAATTCCGTTGACTAGTTCGTCGAAAATAATGCGATTGATTTCATTCCTGTCGCTATCAGAGGGAGTCTTCGAGGTAATGCCCACAGTTTCTAACTTTGTTTGGTAGACCGGACCTTCCATTAAATATCGGGTGCCAAGAACACCTAGCTTAGTCAGGCCTTTTCGTTTAGCTTCGGCTGCCACCACTTCGGCAATATGAAGCCAGGGCAATGGTGAAGTGGCTGTGGCTAAGTCAAAGGCTTGATGAATAGTGTTGTCTGGACAAATAATGAAATCAGCGCCCATGTTGGCTAAGCGCACAGACGAGTCACTGATCAGCTGAGCTACACCTTGCCAACCGTCTTTGCCTTCTAGTGCTTCCAGATAGCGTCCTAAAGGATGCGTATGGAGGCTCACTTCGGGATGCCAATGTCGGCCCATTATTGATTGGGCTTCACTGCAAATTGTGCGGTAGCAAAGAGCTGCGCCCTCAGCGCTGCAGGCAGCGATACCAATATGTTTTGTCATAGTCTAATACAGTCTAGTCAAATGGGTCAGAGCGGTAATCATCGCTTATTTTGAATGAATTGTCAGATGGTCGCGATTTTTCAATTAAACCTTGAGCCCGTGCCTTTTTTAGCACTGCATCTACCATTGGCTTAACGGCAGCAAGATCAGGATTACCTTTGGCATCAAATTTGCCCTCTACTAAAGCAGTCATCATCTGAATTTCTTTAGCAGAGAAGCCTTGAGTGAACTGTTGAAGAATATCTTTCTCTTTAGGAGTAAACTTATCCCCTCGCATGGCGTCTTGTCTTTTGATTTCAAAATTCAAATCAACTTCGCGATCGAGCGATGCCGTTTCTTCCGCTTCACTTTTGCCCCGACGTATGGCATTGTTTTCAGCGTCATAGGCTTCTTCTACACGCTGTTTACCTCCACGAATAGCTTCTAAGGTTTCGTTGCCTTGGCCTCTTCTTGTCACTGATGGATAGTCGATTACAACTAGTTCGCCGGTGGCTACGCTTATGCCTACTTGACCTTCAATGCCTGTGCCGACATCAGTAATTTCCAGGCCCTTAGACTCGTGCTTTTGTGCCAGTGCGTCAACTAGTTCTGGGGAATAGCGTTTGCCCACCACTGCTAACTCTTGTACATACAAATTAGCACTGCCGGAGAATCCTGAGCCAGCTAGTTCAACTTCGTGTACCTTGCCGTATATTTTGGCGTCACCAGGTCGTTTACCCCAGATAGGCTCCCAGCCCCCTTCGGCAATAGTTACTTTGAGAGCCCCACCATGGGGAAACTGGGCGCTCTTCGCTAGTTCAAGTACTGCTGGAGAATCGTTGCCGTGACCTAAACTTTTAACTACTGTTTGATTTCTTAAGACGCGATCGCCTTTGACAAAATCGGCCACTTCTCTCAGCCCCATTTGCTCAAGAACGGTTGAAGCTTTCTCGTAGACTGGTTTGGCGTTAGTCTTTTCAGCCAGTTTTGTCGTGGTTTTCTCGGCTGCGTCTCTTCTTACTGAAGCGGTGGCGCTGTCATAGGCTTCATCAGAGAATGATGAGTCACCTTTTTGCTTGCTGCCTTTTGCTTGTGGATTGCCACCACCTTCAATGGCACTACTCTTGACGCTTAGGCTGCGGTTTTCTAAGTGCATCGGCCGTCCAAGCTCAGCTAGTGTTGATTGCATCGCTCTATTGCCTAAATTATTACCAACATTACTGTCTCTAGAGGCATAGGCATAACTCGGTTCTAACTTTGACATTTGCAAGAGCGGATTAATCGAGGCCATAAAGCTGTCAAAGCGCTGATAGCTTGTGCCAATTCGCTGTTGGATAGTTTCTCTTATGGCTTCAAAGGCTGGTCTTGTAGCTTGAGTCGATGCAGTGGATGGGCCGCTCTCTCTTGTGGCCTCTGCCAAGTTTTCGCGAGGCCCAAGACTTTCTGGCTTAGCCAGTTCGCCCTTAGCTCCCTCGCCTTTGCTTGCACCAGCTTTACTGGAGGGCATAAGGCCACCGAGGGCTCCCCCTACAAGAAACATTGAATAGGCTGCTTCGGCTCGTTCTTGATTTGTGGCAGTGCGTCCTTCAATGATTCGAGCGTGAGTTTCGGCACTGATTAGACCAGTGGGGATACCGGCCACAGCTGCTCCGAAGGCATTATTGGTAAGCAATTTGCTGACAAGACGGTTTTCTGCTGCTAAACCTAGTTGTCTCAGGCCTAGGGTGCCAGTGGTCAATGAAGCAAAGGTTACTGCCCCCACTGCACCGTTCTTGAGGCGGTCTGTCAAAAATTCGCTGTGGCTCAACTCTAGGTCAGTTGATTGGCCAAACTTTGGCTGCAATGGTGTAAAAATTGCTTCAGTGCCGAAGCCAGCAACAGCTGTTTCAGCCACCATCAAACTGTTGTTACCTAATAATTTGCGAGCCCCCTCGGCTCCGGCTTTTACTTCTGCTCTTAGTCCTGCGGCGCCAAATGCTTTGTGGGTCACTGCGTAAGCGGCGATAAAGGGTACTAATTTTCCCGCTGAGCCAAACTGTTGGCCATACCATGCCGCCGAGTTAAATTCAGCGGCGACCGGAGCGTCCATGAAGGTAACTCTCTGCGCGAGCTTGGTCTGAGCTGCTTGATCGACTATCTGGGCTACCCCTTTAATCGGTGCTTGCAAGCTCTGGTACGCTGCTGTCTGTAAGAGTGACCCTACGAAGCCATGGGTCTCTGGGCTAGCGGGGGGTGCAGCTTCTTGATTTCGCTCAATCGGCAATGGTATTCCTCGGTCACACCTAACCTTCATACCCTTTTATCTGACTGATTTATCGCTATCTTTAATTCGGGTCTTGCAGGCTAAGCGATTCTCTTGAAAATGGTTTGCGAGCACCACAGTCAATGGCTCGTTCTGTGCCCTTGATTGAGCCTTTGATGACGCCGCTAACTACACCATAGGCCATTCCAGTGTACGAGCCAACAGTTCTGGCAAAGAGATCAGGTTTATCGCTACCAGCAACATCATCGGTCATTTGATCGCGCATGCGTAGAGTTTCGTGTGAGATATCGCGGGCGATACGCACCGGTACGCCAATTGTCAAACCTGCGGAAATGCCCATCAGCGCTCCACCAACGGCCATGGGTGCGGCCAGTAGATTGCGACCAGTTGTGCGCTGGGGAGCTTTGGTCTGACTGGGCTTTAAGCTAATTTTTGCTCTTTCTTTAGGTGCTTTGGCTGGGGCTGCATCTTGAGCTAGCCCTGGATCTGCGGTGTTGAGGATGCGATAGTCGTTGATGTTAATCTCGTCTTCTCGTGTTTTTGCTTCACCCTCAGCCAAGGCAGGAGCCACATAACAGCATAGTATTGTCAGGGCTAAAGCCAGATTTTGAATTAGATTGACCAATTTTACTCGTCCAAACCTATGAAATAGCTGCTTTTACTTTTTTGCTGAAGTGGTCTGTCAGACGCCTTAGAGTAGGTGAGATATCCTCACTTTCAATCACTGCATCAATCAAAAACATTTTGTCGCTTTTCTGAGCAGCACTCACGGCTTTCTTGAAATCTGCTGCTGAACTGGCTTGCATGCCGTTGCCGCCCACTGCCTTGGCCAGTTCTGTATAGTCCCAGCGTGGCAGATCAAAATAGTCACGCTGCTGATCGATGAAGCGCAACATGGCATAACTAGCGTTATTGAAGACAATGACAATGGGGTTGAGGCCCATCTTCACAGCCGTGCTAATTTCCATACCGGTCATCTGGAAGGCACCATCGCCAACTAGTACTATCGGTCTTCGGCTTGGCATTGCTAGTTGAGCACCAATGGCTGCTGGAACGCCGAATCCCATACTGACATAGTAGCCTGGTGCTAAGAAGATATCGGTTTGCAGGCTCATACCAGCATACATACAATCCCCAGTATCGGTCACCACAGAAAAGTCATTGCTGTTCTCTAAAACTTCATTGAGGGCACTAATCATGGCTGCTACTGTCAAGTTCTTGCTGCCAGCTGGCGCTTCTATGATTTCTTTAGCAATAGATGGCACGGTGAAGCGGCTTGTCGGCTTTAGTTTCGCTGTAGTTGTCTCGAGCAAGAGGTCGAGTACTTGGTCTAATTTGAGGCCGTTATAGTGGTGGTGCCCTACCATTACTTCGTGGTTGTTGATTTGAACTAGATTGTCAGGGCTGAGTTTGGCTGTATATCCGCCGCTTTCCATTTCTGTCATCACCGCACCAAGGGCGATGACACAGTCTGAACCTTCAACATAGTCTTTGACTTTAGGATTGCCGAATTGTCCGAAATAATTACCAATGAAATTAGGGTGGCTCTCAGGGAATGTTGCTTTGCCAAGAATAGAGGTGACCACTGGTAGATTAAGAGCTTCAGCAAAAGCAATGACTTTGTCTTTTAGGCCAAAACGTCTTACTTCTACGCCGACCATAAGAACTGGTTGTTTGGATGCTTTTAGAAGGGCGGCGATTTCATTGACAGCGACAATGAGGGCTGGGTTAACTGCTGCTAGGTCGGGCAGCCTAGTTTCGCTCAATTCTAGTTCTTGATTGACCATGTCGCGCGGTAGTTCTATATAGCCTGGTCGTGACAATTTGAGAGTGGTGTCAAAGACGCGATCGATTTCAGCTTGAGCTGTTTTGATATTGTCAACTATGCTGGTTGATTCAGTTACCTGAGCAAAGACATCGTGTTGGGTGTTGAAGTTTTTGACACAGTGGTGCAGCTGGGGTTTGTCTTTGCGGAAGCGAGTTTCAGGGGCTCCGCTAATTACTAGTAAAGGTGACTCTTCAGCGTAGGCTAAGCCAACAGGATTGATCATGTTGAGGCCACCCGCTCCATAAGTTACCAGGGCCACTCCTAGCCCCCGCAGTCGAGCGTAGGCGTCGGCGGCGTAACCAACTGAGGGTTCGTGGGTGAGCACAACCGTCTTCAAGTTGGTTCGAGTCTGTGCTGCATAAAATGGCAGAACAAAATCGCCCGGAATACCAAAGGTGTGTTCTACGCCTGTCTTTTCAATGCGCTCAAAGATGTAATCGGCTAGCTTCATCATTCACTCTCGTTTTGCAAACACTTAAGGTTAGCTCCAATTGCGCCTTTTGTCATATTGGAGAAGTATAATATCGACTTATGGCCTCACTTGAACCGAATAGCGAATCTTCCACTGTCTCTCCTGGAGCTAAGAATACTGGCCCCGTGGTTGAGCATGTTTTTAGGCGCAGAATCTTCAAGCACCTGCTGCGCTATTTCTACTTGTTTATGCTCATTGGTTTATCTGTTTCTATGCCTATGAGCATGCTTGAACGTGCCCAATTGCACCATCATATTGATCTTGCCTCCGAGCTCTTTCTCTTGTTATTTATCGTTGGCATCAATGCCTTGATACTGCCGTCCGCCTTTTTTGAGGTTAATGGCATCATTGTCAAAGCTGATGGTCTGAAAATAGAGACCATGCTTTTTCCGGTATCGGTTCCGTTTGATCAAATCGTTAGTCTGACTGTCCCTAATTATTTGGTTTGGGCAGTGCTAAGGACGAAAAGAGGTTTTTATTTGATTAATAGGCGCGACATCGCCAACCTCGATGAGCTGGTTGGCCTTTTGGCTCCTAAGCTTCCTTCTGGGGTTCTTTAAATGATAGCGATTGGTAAAGCTGTGGTCTAAACTATTTACCTATATATAGTAAAAGATTTCGGGGCAAGATGAGTAAGGGCAAAATTCGAGTATTAATCGGCAAACCTGGGCTCGATGGGCACGATCGAGGCGCCAAGGTAATTGCTAGGGCACTGCGCGACGCTGGTATGGAAGTCGTTTATACCGGCTTGCATCGCTCGCCAGAAGAAATCGTCGAGACCGCTATACAAGAAGACGTTGACGCCATAGGGCTTTCTATTCTTTCAGGCGCCCATCTGACACTCTTGCCTAAAGTAGTTAAGCTTTTAAAAGAGCAGGGTGTTGAAGACATTTTGGTCTTTGGCGGCGGAGTAATGCCTGATGAGGACCGCGATTCTCTTCTTAGTCAAGGTATTGCCGAAGTTTTTGTACCGGGCGGTGCCACGGTGCGCACAATTGAATTTTTACGCAATAAGTTTCCGGGGCGAGATTAGGGCTCAAAAGCTTTGGCCTGTCCGCTTTACATCGTAAAACCACCATTGGCAGGCCGGTCAAACAAGGCTATATTAATTTCCTGGGTGACGCCTATCTATTTTCGTTATTTGGGGGCGTCGTTCTGGGTATATCAGAGTGTGGACATAGCAGCCGATAAAAATCGATGTGATTAATAGTGAGTTTTGTAGATTAATTCTGCTGGACTTATCTCTTGAAAGCCTGTTATACTAGCGTCAAGTTACTCATCTCCAACTGGAGACGGAAATCAGTGAATAATAAGCCAGAGAATGTAAATCTCTTCGGAGACAGCGACGACCAAAGCATTTTTGAAAATGCTAAGCCGTTCTGGAATATGGTTTATGGTGGTAGAGATCTGCTGGAATCGCACATGCCTTCCCGCGACACTGCTGTCAAAGCTATTGTTTATGCATCGTCACCAGCTTTGCTGAAAGAAGATGCAAGGACCGACGCCGTTTACGGCTAAGAATTCCAAGCTGAGATAAAATTTATTCGCTAATCGGGTTCGAGAGAGCCCTTTTGTGTTGATTGGTTTCTCGTCTCTGCATAAATTGCTAAACTTGCTACAATTATGTCGTTCAGGTCTAACCTGGGCGGCTGTTTACTTTTAGGCAGCTTTTACTAAGTCACCTGGTTGCATCCTCAAAGGTTGCATACTCAAAGGATCATTTTCCTTAACCAATGAATTCGAAGCCGACAACGTACAACAAAGGTGACGTCGTCTTGGTGTCTTTTCCGTATACCACCGATGACGGATCGACACAGACCAAGCGTCGACCTGCTGTACTGATTTCAAACGACTACAATAATGCTCGCCTTGATGACGTGCTGCTTGTTCCGTTGACCAGCAATACATCTAGGGCAGCCCGTGAGCCCACACAAGTCGAAGTGCTGATGAATACTCCTGAAGGTAAGGCTGCCGGACTAAGACTTGATAGCGTAATTGATTGCACAGTTATTGCCACTATTCCAAAAACTCTAGTCGTCAGTAGAATTGGTGCTTTCCCTCAAGAAGTGATGGAGAAGGTCGACCAGTGTTTAATGATAGCAATGGCTATTGGCAGACCAGTTGGTCAACCAGGACCTCAACCAGGACCATAAGCCAGAACGAAGGCTATGGCATATTCTTTTTCGTGGCTCATGGTTAGCTCGAAGCAAGTCAAGCCAATTGATTTGGCGCGTTGCTCTGCCTTACCGTGTAGTTCAATGGTTGGCGCTCCCGAAGCGAGCCGCACGACTTCAATATCTTTCCAGCCTATACCAATGAAGCCAGTGCCTAGTGCTTTAGAAGTGGCTTCTTTGGCGGCAAAGCGGGCCGCTACTCGGGCGAGAAAATCTTTGGGGCGGGAGAGCACATACTTTTTTTCATCTGCTGTCAGTATGCGATCAAGGAAACGGCTACCAAAACGCTGGTACACGTCTTCTACACGTTTAATTGAACAAATGTCAGAACCAATCTTAAAGTTCATTGCTACTTCATCGTTAAAGCTCGGGTGGTAGTTCCGCTGTGCGTGTACCAAAGAGAAAGACTTGTTCCGGTTCAGTCAATTCTTCGTGAAGCTGGGCCACACTTTTTTCTAGGCCTGGGTGACGAATGTCAGGTGCAATTTCTAGCAATGGTACCAAGGCAAAAGAACGCAGATGCATTTTAGGGTGGGGCAGGTGAAGGTTAGCAGCTTCCATTACGCTATCACCGTAGAACAAGATGTCTAAATCGATGATGCGCTCTTTTATTCTTTGGTTGCTATTGTGTCGATGTAGCTCTGTGAGCCGTTTTTCAATATCTTGGCAAACATCTAGCAAATCTTCGGCGCTAAGGCTGGTTTCTATGGCAACTACCGCGTTGACGAACCACTGAGTATAAGTGTCACCGATTGGTTCTGTTTCGTAGAGACTAGAACACTCTAAAACTGTGATGTCGTGAATATCTTTGAGAAATTGCAGGGCCTGTTGTACATAGCCTAGACGATCGCCTTCGTTAGAGCCGAGGCCAATGTAGGCTTTGACTTTTCGTTTGTTGCCGCGCAACTTCCTTTCCACAGACTTTGAATCTCCCCTAATGACTGAAGTTTGTAATTTCAACAGATCAATTATAGTATGACCGTAGGTTAACTCCGTGTATTCAGGCAATCTCATGAGCTCTACTTCCAAGAATTCTTCGTCTAGTAAGCTAACTTTGCATCCCTTAGGACGCCTGCTACCATTGATTGTCTTGGCTGGGGTTTTTGTTTTTGGTCTTTCTTTTCCCATTTCAAACTTTTTCATTGTCAGGGTAAAACTGCCAGATCAAAGTGGCAATGCTGCTTTTGCACCAGTCTCGAAGATTTTGCAAAGTAGTTGTGTTGACTGCCATAGCGCCTCAACTGATCTAGTCGCTTATCCTTTCTATGCTAATTTTCCTATTGCCAAAGACACCATTGCTCGGGATATGCTGGAAGGGCAGAAAGACTTTGTTTTGACCAAGGCCCAGATTTCAGGCACAGAGCTGATTTCAACTATAGATTTGGCAAAAATTACTACTGTCGTAGAAGAAGGTAGTATGCCGCCGATTCGCTACAAAGCTTTGCACTGGGACGCCTCTCTCAATCGCGAACAAAGACAGGCGATTTTGACGTATATACAAAGTCGCAATCAGCAGAATTAGTTGAAAATTGCTTTGTAGACAGCGTTTGTGTCTGCTAAGTTCTTAAACAAGTGCTGAGGGTTTCTTTCAGCTAAGTCTTGCCATGGTGTCTTACCTGTGTTTACTGCTATTACTTGAGCACCATATCCATGAGCGCAAGCAATGTCGTTGACGCTATCGCCTACGATAACAACTTCTTCTGGGGCGAATTCACTGGCAAAATGATCACGCGCTCTGCTCACAGCAAAGTGGGGAAGATCAAGGCGGTTTGCCGAATCTGAGCCGTATGCTCCAATTTCAAAATAGTGATTGAGGTCGAAGAAATGAAGTTTCTTGCGCGCACCAATCTCGACATTGCCGGTGAGCAGTCCAAGAAAACACTGACTGTCAGCTCGAAGACGATCTAAAATTTCGACTACACCTTCGTGCATAATCATAGTTTGAGAGGCTGACAATTCTTGATCAAGATAACTCAGATACAAGTCAATCAGGTCATTGACCTTTTTTACTGCTTCTATTTCAGTTCCTAGTTCTAAGCCCTGACTGGCGAATATCTCCCGCATAATCTGTGGATCTGTCTTGCCAGACATCGAAATACGAGTTGCCTCTTCTGGAATGTCATGACTTTCTTTGAGAGCGCGAGCCATGGCTCTGCGACCGGCTCCGTTTGAAGAGATCATGGTCTCATCGATGTCAAAAAGTACTAGGCGTTTCAATCTACAATCTCGTTTCTACTCTAAGCCTGTTTTCTTAAGTGCTCGTTCCATTTCACGGGTGACATTGGTGAAGGTGGGCCCAGAAGTAGATTGATAGTCTTCTTCGAAAACTCGCACTTGGTCGCGACCGCTGTTCTTAGCTACATACAAGGCTTTGTCTGCTTTCTCAATCAGTTCAGAAGAACTGCGCGCTTGTTTGGGGTAACAGGCCGTACCAAGAGAAGCGGTGATTTTGCCAAGCCCGGGAACATGGGTGTTGCGTATTTGACTGCAAAGTCGGTCGGCTATTAGTGCAGCTTCTAGCAGAGATGTTTCTGGCAAGATAATGCCAAATTCTTCTCCGCCATAGCGTGCCGCTGTATCTCCGCTTCGCAGCAAGGTCTTTAGTATGGCACCAATTTGTCTGATAGCAGCGTCGCCTACCGGATGGCCGTGGGTATCATTGATGACCTTGAGTTTGTCCAAGTCGATCATAATTAGAGATACTGGAGTACCTTTTCTTTCTGCTGTGCGTAGCTCTTCTGTCAGACGATTTTTAAAGTAGACGTGATTGTAGAGACCGGTGAGGCCATCGGTAATAGCTTGGTGTCTTACTTGGGCAAAGAGTTGGGCGTGGGCTATGGCTACTGCGACTTGATCGGCAATGGCTGATACCATACGAATTTCGTGCTCAGACCATTGCCGTTGATTTTCGCATTGGTGTACAACGAGAACACCCATCAATTGATTTTCATTCAATAGAGGAGCGGCAATTAATGATTGGGAGCCAACTGTGTTGAGGTATTCACTAAAGGCGGCACAGCGCAGGTCGCCTGAGACTTGATTGATCACTGAAAGCGAGGCTGGCAAAGTCTCAAATGTGAGTTTAGTTAGGGCATCAACTTCGACATGAATATCAGCTTCGGCCTGGCTAATTGTCTGGCTTAGAGCAATGCCTAGTACTGAGTTGCCAGCATCTGTGACAATACTATTGACTCGGGCATTAGGATGAAAGTCGATGCTGCTGCCATAGAGGCTCAAACCTTTGCGACAATCTAGGCTTTCTTGGTGATGTTCGTGGGTAACAATTAGTGGCCCTTCTGCTCTTGGTTGGGCAATTTGTACACGATCGGCGCCTAGTGCTTTTGATAGCTCGCTAGTTACTGTATCGAGAATAGTATCGACATCTAGGGAGGTACGTACAGATCTGACGATATGATTGATTAGTTGCTCTTTCTCAGCCAGTGTTTTGGCATGGCTGTATAGTCGACCGTGGGCGATAGCTAGTGAAACTTGATTAGCCACAGCTTCTACCAGCTCTAACTCAGATGGAGACCAAGCTCTTACTTGATCGCATTGGTGTACTAAAATCAAGCCGAGAATATCATTAGCGCCTTTAGCGCCCTGAATTGGGCAGGCAATTAGGGTTTTGATTGAGCGCCAGTCAGCGGCATCAGTACTGTTGTCGCTGATAACTGGTACTTGCGGGAGGTTCTGGTTTTCTAAGACGTCTAGCCAGATAATCGAGCCTTGGTCGATGATACGACGCAATACATCGTTTTCTGAAATCAATACTTTGCGATTAGTTAGTGAGTTGCCATCGAACTCTTCGTTCCACCAAACATAGTCGAAGGATAGTTCATCATCTTCTATCTCATCGGTTTGATGAGTATCTATCAGGGCAAGGCAGCAGCGGCTGGCGTTGAGGTTTTGTCCTAGCTCCTTGACGGTGGTATTAAGAATCTCATCTAAGTCGAGGGACTGTCTGACCGAATCTGAGATTCTGTTGACCATGTTCTTCTGGTCACGGTCTAGCTCTAATGTGTTGGCCATCTCATTAAAGGCACGTGCCAATAGTCCTAGTTCGTCACTAGACTTCACTTCTACCCGCTTCGAGAAGTCACCTTTTCCTAGTGATAGAGCTTCCCTTACCAAGCCATTGATGGTTTTTGTGAAATGCGAGGTAGCCGAGTAAGCCAAGACAAATGAGATGCCAACGGCACATGCTGCTAGTGAGACCATCAAAATTAGCCAGTCATGAGCAGTTCCATATATAGTGCTGGTGGGCAGACCTACTGTCAATTGCCAATTGGTGTTGGGTACATGGTCAAAAGCATAGGCGCGCGGAGTCGGGTCAGCAATTCCAATTGCTTCTAGTGTGCCTCTTTCCTTATTAGAAGCTGCCTGAACAGTCTTGGCATGCGAGAAATCCTTGCCTTGCCAGAAGTCGTTTTCTATGGTGCGAGCAATTACTCTTTTTTCACTGTCAACCACAGCAATCACAGCACTTGATTGATCGTCCAAACCGGTTAAGCCGCTGAATAAATTGAGAACGGCTTTGGGATCGATGACTGCAATCAGCTGAGCCTTGACTTGACCATTTTGAAGCACTGGTGCGGAAGCGAAAAGGTAAGAGTGGCCATGATTATCGAAAACGGTCGCTTGCCCCATGGCTGCCTTGCCAGTGGCCCTAGTTGAGGCCAAGAGTTTTGCCATGGCCTTCGTTTCAGCTAGGCTTTTTGCCGCGCCATGGTTGTCTCTCTCCGCTTGAGCGAATATTTGCCCACCGCTGGGGGATGTTAGAAACAATTTGCTCCATGATGGTTGGGCCACAAGAGCAGTTGAAAGAGTTTTATTTGTCTCCAGGTTAGAGGCCAGAGAACCTTTTGCGCTCAAAGACGCTAGAGCAGAAAGAGAATGAAGTTGAGATTCTATCCAGTTTGATACTGTGCGCACGCCTGTGGCTGCTTGCAGAGTCGTGGCGCGCTCTGCTTCAAGCTTGAGTGTGCGGTATTCTTTGAATAGTGAAAAACTCCCAATGGCAAGCAGAGGCGCAGCTACACCGAGGCAGAGTATTACCATTCGGGTGCGGATATTCAGTCTTACTTTTCCGCTACTTAGCACGCTTTTGCCAGGTCCTCTAAAAGTATTTTGGGATTCCTGCTCACTGCATTATAGGCTTTATATAAAAAGAGGAAAGGGATTTTTCGTATTACCCGCAAAGAAATTTTCACCTAGATTTTTAAAACCAGGTCACTATCTGCATTTTGTGAAGCGCTATGCTTTGTTAGCGCCAGAATTTCTCCATAGGTTTTCTCGATGTTTAGGGGCACGTTGTCTTTGAGATCAAAATCGAGGCCCAGGTGCATGGCTACCATTATTTCCTGTGCTGCTTGCTCTTTCTTTCCTTGAGCCAGATAGGCATCAACTCTGACCATTCTTGCTGTTAAACAAGCATCTTCAAATTCGAGAGCGCGATCACAGAGGTTGAGACTTTTTACTGTTTCGCCAGCGGCAAATGCGGCACAAGCAGCAGCTGCAAGTAAGCTCGCTCGCAACTCGCCGTCAACGCCCTCATACTCAGAAGTTTGAATGAAACCAGCTTTGCTTGCTACATACTGCCTTTGGCGAAAAGCTAACAATGCTTTGAGAAAGGAGGCATGCATGCTGTCAGGAAAATTGTGCTGCAAGTGCTTGAGCATTTTTCTTGATTGCCTTCCTAGGCCTGCTTTGGCATAAAGCAAACCAAGTTGCAGCGTGGCATTGGCGTCATTTTGGTGTTCATGCCAACGGGACAGTTGCTCTTTGAGTTCTCTAGAACCGTGGGGTCTACTCAGATCTGAAAACCACATGCGCAAGTGCGAATTGCTGAGACAGGCAACGAACGCCACTGCCAGAGATGCATGAGTCAGCAGGTAAGGGGTGAGGATACTTTGGTGCAAATTCAAATTAGTAGGGGCGATACTACTTATAGTGCCTGATAACATCAAGGCTGGGTGCAAAATGAAATTTAAACCAAGGGTAAAGACAATGGTGTAGCCCAAAAAAGTAGCAAGAAAGGGATGAGGGCGCATTACTAATGCTGGTATCAAAAATAGGGCGAAAAGTATCTGTAGAATTTCACCTGAATAGTTTGAGAATGATTTGAGAGCAGAAATATCACCCGCGCGCCAGTCAATCAAGATCAAGAAAGGAAGAACGAGAAAGAGTACTAAGCGCCAAGCGAACGCTCTGTCATCATCGTTCAGTGTTTCTTTAGTCAATCGGTGGCGTTCTGTCCAAAGTCTTATGGAAGTATCGGCTGCCAGCATGACTGCCAGCGCCACTAGGCACAAAGAAGCGAAGGGATGGCAGAGGAGCTGTTGGGCGACTGCGCTGAGATTCAAAATGGATGCCTTTGTTGGTAATCTTCAGGGTGTGATTATAAGAGGTAATCTACTGACAAGCCTGAGAGAAATTTATTGCTTGGCCCTGGTTAGGTTACGAATGGCGTTAATCTCTTGTTGCACCATCGAGCCTAGCATGGGGTCGAGCCAAGTTAGCGCCTCTTTACCGGCTCGTTGATTGTTTTGGCAGAGTAAGAGTTCAGCCTCCGCATCCTTTAAAAGTTCGGCTTTGATAAGTGTTACACCGAGGTAGTAATGAGGGTCGGCCAGGCTGCTGTCCGTAATGGCCGCTTGCTTATACGATTTTAAGACTTCATGCCAGTCGGGCTTTGCTGCCCGAGAATTCTCTATCTGCTGCGCTTGACAATGGCCGCAAGCCATCCAGGCTCTGGCCATCAGCACCTGGTCTGAGCAGCTACTATCTGTGATTTCTTTAAAACATAAGATAGCGCTCTCGAAGCGACCTTTACTCTGATGTATGTATCCCCGCAAGAGCCAAACATCCATCAACTGACTATCTAGTTCTTGTACCTTGTCGAGAGTCTTTTCACATAGACGATCGAGTCCGACGAAGTAATATTGCCAGGCTACTGAGAGATAGTTAATAGCATCGTTCTCTTGCTGTGCCCGCGCCAGTACTTTCGAAAATTCTTTGTACCATGCTGGTCTAGTCTTTTTTACGAACCAAAGACGACCGGTTGTGCTAAAAAACGTGAAGAGGAAAAGAGCGATAAGTATAAGATGCACGATACCAGTGATGGTGGTGATTTGAAGATTTGGTTGGCCATAGATCATGGCGAAATCGTCATTCCAAGCTGTCAACGAAAGCAGTGGATAGCCAATCAAGCAGGCTAGTCCGTTGAAAATATAAAAGTAGACGCTGAGTGCCACTAGCGCTGGTGAAGTTTCAATTAGAGCTAGCCCCAGAGCAAAGAAGCATGTAGCCAGCTGAAAGAGATTGCCAGCCAAAGCAATAATGTAGTGCTGAAAGGGGGTGAGCTTGCCGTCTATGACGACTTCGCCCCAGAAAATACTCCAGTGAAAGGCTGTCACTGTTGCACCAAAATAGCGCGCTGCTAAAGCGTGACCAATCTCATGAAAAAGCACCACCATTGGTAGCAATACGAAAAAGGCAAACTGCTTTAATAAGTTGCGGTCTTTGATCGTCAGATCTTCATCAAAAAGAGTACCGAAATTTTCTACGACGCACTTTACTGTATAAATTGAAACAGGCAGAGTAACAATGCCTAAGATGTAGTGAGAGATAAGCTGCCAGTCCATACTCTAAATTATTTTCCAAAAAGTTTGAGCAGAATGATCGACACAAAGTAGAGACCAGTAAGGGCGGCGGTGACAATTAGCATCGAAAAAGCGGTTGGGTCTGGCGTTAGTACGCATGCCACCATGCCGCTGCCGAAAACAGCATAACGCCAAACTTTTTGCAGCTGCTGTGATGTGACCAGCCCTGCCATAGCCAGGGTAAAAATGACAATTGGTATCTGAAAGCAAAGGCCCATGTAGAGCAAAATTGAGCAAACTAGAGAGATGTAATAGTCAAGCCTTTGATTGATTGGTGATATGCCTTGGCTAAAATTACCAAAGAAGTTAAGCATTGGTGGAAGCAAGCAATAGTAAGCAAATATTGCACCACAGCAGAACAAAATTGGGCTGCCGAAAACAACCGGAGAGACTATTCGCTTCTCTTGCTTGGTTAGACCTGGAGCTACAAAGCGACCAATTTCAAAGAGTATGAATGGTGAGGCGAAGATCAATGCCAAATAAGATGTTACTTTGAAAAACACCAGCAATGGTTCTTCTATCGACAGAGCCTGGAATTCCATATTGCCTGCCGGTTTTTGCAGAATTCGCAGTACGTCTTTTGTCAAAAATAGAGCACTTATAAAGGCTGCTGCCAGGTAGCCAACACTGCGCATTATGCGCCATCTAAGCTCGTCAAGGTGCTCAACCACAGTCATAGTATGAGGGTCGTGTGCTTCTGGAGCTTGAGCTAATTCGGCAGTTTCTAGACTGGGCAAGGCTTTGCTCGATTGTAAGTCGCCGTCGGTGTCCGGCGCGCTAGCTGATGTAATAGCGTGAAACTTACTGCCTGAAAGATCAGGTTCGAAATTTGTATCAGGATTCTGTTCGTTGTCGGCCATTCTTTTTAACCGGTGGTAATTGTTCTTTTTGCCTTTTGTATATGGAAGAGCACCACACTGGCTGCCACAGCAACATTGAGTGATTCTACCTGGGGGGCGATCTCAATGTGTGCTGTTTTTGTTGTTATAGCATCAGCTTCAGCTGTTAGACCATTACCTTCGTTGCCGAGAACGATTGCTACCTTCTTGCCATATTCTAGGGTCGTAAATGACTCTTTTGCTTCGGGATTGAGGGCAATAATGTCAAAATCTGCTTTCTTTAGGCTAACTAAGATGTCTTCGATATTTTCGCCGCTAGATATCGGCAAGTCGAAGAGAGCGCCCATGGCTGAGCGCACTACCTTAGGATTATAGAGATCTACAGACCCTCTACTCAAGATCAGGGCACTGGCACCAAAGGCCAGTGAGCTTCTGATGATAGTACCTAAATTACCGGGATCTTGAAGATTTTCGCAGAGCACCACTGTTAATGGTTGGTTTGGGTCGAGAGCATCTAGTAGTTCACTAGTGCTGCCTCTCGGCTTGGTCTTGGCTATGGCTACTACATTGCAAGGTGAAGTAGTTGTGCTCAATGTCTTAAACAAAGAAGAATCAACTACATTTAACTCGATCAAATTGTCGTCAAAAGTCTCAGAGAAGCCCCTTTCAAAGTAGGCGGCATCCATTACTACAGCTTCAATTTCTATGTCTTTGCTAAAGGCCTCAAGCAAGACTTTTTCGCCCTCAATAAGGAAAAGCCCGGCTTTGTGCCGGGCTTGCCGCTCATGAAGTGAGCGAATCCTTTTTAAGAGCGGATTTGAGCTTGAGGTGAGAGTGACAATTCTCATGATCACTCCAGTGTCTTATTTGCTCGCAGCAACCGCTTTTTTTGCTGATTCAGCTAGCTTAGTGAAAGCTTCTTTGTTAGTGACAGCCAGTTCAGCAAGCATCTTGCGATTAACTTGAATTTCAGCTCTCTTCAGACCGTTCATCATAACGCTGTAGCTCATACCATGTATTCTGGCTGCAGCATTGATTCTGGCGATCCAGAGGCTTCTGAAGTCTCTTTTTCTTTTCTTACGGTCACGGTAGGCATTCTTCCAGGCTTGCATAACTGCTTGGTTGGCAGCGATGAATATCTTGGATTTTGAACCGCGGAAACCCTTAGCGTACTTGAGGATTTTCTTGTGACGTTTTTGGAGGACGTTGCCTCTTTTTACTCTTGGCATTTTGCTCCTTCTTCTCTCGAAGTGAAAGTTTTACTGCTGCTCTCTTTTGGAGATCAACATCAGCCGGTCGTCGGAGAGGAGTAATCCCGTGGACCTGACCTTGGACTTATTTGTGATTTAACGCAAATATTTTCTGTAAGGGAACATGGACAGTACGTGCTCCTCAATATCAGGATGCACACCTGTAGTTCCTCGCAAATTGCGTTTTACTTTGGCGCTTTTCCACTCATTCAAGTGGCGTGAACCAGCTTGAGTGCGCATTACTTTACCGGTTCCAGTGATCTTGAAACGGCGAGCGGCAGCCTTGTTGGTTTTCATCTTAGGCATTTCGGTTCTACTCTTAGTGAAAAAATACTATTTAGAACGCTTACTTGCAGGTATCAGCTAGCTGAAAACCAGTTAAGCAGGCGTTTTGCCCCTTGAAGGAAGGGGCGAAAGAATCATGATAACACTCTTGCCCTCCAGTTTGGCCTCTCTGTCAATCAAACATAAATCTTTCAAGGCTTCAGCGTAACGATTCATCAAATCGATAGCCATGTTAGCGTGCTGCATCTCGCGTCCACGCAGGAGAATCAGCACTTTTATCTTGTCGCCTTCAATTAAGAACTTTTGCGCACTGCGTAACTTCACATCAAAATCGTGGTTCTCGATTTTGTAGCGCATCTTGATTTCTTTGACATCTTGGATGTGATGCTTCTTCTTTGTTTCGCGTGCGCGCTTTTCTAATTCAAACTTATGACGGCCATAGTCAAGAATACGTGCTACAGGCGGGTTAGCATCGGGCTGAACTAGTAAAAGATCTAGACCTTTTTCTTTGGCCGCAGCTAGAGCCTCACGAGTAGGCACAATTCCCAGTTGACTACCATCCTCATCAATGAGCCTGACTTCACGATCGCGAATGCGCTCGTTTAGAGGGGGAAGGTCTCGTCTTGCGTCCGGACGACGGGGATCGATTGTGCTCAAGCGTACCTCGTGTATCTATCAAGGATTAAATAATAGACAAGTAATAATAAAAGTCTGCCGAAGGGGGGACTTGAACCCCCAAGAGATTGCTCTCACTACGACCTGAACGTAGCGTGTTTGCCATTTCACCACTTCGGCGTAGGCAAATAATCTTACAACACTAAGACTATTTGCTCCACAAGAACCGATAGTTTGATTTATCCCTCAGCCATATAAGGCATAAGAGCGATGTCACGAGCCCGTTTGATAGCAACGGTCAGCGAACGTTGGTGCTTGGCACAGTTGCCACTGATTCTACGTGGCAAAATCTTGCCGCGCTCAGTTACAAACTTCTTTAGACGGTTTGGATCTTTGTAGTCAATAAATTCTACTTTGTCAGCACAGAAGCCGCAGGTCTTGCGACGACGTGGTGGTGATGAATCGTTGGACATTCTACCCATTTAACTAACTCCTTAAAATGCAATTTAGAACGGAATCTCATCTTCTGAGGAGAAGATGGCGTCGAGATCTTCCGGTTCTTTACCTTCAACTATGCTCTTAGCTTTTCCAGCTGGACGGCTGGACACGGTAGCCATACGGCTTTCGTCGTCTCCACCTTTAGAATTGTCTGCTCCCACTGAGAGAGAGAGGTTTTCTACTGCCACAGCATCAATCTCCACATCGCGGCGCTTGGCGCCCTCAGCTGTGGTGTAATTATTGATTTGTAGCCGGCCATCAACCGCCACATAATCGCCTTTTTTGATCTCTTGAGCGGAGCGCTCAGCGAGGTCTCTCCAGGTAATTACTTTGACGAAATTGGTGTCTACTCCACCATCTTGACGATTAGGTGAATCAACCCCAATGGTGAATTCAGTAACCGCAACGTTATTGTTGGGAGTAAAGCGCTTTTCTGGTGCTTTCACTACCCGCCCTGAAATGACTACTTTGCTCAAACTCATGGCATACCTACTTACTTACTGTTGTGTGTAGAACTAGATTATTGGGCTGCTTTCGCTTCTTCTTCTAACACAACGATTAGTGAGCGGATAATGTCTTCGGAGAGCACCATCATTCGCTTCAACGGTGAAATAGACTCAGTCTTAGCTGTGAAAGTAATGAGGACATAATATCCATCACGCATTTTTTCTACTTCGTAGGCCAGTCTCTTACGGCCTTTTTTGTCTACTGCATCAACCGTTCCACCCTGCGCTTTGATGAACTCTTCAACAGCGTTGATGGTGCGGTCTACAGCGTCTTCATCGAGATTAGGTCTGACGATGAAAACAGATTCGTACTGTTTTTGTTTTTTAGATTCAGCCAATGCTTTATCCCCTATGGTCTAAACGTCCTGCTCGGCAGGCAAAGGATTACTCGAATATTCGAAATTTCTCTGCTACGAACCCGAGATCGTAACACGGCCTTACCTCTCAAAATTTTGTACAGGGGCTTGTATTACGCAATAATTTGCTAATTAGCTTAAAATCCACATAGAATAACCTTAGTTTCAGTGGTTATGATTTTTTGCTTATTTTTTTGGAGGCGCCATGCTGACTACGGTGAAAGCGACAATAGACAAGGCTTTCACTGCTTCTGGTTTAGGTCGCTCCCTGATTTGCTTAGTAACCGGCTTAATTAGCGCTGGACTTTGCAGCACTTTGCTGATTGGTGTTTCTGTTTGGTGCGGCTTTACCGTGACATCTGCCAATGCTCGCGAGCAATGGCAGATGCAACATCCTGAAGGTGACGCCCCTACTGGTCCGGTTGGCAAGGGGTGGGTGCCAGCCGCACCAGGATCTGTTCCAGGTCTTGTCGGTAGTGGCCAGTCAAGTACTGGCATGGCACCAGGATTGCTCGCTCCTGGACTAACCGGTGGGAGCTCAGGGGCGGTTGCTCCTTCTGGTTCAAATGCTGGTATACCCGCCTACGGTGGTAAGCGCCAGATACCTGATGAAATTATTCAGCAGATGCTTGTTTCTCGCATTGGTGCTGGATCGATGTTGACTGGCGTTCTTGGTGATGACATTTCGTCCAAGACCAGTCATGCCGGAGATTTGTTTTCGGTAGTTTTGAGAGATGGTCATAGTCAAAATGGCCATGAACTTATTCCCCGTGGCGCGCGGATCATTGGTAAGGTGGTTATGGCTGCGCCAGCTGCTGGTCAGCGCACAGCGATGCCAGGCAATGTCGAAATTGGTCTGACAACGCTAGTGTTTCCCGATGGGCGCTCAACAGCCTTTACTGGTTTTATTGAGCGCAACCCAGCTCATACCATGAAGAAGCCGCCAGTTAGTCGTGGCCCTGGCATGTCTATGTCCGATTACACCAGTTCTGTTGGTTCGATGTTAGGCTCATTTACTTCAGGCATCGGCGCCGTGCGCGCCAGAACCAATCGAGGCAAAGACCTACTTTTGCGAGAAGGTGAAGTTGTGCCTGTGCGTGTTACTCGCACCATCGATTTGACTAAGATGAGCCCACCTACAGCGCCGCCTAGTCAACCACTTTCTAATCCTTTTGATGCTTCTGCGCAAGGTCAAAGTTTGAATGTTAATCGGATGCCGCCGAATTTGACAGGAGCTGGCATGCCTTCTAATAGTCAGACACCGATTTTGCCAAAAGAATTGCCAGACCCCTTTTAGAAATCTGGCAATTCTTTTTTGCTAGTTCTTCTTATGGCAATTAGTCTTCTTGTGGCGGCTTTTGAGTCGGATTACCTGACTTGTATTCAGCTAGATGCCTCCACCCTTGGTGCAAGATTAACTGATAAGCATAGACTTGCTCTAACCAACGACGTTCGCCTTCTGGAAGATCAGGTCGCTCCAGTCTGCGTTTGAGTGAACCAGTGATTAAGCGAGTTTCTTCAATGGCTTTTCTGTAAGAACGTACAGGCTTTTGCATTTGAGCCCAAGACGATGGCTCAGAACTGCGTTGAGCGGCTGGCGCTGTAGCAGCAACTGCAACACGTTCTTGCCTTTCTCTTGGTTCTCTGTTATCTCTTGGTTCTCGAGGTTCACGATCGCGTCGTGGTTCGCGGTCGGCTCTGGCAGCAGGATCTCGTTCGGATCTATCTGGTCTCTCTAGTCTGTCAGGGCGTTCAAGCCTATCAGGTCGGTCGAGTCTATCAGGGCGCTCAAGTCTATCGCTGTCTTTTGCCTCAACGCCGGCTGTGGCCGCGGAACCCAGTGGAGATTGCTTGCTAAGAACTTGAGTGGCGAGCGGATTCTCAATAACTTTCTTGTGCTTCTCGCCGCCACCGCGTCTTCTTTCTTTGCGTTTGGCGCGGTAACAATCGAGACAATCTCTTAAGCGAGGGTTGTTGTGTTCGAAAGTTTTGGCGCAAGTTTGGCAGGTGAGAGCATGCATAAACTTCTCGCCATCACCGCTTTCACCTGTTGACGACTGTTCTTCGCCAGAATCGCTATCGGCTGAAGACTCATCTTCGTCTTTCTCTTTTTCTTCAACAACTTCTTTGGGGTGAGCCTTGAGCACTTTGGTGGCACGCACTTTTCGTACGGGTTCTGGCTTAGCTTCTACTTCTTCTTCAGCTTCAGATTCAGCCTCGTCGTCATCGACTTCGACCACTGCCTTCTTCGCTTTGGCCGCCACAACCTTAGTTGCTTTTCCACGAGCCTTGGCTTTGCTAGGCTTTTCTTCAGTCTTGTTTGAGCGCATCTCTTCTAACTGTTCCATCACTTTAGGATTCGTGAGGCCGTCTTCTTTGAGCTTGCGGATTTCTTGGAGTTCTTCTAGCGCCTGAGCTGGAAGAACCTTAATACCGTTTTCATCAGTGGCTGTTTCGATTTCAAACTCTTGAATGTAGCGTCTAATTGTGACACTAGTGACATTGAGATCCTTTGCAGCCTGGGCAATTTTGGTGCCCTCTACCTTGCTTCGACTCATCAAAATACCTTGTTTATATAAAAGGAAAATGTTTGTGGCTTACTAATATGTGTTTCTCGAATAATCATTCTCAGATCACTCAGACCGCTTAGCTCACTCAGCTCAAATTGAGCTTTAGCTCTTGCAGTATCGCTAAGGCCAGCAATACTCAGTTCGTACTGTGCTTCATGAACGACTTAGACACATTCAGCCGGGGTTTGGGATGCTCTAACTATTCATTTCTGGTAGATATCAAAAACCTGCTTATAAGGTATCGCATCCAAAGCAATGACATCTTCACCAGCCAATTAATTGTTACTAATTATTTGCTTTCAGGTCGCCTAGCGATTTAGCCTGTCAAGGTTTATTTTGTTATAGCGATACAAATAAGTAGGAGTTCCCATTTGCTTAAGCAGCAAGGTGTCGGGGCGTTTATGTACAACGCTTGTGGAGAAGGGTGAAAGGCTTGGCTGACTGAGCATTAAGCCGGCGAGGAGAGGCCAGGCGATGCGGTGGCCCATGTTAACTGTAACAAGCCCCGTGTCATCAATTAATTGTGCCTTGGGGCCATATTCGCGACTGAGGGCGGGGTTTCTTGCCAACCAAGCAGCAATGTCGCTTGACTCAATAAGTTGGCCCTGACCATTTGAAGGGCTTGAGCCAGAGTTTTTCTTTTGCAAAAAAGTGTTTAAGGCGAATTTTGCCAGACTGCTCTTTGTCTCGTTCTTGTCATTGGCATTGTTTGGATTGGCAGTAAATAGGCTATTAACTGTGCTCAATAGATCAGCTGACTTTGAGGCCGTGAGATTACCGGCGGTGGCAATTGAGCGAATGGCAATGCCACCATCCGCTGGTCTACCTAATCTGGTTTGGGCATGCAAGGCCTGCGAAGTCAGCAGGGGACCATCATTATCGTTAGTCAATACAAAGACATTTCTTTCTGTGCACTTTTGCAGATCGCCTTTGCGTTGCTCGGCGGTGTGATAGTCGATGTCGGCACAAGAGAGAATGACATTGCGAAAAGGAGTCGAGCCATATGAGCCAGGAGCCAGTTGACTCATGGCCGTGGCATACCAGAATGCCAGTCTCGAACCCATTGAGTGCGCAATTAAGTCGATAGATGTGTCGTAGCTTTTCTCTCGGGCCAGACGATTGATCAAGTCGCGAAATGGTGCCTCGGACCATTCGAGACTGGCTTCGTCACCTGTGTAGTCTGCTTTGTTACCGGTAGATGGCCACGAAAAGAGAATCGGCAAAATTTCTTGCCCTGGTGCTCGTCTCTCATATTCGTCGGCTAGTTCTGCTAACTCTCTGGCTGATTCTTCAAAGGTCATGTCATAGCCGTGAATATAAATACAAATCAAACCATGAAAGTTTTTCACTCTACTGAAGAAGTCATTGTCAGACAGTCTATTTAGTTGGCCTACTTTCGCCCCTGTCCAATATGTGTCACGCTTTGCCATTTCGGTGCGCAGCTGTGACCAGTTAGGGCTGTTGGCTATGGTCGGTATATTGCTATCAGGCTTGAGAAAAGTCGCTACGCCGTACTCAGTCGAACCTTGTCCGAGCCCGATGTCGAGATGTCGAGCTGCACCGTAGAGAGGCCGGCCGCTTGGGCTATCGTTTTGTCTGGTGGTGGCATAAAATATGCCTATTTCTCTATTGTTGCTAAATTTTTGTGCCTGAGCTGCCCCGCTGCTATTTGGCACTACGGGCGCAACTAGAGTAAGCGAGAGCAGCAAGCCAAGGGGCATGCTGAGCGAGAGCAGCAGTGCTATTTGCGAGCCAAATTTAGTTTTAATGGGCATGACATTTCGTTAGCAGGGAACCTTCATTATAAACTGTACTCTACAGGCCTGCGCCGAAGTTGAGTTGTGCTTGGGTGTAAGCTGACTTCAAGTGGGCCCTAGATACATGGGTATAAAGTTGGGTAGTCACGAGATTGGCGTGGCCAAGTAACTCCTGCACTGCTCTTAAATCAGCACCGTTTTCAAGTAGGTGGGTGGCAAAGCTGTGTCTGAGGGTGTGGGGTGAAATCGATTTTTTGATTCCGGCTTTTTGGCTGAGTCGTTTGACTATCTGCCACACCACTAGGCGAGATAATCTCTGGCCTTGCTCATCTTTAAATAAAGGCTCTTCTTTCACCGCACGGCGTGAGCGCGAATCTGTCTTTTTGCCGCTGCTTGTGACTAAGGTAATTTCTTTTCGTGGCCGACCGCGTTTTCTTGGCTTGCCTAGGCTTGCTTCTCTTTCTTCTGCGGCTTGTCTGAATTTGGCGTTTTTCAACTCTTCTATTTCACTGCGATAAACAGCAAGAGCCGCGATTGCCTCTTTGCCAATTGGCACAATGCGCTCCTTTGAGCCTTTGCCAAAGCATTTGATATAGCCCTGGGCAATGCTTAAGTCTGAAAGGTTGAGTCCAACTAGTTCCGATACGCGCAAACCACAGCCGTACATAAGTTCTAGAATTGCTTTCTCTCGGGCGCTGCTGCTCACCGCAAATAGTAGTGATACTTCTGCGGTGGTAAGAACTTGGGGGAGCTTTTTGATGCGATGAGGATTTTCAAAGTGTTCAAGGGGATCCTTTTCGACCAAGTGCATATCTTTGAGCCAACCGAACCAACCTCTGAGACTGGCTAGCATGCGTGTCACACTAGCTGGTTGCTGGCCCTTGGCCTTGAGCGATGAGAGGTAACGCAATACCTCACCTCTAGTTGGCATTGTGTCCGCAGATGAGCTAATGCGGCCATTTTGCTGCTCAAGCTTGAACCAGTTAGTAAAAAAGGTGAGATCGCGCTGATAAGAGATCACTGTGTTTAGTGAAAGGCTGCGCTCAGCCTTTATGTGCTCTAAATATGGTGGCAAGAAAGAGATTAGCTGGCTCTGACTGGCGCTGCCAGTGGCATGCCCAGGCATAGAGCCACGCATAGAGCCACGCATAGAGATAGATATAGGGCTGATGGGAGTCAGCCCGGAGTAATTATTCAATTGCCCTGTCATTGCATATATCATACACATATATGCGGCTAAGGCAAGCAATATTTGGCTTCACCGGTGGTGGCGCCGGCTCGCTCTTTTGAAAACACTAATTATCGGTCGTATTTTGAGAAAGCTATATGCCAGGAACAGGGTGGGCGCTGGCTGCGGTTTTATTGGGCAACCATTTGAAGGTTCTCTCAATTGACTTGGTTATTGCCTTGGCATCAGCCATATTGGCACTTGAAGTGAAACTGAATGTTCTTGGTTTATCAGCAGCAATGTCACCAATTAAAGGCAGCGATGGCAGGTTTTCTAGCTTGCCAAAAGTGACTTTGTTGAGAAACTTAGAGATAGTGACTCGCCGCGACAAGTCACCGACCATGCCGCCAAGTCTTGACTTTGTGACACGAGGAATAGTGCCGGCAATCTCTAGGTTGATTGTATTCAGTGGCAAGTTGGCTGTGCCTGCGCCCCACATGCGCAAGTCGTCTCCACTAAAGCGAATTTCTTTGATATTTAGCATGCCTTGGTAGATGGAATATCGACCATTAAGCTCGTTGAACTCACCGGTTCTAACTGGCACCATACTCTGCATTAAGTTGTTGAAGTTGAATCCAAGAATGCCTTGTTGCAATAAATTGGCTTGGGTGAGCTTAGTCTGTAACTGACCAAAGCGAGCGACAATGCCATCTTTTATTGTAAACGCTCCGGTCCCCTCTAAGTTGGCTAAGAACTCTTTGTAGTTGCCGCCAGAGCCGGTAATGTGAATGTCACCATCCATGGCGCCAGTGAGCTCACCTGGGGTATCAAGCAAGCGATCTGAAACTTCTTCCATGTGCACTTGCGTCATATTGCTGTTGAAGACAACTTGACGCCTTTCAAGGTCGACGTAGCCGTCCATTTTTAACAACCCACCAGCAACGCGAGCTGTGCCTTCCTTCAGCGCTATGCGAGGAGCGAGATGTCGACCATCTTTACTCTCTTGGCTCTCCATTTGAATGACACCGCCAATATCATTGACAGAGAGCTTGCGTAATCTCAAATAATTGATATCGACCCTGGCTACTGATAGCGAGTATGGGTCATTTTTGATAGTGCTCAGATTATCAGTCGAAATCACGCCGGATAGATTGAAGAGATTGTAATCGGGATTGCTCAGTCGGTCTATTGAAATTTTGCCAGTCAGTTTTGGATGCCGCACCGGGCCTTCAAGGTTGATAAAGCCATCAAGTGTTCCAGTCAAATTTTTAGTATCAAATGCAGGGTCAACCAAGCCCACAAGAATTTTTGCAGGAACTGGGTTCGGTGATATCATCGTCAGCGAAACTGGTTGGTCGGGAGTACTCCAATTCCAGTTACCTTGAGCCTTAATTGAAGCGTCGCCCAATAGCAAATTGGTACTATGCAGCTTTAGCTCTTTATCTGTTACGGTCACGGAGCCGTCTATGTTTAGCTCTTCGCCAGTGGGTTGATTGATAGTCAGAATCGGCACGCTCAGCTTCAAGTGGTCATCGGCATCTGCGTGAGCCGAAAAAATAACTTCGTTCTTCTTAGTATTGCCTTCAATTTGAGCCCGAAGTTGGAACGGCCCAGCCGACTTGATTTTTACTTGACCGTTCATGAGCTTGGCTGTGAGGGCGGGCACCAAGTCAAGAAACTCTTGAGGCGCAATCGTTGAGCGCAGCTCTGTTTTCCAGCTGGGTTTGTCTGATTTGTAGTTCTTTACATAGCCGTCTAAATCAAAGTGAGTAGATCTAGCATAGCCACTCATATCTTGAATCAATAGTTCATCGCCTGATGCTGCTAGAATTCCAGCAATACGTTCTAAAGGTACTTCTAGCGCGCTTACTGTGGCACCTACACTGTAGCAACCGAGCACACCTTCTAAGTTGAAGTCTTTCTTGCTTTTTGGCACTACCACCACGTCACCATAAATCTTGCCATGTAGATTTTTGATCTTGTAGGTGTCAAGCAGGGTCTTGTACGCTGTTCTTAGTGGTGTGGGAAGAACTGGCGAACTCAAATAGTAGTCGATGTCACCAATATCGATACCATCGCTTTTTACATGTACGCGGCGCAGCTCTGCTGAATGTGATAAATCGTCAATGCGTATCGAAGTTGTTAGTCTCATGCCCCGACTAATAATGCCGACATCTGACAAAGTGACATTGTCGTGTTCGTACAAAATATTCCCAGACACGGCCTTGATTGGTCGGGTTAAACCCGGCGGCCTGTAAGCAATATCATCCGGTGAGGCACTCATATATACTTGTGGCTTTTCTGGGTTACCAGTCAGTTTAATGAGCAGGTCTTTTACTTTGCCAGTTAAATGTTGGTCAGTAACAGCCGGAAACTTCAACTCAAATAAATTCATGATTGTGCTGAGGTTCTCGAAGTTTACGTTGGTGCCTCGCAGGGTTAGATTGATATCAGGTCTCATGGTGAAGAGCTTGGTAGCACCGCCAACTAATGTGAACTTGCCAGTTGCTCCAACTTTGCCTTGCACATTATTAAACTGCAAGGTCTCGCCATTAATCAGGCAATCACCAGAAATAGTATTGGCATTGAGAGTATGGTCAGCCGTAGCGAAGCCCCCATTTTCTAGATGGGCCTTGATGTTAGCTGTCATTTGCTGGGTGCGGCTGTTTCCTTTTATATTGCCGGATGCCCGTACCATGCCATCAACGAATAGGGTGTTCAAATCGGCCCGTCTAATGCGAGTAGCTATTGCTGCTCTTGCTTTCGGATCTCTGAGAGCTGCTGCCCAGGCTTTTTTTAGTGAGAGTTTGTCGACATCTATATTGAGGTCAAATGCATCTTTCAGCAAATCGAGTTCGCCCGATATCTTAATGGCTGAGTCTGGCACAGTGATTTGTCCGTCTTTTATCAAAAGACGACGTCCCGGCAACGTTTCAAAATTACCAGTAATGACAGAATGTGCACCAATGCCAGTCAGGGCTAGATAGGGCCCAAGCTCGGGGGCCACTTCGTGTACGACTTCTTGAACAGAGAGGCCTTCTGCTTTTAGTTTTGAAAGAATCTTCGACTGGGTTTCTACTCCGGTCATTTTGATATCGAAAAATGCCTTACCTGTGAGAGTGGCCGTTTTGATCACATGCACCAGCTGGTCTGCTTCTTTCGAGCCGAGATTGAGCTTTGACACATCAATTGACCTGCTAATATTGCCGAGGTCGCTGAGATTGCTCTTTGCCGTGAAATCGTATTTCGCTTTTTTGTCTTGCCAGTTGCGTAGCTCACCGTTGGTTTTGATCTTGAGCAAGCCAAACGACAGATCCAAGTCTTTCCAGCCAATCAGGGCGTCCGTGAGCTGTAGACTGCCGCCGGTACTAGCACGCTTCGTTTTAACTTGGCCCATGTTGTTCGAAGATATGATTACGTCTTCAACCACTGTATTCAAGTCGGCACTAAAGCCCGTGGTGACACTTCCTTGGACAAGAGCTTTCAGCTCCAAGATTCCTTTGACCACAACATTTTGCGACTTAGCATCTAGTGCATCTCTCAGGCGTTTGTCGTCAGCTACGACTGCCAAAAATTTCTTGATTTCTGGGGTCTGAATATTGGTAGCAAAGACTGTCAGGGCATAGTTTGTATGCTCAAAGCTTGCGTCTACAGCCTTGCCCAAGCCGTCTATGCGAATATAGCCTGGTTTCTGCCCGCCGCCAGCGTCTGTATTAAACGAAAGATAGAGGGGCATATTTTTGCCCTTGGCCGGCCAGTTGAGTTTTAAGTCAACATTTTTAAGGGTGATTACTTCTTTCGATATAGCTGTTTTGCTGCGATCGGATATGTGAACGGTGCCTGAGTCAGCCTGAATTAATTTAACATCTATGGTCTGCTGCAAGAGGTCTTCAAAATTCCAGGCCCCGGGCTTGAGTTTCACTGCGTAAATTTCAGGATGGTCAACCTGTACGAACTTGACAACAAGCTTGCCCGACAGCAGTGGGGTGAAGGCCACACCAATATTGCTGCCTTTTGCCACAATAAATGGGGTGCCATCAAGCTCGTCTATTTTGAGTGATTTCGTCAGCACGGTTATGCCATTGAGACCAAAGTGCCATCTGAGATGCCCGAGATGAACACTACGGTGCAAGGCTTCGCCCATGGTCGCCTCTAGCTTGGGTTTGGCCCAATCAATATTAATCATCAAGGCGAGGATGAAAAGCACCAATATTGAGAATAACCAACCGGCTAAAAATCGTACAATTAGCCAACGTGGACGTATCAAAGCTTCTGCTTTGACCCGCTCTTCTAATTGTTTGGTTTCGATCATGCCGCCTGCTCTAAAGTGATGCTATCTATGCTAACTGCCAGATGTTGCCGTAAGCTGTCTAAGTTGACAGCGTTAGCTAATTTGCAGGTTAACTAATCAAAAGGGTTTTATTTGTGTCAGGTAGCAGATTCTCTAGATTTCACAGAACCAATTTTAGGCTCTTATCTATTCTACTTGTCTTCGTCACGTATTTTCATGGACTGCCCAATAGCCTGGCAAGTTCCCCTCGGCAAAAAACGAGATCTCAAGAGAATGAGCCCACCGATGGTCCAGAACCTACACCTCCTCCAGTAGCGGCCCCGGTGCGCAAAGCTGTCGCCCCCGTCAAACTTATTTTAGAAAAGCCAGAGGCTACAGCGGCTTTGCCTCTCGATAATCGTGAAGAAAGAATTCTTGATATTGCCTTCAAGAAGCTTAAAGGCCAAGATGTTCAGGGGGCACTGCGCGCCTTAAACCAACTGACCAAAGAATTTCCTTATAATCCAGACTATGCGCTGCTTTATCGCATGGCCCTAAAGCGTCAAGAAGCACAACAGTGGTATCGCTATCAAGATTGGGTGGAACAAAGACATAGCAACGCAAAACCTTTTGTGGCAATGACTGAGCCATTGAAGAAAGAAAGTAATCAGCCTGGACGCATCAATGAGCTAAAGCGAGCCACCTGGGTAATCTTGGCTACAGGGAAGCACCCGTCGCCTGAGCCTGCTCGAAAAGTTATCGTCGAACCTGACAGCGAGGATTTGGAAGCAAAATAGGGTTATATTCTGATTTGTACTCTGTTTTGTTTTGTAGCCATTGGAAAGTAGAACCAGCCTAAAAACTCGATTTATCGTTCTAGTCTGTTTGCCTCTTGCTGTACAGGCCGTAATTGCCTGTGTTGTTGTCGGCTGGCTTTTGCATATGGAAAGCATTGTCGAATTCCACACTTCAAAAGAAGTCTTGGCTTTGCTCGTGGGTGGTGGCCTTGTCGTGAATCTTGCCTTTGTAGCGTTTCTTGGCCTACAGTTAGGCAAAGACGTAAGCGACCGCTTCGCCATTCTCACCGACAATGTCGACCGCTTTCGCCGGCAGGAAAAGCTCAACTATCTGCAAGGTGGAGACGACGAACTAGCAATTCTTGATCAGTCTTTTCATGAAATGGCGGCAGCATTGAATCAAGCGATTGCTAGCGAGCGCGATTTAATTGAAAGCGCCGCGTCGATTATTTGTGCTATCAACGGCGAATTTGTCATCGATACAATTAACCCGGCTGCTGAAAAGTTGCTTGGTTTCACCCCGCAGCAGTTAATTGGCAGCTCAGTGCTCGGTTTACTTACCACTGAAGGCCAAGAGCTATTGCTCGAGACTTTGTATCAAGTGCGCTACTCCGGGGCTGAATCGGTGCTTGATATACCCTTAAAAGTTCGCAGTGGTAACTTGATCGATAGTTTTTGGATGATCAAGTGGTCGAAAGATAAGAACCTTTGGATTTGCGTTGTACAGGATATTTCAGAACGTAAGTTAGCTGAGAATATGCGGCGCCAGATCGTCAACATGGTCAGTCACGACATTCGCTCACCGCTCTCGACCATTAATGTAATTTTTGCTTCACTACAGATGGGTGTGTATGGTGCTCTAAGTCCTAAGGCTGTTGAGCTAACCCAAAGTGGCGAGCGCGCTTGCGCTCAGCTGCTTAACTTAACTGGCGATCTGCTTGCGCTTGATAAGCTTGAGGCGGGTATGCTCTTACTTGAATATAGCGAAGTAGATCTTGATCAGCTTCTGGTTGGTATACAAGGCATGATTACTCCCTTTGCTGAGAAAGCAAGAGTGATAATTAAGCATCACAGCAGCGGCCTTAGTTTGACGGCAGATCGTGATCGACTTGATCAGATTTTGACCAATCTTATAACCAATGCTATTAAGTTTTCAAAACCGGGCGGAGTGGTTCATTTGCACGCTTCACAGATAGGCTCTGAAATCGAGATTGTGGTTAAAGATCAAGGCATTGGTATTGCCGAGAATCATCTACCTTTCATCTTTGACCGTTATCGCCAGGTGCGCACCAGTGATGCCACCAAGAAAAAAGGCAGTGGCTTAGGCCTATCAATTGCAAAGGCGTTGACTGAACTTCATGGTGGCAGAATAGCCGTGGCTAGTGAAGTGGGCAAAGGCACATCGTTTTATGTGCGCTTGCCGAAAGCTGGAAAGGGTAGCTAATTGTCTAAACCGAGTTGGCGCGCGTTCTCAAACAAGTTCAGAATTCAAACAAGTCGGCATCTGGGTCTGCTTGGCCGCTGAGGTGAGCGGTCAGAAGTTCTGCAGCGATACTGCTGTAGGTAATGCCGTTGCCGCCGAACGACATTATTGAAAAGCAGTTCTTCATGCCGGGAATTTCACCGATTGTAGGTAGACCTGTTTTGCTGGCTCCAAATGAGCCACACCAAGCAAACTCGGCAGTTGGATTGAGGTTCGGAAACAAAGTGCTTAGCTTTTTTTCTAATTTGGATGTTTTACTTGTCAGCAAGGCGTCGCGCTTTTCTTCGTTTTCAAAGTCTTCATCCTCGCCGCCGCAAATTACCCGACCGTCTTCAGTAGTGCGAACATAGAGATATGGATCTGACGCTTCCCAGATCAAGCATTTTTTTGGCCAGAGTTTAGTTGGTTGGGGTTGAGTGGCAATGACGTATGTCGAGTGAATGGTGTTGCTAGTACTCACGCAAGACGGTATCTCGTATCCAGATGCATAGATTACATATCGAGCTGACAATGTTGGACCTTCTTTGGTTCGTATTCTAATTACTCCCCGTCTCCCAAACTCAATGTCTCCGGCTGTTACCGGTGCAAATATCTTGCTGCCATTCTGCACGGCATCAAGCAAAAAGCCACCAGCCAATTGAAGAGGATTAACAGTCAAATTGCCGTAAGATTGAAGAGCGGCATTACGCCTGATACTGAAATTGTCAAATAGTGATGTGCGAGTGTGATAGTCGGTATATAACCCAATAGTGTTTCTCAGCTGACATTCTTGCTTGAGAGCTTCAGCATTGAGCATATTGCCAGCTATATACAGTGACGTTTCTTGTCGCAGACTGCAGTCGATTTTTAGTGATTGTATTTTTGCAGCGAGGCTGTCCAATGCTAGTTTTGACCGTCGCCAGGCACGCACAGCCTTGGGCTCTCCTATTTGATTGCGCAACTTGATCAGCGGTTGATCAATCTCGTATTGCAGTAGGGCCGTTGTTGCAGAAGTCGCGCCCTTCAACGGCCCGCGCCGGTCGAGTAGAATTAGTGAGAAACCGGCTGCACTGAGCTGACTGGCTGCCATGGCACCTGTAATGCCAGCGCCGATGACTACAACGTCAGCCTTTTGATCTTTGGTCAGCTTCTCGGTGGATATTGTTGGCACGCGCATTGAGCGCCAGAGTGTTTTGCCTGTGCGCAAATTTTTATCGTCAGTAAGCACTTTGTTTTCACCGGTATGTTCAGGGGGCGGGTGACCCTCGCATGGACTAAGCTGAGTGGCAAAAGTTCCAATGCCTCTCTGATTCTTGCGCAATCGCAATTTCGCTTGTGTTTTTCATTGGCTCCACTTCTTCACCAGCTCTTGGCCCACTGCAATCATTCTCGCTTGGCTCAAGCTTGCATACTCTGCCAGCTCACCTTCAAAGGTCATACTTAGTTCTGCGATTACCTCTTCTGGTGTTTGCTCCGATTGCAGCAGCTTCAGCAGTTTTCTTTGATATCGCAGAATTTCAGCCTGGGCGCCGCTTGGACTGCATTCTGTGCTTTTGTCTACGCTGCCTTCCGAAAGCTCAGCCAGAGTAAGATGCTTCTGTGCAATATCCCCTGCCTTTTCACCTGCGCCAATTTGCTTTAGCGTGTGCTGTTCAATTTGCTGTGCTATAGCTCGGTAGTCGTCTCTAAAGCGAGCTTGCTGCTCGGCCGTAGGCATAGTTCCGCCGATGCGCTCTAATATGACGGCTTCAACATTGGGGCAGTTGGCCAACACCAGAGGCAATAGGGCGAGCACCTCGTCTGGAACTTCATTGTCATGGGTATCTCGACGAATTTGCTCTTGTTGTGACGTGCTCCACGAACCGCCTGAGATATGGAGCTCGCGAACTCTATCTAGTAGATAGGTTCCCAGTAGTTCTTCTGCGGATAGGCCGAAGTTTTCCATTTGGCAATAAAGGTTGTGCAGATCTAATAGAACGAAGCCGTCAAATGGTTTTAGTAGCTCGTCTAAGAAGCGACCTTGCTGCCTGGCATCGCGTTTGTTGAATGCTAGAGCAAGGTTCTCTAAACCGATTCTTCCTCCTGTGGTTTGTGCTAGTTTCACTAATTTAAATTGTCCCGCTTCTATAGCAGCGGCGGTGAATGGTACTGGCAGTGGTGCACCTTGTTGCAGCTGCCCTATTCGTGAGTAACCAAAGTGCTCAGAAAAGTGAACAAACTTTCGCTTATCTAACTCACGTTCAAGGCTTTTTATCCATTTGGTGTCAACGTCTGTCCATTCGGCACTAAGTGGCGAGAAGTTGACACCATGGCCATACAAGCTATCGGCAGAGCTGTAAAAATCTAGAAGCTCGTTAGCCCATTCAGGGATAGCCGGAGCCGCCCAGCCGATATCAGGGCTCCACTCTAATATTTCTACTTCGTCATTGCTGAACAACGGTAATGTGGCCGCTAAGAAATCTTCTTGCAGCATCAGTGATAGGCCTAGCTTCGGTTTAGGTCTCGCCCCTGGCCTTGGTTTCGGTGCAGGTATAATTCTAGATTTTGCGATTAGCGTCTCTCCAGAGCCTAGAGCAGTTTAGCTTAGGGGGAGAAAGAGTGCAAAATGGCAAAATTAACCTGCCCGTGCGTATATACCACAGTGTGTAACTGAGCAAAAAGCTTCATTATCAAGGCTCCAAGGTGACCCCCGACCCAAACCTACACCTAGCGAGCTAACTTGGACCAAGGCCAATCACTATCGAATCACTCTCGGTTGGAAAAGCCGGAAGTCAGACCGTTTGAGGAAACTCATTCGAGCTTTGGTCTATTTCTTGCGAGTGCCGCTCAAGCTGATGTCGCCAAAGCCGACGCTCCCGGTCGCCGCCCTCATGGGCAAAAGTCTATGCACGTTGCACACCCAACACAAACTATGCAGCGATTTCTCTCAGGTATCGCAGAGACTGCCGATGGAGCCAAGCCGAATCAAGTGCTGGCTATTAGAGAAAATTTTACCGTTCCACTCAATCACTCGTATCTAAACCATGAGCTGGTCCTGAAGTCGCTGGAAGCGAAGAACCCGACTTTCAAAAAGAATACTGCTGCCGATGGCAGCGAGAATCTGACCGAAGTTAGCGGTGTTAAGCTTAGCTTTCACACTTTTGGCCGCGATCAAAAGCTTGACGTTAGAAGTATTGCCATTAACAAAGAGCCTGGCGGCAGAACGCACTATCAACTACAGGTAGATAATCCATTGCCGCCTGAGGTGGAAAAGGTCTTCAACTCACCTAGCACTTTACCGCTGAATTTTTCGGTTGATTCCAGAGGCCGAGTTGCTTATCCCCGTGACAGTGAAGTGTTGCATTCGCTCTCTCAAAGTGTCGATACAACCTTGCCCGGGTTGGTGTTGCGCGATGCCCTCACTGATGCTGGCGATGTTGCTAAGTTTATCGAGAGTAACCCCGCCTGGGTCAAAAATATCATGGCGCCCTTCATGTCGAGGTTCGGCACTTATCTAAAAAGCGATTTTGATCCTAGTGTTGTGCTCAATACTGTTCAGCCTGACAAAACGGCTCCGGCTGGTAAGTCAGACCAGCCCCAGCCAGCTGCAAAAAATATCATTCCCGATACTGCTCCCGATACCGCTAAGCCTCGATCAGCTGAAGCATTGCCTGCAAGCGATGCTTCAATCTTCAAGATAAAAGGACCCGGCGATTATGTCGAGACCATGCAGATAGAAGGTCGTAGGCGCAGTTTTAATGTGCACGTCCCCCCCAGTTATGACGCTGATAAGCCAATGCCCATGATGATTTTGGCGGCTGGCATGTCACAACGCGGCAAAGATGTTGAGGAGATGTTTGAGGCCAATAAGCTGGCGGACAAAGAAGGATTTATCGCAGTCTATCCTGATTCGGTTAATTGGTTTGATGTAAAAGACCTGCGCACTTGGGAGAGCGGCAACGGGCTGGTACTGCCTGGGCAGAAGGCCGGTGATGTCAAATTTATGGGTGACATTATCGAGGCGGTTAAGAAGCAGGCAAATATTGACCCGCAGCGCATCCACATGGCTGGCATGTCTAACGGTGGTATGCTCACTTACTCTACCGCTGCCGCACTGTCAGGCACGCTTGCTAGTATCGGCATTTTGAGCTCGACAATGAGTGGTAAAGAACCAGCACCAAAACAGCCACTTTCAATGATTAATATTCATGGCACCGCTGACAGAATTATTCCTTACAATGGCATGACTGATACTCCGCCGGTTTTGACCGATGTTGGCGTACCGTTGTTTCAACCTGCGCATTTTGGCACTGACTACTACCGCAAGCTAGCCGGTATCACCGCTGAACCGATAGTAGTTAAAAACGGCATTGAAACTATTGAGCGGTCAACTAATCCGGCAAACGGCACGGCAGTTGAACATATTACTCTTGCTGGAGTAGATCACTTTCTCGACAATCCGGCCCATAGATTGCAGCAAGTTTGGGATTTCTTTGAAGCACACCCTCGGCCGACACCGCCTAAACCAAGTGACAATGTTGCTGTAAGAACTAGCGTGCCGGTGGAAGAATTAACTACAGTCAAGCAATTGCAGGCTGCCGTAAAGAAGCGCGGTGTTGCTGGTATTGAGCAAGATGTGGATAACATTTTTGATGCCGCTCTGACGATTTCAGACGGCTCAATTAGTCCTTCTCGAATCTTCGACAAGATAACTAAATCTACCCATGTGGCCTTTAACGATCCAGTAAACAAGTTTATCCAAAACACCACGTTGATTTCAAAGAAGAATGACACTATCACTATTGATCGCAAGTTGAAGGCAGATATTCCTTTGCAAGTAGAATTTGGAGTTGGTGCTCTCAAGTCAATTGAAATAGGCAAAACCTCTTTTGATCTCGCCAAAGCTAATGGTTACCCAGAGCTGAGAAACATCAATGGCATCACATTGCACGCCCAAGTGGGTGGCTACAATCTTGACAGCAAAATTCAAGGTATAACAGAGTTGCCCGATGGTCCAAATGGTGCCAACGGTCGCATCTATCGTGCCACCATGGAAAACCCATTGCCTGGCTGGATGCGCACAGTGTTGCTCTCACCAGGACAGTTTAACGTTGATCTTAAATTCGATCCTAGTGGCAATCCAGCAGTCGTTAATCGCACTCAAACACAAAGGCAATTGCTGGGCAAGAATCCATTTGTCAGTGGTATAGCAGAAGAAGCTCAAGACGTTGCAAATCTATACCACCGCCCAAGTTGGCTGAATGGTTTAACTGTTGCTTCTGATGTTGGTATTACCGGCGGATTGACCTATGCTGCTTACCGCTTTGGTGGTGCCAGAGCCAAACTAGCAGGCACAATCGGTTTTATAGCCGCACCGATGGTGATAGATCTTATTCGTCGGAATATTTCGTAGAGTCGCTGTGATTTAAGCCATAGGTTAGCCTATTCCGCTTAACCCATGCCGCAACCTAGGCAAATCTTTTCTTTGCGAAAGAGAATTTTGGGATCATCAGTACCCATGAGCTTTGCAAACTGGGCTTGAACCTTGTCGGCCTTACTGGGCTCATTGTGGGTGCGATAAAAATTGATGAGATTGCGGAAGGCGTCTTTCTTCATTACTAGAGTAATTGCTTCTTTGTCTAACGCCTTAAGGGCTGACTCCTTTAATTCGGCCGCGTGCTTTGGTGAAGCTAATTCTTGTTCGGACCATTGAGAATAGATGGCAGATTGTCTCAATGGGTCTGTGCTTGTCTTTAAGGCTAGTGCCCAGGCGCGTCCACTAGCAGGTAGCGCGCCTAGATTATAAAATTGCCGGGCAAGGCCTTCTGCCTTAACACTTAGTGTCGTAGCGCCTGTTGTCGGTGTGGTTGGTGCTGCTTTTTCAAGCTCGGCCAACTGCTTATTTAGCGACTCAATTGTTTGACTGCGCAGAACCTTTTGCTCGCTGTTGCCGTTGGCTTGCTGGGCTAACGCTGTGGGTTCGGCGCTGGCAGCTGCCAGAACAAGAAGCGACATTAGAGAGTGGGGGAGGATGTTGGTTTTCACTGTAACTCTTTCAAATCTAAGTAGTCGTTTGATTGCTTAATTGACTCATATACCCGTTAGATTAACACGGGGTATCTAGCCTTTTTGAAGGCCTAACCTGCTTCCTTTTGACGTTGAGTCTCTAACATTTCGTTTGTAATGATCTGACCGGATTTGACCTTGCCTCTGCGCCAATTCACTGTGCTCACTCACAAACTGCGTTTCTTATTATCCACGACAAGAGCTTTAAAGCGATGTGTGAAAAAGACTCAGTCCGCAAGAAGTTGACATAGAGAATTATAGATGAGCACAAAATAGCCACCCTAGAACCACCCGCTGACAATCTTTTCCAGGCTCGGTTTGCGCCTGGTGCTACCTCCTGAATCTAAAACGGCACCGTCGCAAGCAGCCGCATTGCTGCGTATACCTTGTCGGACCCACAAAGAACGGCCAAGCATTTTTGTTTGATCACCGTCTCTGAGTTTTTGCAACAAAGCATTTTTTACTGCCTGAAATTGACGGATTGAGGCTATCATATTGTTCTATATATAGTCGATTGGCGCCTAAATAGGTGCCAATGTTCATTTAAGCAAGAACAATGGCAATCACTGGTGAAACTAAACGACTCCTCATTCTCCGGCTGGCAAAAGCGTCTGGGCATTTGAACGCAGTTCAAAAAATGGTTGAGGACGAGAAGTATTGCATTGATGTTTTAAATCAACTCAAGGCGGTGCAAGCGGCGCTGGATAAGACTGCTCAGCTTATGCTCAAGCAGCACCTGAATACTTGCGTCGTGGAAGCGGTGAAAGCAGATGATTCGCAGAGAGTCATTAATGAACTTTGGCAATTACTGCGCAAATCAGACAGCGATCGTTTTGACGTTGAAGAGAAAGACGTTGAAGAGAAAGACGTTGAAGAGAGATCGGATAACAAGCCCTGCTGTTCCTGATTAGCATCCCGTCCCCCGGGTACCCATTGGGTGATGGTGACACTGATTCGAGTGTAGCCCAATTGCTTTATCGAGGGGTGTATAGGCGACTTCGTAGGCATAGACCTTATCTAATCAGCACAACACTTGCATGACCAGCTTGCGAAATTGCTGTGTTCAAAACACCCTGAAGAATCAACCGTTCGACCGAGGTAGTGTTTGGTTCGGACCCAGTACACTCCATACCAACGCCGCACTTACAAACGATCTAAGCCGGGCGATGGCCTTGTAAGGCTTTTCATGACAGTTTCGTAACATAGTGGAACAAGAAGAGTACTGTCGCTGTCCAAAAAAGACCGCTTGCCGATGCCCATGAACAAGGAGAGATAAAAGAAATATGGTTCTCAGAAAATCGACAACTATCGCTACCCTTTTAGTGTTGACGAACATGCATGCGGCCTTCGGGGCAGAGACGATAAAGTCTACTGTTATTCACCTGTCGCACTTCTCCGATAATCTTCACGCAACCACCATGGCGCTAAAGCTTTCAAATGCAGTTCAAAAGCGCAAGGTTCCGGTTGTACTCTTTTTGGACCTTGAAGGAGTGCGCTTGGCAGACAAGCGACAGCCGCAGAATTTGCGTTGGGGTAGCAGTGAGCCGGTTTCAACTTACTTCGATGCTTTCGTGAAGGATGGCGGCAAAATTCTGGTTTGTCCTCACTGTGCTCCAGCGGCAGGCTTGGATAGCAAGAACTTACGAGAAAACGCTTGCATTGCAAGCGAAGGTGAGCTTGGCGATATGGTAGTGAACGCTGACAAGATCATGGACTACTAACACGGAGTTGAGATGGAAAAAAGCCCAGATTAATAAGCCAAGGAGAGCATCCTCAGTGAAGTGTGCTTACCCAAGATCGCAAGGCAGCTCATGTCGGCTGCTTATACAAAATGGAGAATATCAAAATGCAGAAACCCGAAGAAAATCACCTTAAGTGTGCAGAGTATTTAGAGCTTGCCGCTAAACATCATCGTGAAGCTGCAAAAATGCACAAAGAAGGGAATCTAAAAGAAGCTGCCTGTCAAGCTTATATCGGCCATGGAAATCTCCTTCATGCCATTAAGTATCAAGAGGAGACAACAATGACACATAGCGATACGCATTCAGCGCACGCTGCAGTTAAGTAGCGGCAACGCAAAAATGCCTAATCTAGTGCTTTTGCGCCACGGTGAATCGCAATGGAATCTTGAAAATCGCTTTACCGGGTGCGTAGATGTGCCACTCTCTCCGAAGGGTGAAGAAGAAGCCCGGCGCGCCGGGCTTCTTCTTCAAGAGGTCCCCATCAATATGGTTTACACATCGGTGCTGAAACGCGCAGTTGACACAGCCACCATCGCACTCAAAGAGCGCGGTGGTAGTGAACTACCAACGGTGCGTGATAAGGCGCTCAACGAACGCCACTATGGTGACCTGCAGGGCCTTAACAAGGCCGAGGTGGCAAAGCAGTATGGCAACGAGCAATTACAGATCTGGCGCCGCTCTTACGATGTGCCACCACCACATGGAGAAAGCCTTAAGGACACCGCATCTAGGACACTGCCGTACTTCAACAAAATGATTCTAGCTGACATCAAGAGCGGCAAGAATGTGTTGGTGGTAGCTCATGGCAATAGCCTTCGCTCTATTGTGATGTACCTCGATAAGCTCACGCCAGAGCAAGTAGTTGAATTAAATATCCCGACGGGACTTCCGCTACTCTACGAATTGAATAGTGCTGGCCAAGTCTTGTCGTGTAAGTATCTAACCAATAGCCTGGCTGAAGAGAAGAGAGTTCGTGTGTGCGTCACTCTTCAAAACGGGCCTCTTAAATGAGAAAAGCGTCCCCGTAAGAGGCACTCTGTAGATAAAAGTTTTTGGCGGAACAGCGCCGATTTTAATACAGCATAGGAAAGTAGCAACAGCCAAAAAAAAGATGGCATCGGGGTTAGAAATGGACTTGTTTAAATACTTCGAAGAAGAACATAAATACATTGAAGAAAGACTCTCAGAGCTTGAAGAGAATTACGATAAGTGGTCTGCTGAAAGAGTTTTTGTTAGGGCTACAAAAATGTTTGATGCAATAGCAAAGCATTTTGAGAAACAGGAAACCTTTATACTGGCCGAGATTCAAGATTATCCGTCTATGCAAGCAACCGTAGCGGAATGCCTAAAAGATCGCAAAGAAATTCTTGATGCTATTGATGATCTTGTAATGGACCACATTGACAGTTCAGATTTTCGCGCCAATCTTGGCAAATTATTGAAAGCTGTCCGCAAGCACATCACATTCTCCGACGAGGAGTTGTACAAAGCTATCCGCGCTAATGTACCTGAGCAAAACCTATCGGCGCTTTACGATGCCGTGAAAGAAAAGATGTTTGCGTGAGCAGTCGATTCGTTCACGAATCGCCAGACGGCCCTGGCGCGAGCCTTGGCAAAGCACTGGGAATCCCCTCCGTGCCAAACTTTCGCGACTTAGGCGGCTATAAGACCGGCGACGGGGCGACCGTCGCCCGCGGACTGGTCTACCGCTCCGACAATTTCAACCCGATGAACGCAGAAGACATCAAGAAGCTTGATCGTCTCTGCCTCAAAAACGACTACGACCTGCGTACTACTTCCGAGGCCATGCTTAAACCAGACCAGATGCCACAAGGAGTGCAGTGCCACTTACTAGACGTACTGGCTGGCGACAAGCTCACCGGGCCCACGGAACTACAAGAGCTCATGGATGAGCCCCAAAAGGCCAACGCATTACTCGGCGACGGCAAGATCGATGCGTTGTTCATCGAACACTATCGCGAGTTTGTCTCGCTGGAAAGCGCACAGAAGTCATACAGCGAGCTGTTCCAGTCACTGGCCAATAGCCAGAAGCTACCCGCTGTGTTTCACTGTACCACCGGCAAGGACCGCACTGGTTGGGCAGCTGCCGCACTGCTCACGCTGCTGGGTGTGCCAAGAGAGACAGTCATGGCGGACTTCATGCGCAGCAACGAAAACACCCTCCCTCGGCACCAGGCGGCGATTGACAGTTTCGTCGCAGGCGGAGGCGACCGTGCCATTCCGGTAGCCATGTTCGGGGTGAAGTCCGAGCACCTGGAAGCGTCGTTTGACGAAATGCAGAAGCGCTACGGGACTATAGAGAATTACTTTGCCGAAGGGTTGAGCATCGATGCCTCGGGACAAAAAGCATTGCGCGATCTTTACCTAGATAGAAAGTAATGAGCAGAGTTGCTCAAAATTTGCCTAAAGCAGCTTTGAATCAGGAATTCAAGCAAAAGCTTGTTTTGATTAGCATAGAAGCGGGAAAAAACTTTGAAATAGACTAATTGTGTGGACGGTAAGTAATGTCTGCTTATCAAAATCAAGACCAGCATGATACCTTCGCCCTAGATTTGCCTCAAGATATTGTGGTTGGTGAGTCGTATAGAATAAAAGGTTTGCTCGGTAGTGGTGGCATGGGAAATGTCTACAGGGCCGAGCACATAATAATCGGTAAAGATTATGCATTAAAAATGCTAGCGCCAGAGAAAATTACAGAGGAAAACTGGAAGCGCTTCTTAGCTGAAGGTAAAGCCATTGGCAGGCTTGATCACCGCCATATCGTTAGAGTCTTCAACATGGGTGTGGATGGAACTGGTTATCCTTACTACGTAATGGATCTTCTTGACGGCGTATCGTTGCATGATTTGATTAAGTCAAATCAAACACCTGATTTGCATAACTTACTCAGTATTTTCACTCAAATAGCATCCGCACTTAACTATGCTCACAGCAAGGAAGTTATTCATAGAGATATTAAACCAAGTAACATAATGCTCATAGAATCACGGGCTGTGAAATCGCAGAGTGATTTTCCTGATTCCAAATACGATGCCATGCTGGTGGATTTTGGCATCGCTAAAATAGTTGATTTTACTGAAAAAGAAAGGCAACAACTAACTGCAACAGGACAAGTATTTGGCACCCCCTTATACATGAGCCCTGAACAGTGTCTTGGCAAGATTCTCGATCGCAGAACTGACATCTACAGTTTTGGCTGTGCGCTTTTCGAAACTCTCTGCGGCAGTCCACCATTTAGGGGCAGCTCAGCTACCGAGACGGTAATGATGCACTTGGAACAAGAACCGCCAACTTTAAGAGAAGCTAGCGGTTTAAATTACAGCGCTGAGCTTGAAGCCCTTGTAAGCAAGCTGCTTGAAAAAGACAGAGAGAAGCGATACCAGAATATGGAGGAAGTCCTTCATGATTTAGAACGCATCTCAGAAAACAAAACTATCTCTTCAACGATACGCTCAATAGGTTTTGAAAATATCAAAGAAGTTGAAACAACAACAACGACAACCCACATCAACCGTTCTGCAAAAAAAGATCTTGCAATTATCTTATTTGCTCTTGGGATTTTGATTCCGTCTGGGCTTCTTTTCTCGATGGTTCTAAAACATACGGCGCCATTGCCCAGTTCCAGCAATCCAGAAAGTGACGCCACTGGCGGTGCAAAAATAATAGCAAGCAACTCAAAAAAGTCGACTGAAAGAGAAGAGCATGATTTGCTACCCCCAAAAGGTGAAGACGAAGACATATTCATAGTTAAAGCAAGCAAGCCAAAAGAAAAAGAAAAGCGCCTGGAGCAGGTAGACAAGTATCTCGCCTCAAAAAAAATGATTACAAGCAGCGCCAATCCCGATGCTTCAATTAAGGAGAAAATCATTCATTTCCCTCCTTTTGTTGTGGGCAGACTTAGGACGAGTACCAACAACATCGCGGACAAGGATTTATTTTTAGAAAAGAAAGAAGTTACAGCAAAAGGTGATCTGCCAATTCCATCAGACAAAACTATTGTTTTGTGCCTAGATCGTACTCAGAAAACCGATGTCCATGTCTGGGCAAGACCACAATTATTACATCGATTTGAGCCGACTCTAATAAGTGGTATCCAACTTTCCGGGAATGGCACCATGTCCTGTGATGAAATCATCAAGTCTCTTAGTTCATGGAATGATCTGAGGTATGTCGACCTTACTGGAGTAACAGTCTCTAAGGCTGGCCTTCAGGCCATAGATGACCATCACGAGCTGACAAAGTTTTCAGTTTCAGGCAGTTGTATCAATGCAGAGCAAATTGAGAAATGCAGTTTTCTCAAACGAATTTACTCACTGAGTTTAGAATATTTCCCCAATGTCAACTCGATAGTTACGGGTTTGGAAGGCAATTCGCATTTGCAAGCTCTTTATCTATATAAGTGTGGCCAAGGTCTTTCGGCAGAAGCCCTAACTACTCTGGGCCAGTGCAAGAGTCTCCACTTGCTTAGTTTCACAGACTGCCCAATTAGCGATGATCAACTAAAGACCATCAGTGAAATACCGCAAATTCAGACAATTCTGCTCAATCGTTGCCCGGCCCTGACAAAAGCTGGTCTTCAATCAATTAAAAGCAAGCGTCCCGATTTGCACATCGATGAGAAAGTCGTTCTTTGAAATTTCATTGAGCTACCGTGGCACTAAAACTTGCAAACACTTCGGGGCATGCCCGGAAGTTATTAACCAATTTGGATAGGACTATTTGAATTTGAGTCGCCTTAACTCAAGTGATTCTCATAGGCGTAGCGCACAAGAGCCGCCCGAGTACTTAGGTTTAGTTTCTTTCTCAGTCTCGATACATGCACTTCGGTGGTGCCTTCTGTTATGTGTAGCTCTTCGGCAATTTCTCTATTTGATAGACCAAGAGCTACTTGCTTCAGCACTTCGATTTCTCTGGTGCTGAGTTTAATTCGCACCTTCTCGCGGCTCTCTGTGCGCTCTGTCAATTCTTTGGTGCTGTGCACAACTTGGGTGAGTTGACTGCACAAGTCTGTTAATTTGCTAATTGAAGTGCTCTGAGCTTCGACAATTTGATAAAGCTTAGCCTGGCTCAGTGCAATCGAAAGTTGGTTGGCAATGCGTGAAAGTAAGTTGATATCGCGTACAGTCCACATTCTTGAATCATTGTGTGCATCAAGGTGTAGCAATCCCATCAGCTTGCCTCGATAAACCAAGGGCACCATTACCATCGATTTAATTTTGTAGTTGATTAGCTCTAATCGCACATCTTTAGCGAAGGCAAAAGTATCATCCTGCACCACCATTAGTGGCCGGCGCTCGCCAACGTCTAACAATAGGTCGTGATATTTAGAAAAGAGCGTGCTTTTGTCGGATATCGGCGTCATGCTGTCGGTCGTCATTTGTCTGACGATACGCATCGTGTTATCGGGGTCGCCAATCAAACAAATTAGTGCTCTCGACGCTTCAAACTCTTTCAGTAGGCTTTCTGTGGCGCGCTCCAAAATATCGGCCTGATCTAGTGAACCGTGAACATTTACAACGAAACGGTTAAAGAGCGCTTCGTCTCGAGAAGACTTCTCTACGCGGTCGTACATTTCTTTCAAGTTTTCAATAATGATGGCTCGCTGCAAGTTTGTTGTGATCATGCGCGGTAGAAACTTTTGATACTCGCCAATTTTTGGCAGATAGTCACTGGCGCCAGCGATAAGCAGCTTCAGGGCCAGTTCTGGAGAATCAATACTGGTGATGACGATGATTGGTGAATTGGGCGCCAGAGCTACAAGAGAGGTAACTAAGTCGACGCCGCTGCTATCAGGTAGGTCGTTGTCGACTACCAAAACGTCATACGAAGTTGTCTTGATGCGGGCTAGAGCTTCTTTGGCGCTGATAACGGCATCAACGTCATATAAAGGAGATTGCGAAATGATGGCCTTGCGCACCAGTTGCAGGTCTTTTTCTATTGGTTCGATTAAGAGCACGCGGCGCTCTCTTTGAATTTGCACAGCAATATCGGCGTCGGATGTTTCCGCCTTGGGCTCTATTGCGACTGGTCTTTCATCTTCCAAGTTAGTCATCCATATTAGAGTCAATATATAGAGTCAATCTCTAGAGATCATGGGCGCACCTGTTATCAACCTAACATAAGAAAGCCTATATTGAATTATCTTCCCACCTATAGGCTGCCCCCTCCAAGCTGCTGCTATAACTGCAATATGAGACGGCAACCCGAGTGTTGTCAATCTACTTAGAGAAGAGACGAAACCGAACTTGTGGCCACTGTTACAGTTTTAGACCCTGACCCTCACCAAGCCCCCCAGCCCATGCATCGTTAGGTAATAGAGCACTATTAGCGAAGTAAGCCCACAAGTTAATAAAACTAAGGAGCAGCAGGTTTCCCTCGAACCGCTGCTCTTTTGTTTGAAATTTATTTGCCTTGGCCGCTCATTCTTATTGGTTGGCGGCCACTTTGAACATAAACTGATGAAAGTTTTTTGTGGCTTACTTTGGGGTTGTTATTGCAGCAATCACCCAAGTCGGCTGTATAGGGCATGGCTTCTGGATTAAAGTCGATGCGGGTTGGTTTTTCGCCTGTGGGTTCGAAGAAATCGCCGCTTATCTCGTAGTCGCCAGCTGGGTACGCTTTTACTTCTGGGTTGACGAAGTAACCAACCTGCTTGCCAGCCGGTGTATATACGTTGACCTTTACATCAGCCATTTCCAAATTTCTCCTTCACCATCATTGTGATCAGTCAAGTTGACCAAGCTCTAGCAAGTGTATTTGATTTTTACTCAGGGATAAACGTCTCTACGTGAATATACATATAGATTACGTCCATTCTAGATTACGTCCACTCTATCTAGATAACGAATTAGTACTTCTCTTCTACATGTTGAAAGAACTCGCTTGTCTTTGATTTCAGCTCTACCATATAGTTTTGCAGATCGGCTCGCAGATTTTCTCTTGCGATGTCATCAGCGTCGGCTGGCACTTCTAGTGGCTCGCCGAAGACGTAAACCATCTTAGTATTAAGGTAAGGGCAGTTGTAGCGATCCCATGATTTCATCAAATCACGGGTTCTGGCTTGCGAGACAATTGGAATAATTGGCAATTTTGTAATCTGGGCCAATCTAATTACTTCTGCTTTAACCACCTCAAATGGGCCTTTGGGGCCATCCACCGGAAATAACACGCTGCGATTGTTCTCAGCGGCGTTAATCAAATTGAATGCGCCCTTGACGCCGCCGTGGGTGCGCGAGCCACGAGCCACTTCGTAGCCCATGAATTCGGCCGCTCTGGCAATCATTTCGCCGTCGCGGGAGTTGCTGGCAATTAGACTCATGCGGTTCCGTGGGCTGAGGCCAAGTAATACATACATCTGGCCATGAAAGTAGGCGTAAATGGCAGGCTTCAAGCTGTCGAGTCCGTTGGCTGTGGCGCTGTTGGCCGAGCTTGCTCTGATATAGGCTTGGCTAGCTTCTGGGATGATTGCCATCACTCTATATGACAGGTCGTAAACCGTAATTCCATATTTAAAAATGCCTGCAAGGCCGAGTACACGCCACTTGTCAAGAAGCGGGTATTTCAAGAACAGGTCTTTGATTCGGAACTTTTTCAAGGGTTTCCTTTTTAGCGAATTTTGGCTAGATGAGAAAAAGATTGGCTAATTTTAGAGAATTCAAGTGGGCGGAGACCCGCAGGTGGCAGGCGATCAAGTTTGTATATGGTATTATCTACCAACGCCAAAAAATCGTAAGAACATCTATTAAAAAGACGGAAAAGAAGTAATGCCACTTTTAGCTGATCGCAAGCAAGAGCTCATCCAAGGCCACCAAACGCACGGTAAAGATACTGGTTCGCCAGAAGTGCAGGTCGCCATGCTCACCGACCGAATTGTCCAACTGACTGACCACCTGAGAACTCACTCTAAAGATTTCCACAGCAGACGTGGGCTTCTGATGATGGTTGGTAAGCGTCGTCGCCTTCTTCAATATTTGATGAAGGAAGACAATGAGCGTTACCGCAAGCTGATTGAAAAGCTTGGACTGAGACGCTAATAGCTTAATTTTAAAAGGCGGGCCTTTGGCTCGCCTTTTTTGTTTTTTGACGTTTTTGTTTTTAGCTTTATTGAAGTTCTCGTATAGAGAACTTTCATTGGTATCCAGAGAATTTTTGTGCCCTTCAAGTGAAGAGGCACTAGCTATATAAGCAGAAAAAGAAGATAGAGGAAAAGAAGAAGTGCAAGTAGAAGAACGTGCCGGTATTCGTCAAACCGAGATTGTCATTGACGGTAAGACTATCGTTGTTAAAACTGGTCGCATGGCCAAGCAAGCTGGTGGTGCTGTAGAGATTTCTTGCGGCGAGACCATGGTCTTGGTAACAGCCACCGAGAGTAAGAAAGTTAGAGACGGTATCGACTACTTCCCTTTACTTGTTGACTACGAAGAGAAGCTCTATTCAGTTGGTCGCATCCCGGGCTCATTCGGTCGTCGCGAAGGAAAAGCACCTGATAAGTGCATCCTTACAAGTCGTTTGATCGACCGTCCAATTCGCCCTCTATTTAAAGAAGGCTATCGCAATGATGTGCAAATAGTGGCTACCACTATGAGTGCTGATATGGAAAACCCTGCTGACACACTTGCCATGCTTGGTGCCAGTTTCGCCCTTGAGCTAGCTGGCTTGCCATTTAACGGCCCAGTCGGTGCCGTTCGCGTTGGCCGTGTTGATGGCAAACTAGTGGGTAACCCTACATATGACCAACTCGACAATTCAGATTTAGATTTGGTTGTCGCTGGTACTGAATCATCAATCATGATGGTTGAAGCTGGTTGCAATTTCGTCACAGAAAAAGACATTCTTGCTGCTATTGACTATGCTCACCAAATTATCAAGAAGCAAGTTGAAGCTCAGAGAGACTTCGTCAAAGCTGTTGGCCGCACTGTTAAAGAATTTGTTGCTCCTCCTTGTTTGGAATCATTGAAAGAGTTGGTTGCTGAGAAGGCCACAGAAGCTCTCAAGGCTTCTATGAATGCAGTGACTGACAAGATGGTGCGTCAAGGTCATATCGATGCTGCCATTAAGGCAATAAATGACGCCATTGCAGAGCTTGAAGAAGGTCACGAGTTGAAAGGTGTTTCTGGCGGCAAAATCGCTGAATATCTAGAGAACTACGAAGCTGAACTGATGAGAGCCAAAGTACTCGATACTGGCATTCGTGCTGATGGCCGCCGTTGCGATGAAGTTAGACCAATCACCGTTGAGTGTGGTGTTTTACCTCGCACCCACGGTACAGGTTTATTCACTAGAGGCACTACCCAAGTGCTTTCAGTGGCTACTCTGGGTATTGGTTCTGACGCTCAAAGATTAGATTCAGTTGATCCACAAACTGAAAAACGCTACATGCACCATTACAACTTCCCTGGCTTCTCGGTTGGCGAAGTGAAGCCAATGCGTGGACCGGGTCGTCGCGAAATCGGCCACGGTGCGCTTGCTGAGCGCGCTTTGATTCCAGCTCTACCAAGCCAAGATGAATTTCCTTATGTGATTCGTGTTGTTTCTGAAGTGCTCGAATCTAACGGTTCAACCTCTATGGCTTCTACTTGCGGTTCATCGCTTTCATTGATGGATGCCGGTGTGCCTCTCAAAGCCACAATTGGCGGTATCGCCATGGGCTTGATTCTTGAAGGCGACCGTTGTGCCGTTCTTACAGATATTCAAGGCCTTGAAGATTTCCTTGGGGACATGGACTTCAAGGTAACCGGTTCAAAAGACGGCATCACAGCCTTGCAAATGGACATCAAGATCGAAGGAATTTCGCTTGAGATCATGCGCATTGCTCTTGATCAAGCCAAGCGCGGTCGCGTGCACATCATCGATAAGATGGAAGCCGTACTGCCTGCTCCTCGTGAAGAAATGTCACCTTGGGCTCCTCGAATCATTACCGTTCATATTAACCAAGAAGATATCGGCACTGTAATTGGACCGGGCGGCAAGATGATTCGTCGCATTATTGAAGAGACCGGCGCCACCATTGATATTGAGGATGACGGTACCGTGCGCATCGGTTCTGTTGACCAAGAAGGCGGAAGAGCTGCTCGTGACTGGATTGTTAACCTAGTAAAGCGCATCGAAGTGGGAGTGGTTTACTCAGGCCGTGTCACTAGAATCATTCCAGTTGGCTGTTTCGTTGAAGTCTTGCCTGGTAAAGAAGGCCTTGTGCATATTTCTCAACTAGAGAACAGACGTGTGGAAAAAGTGGAAGACGTTGTAGCAGTCGGCCAGAAAGTGGTCGTCAAAGTCAAAGAGATTGACGAGCGCAATCGTGTCAACTTGACCATGAAAGGCGTCAGCGACGAAGAGAAAGCACTTTGTGAGCAACAGAATCCATAGAACGACGGCTCTGCTTCTGGCTTGTTGGTTGGTACTGACTTGTTTGCAAGTCGAGGCCAGCTCTAATAAGCACACGACCCGAAAGGGTAAAGCAGCGAGTTCGAGTTCTCATGTAAACAAGAGGCATGGCGCAAGCCGTGCCTCTTCAGCTTCGAGAGCTTCTTCAGCTAGGCGGGCTGCTTCGCGCCCTCGTCATTCAGCTTCTCGCTCTCGGTATTCAGCCGTCGGTCGTTCTGCCTCTCGCAGAAAAGCTGCAGCAAGTACCCGAGCCCATTCCAACTCGCGTGCTGCCAGACATGCTGCTTCTTCACGTCACGCTGCCAGCCCTGCTACAACTGCTCAAGGCGATGGTGGACCGGTAGACATGGGAATTGGCCCAAGGGTGAGCAATTATTCACTTATGGCCCGCTCATATGCACTCTACGATCAAGGTATCAATGAGCGTTTGCGTGGCAACTACGGTTCAGCTACTGACAAGCTGGCCGAATCTGTTAATTTGCTTGACCAAGCGCGCAGCAATCAGCGCAATGGCGGCGCTTCCACATTGGAGGCTATGGTTTTCTTTGAGTTGGCTCAGGCAGCTGAGGCCGATGGTGATTTCATTCTGGCCAGAGACTCTTATGCTCATTGTTTACGAGCTAAGCCACACTATGTCGAAGGTTATTTACGTATGGTCAGTTTGCTCGCTACCCAGGGTCAATTGCCTTTGGCCATGAACTGGCTCAAGGAAGGCTTGAAAGAATGCCCGCACGACCCCCGTCTCAATGACTTATCTACGGTATTTTCTACTTTTGTCGGTGGCTACAAGCCTGCTCTTGAGCGCGACCCCGAGCCAACAACCAAACCTGTGGGTCCTGAGGCTTTGCCCATCGAAACAAATGTAGAATCTAGTCCTGAGTCTAATCCGGAGACTAAATCTGAGACAAGTTCAGCAGTTGGTCAAGATTTACCCTCAGAAAAATAAGTCATAGAAAAAGGGAGGTTTGACCCTCCCCTTTAGCTCCTTCAAACCACTTCGCAGTAGCCGTAGACTATTTCTTGTCGACGGTGTCTTTGAATTCTTTGCCAGGTTGGAAAGCAGGCACCTTTTTAGCAGGCACTTTGATTTTCTCGCCAGGTTTTTGTGGATTGTTTGTTTCGCGAGCTTGTCTGTCACGGCGCAAGAATGTTCCGAAACCTACCAAGGTGACACGATCACCTTTGGCTACTACTTCGGTCACGACATCGGTGAAAGCGGCAAGCATTTCTTCGACGGACTTCTTGGTTGTGTTTGTACGAGCAGCGATTTCGGCAGCCAGTTCTGCTTTGTTCACAGAGATTCCTCCTAGTATCCGGTCCTAAATTCAAAAGTACAACATAAAGTGTATTCTGGGCGGTCTAATAACCACGTGAGGGACAAAGATACAGCACCTGTAAGGCTGACACAAGAGACTTGGCATAAATTGTCGCTCTTGATAAGCATTTGCCGTCATAATTGCCGTCATACTTGTAGAGAGGCCGCTTGCCAGGCGGTTTTTAGAAAGATGTCATTAAGGTTCAAAATAAGGGAGAAAATGTGAATTTAACAGTGGGTTTGGTGCGTAAAGAGAAGTCATTGAGGGAACAAAGATAGTGTCAAATCCATTGAGTGGGGCTCCTTTGGGACCAAGTGGCGTCGACGGCAAGACAATAGACGCTAGGACGGCAGCATTTATTGCCGCCAACGCCTGTGAGAGCAAATTAGCTCAATCTACAGTGGTCCTTGACGTGGCTTCGGTAACTGTTTTAGCTGAATATTTTGTTTTTGCCGGTGGTGAATCGGCGGCCCAAGTCAAAGCTATTGCAAATGCCGTAGACCAGGCCCTTGGAGCCCATGATTTCAAGCGCAAGTCGATTGAAGGCATGAGTGAAGCCCGTTGGGTCTTACTAGATTACGGTTCGGTGATTGTTCACGTTCTGCAAGAAAAAGAGAGAAGCTTTTATAAAATCGAGCAGTTCTGGAACCATGCATTGATTGTTGATCGTCAAGAATGGGTAGAAGAATAAGCGTAGGGTAATTTTTGCTCTGATAAGTTATCGAGGCGTTTTTGAGGGACATTTGCTATGAGCTTTAGGACCAGGCTACAGGGGTTCGTCGATAGCCGGCAGAAAATTCAAATCTGGTACGGTATGGGCTGCCATAACACCGTCACCGGACGAGTGCTTTCTGTTGACCATGACCACATTGACGTCGAGTCGTATTCTCATGAGAGCGACGGTCAAATCCATATTCGCCGCATACTCGTTCCTTTGCACTTAATTTTGCACATCGACATAACCTCTGCTGAGGTCAGTGAAGATGATGAAGGAGCGCTAGTAACCGAAAAGGAGTCTAAGGGGAGCGGTTCGTCAGTTTCCGTAATTGACTTGCCTGATGCTCCCCGTGGATACGCTGTACGGATTCTTTCTCAGCTCAACTCACAATATTCCAATCGCTTTTCCCGGATGACCGCTGGTCCTGGCGGAATCTACTTCTCTTGCGACGGTTCTGTTTGGTTTATCGACGGCAATGGCCAATTGAGTGAATACGCTCGCATTCGTGGCAACAGTACGATTTCAGGATTGCGTTTTGACCGCAAAGGCGTTCTGTACGTTGCTACTATCCAAGGCACTGTCTATAAGATTGACCCCAACAAATCTGGTCGTATTCTCGCCCAACTCGACGGCAACCTTACTGGCGGCGGTACTTTCTTGTCTGATATCGCCATCGGTGCCAGAGAAGAAGTCTATGTTTCTAATTTCCCTTCAAACACAGGTGGTGTCTTCAAAATAGACAAAACCGGTGAATATGAAGTCTTGCTCGGTGGTCCTGGCCACGGCACCCAAGGCTTACTTCTTGAGCGTGACGGCTTCCTCTGGTGTCTAGAACACGCCTCTGGCTGTGTGGTCAAGCGCTCACTAGATGGGCGTGAGGTAGCACGCATTCAAGTGGCCGAGTCCGAGAGCTTCAACTTCGCTGATGGCTACGACGGCAACTTGGCGATGGATAGCCTTGATCGGCTTTACATCACTGCTGGGCGCGCTGGGACAGTCATTCGTGTAAATCGCGAAGGACGGGCTGAGACCTTCCTTACTGGTCTAGTCAATCCTACTGGTGTGGCTTTCGGTCATGACGGCGCTCTCTTCGTACTCGAAGCCGGCCGCTCTAGAGTTCTTAAAGTAGCCGCTCTCGACAAAACCGAGCGCAGTGAATCGGCTAAAGCTCTTTCGTAGTCGAAAACCTACCCTTTAGTTAATTATAAAACGGAGAGATTTTTGAGTGAAAAATCTCTCCGTTTTGGTATTCAAATTTCTTCTTCAACGTTAACTGCGTGCGCACTATTTATTTGGCTAGAGCAGCTAACTCGCGATTCTCATGCTCAGCAGCTACTGGATCGTGACTGCTGTACATTTGATCAATAAGTGACTTGTAGTTGCGGCCAACAACATTACGCTTGATCTTCAGTGTAGCTGTCAGTTCACCAGCTTCTACTGATAACTCGTTAGCGAGAATGGCGAAGCGCTTTACTTGTTCGTAGTCGGCCAAGTCTCTAGAGCGTACCTGCAGTTCTTTTTTGAGGAAGCCTAGCAAGGCTGAGGAGCGACTTAGATCAAAGTAAGAATCGAATTCCCAGTTTCTTTCGCGGGCAAAGTCACAGGCTGCTTGTTCATCGAGAGTAATAAGAGCGACTAAATGCTTTTGCTTATCGCCGAATACCACTGCCTGAGTGACGAATGGTACCGTCTTTAATACCGCTTCCACTCTTTGGGGGGCGATATTCTTGCCAGCAGAGTTGATTATCAGATCTTTCTTTCGATCAGTTATTTTTAGGTAGCCGTCAGCATCGATAGTGCCGATATCACCTGTTTTGAACCATTCACCTTCGAAAGCTTCAGCAGTGGCCTCAGGATTGTTGTAGTAGCCCTTGAATATGGTTGGACCTTTAACCAGAATCTCACCATCTTCAGCTAGTTTCTGGTGCACTGAGTCAACGGCGGGGCCCACTGTGCCAATTTTGACTTGACCGATGCGGTTGACATTGGTCGGAGCCGATGTCTCAGTTAGTCCGTAACCTTCTAGTGTATTGATGCCAACAGCATTGAAGAAAGTCAGAACTTCTTTGGTTGCAGGTGCACCGCCACTGACGATAATTCGAAGATTTGGTCCGATGCGCTCTCTCAATTTTTCTAAGACTAAAGTGTCGGCAATTTTGTGTTTGATCCAGAGCAATGGCCCTACTTTTTTGCCCTCTCCGTGACATTCAACCACTTCTGCGCCAACTGCAAGGCCCCAGTCGATAAGTTTGCGTTTGCGTCCTGTTGCACCGTCTATGCCGCTTTTGACTTTCGCATATATGCGATCGAGCACTCGGGGTACAACCAAGATTGTGGTTGGTTCTACTTCGATCATATTGCGTCCCATCATTTCAATGCTTTCGGCAAAGGCGCAAACCCCGCCATGGGTCAGCCAGTAGAATTCACCACAGATGCGCTCAAAAATATGAGAAAGAGGTAGATAGGAGAGATAGACCGCACGCTCATCTTCCGAGAGTATTGGCTTCATATCTTCTATCACGGCCATGATGTTGCCATGGGTCAAAGGCACGCCTTTGGGTACTCCAGTGGTGCCAGAAGTGTAGATGATAGTGGCAATGCCGTCTTTCGACGTGCTCTTCATTCTGTCTTCGAGAATTTTTAAGTGAGCTGTATCAAGACTGGCACCAAGTTTGCGTACCGACTCAATATCGGCAAGAAGGCCATTGGGCAAATTGTACTTAACTGCTAGTTCATCCACTGATTTGACATCAGCTGGCAAGAAGAAGAGCACAATTTTCTGTACCGTTGGAATTGATTCTCTTACTGCTAGAGCCCGTTTGAGAAGACTTTCGTTCTGGACAAAGAGAACTTTAGCTTGAGAATTATTGATAATGAAATCAATATCGTTAGCCGAAGAAGTGGGATAGACAGGTACCGAGATAGCGCCATTAGATATGGTGGCAATGTCGGCTGCAACCCAATAGTGAGTTGTCGAGGAGAAAATAGCGGCTTTCTCGCCAGCTTTTAGGCCTAGAGTCATCAAGCCAAGGGCTATTTGCTGCACTAGTTTGCTGAACTCACGCCAGTTCATACTGCGATAGGGTTCTTTCTTTTCCTTGTACTCAACACAGTTGAGATGGTCGAGCTGTTTGGCGCGAGCAAAGAAGACTGCCGCTATATTGCGATCAGTAATACTATCGGATATCTTCCGATCTACGAGCATGTAAAGCACCTCAGATTCCCACCAGGCGTTATTATAGTAGGTTTTCAGTATGCCAAATGAAGTCTAAATTATCTGCTCCTGCCAAAGCCTGCTTTTAGGCCTTAGCATGGCATTCTGTACAGTGACGTCGGCGGATTATAAGCTGCTAATTTTGTTAAGAGATCGACAATCTTTCTTTTGATACTTCGTCCATCCAAGTGCTCAATAGTTCCACTAGTTCGTCGAGAACTGGATCGAACATTAGATCGTGCCAGGCCTCGGGGAATGAGTGCTGTCTTTTGCTTGGGGCATTGAGACGATCAAAAATCGCTTGGCTGACAACGTTGTTTACGATGGTTTCTTGGCCCGAGGTAAACATATAGATTGGGCACGGAATTTTACGTGGTGAAGACTTCGTTTCTTGGGTGAGCTTGAGCAATTCAAGTAAAGTCCGGGCTGTCAGCACAAACTTGCGATCTGGATCATTAGCCAGCCAGTTTCGCACCTGGGGTTCACGAGTGATTTGGTCGGTGGTATATGGCAAAGCAATTTCAGTATCAGGCTGCAGCAGTGCTGTGGCCATAGATTTCACCCGGTAGGTGAGCTTGAACATGTCAGGATGTCCGTCGAATCCTGGTGAAAACATGACAAGGCCGGAGGGGCTAATTTGAGTTAGAGCCTTGAGGGCAACAACGGCGCCCATGCTATTTCCCATGACAAAAATTGGCCGGTCGCCAACAGTGTCACGTAAGTGCTCATAGGCATCCTTGAGGTCGTTAAGCCACTGCTGCTTCATCATCAATACTTGGTCCGAGCGCTTGCCAAATCCAACTTGATCGTAGGCAAGAGCGAAGATTCTCTTCACCTTTAAACGCCTAGCAAGGGCTTCAAACCAGCCACTATGGGCACCCAGCCCGTGTACAAGCAAAACAGCGGCGCGGCAATCTGAAGACGATCCCCATGTGCGCGCCTTAATCAAATGATTTTCGCCTTGAGTCAGAGGCTGAGATCGTGGGACGATGTCAACGAATGAACAAGTTGGAGTGAGCTTAATATCCTGTGTCATAGCTGAGCGATATTATAGCTTCTGATACCACTTAAGATGTCTAGTCTCTCGCTATTCCCTTTTTTGTCAGCGGAAAATCAATGATCGGTAAGGACGGCTCTAGAAGCGATTCTTCTTCTTCTCCCCCCGAAGGAGAACAAGATCCTACTCGTGCTCCTAAAGAGGGCAAGGGTGTTCCCTTTGTTGTGATTGGATTGATAGTTTGCACACTTCTTGCGATTGGTTACATTGTCTTTACGCCGAAAGAAACGCCACTTGGAAAAGCCGCTAGCATGGTGCGCTCTAACAAAGCTGCTTCGGCTGTCCCGTTGTTGGAGGAGCTAGTTCATCAGAATCCGGCCGATGTCAGTGTCTACCCTTGGTTGGCCCAGGCTTATTTAGCCACTGATCGATTTGCGGAAGGGCGCACTGCTCTAGACACTGCCTTTCGAGTGCGCTGTCAAGATGTTAATTTAGCGCCGGTTGTCGATAGCTACTCAACTTTCTACCAAAATCATAATCACTATGAAGAAGCCGAACGTCTCTACAATTCGGCTCTGCAAGTAGTCAAGCCAGCCGAGCTAGCAAATAGTCGGGCGCGCATGTACTTGCGCTGGTCTGAGGCCAATCTTGCCAACGGTGCCATTGACAGTGCTGTTACTCATCTCAGTAAAGCATGGCAGTACGCTGATAGCTTAGATGAACCATTGAAGTCGCAAGTTCCTCATCGCCTAGCTGAATGCTATCGTCAACTGGCTGCTTTGGCTGAGACTCGTGATAAAGATGAAGATCAGGCCGTTGCTATGCTTGAGAAGAGCTTAACGGTGAGCGACGAACCGGGTACGCGCATAGCGCTTGCTGCTCTTTACAGCAAACGCAAAGACACTAGTAAAGCGATTGAAAATTATGAGATTGTCTGTAAGCAGGATGGTAACAATCTGGAGGTGCGCCACCGCTTAATTGACCTCCTTCTGGCGAAAAAAGATCTGGAGCGTGCTCAAGAGGCTTTAACCGAGCTAGTCGACAAAGAAAAGAGTTTCGGAAATTATGAGCTGCTCGCCAGTCTCAATTTGAAGTTGCAGAACTATCCTGGGGCGGTTCGCTCTCTAGAAGAGGCTGTTTCGCTAAAGCCGGAGGCCTCAATTTCATTATTGAAGCAGCTTTTGAGCACGCTTAACACTTGGGGTGCGATCCTCGTCAAAGAAAATAAAGCTCAAGAAGCCTTGTCTGTAAAAGGCCATGCTGAGCGAGTTGCTGAGCAACTGGCTATGCTAATTAAAGAACAGAAAAAAGATGAAGTAAAACCGGAGGCCGCCAAGACTGATAAGTGGAACCCAGGTACGCCGCCAATATCGGTGATTTCTTCGAGAAACTGGTTAGTCAAAGGAAGCTTAACTCCTGAAGGTGAAATCAAGATCAAGAATATTTCGGGGGAAGCAGTAAGTGACCTTACATTGACAGCAGTTTTCTACGATAATACAAAAAGACGCACGAATGGCTCCGTTAGTTTGCCTGTCGCTAATCCTTCCTCTATTGCCTTTGCGCCAGGGGCCGAGCGCACCCTTTATTTTTCTTGTCCGAATATTGTTAAGGATGATCATCAACTTGCCGTTATCATCTATTGGAAGGGAAAACTGCTGCAAGAATTTCCGGTTGTGAAGCAGCACTAAGGGTTGTAGAAAATCGTATAACTGATGTAATGCAAGAAAATTTCAATCCCGAATCAACAAACTCTGAAGTCGACGAGCAGAAGCGCGAGCTAACTGCTGCCGCACTTCCTCAGCAAACTGAAGAGCCGTCTTTGGCGCCAGCAGCAGCAACTCCGGCCGTGCCCAGTTGTCGCCACGAGTACGTTCGAATTTTTCAAAGGCGGCTGAAGGGTCTGGATCGTCGTTTAGTATCGACAAAAGCCTATTTACCTATTGGTTTTAAGATTGGCGATTTTGGTCATCTAGGTGAAAACAGCTATTGCTTTTGCACCAAATGTAGGGCACGTCTCTACCCGAAGCGCACCCAGGCCGACAAGTTACAAGCACGTTTGGCCGCAGCTGCCGGTAAGTTAAATGCTGAGCAAGCGGCCCTTGCTGATCAAGATTTGCTTGATGAAGTAGGTTCTGAATTGATGCAGGAGGTCTTGAATGAGTTTTCAGCTGAAAAGCAGTCTGCTGACAATATTGGTGTTGATATACACGTAGAAGAACTTGAGCCTGAAATGGTCGACGTTCAAGATATCGAGGCAGAAGGGGTTAAACTCTCAGATGAGGAGGATAGCTGTGCGTTGTCGGAAGAAGAAAACTAAAGGCTGGCTGCATCTATTAGACCGAATAATGTTCTTTAGTGCAGTGGTGCCGCCTGGCTATATCATTTATCGATTTGTGCGCTGGTTTGTCAGGCAAGAAGACGGTTTGAGCAAAGCTGACGAGCCAGATGAAGTTTCAGACTAACTTTTGAGTAAGGCACTAGCGTTGGCAAAAGAGCAATAATGGCGAGCTATTTATTGAGAGTATTTCGTGCAGCACTGGTCAGCTCATTGGGGCTGGGTGGCGGCATTGGCCTCTTAATAATGATTATTGTCTTGACTAATAAGAATGAACCCAATGCCTTTCACTATGGTTTGATGGCTGGTCTTACTATTGGCGGTATTTTCGCTCTTTTTACCATCGCAGTGCTCTTGCCCCTTGACCTTAGTGCTCACGTTTTTCTAAGCAAGGGTCGTTATCACCAAATTTGGGATCTTGAGCAAACTAGAGAAGTTGAAGTCGTCGGTACAGGAAAGCAAGTTTTGCATGCCGCTCGTCAAGCACTACTGGTAGTGCCCTATGTTACTCGGGTATCTGATGATGTTGAGCATATGATTACTCGTGCTGCCAGTGGCCCTAGTTGGCGCTCCGGTGGTGAAGAGATGGAAGTTGAGCTCAATTGTAAGGCAGAGAATCAATGGCAAGTAAAGGTTGTTAGTCGACCGCGGTCTAAAAACGTTGTCTTTGACTATGGCAAAAATTTTGAGAACGTTGAAACTTGGCTAGGTCAGTTCGACACGCTCTTGAAAGATAGCAAAGTTTAAGACAAAGCCATGCCCTGAGCTTCTGTCAGGACTGGGGCTCAGGGCATGGCTCAACCAATTAGTAACTCTAATTGCTATTGCTTCTACTGCAGAAGAGAAGAAAGTTCGTCGGCATGTTCTTCTTCAACGGCAAGAATGTCTTCAAGTAATCGTCTTGTGGTTGAGTCACGATTGCCGATGTCTTCAATCATGCCACGATAAGACTCTATAGCTATCCTTTCGGCCACAAGATCTTCTCTGATCATGTCTTTGAGATTGGTCCCGACTACATACTCAGCGTGACTTCTTGCAGTTAGCGTGTCAGGGTTTAGGTCTGGCTCACCGCCCAATTGGACTATTCGCAAAGCTAGTCTATCTGCATGTGCCAGCTCTTCGTTTGAATGTGCTAGAAACTCCTGGGCGATTGCTTCTGAATTGACACCGCGAGCCATGTAATAATGCCGGCGATAACGCATGACGCAGACTAACTCTGTGGCGAGAGACTCATTGAGCATCTTGTTTACTTTTTTTGTGTCGGCGGAGTAGTCGGCCGTTACAGCACCGTCTTCGACATGGCGACGGGCCCGCTCTCTTATCTCACTAACGCTATGTTTGGGCTCGTTGGCCTCTTTAACAGCGCTATTATGATTTTTGTTATTGCTCTTATCCATTTTCCCAGACATAGTTATTTCTCCACTTAACAAGGCGCAAGTGCAAACTTGCTCTGCCTATAGCGCTGGAGACTATTCTTGGATTGAATAGTTCCACTTTTCTCTCAATGTGGTAATTTGAACCTATGGGCTCCGAGCAAACTCAAATAGAATCGGCAATATTTATGGTCAAGCTCTTGCATGCTGGGCTGTCTGTGGCTGGGTTCGCCTTAGGCGTTGCTATTCTTTATTTCTTCCGTCCCGGTATTACCGTGCGCACAGCTATTGTGGCGGGCAGTGCCCTGACTCTAATCAGCTCAATATTGCTAGGTGGTGACCTTTTTGCCGCCGTGCTAGTCGAAGACCGATTTACCCTTTTGCGGCGACTTGGCTGGTTTGCTTTCGGTCTGCTTTTTGGAGCCGGTCGAGGCGATCGTATTGTTAATTGGATTCGTCCGCCAGTCATTCCCGTATTTGTCAGTGAGCCAGTCTTTAAGAGTGAACAAGAGCTTAAGGCAGAGCAGGAGCCTAAAGCTGAGCTGGTAATTGATGAACCTGCTGCAGAGCTCGACGCCAACCGAGAAGCTAAGCCAGGCTTAGAATCACTGAATTAGGTCTAAGGCATTTCTTTCAAAACAAGCTTGTACTTCGTATTTCCCCCACTGACACGGGTGGTCTCAAGGGGCAATATATGTATAGGAAATGTGTTGATTTAGAGTTATTTTAGGCAGAACTTAAGAGTATTGGCGCGGTGGCCGGTGAAAGAAACACTTAGCGAAAAAATAGTGAGTAATATCAACCCTGTCGATTTCGCTCAGGGCTTCTATCAAGGCGCCATTGAAAAGCCTGTTGATGCTGTGCGTCAGCTGGTTGGGCTCAATGACAAAGACAGTGATAGAGAGAAGAAGACGACGAGAGTTGAAAGCAAGCGCACCCTAGCTACCGAAGCTGGCGCCATCGCCGGTCTAATTGTCGATTTCAGTGTTCTCGCCGTAGCCAGCCACGGGGCACTCAAACCTTTGATGAAAGAAAGCATCAACGGCGTGGCTGGTAGTGCCAGCAAGATGTTTTTGGCAGGAGCTATTGATGGCGGAGTTTTGACGACAAGCTCCAGCGATAAGGGGCTATTGCAAGGACGGCTCGAAGGCGCTCTGGTGTCGGGCACAACTTTTGCTGTCATGGGCGGAGCTGGAAAGGCCTTAGAGGGCGTGAAACTCTTGCCTAAGAATGATTTTCTCGCTAAGAGTTTGACAAATGCTACCTCTGGTGGCGCTGGTGGTGTTACCTCCGCCTATGGCCATGCTTTTACTCAAGAACATCGCCTAGCAACAGGTTCTGAAGTTCTGAGTAGTGCCGGTCAGTTTGCAGCGTTTGGCGTCGGCTTCCATGCCTTTAATGCTGGTGTTGTTAAAGTGGCTAAGTTACCAGCTGTTGAAAGTGCTTATTACCGCACAAAGTGGAACATTCAAGAAGGTGCGACTGAAGGCAAACGGCTTTACTACGCCACTCTTAATGAACTCAATTTACAACATCCAATTAAGCGCTTAAATGATTTTGTTAATCCTGTGAAATTGCCAGAGTTACCTAGAGTGCCTCTCACTGCCGAGAATAATCCAGTTACAGCTTTTGAAAGAGAGTATCCGCAGTACATCAAAAAAATCGAAACCCTAGAAAGGAAATACGAAGAGACACCGAAGGGAGACCGGCGCGATGTCTATGATGAAATCGGTGAAGAGCAAGCTAAGTTTGCCGAGAAGCTGCTGGCAATTTTACATGGTACAGCAGACAAGCCGGGGCTAAATTCGTACAGCAATGCTGAGCTGGCACAGGGGCACAGCGTTGAAAGGGTAGCTGCCATTAGAGACACTCTCACTGCTTCACTGAAGCGCCCAAGTTATAAGTCAGCTAGTGAGTTTGAAGAAGGCATGGCTAAGCTTGCACCGCGCGATATCTCGGGAGAGCACGATACTTTTAGCATTCTTATGGGTTTAGGCAAAGCACGCGAAAGATTTTTCAATTTTGATGAAGGTGCCTTGGGTCAGAAGCTTTCTTTGCCAGGAGACTATCATTCCAAGTCTCGTGCCTATGGTACTAAGCCAGACTGGATGCCTTTTGAGCCAAGCGAGAAGTTGACTAATTTGTTCCACGCCACTGTTTCTCGTGCTCTTAATTCAATTTTTACTGAAGGCCAGTTACTTCCGGCAAAAGAACTAAGACTGCGTGGTATCAAGCAAGTGGCAGGCGAGAGCGCTGATGAGCAGTTCCCACGTCGGGCAATCTCTATGACCCGCAATTTCAGCGAAGCGTTTTGCTACCACCGTCATAGCCCTGAGAGTTTGGCTGATTTTCCTGTGGTATTTGGTATATCGCGCGATGTGGTTGCCGGTGCAAAAAGTTGGAACGCTGGCTCCCTTGAACCAGGTGAACTGCTCACCAGTAAGCTCAAAATTGGAACCGGGCTGTTTGAAAAACTAGGCCTGAGAAAGCCTGATATCACTCATATTTTTGTGCCAGACGGTCAAGTGCCAGTGGTCAATAGAGCACTGGCAAGTCACCGTATTGGTGGCGTGCGCGTGGTTGGCTTCAATGATATTGACACGCCGCAGTGGCAGCCAATATTTTAGTTATAGTCCGAGGAAGTCTGGTCCGCTACCTTGAGCTGTTGGCTTTACTCTGAGGTTTACTTCTGGGCAGACAATTTCGCAGGTGCGACAATGCACGCAGTTTTCCAGCGACATGCCGTGCTTTCTTACATCTTCAATGATGTCTATGCGGTGAACTTCAGCCGTGCAATCAGAGACGCAAGGAGTGGTTTTACCGAGGCCCTCGTATTTACTGATGCACTTAACGCAGGTAGAAGCGTTGAATTCATCAATGTGATTGTTGCCTTCGTGGTACTTGGTAGAAGCATAGAAGACAGCATCAACTCTTGAATAGATAGTCGATTTGTCGAAGTTCTGAGGTTCATCATACTTAGGTGGTACCCAAGCTGGAATGATGTGCTTATAGTCTTCTACATACTTGATTGGACCAATATCAATTTTGCCTTCAATCAATGAAAGCGATCTGATGCCGTCTTTGGAGGAGCCTAGAGGGTTTTTGAAACCTACTTTGAGCATCCCAATCCAGGCATTTGATTTATCGATGCTCTTTGAGATGTCAGGCAGGTAACGGCCCAAAAGTTTTGGATTCTCGATAAATGCCCAACGGAAGTAGCGGTTTTTGTAAGACTCTTTGATAACAAAGCCGTCTTCTAGTTCTTTTTGATAAGGAGCCAGTGCTGCTTCTGATGTGTCGTCTTTGACCAGGGCATCATGGAGAACTTTGGCGGCAACGTAGCCGCATTCCATGGCGCGGTCGACACCGGCTAGGTATTTTACGTCGAGGGTGCCGAGGGCATCACCCATAAGCAGTGCGCCAGGTACATAGAATTTCTTAGGCAAGCTGTAATAGCCGCCTTCTGGAAGCAGAGCGGCGCCGTATTTGAGAAGTTTACCGCCGGCGATCATCTTTTGAATGAACGGATGTTTCTTGTAGTCTTGCAGCTTTTGCTGCGGATTCATGTTGGGGTCTTGGCTATCAAGACTGATTACCATACCGATAGTCAACTTGCTGTCTTTCATGCCATAAACGAAGCCACCACCAAAGGTGCCATCCAGTAGAGGGTAGCCTAGAGTATGCCAGACTTTACCTTCCACACTTTCGTTTAATTGCCAAACCTCTTTGACGCCGACAGACCAAATTTGTGGATTGTCGCGCAGCTTAAAGTGGTCGACCACGTCTCTTGAAATAAAGCCTTTGTCGCCGAAACAAGTGAATTTGCCATAGACATAGTCTTCTTCAGACTTCGGTTCTTCAGTAACAGCAACACCGGCAACTCTGCCGTTTTCGAATGCTACTGAGTGAGCGGCGAAGCCAGTGAAAAGGTCGATAGTTACATTCGGCACTTCTTTGGCTTTTTCTTGTACTTGATTGGCCATCCAATTAACTACATAGCTCAATGTCAAAACCAGATATCCGGTTTTGTCAAAAGATTTTGGATAGAGCTTGTGAGGAATGTCCCATTTCTTCTCAGCGCCCAGCACTGAGAATTCTGACTCAGTACAAGTGGCTTCGATGGGGAAACCGATCTCTTTATAGTTCGGCCATACTTTTTCAATGATGTGTGGGTTAGTGACCGCACCGCTCATAATATGGGCGCCGAAATCTTTGCTTTTCTCGAGAATTGCAATGGTGAACTGCTTATCGCTGCCCTTGGCTAATTCAAGGAAACGGTAAGCGAGAGTGAGGTTGGATGGGCTACCACCAACTAGGAGTAGGTCATACTCAATGCGATCCGACAACTGCCTCGACCCCCTTTCCTGACTGAATCTCTTTAAACTGTTTGATCATTTCTGGAACGATCTGATAGATGTCGCCAACTATGCCATGGTGGGCAAATTTGAAGATTGGCGAATCTGGATCTTTATTGATGGCAATGATCATGCCAGATTTGGACATACCTACGCGGTGCTGAATTGCACCAGAAATGCCGCAGGCTATGTAGAGTTTTGGTCTTACTGTTTTGCCAGTTTGACCAACTTGGTGTTGATAAGGTATCCATCCAAGGTCTACAACTTTTCTTGAGGCACCAATGGCTGAGTTTTCAAATGTATCGGCTAACTGTCTCAACAAATCAAAACCATCAGCACTACCTAAACCGTAGCCACCACCAATGATGACATCTGCTTCAGTTAGCTTAATGCCCTTAGATACCTCTCTTACTGTATCGGCCACGAGCAGGCGATAGTCTTCAGGAATCAGTTTGACTGGAACTGTAGTGATTTTGCCTTTGCGACCAGGCTCGTTTTTGTTTGGAGTCATCACTCCAGGCCGAGTGGTTGCCATCTGTGGGTTTTTCCACGGTCCCAAAATTCGGGCTTTCAAACTTTCGCCAAAGCTCGGGCGAATAGCGTATAGACAATTAGGATAGAGACCAATTTTAGAGACATCTACTTTGCTTTTGTGTTCGTAAGGTCCGATATCAAGCTCAGTGCAGTCTGCTGTGAGGCCGGTCTCGAAGTGAGCCGAAATACGTGGGGCCAAGTCACGGCCAGTTGTGGTCGAGCCCAGCAAGCATGTGTGGGGTGCTTCAGGTAATGAATCTAGAAAGTCAATTACTACTCTTCTATAAGGCAGTGTGCGATAGGAGAATAGTTCTTTGTCGTCGGCCACATAGACTTCGTCGGCGCCAGCTTCAACTAACTTTTGCGGTATGTCGCCTAAGTTATAGCCCAGCACTAGGCACTTAAGATTGCGTTCCATTTTGTCGGCAAGAATACGGCCGGCACCAAGTAACTCAAGGGTCACCGGTTGGAGGTCTCCTAAGATTTGCTCGGCAATTACGAGCACATCTCCCTTAGGACAAAAGGCTGATACGTCAGGCTGTTCACTCATTTCTTTGTTTACTTACTTTACTTAGTGACTTACTTACTCAATGACTTATTTACAGACAGAGCCAACTAAAAATTGATTGAGGTCGCTGGCTTTGAGAACATCGCCCACCAACTCGTGAGCTGATTGACCTTCGTGCATTGTGCAACTTCCACCTAATTCGCCAACTTTTTCTGTCCAAGCCACAATCGTTGGTGAGCCTTTTAGCCCAGCTCTCTCAGGATCGGCTCCTACAACATCAAGATCAATACTGTGTATATATTTTTTCAGTTCTTCTTGGTCCCTTGCCAGACGTCTAACTCTCCAAGCTCCTCTGAACGATTTGTATTCAAGTGGATGGTAGGAGTTAGCAACTGTAAGCAGAAGAGGTGTTTCGGCTACAACTTTTTGGTAGCCACCTTCAATAATCCTTCGGGCATGCACTTTGCCATCTTCCATATGGAAGTCTTCGCAATAGGTCACTTGAGGCAAGCCAAGGCGTTCGGCAAGCTGCGGACCTACTTGGGCGGTGTCGCCATCGGTTGTCTGTAGGCCGCAGAAGATCAAATCGGGTTTGCCGATGTAGTTGAGCACCTTGTAAAGTGCATAGGCTGTTGCCAGGGTATCAGATGCAGCCAGTCTGCGATCTGAAAGCAAGTAAGCCTCGTCAACACCATGCTCAAGGCACTCAAGCAAAATTTCGACAGCCGGTGGCGGCCCCATCGAAATTGCTGTGACCTTGCCGCCATAAGTCCTCTTGGCGTGCAAAGCCGCTTGCAAGGCAAAGCGATCAAAGGGGTTGAGCATGCGTTTAGCTTTTGCTCTATCGATGGTGCCATCAGGGTTGAGACCGGCCTTAGAGCCTGTATCTGGAACCTGCTTCACCAAAACGTAAATGTTTAAAGCGGCCGACATATTACCTTCTGGGTATCCTTAACTGAAAGATTCTACCTACATATGGCCGAAGCTTCCCTATTTGTTAATAAGACATAGTATCTACTTAACGAAAGCTCTCTATATCAGGGGTAGTTTGACTCTTTATTTCCTGCCGTAGGGCATTCTCAATTGTTTCTTTATATGGAAATCTCGATTACTTCAGATTATCCTTAGCTCACCTTGCAAATACCCTTTCCCCGTCGGCTTTTCAAGAGAAGACTGGGGGAATTCAGAGAAGAAAATGACTGCACAATTATTTACGACCACTAGGTCCAATTCGCCGAAACAAAGCCTTGCTCTTCTGTTTTCTTTATCGGTCGCCCTGGTGCAAAGTACTTTCTGCTGTAACTTGCCTGCTCACTGCCAAGTGCAAGTTATTAAGATGGGGAGCGACGCACCGAAGATGGAGAGAGGTACTCAGAAGCTAGAACGAGATAGCCCGATAGGAGAGGGGTCGCTGCTAGCGCGGTACGAGAGTTTGGTCGATCAATATTTTGCTAGTGCCTTTGCCTTTGCTCCGACCTGGGGTACGCAAGTTGGCTTCCACCAGTACGACAAGCAGTTAGAAAATCTTTCGGCCACAGCCTTGAAGAATAATGAGGCCACTCTAATCGACTATCGCCGCAAGTTTTCAGACCCAGCTTTCCTACAATTGCCTAGAGCACAACGGTTAGACTTGTCTATGGTACAGGCCAATATTTCGGCCAGTTTGCTTGATTTGCAAGAATTGCACTCACTTAACCGTGACCCAGATAGATACCCCTCTCTCATTGCCGATAGTGTTTTTTCATTGGCTAAACGCAACTTCGCCTCTGTAGACGAGCGCTTGGTCTCTGTAATTAGCCGTATTGAAAAAGCACCTGCTTTACTTACTGCTGGTCGAGACAATATTCAACCAGCTAGAGTGCCTCGGATCTATGCTGAGGTAGCGTTAGAGCAATTGCCTGGAACTATAGAGCTATTTAAAACTACTATTCCAGCGGCTTTTGCCTCAGCCAATCCTGAGCTGAAAGAAAAATTTGAGAAAGCGAATGCTAAGTTGATTGCTGAGTTGCTAAGCTACCAAGCTTTTGTCAAAGAGAAAATATTGCCAAATGCCCATGGGCAATTTGCCATAGGCGAAGCGGCTTATTGCAAGAAGTTAGCATTTGATGAAATGGAAGACGAGAAGCTAGATGTAATCTTGGCCAACGGCTACAAAGAATTGCGCAGACTGCAAGAGCGCTTCAAGCAGTTAGCTCACGAAATCAATCCTAAAGTTAGCGCCCTAGAGTGTTTCGAGAGTATCGCTAGCGATCATCCGCAGCCCGATAAACTGGTTTCTTCTACATCTAATGTTTTAGATCGTATTGCCGCTTTTATAGAAGAGAAGAAAATTGTCACTATACCTTCTAAAGACAGGGTGACTGTGGCCGAGAGCCCATCTTTTATGCGTGCACTTACATTTGCTTCTATGGATACTCCTGGGCCATACGAAGATACTGCCAAAGAAGCTTTCTATTACGTTACGCCTGTAGAGAATGATTGGGACAAGAAGCGCATTGAAGAGCACATGCGCTTCTTTAGCTATGCTGATTTGATCAATACTAGTGTGCACGAGGCTTATCCTGGTCATTACGTGCAGTTTCTTTGGGTCAAGCATGCACCATCAAAGGTGCGTAAGTTGTTAGGTTGCTCGTCTAATGCAGAGGGTTGGGCGCACTATTGCGAGCAGCTTATGATTGAACAAGGGTTACCAGCTGCTGCTAATGAATCAAATGACAAAAACAAGAAACCAGAAGAAGAAAAGCTGGAACGAGAGAAGCTTGAATTAGTGCAGATTCATGATGCTCTGTTGCGTGTTTGTCGATATATAGTCGGTATCGAAATGCACACTCGAGGCTTATCCTATGATAAGGGCCGTGAATTTTTCATCAACGAAGGATTCATGGAAAAAGCCAATGCCGAGCGTGAAACTAAGCGTGGTACTAAAGACCCGACTTACCTTGTCTACACGTTGGGTAAACTCAAGATTATTGCGCTGAAAGCTGAGTACATGGCAAAAATGGGCAACAAGTTCGATCAAAGAGATTTTCATGATCGCTTTTTAAAATGCGGCTTCCCCCCTCTAAAAATTGTGCGCACAGAAGTATTAGATCTAGATTTGCCTAGTGGTAACCAGTAGAAAGCCTGAAAACAGCGGGAAACAAAAATAGTAGACCGTCGTCGTAAGGTTTCATGGAAAAAATGTTGGTGATAGAGAGGATGTAATGAAGCACGAATCAAAGAACCGGCTTGCTCGAGCTTTACTTTTGGTAGCCAGTTCTGCAGCTCTTGCTGGTGGCATTGTTGGCGCAATTGTTACTTTCCCCGGAACTATTTCTGGCGGCCACTATTCGGCCGGTGCATTTAATCTCGGAGTTGGATGGAAGGCTAGTCTTGAAGGTGCACTGGTTGAGGCCAAGGCGAAGCAAAAGTATGTGCTTGCTGATGTCTACACAGACTGGTGCAGTTGGTGCAAGAAGCTTGATAAAGACACTTTTCAAGACGATCAAATGGTCAAATATCTTAAGGGAAAGTTCATTTGCGTCAAGCTCAATGCTGAAGCTTCAAAGGAAGGCAAAGCCGCGGCTAAGAAGTATCATGTGCACGGCTTCCCCTGTTCTCTAGTATTCAACACTGAAGGCAAGTTTATTGGGCGCCTAAGTGGCTACATGGAACCGGACAAATTTCAGAGTGCTCTAGAAGATCTCATTGCTCATCCTACCGCTGCTTCTTCTGCACCAGAGGCCGACGAAAAATAGTAAGGGGCAAGCCTAAATTGATGAAGTCAATTAAAGAACGAAGAGAAGACTCTCTATTGAGCCTTCTCTTTAAGTTTGAATTCAATTTTGATAGTTAGTGTGGTTGGATTACTTCGTACATTGTTTCAAGGGCCAACGGGCCGTTGCCGCAAGCGCGAATATAGTCTTGAGCTAGATTGCGAATATTATTCATATCTTTAAGGTTGGGCATAAAGCCGAAGCGCATCGACTTGGAGTTGGCCAAAAGATGTCGGACGAAGCGTAGACCAGCCTCTGTTGTTTCGCTATTGTCGGGGCCGCCGCTGCCCATGACGATGGTTTCTACCACCGTATTTTCGATGGCACTCTCTATGGCATTTATTTGAGCGCTTACTCGGCTATTGAGTTGGCCGAGGTCAAAGTCGATGTGTTCGAAAGATGCTGGATCGAAATTCATTGCTTGTTCCTTAAAGATGAAGAAATTGTTGAGGTGATGCAATTACTGTAGGTGGCCTGAACATTCTTGGCAACTAAAGAAACGCTAAGGGACTATATCGGCACTGAATTAGGGGGGTGAAAATACGGTAAATCGCACGTCAATCAACAGCTTGAGCTTTACAGCTGATGTGAAGTAAATTTGTTTGCGTTTCAATCTGTAAACTGCAAAGGCGTATTTCATGGCCATATCCAACCTAAGTGAAAATTCAATGAGTGACCAAGCTGTGGCTGCAATGAAGTGTCTTGTCAAAGAAGATCTTGATAAAGACGGTCTGACCTTAATGACTGCTCATCCCGAGCCACAAATGAAACTTGATGAGGTCAAAATCAAGGTTTTGGCTACTGCGGTTTGCGGCACAGACAAAAGTATTTTCACCAGTGCTCAGAGCGAAGGTATTCGCAATGAGATGAAACGGTATATAGGAAGTGCTAAGTATTCTCCTATTGTTGTTGGTCATGAATTTTGCGGCATCGTAGAGGCGGTTGGAGCGGGAGCCCAAGCCAGTAGCCTTGCTGCTCCTGATCACTTACGAGTAGAAGTCGGCGACTATGTCACTGCCGAAATGCATCTCGCTTGCGGTCATTGTTTATTGTGCCGCACTGGCAGCGAACATATCTGTACTTCAGTCAAAGTCAAAGGGGTACACCTCGATGGCTGTTTTGCTCGCGCCGTGACAGTACCTTACAAAAACGTCATTTTGCTTGGCAAGAACGGCGATACATCAGTCATTCCTCCTCGCATTGGCGCCTTGCTAGATGCTTTTGGTAATGCTGTTCACACAGTTTCTGAGGCCGATGTGCGGGGGAAATCGGTGGCTATACTAGGCGCCGGACCGCTTGGTTTAATGGCTGCGGCCCTCTGCAAAGACTTTGGTGCATCGCGTATTTATCTCACTGAGGCTGCTGACGTAGATAGACGCTTCAAGCTTGCTTCAGATTTTGGCGTTCGCTATTGCTTTGATGTAAGTAAGGGTTCCAACGAACTTTATTCAGCTGTAGATAAATACGAGACAGGAGCCAATGGTGTCGATGTGGTGCTTGAGATGTCGGGCTCTCCACCCGCATATACCGATGCTTTTAGAATTGTACGCAACGGTGGTCTAGTAATTTTGCTCGGTATCGCCCGCAAACCGTTGGCTAATTTCGATATCGCCAATGGTGTTATATGGAAGGGCGTGACGGTAAAAGGAATATTTGGTCGGCGCATGTTTGATACCTGGGAAACTATGCTCAATTTGCTTAAAGAAGACCACAACGGCTTGCAGGAGCGTCTCTCGCGCATAATTGCCCCAGGCCTGTATCCACTAGAAAACTATCAGAGTGCTTTTGAGTCGTTGATTAGCGGCAAAGAAATGAAATTGGTCTTTAGTCCACAAGATAATAAATAAGGGGTGCAGCATGAGCCAGAGCGTTGCTAAAAAATTGGGAGTGAAATCACTCTATCAAGCCCTTGAACACGAGCTTGCCCAAGCCAAAGAGGCTAAGACCTATAAGTATGAAGTGCCGGTAGAAGGTCGAATGGGTGGAGTGGTGCAAGCCAATGGCCGCTCACAGGTGATGCTTGCTTCCAATAACTACTTGGGTCTGGCAAATCATCCCCGAATTGTAGAAGCTGCCAAGAAAGGACTCGATAAGTATGGTTATGGCTTAGCCTCAGTTCGCTTTATTTGTGGCACCCAGCCAATTCACCTTGAATTAGAAGAGCGCATCGCTCGCTTTTTAGGAACAGAGGCTGCGATTTTGCACTCTTCTTGTTTTGCTGCTAACGAAGCGTTTTTCGCTGCTTTATTAGGTGCCCAGCTTGGTGCCACTGATTATCGCGACGTGATTTACTCTGATGCGCTCAATCATGCCAGTATCATCGATGGTATTAGGCTCTCTCGTATTGCTGTTAAAACAACCGATTTGAATGCCTATAAGCACAACAATATTCAGCAACTGCGCACGGCGCTAACGGCAGATAAAGCTAAAGACTATCGCCTTTCGGTGATAGCCACTGACGGTGTCTTTAGCATGGAAGGTGAGTATGCTAATTTGCAAGAATTTGTTGAAATGGCTAAGACTAATGACGCCTTGCTCTTTGTCGATGAATCGCACTCGACGGGTGTTCTTGGTGCCACTGGTCGCGGTACTCCTGAACACTGTGGTGTGCATGGCAAAATTGATGTGATTTCAGGCACCTTAGGGAAGGCTCTTGGTGGGGCCGCTGGCGGCTTCATTGCCGGTAAGAAGCACCTAATTGACTTCATGCGGCAAAAATCGCGCCCTTATACTTTCTCAAACTCGCTTCCACCAGCTATCGTCGCTGCGGCTATCGAAGCTCTTAATATATTAGAAGAAGATTCGAGCCTGGTTGAGAAGTTGCATCAAAACACCGATTACTTTAGAAAAGAAGTAAAACGGCTTGGATTCACAATTTTGGAAGGTATTCACCCGATTGTGCCAGTCATGGTTGGTGAAGCTTCGATTGCCATGGACATGTCGAACCAATTGTTAGAGCAGGGTGTATATGTGCGCGGCCTCTGGTATCCAGTCGTGCCCAATGGCGAAGCGCGACTCAGGGTGCAGATTTCAGCAGCTCATGAAGTGGAAGATCTTGACCGGGCACTGGCAGCTTTTGCCAGCGTTGGTAAAAAACTAGGGGTTGTTTAGAACCTAATTTACAGCTAGATTAGGGGCTGGTTAGTCTCTTTAAAAGCAAAAAATGGTTTCCATGGAAACCATTTTTTGCTTTTAACTAATTAGCTTGTTCAGTTATTACTTCACTTGCTCTGCCATCCAGATGCCACCACCATTGGTTTTGCCTTCTAGGCGTGTGCCTTGATACTCGGCTTCATTGACGACATCCGCTTTGCCTCGAAATTCAAGGGTGCGCTCTGGTTTTGCCTTACTTTTGGGACCAGCCTTAACTGGCAAGTACTTCACCCACATTTTGATATTAGGATAGGTGTAAGTGCCTTTGACATTGAACGCTTCTTTGTTTGCCTTGTCCATTCCGTGTCCGGTTATCTTGGTGCCGTCCTGTTCAAGATACATGCTGGCATGAACAGTCTTAAACTCAAACTCGTAACCCGCGTCCCATTTGCCTGACAGATGTGGCCGCCGATTGGAGCCAGCCTGCGGTGCCTCAGGCTGTTGAGTAGTTGGGGTAGCAGTGGCAGCCCCACCGCCATCTATTTGAGCGTCCCATTGCCCCTCTACTAGTTGGCCGTTCTTGTTTACCTTGTAGGTGCCTGACATATATGGGCCGCTATATTCGGCTGTCTTGGCCATCTCAAAACTGCCTATATAAATGATCGGCGGCAAATTGGGATTTTCTTCTACGTGGTAGCGCTTGTGAAAAGTGATTGATTTGCCGTTGATAACGCCGGCGTCGATGACAAAATTGCCTTGGGTACTATCGTCTACTCCGACGCCCTGAAATGAATTGCCGCTCTGGCTAATGTTCATGTGAGCTGATTGGGTTTCACCGCCTACGGAGTAGGAGACCTGCCAGTTGCCAGCTACCGGAATTGCAGCGGCAGCATTGCCTCCACCACTTGGCTGTGAGGTTGTTGGCGAGAGCTTAACAGTCTGGCAGCCAGCTAAGGTCAGCACTGTCACTGAACTCATGATGATAGTAAGGCCTAGTCGTGCGACTCGCGCTGCTAGCTTCGATTTGAACTGTCCTGGGGCAAAGTTAGTCACTGTCATCGATCCCGGTCTTCCTTTGTCTTATTACTCTGTCTTAGGTCCTGAGATTGGTCTTATGTTTAGCCTTCTAGATATAACCTGATTCTGTCTATACGATGGCGTAGTAGCAATTCTATAGCAAGACGGCCCAATTTCCCGCATCTGGCCCTATTTAAGTAAGTTCAGCGGTTTTATTGAGCTAGTTTGGGGGCATGTATATTATTAATTCTTGGAATTTTGTGGGAAAAATACGAAGAAAAGCATGGGGAAAATACGTAGTCGCGCGTTGACAAGGTGTTTTGAGACAATCAGAATAGGAACACTTACCACTTGCCCTCCCTCAAATGCAGCATCAATACTAATTATTCAAACGGTTAGTATTTCTAGGAGTTTCACCAGGTCATGACAGAAGCTGTAAAGCCTGCGACCGATAACACCGCCAAGCCAGCGGTCGAAACTGATGCGTCCAAAAAAGAGAAAGCTGCTGCTGATGGCGCCCTCGACAAAATGAAGACTGAAGTGGCTGATGCCACAAAACCAGGTAAGACTGATGATGCCGGGAAGAAGCCTGAAGACGCAGCCAACAAGCCTGAAGACGCTGCAAAGAAACCTGAAGACGCTGCGAAGAAACCTGAAGAAGTAGCCAAGAAACCTGAAGAAGCAGCGAAGAAACCTGAAGAAGAAAGTCTCTTCAACCGAATTTATGATGGTGTTGGCAATACAGTCTCAGCTCTCTGGAACATCAGACAGCCTGACAAATCGGCTGACCCCAAGGCCATTGAAGCTTTAGCTAAGCCGAAAGTGGAGAGTAATGGTTTCTTAGACCTGGGGGCTCCAATCGCAGGCTATGATGCCAAGAAAACTGAAGCTGCTTTAGAACTGAAGACACCAGAGGCTGTCAAAGCTAACGAACCCGCCAAGGAAGGCGGAGGCCTTTGGGGCTGGCTTGGTGACAAGACTACTGAAGCTGGAAAGTGGATTAAAGATACTTTTTGGGCCGAGAAAGCCGAGAAAGCCGATAAGATCCTTGATAGCTTTAGTGAAGTCAAACTCGACAGCACAACATATCAATACAAGGCAGTTGAGAAAGAAGACGGTCTCTATGAATTTCTAACGAAGAAGAATGATGGTGATGTTTGCAAAATATCTGATACAGCTTGCACACGCACTTTCGACAAAATTCAGACAACCTACGACAGGCAGACAAGAACTAGCGAGATCGTCGATACAGAGACGAATCGAAAGTTCAATCGTCTAGCGGATGGCTCTCAAGTCGTTAGCAATCCTGATGGAACGAAATTTGGCAGAAGACCAGATGGCTCGTACTTCTCGGTGGTTAATGATCAGATTGCCGAGGTTCGAGGCGAGGCCGATCAGAAAGAAATTAGTCAAAGGCTTGATGAGTTAGAAAGGCTCTACCACCGCGGCCAAAGGGTAGATATCAATCGGCCTGGAGAGTTACCATTTCATCGTGGCAGGCACAACAGAGTTGATACTGGCGAGAACTTCGATTTAACTGCTTCTCCGGATGGAAAGGTTACTTTCGGTCGCGTGGACGGCAAGCAAGTTGCCATTCTTGAAGATAAGAGTTCATACGTATTTGATCCAAGAACAAAACAAGCTATCCACGTTGATGCCACTGGTAAGATTTTAGAGCGTGGCACAGCTGAAGAGATGGCGAAGAAGGTTCCTGGCTTAGTTGTTTCGCCAGATGGACGTATTACCATGGCTGGTAGCAGCGCTGTATTCAAGACCGATGCTGCTACAGGGCAGACGACTACAGAGCAAACAGCTGCTAGCGGCAAGAAGATCATCAGTGTCAGTGCTGATGCCAACGGTGTCGAACAGACAAAGTTCGTTGGCGCTGATGGCAAGCTCATTTCTCAGAGCGAGATTGATCATGATAATCCAGAGCGTTTGTTCGTTCAGAAAGACGCTGAAGGTAAGGTTCTTACAACCTACGATCTCAATACTAATACATACCAGGCGGCCGACAATTCATTCAAATTCTCAGATGACGGTACGGAATTGTTTGGTGGCAAAGTTCACGTAAACAATTATGGTGACATCAGTTACTCCGACGGCGTACGCTTGTCTAATTCTTCGCCTGGTGCCATTCAAGCTTCCGAAGCTGCTGCAACTTCTGCTTCTGCCAATGCCACAAGTGTGGCTAGCGCCCTCTCTGCTAAGGCTGGAAATCCTGCCACAGTGTCGGCCGGTGACCTAAGCGCTTGTTATGGTGCCTATGGCAGTATTGTTGCGGCCATGAATGCTTGCTTGACCAGTGGTAACTTTGCTGGCTTTGGTCAGTGTCTAGCTGCTAAGGGTGCTTTAGAGAGTGCTATCGGTGTGATAGCTCCTAAGTTAGTTGCTATGGACGATGCAGCCAAGTCTGGCCTGAGTGGTTATGCCTTGAATGAGGTAGGTCAGAAGACTGGTGGTTCAACGAACTATTTGGCAATAGAAGAAATCAGAAATCGTCAAGCTGGTACTAGTCAGACAGCATGAGCTTGAGCTACGTGATTACTGAGTCAGTGTTTATGGCCAAGGCTTCTGATATAGTATTTTGCCGTGTTGTTTATCTTGCAGGGCAAGTGTGGAATGTATCATCTGTCTAGCTGTTTTCGCGCAAAGTAAATGGAGTACTAATGGCCATTCCCATGAACACCTCAGTGACCGTTCTCTTAATGAGCGGCGAGCAAGTTGATGGTGAAGTTGCTATGGCCGATCAGGGCACATATCTCTGCCTTCGTCGCGAGAATGAAACTCTTTATTTACCCTGGTCAGCAATTAAGGTTGTGCGAGGTCCAGCATTGCCAGAGCGCGGCGTAGGATCTGCCTTGAACAAATATAGCGTCAGTACTTAGAACCAGATTTTGGCTCTTCTAGCCTGTTCACCTTAGATCTGCTCGTCCCAGCGGTTTGTCAGTGAGTTAGCTTCGAACCACTGCTTTATACGCAAGCGCACTCTGCTCTCTCTAAATTCTTTTAGTCGTGCTAGTTCTTCTGGGTGGCTGGACAATACTTTGTTGAACCCAGCTAAAGGGTGTGGACTAACAAGCGCCATGTCCAGAATTGGCTGCAGACTCTTATTTTCGATTGTATTTTGAAAGTCACGTAGATCGTCTTTGAGTTGATTTGGCGCAGGCTTTGGCAAATATAAATAACGCTCTTTGTGTTTCTCAATTTCGTCTGTCAGTTGTTTTAGGTCGTATAGATTTTGATGCACTAATTTGACTGAACCATTTCTGGTATCAAGATAATAGTTATTGTCTGGTGCATCGTCTTGCCAGGCGTGCACTAGGGCTTCCAAGTCGAAGACCAGTTCTTCTTTGAATGTTTCTTCGTCTTCATCTAGTTCATCTAAATCGTCATCGTCGAAGTTATCGAATTGTGATTGTGGTTTACCTGAACTCATTGTAGCCTCTCTATTTAGCTGACAAATTCCAATCAATTAAACAATGCACCGAATCACTTGATCGGCCAATGATTTTACCGGCTTGATCAAGGGCAAATACTCGAATAGGAAAAACCGTGCCAGTTGATGATGTTTTTGAGGCCATGGGCTGGTCTGTGTGTTTCAGTACGAGGGTGCCTTTGGCATCTTTGTTGTCAATTGTTGTGGAGCTGGCATCTGGATATTCAGCATTGTCTGCCTTGAATTTGCTATTGCCTAATCCGATTTCAAATTTTACAGCAGTTGCTGACTCTAATTTACTGGCGTCATAGTTCAGCATCAAAGAATTATCGCGGCCATAAACGGCGGTAAGTCCTAGGTCTTTGAGATCTGGATAATTAAAGCTGAAGGCCGAAAAACGCCTCTTGTCAGGGCTTTGGGCTATGCTCGCTTGAGCGGTCAATAGTGGTGCTGGTGGTGGCACTACTGCTTCTGCATTGGTTGTAGTTGCGCCAGTAACGCCGATTGACTTAACTGCTACATTGGCGCCGGCTGGGAAGCCTAACATGATGTAAGAGGGGAAACCATTGGTAGACCAGCTGGTACTTCTCAATGGAAAGAAATAGCGGTGATATTGATTGTCGTTGCTAAAAGCATCGACTTGGGTTTTACGGTCGCGTGGCTCCCATTCGCTGTTCCAGTTTGTTAGCCAGTGCAATTCAACCGGAGTATGGGGTTTCATTGGGGGGCCGTCAATTTTGGCTTCGACATATAAGTAGTCTCCTCTTACAGGGCTCATGCCTTCGCAATCAATGCGCACTGCTGCACCATTGGTATTGCCGCTTTCGAGTAGCAGATTTTCACCTGTGCTATCGAGTTTGACTGTGCCGTGATAAAACTCAAGAGGTGGTGTAACCCGCTTGGCTATTTGCTGAGCGGTCAAAGAGTCGTCAAAATTTTCATTAGTAACATCGAAATCGGTTTTGACCAAGTCAACTAAATGCTTCTCAAAGTGAAAAGCAATATTACCTATTCTTGCATCGCGGCTTTTGTCTCTGAGGCTGTCTTTTAAGGCTCCGGCTGAGATATTTTGGCTTCTCGGAAGCTTTTCTGAGGTGTCAATCAAGATTGGTTCAAAGGGCGAAATTATCGGCGCAATACAAAGCGTTTGGGGTAAATTGCGGAGGATTAAGTATGCACTCTTTTCTCTACTGCCTAGCAGTTCAATTGACTGAGAGAGCTTGGCCCAGAGTTTTCCTTGTGACTTATAGGATGAAATTTGAGTGTGGGTTAAGGGAATTATAAACAGTAGAGTTGGAACCACTAATAAAAGGCACACAAGCGCTTTGATTGTGCGGCTGATTTGATTGCTTTCGATCTTATTCCATTGAATAAAGAGAGGGCTAGCGAGAGTTGAAGCTACAAGAAAACTAAAGGTTGGCAATATAGGATAAAGCCAGCGTGCGCCAACAAGGGTTTCACGGTCTACAAGGTCTCTATTTAATAACAAGTAAATGAAAGCTAGGCCTACGGTGATACCGATGCGATTGCGAAATTGAATACTTATCATTAGGGCAATAAGAGAAAAGACCAGCGGTGTGGGAATCATTAAATAGCTGAGTTTGAAAGTCTTGTTGTAGTTCTTGTTGATTGACCTGTTGATTGGCAAAAGAAGTGCGCTTATGTTCCCGAGGGGTTTACTCAGCACTGAGAGTTCGTTGACTTCGGCCTGCTCTACTTTAGTCTGCTCGAGGGCTATAACTTTTGCTGGAAGACTTGACGGAGTTAAGAGGCAATTGAAGCTTGAGTAAATTGCTCCGGCGGAGGCCCCAATTAAGTAAACGATTAGCACTATCTGAGTGGTTTTCTGTTTGCTGGAATCCTTTTGACTGGCTAAGTTTCTTCTTGCAAAAAAAATGCAGATAGCAGGGAAAAATACTACGGCTGCTAAATGGACTGAACACAGCGAAGCTATCATAGCCAAGCTAGCGGCAGTTGCACTGAGTGCAATGCTGCGCTTTTTGCTGCTCTTTTCTGAAATAGAAAAGCAGAGCAGCAAAAAGCCGATTAGGCTAAAAGTAGTACCAATCTGCAGAGGGAAGCCGCCCAGCCATGATACTGCCTCTGGTGCCAGGGGGCTGATAGCAAACAGTAGTGCTGCAATTGCTGCCGTGGCAATATAAGCCAAGCTTATGTCTGTTGCTTGGCTCTCTTTTAGGTTCTGTGCTTTCAGGCTGGCAGCAAAAAGCAACAGGCTGTTACCCAGGTGCAAGGCTACGGTGGCACTGTGAATCAGTCCGATTTTTCCAGCGGTGATGGCGCTCAAGCAAAGACTTGCTAGATTTCCGTAAGGGCCGTTGCCATCCCGCCAGTCGCAGCCGGAAAAGCTCAAAAATGCCAGACTTTCACGGCTAAATAGACCGATTTGAAGAAGGTTTTTCCACCAGGCTAACAGATAGTGTTCATCGTAGAGCGCTGGTGCTGATAGCGTTGGCAGGTAGAGTATAAAAACCAAAATGGCAATAATGATTGAGACTACAGCAAAAATTGTTATCTCTGGCTGAATGGTTGGAGGCTGTGAATTATTGGGCATTTATGTTTCCATATAAAAGCAAAGCTTTAGCGCACAAATCTAGTGTGGGCAGCTTTGACTTGTTTGTCTTCAGGGTCTTGTTCATAGGCTGTCTTCAGTTCGGCTTCGCCGGCCTTGCGCGCACCTAGCTTTTCGATTAGGAGCATACCAAGCTGATAGTGGGCCTGTGTGTCGGCAAAGTTTATTTCAGTAGCTTTGCGTAAAAGCTTCTCTGCATCTTTGTATTGTTTAGCTTCTGTCGACATCCACTTACCCATTGCTGTCAGATAGGTAGAGTTTAGTGGCTGCAGAGCTATTGCTTTTTCAAGGAGTTTCTTGGCTTCTTGACTGTTGTGGAACTGTTCCCAAGTTAGCATCGCCAATAAATAGTTAGCTTGGGCATTGTCTGGATCGGTGTCGATAGCAGCCTGGTAGGCAAGTCTGGCATCTCCCGGCTTGCCTAGCTTTTCTAAAAGCGTTCCAAGCCGTTCGTGGGCGAGAGAGAAGCGCGGGTCAATAGCTAGTGCTGCGCGAATTTCTTCTTCAGCCCCCTTATAGTTTTTGAAAAGTAATTCTTGCACTCGCGCTAGGCCCAGATGGGCTGAAGCATTCTTTAAGTTGACTTTGAGAGCGCGTTTGTAGAGGTCGTCGGACTCATTGTAGATTTTTTTATAGGAGATCAAGCAGTCTCCTAGTGCCACCATGGCTTGGTCGTAATTTGGATCCATTTGAATTGCTTTGCGATACTCTCGCTCTGCTTCATCAACACGGCCACGCTGGTTGAGCAAGAAATTGGCAAAGAGGTAGTGCGGTGTGCCTTTATCTGAGCCAAGCTCGATACCTTTCTTTAGTTCAACTTCTGACTCCTCTAGGCGTTTTTTGTCTAACGCTAGAATGTTCCCTAACTCGCTATGAATTCTGGCATTGGCAGGAGCTAGCTCTATGGCCCGGCGAATTTCTTTTTCTGCTTCAACTAGCTTGCCACTGCTTTCGTAGAGCAAGTGTCCAAGCGATAGGTGTGCTTCCCAATCATCCCCGTCACTTTCAATAGCTTTACGAAATAGGGTTTCACTTTCAGCTTTGTCTCGACCATGTTTTTCTAGCAAAAGCCCAAGATTGACTAAAGCTCTGGTGTTCAGATTGTTGAGTTCAAGCGCTTTGCGATACTCTTGCTCTGCTTGGTCAACCCGGTTGAATTTGTGCTCATTGATATAGCCTAGCAAATTGTGGGCCATCGAGTTAAAGGGGTCAAGGGTTATGGCCATCTGAACTTGGCGCAAAGATTCTTCGACGTTGCCTGCGCGCAAGTCAGCTAAACTGAGAAGTTCTCGTCCGCGAGAAGAACTATCATCGTTAAGCACGGCTCGACGTGCAGCCTCTAGCATTTCTTTATAGCGACCTTGCTGATCGTATAGTTGAGCTAGAGTAATGTAGCCTTCGATTGTTCCTGGGTTAGCCTTGGTTGCTAGTTCGAACTCATGGATGGCATCCCAGGTTTTGTTTTGTTCTACCAGCTGATTGCCCAGACGAACGTGCTCCACATAGGCAGAAAAATCGAGGGCACCTGCGCTTCCACCGGCGAGCGAACGCGAGCCAGGTGCGGCCGAAGCGATTATGCCATCACCGGGAAGGGCAGTCGGGGCTTCCCGGTTTACAGTCGGTGGTGTTGATAGCAATAGGCTAGGCCCAGAGAAAACACCAGCCATCACTGGGGTTTGTATCTCTCCTTTGTCTTTCAATACTGTTGATTGCACTTTGCTGCGCATGACATTGAAAGCCTGTTCAATATTACTGCCATTGCTTCCTTCTTTTGAGGCTGTTTCTCTTAAGGCATCAATGAAATAGCGAGTAAAATAACTGTTGTGCAGGTCGTCTGACTCCCAGGCTTTTTGGTCTGGTGCGCTGGATGAGATGACTAGTGAACCTACCCCTTGCGCAGCAGCATGGCTATCAACGTTTGTTCTTACAATACCTTTGTGACCGAGCTGGGCACCAGCACCGCTATAACATGTGTCGAGCACTAAGACTATGCGATTGGTATGCACGCGTTCTTTAATCATGCGCAGAAGTTGGTTCATTTCGATGCCTGTGGCAAAAAGTTTGCGTACTTGGGTGTCGTAGGCAACCACATAATTGACGCCGCGAATGTCGGCACCGGCGGGTGAGCCATGGGTGGAAAGATAGATTACAACCAGATCTTTCGGATTAGCCGCATGAGGTAAGAATGAGTCACCAAGAGCGTCCATAATATTGATTTTTGTGGCATTTTTGTCCAGCAGAAGGCGAACATGGTCTGGCTTAAATTTGCCTTGGTTCGGATCGACTAAATAGTCGTAGAAATCGCGAGCGTCTTTGCTTGAATATTTGAGCTTAGGAATACTTGGGTCGACAAAGTCGCCAATGCCTATAACCACAGCCCATTTGTCTTCAATTGGTGCCGATAGGCTCGGTCCTGTCGTTTTAGCTTGAGCTTGCAATTGAATGCTTTCAAGAAAAATCAAGCTTGTAGCCAGAATAAAGACTACTAGAGCGGCTGTCCGGTTATCTCGATTGCTCATGGGTTCAATAGTTCTGTGGAGGGGCACTGACAAATATGTTCATATGATGAACAATCGAGGCGGTAGATCGCATGAACGGTTTATCATAAGATGACAGTTGTGGTGGCGATTATGGTGGCAATGAATTTTGTTTAATGCAGCTGTTTGCCAAGCTCAGATCAACAGACTGCATATACCGGCGGGAATTCGCTTTGAGTGCACAAGGTGTGCTAATTGCTGCCTTTCTTGGCCAGTGCCCCTAAATGAAAAGGACGTCAAGCGTTTGACCTCGGCCCTTGATTGCTCGGAAGCAGAGTTGCCCGTGAGCTTCTTGTCTCCTGCTCAAAGGCAGGCAGGCTTGGTAGGGTTCACTCGAGCACTAGAGAAACGGTCAGATGGGCGCTGCTCATACTTGAACGATTCTGCTTGCACATTGCAGGATGTAGCTAAGCCGGGCATGTGCCAACTTTTCCCTTATTCATTTATCGACACCCCAGAGGGAACTTATGTTGGCCTTAGTTTTGCCAGTACAGGAGTGCTTCAAAATAGTGGGCAGCTTCTAGAAGAGCAGAGTGATCAACTGCTTGGCGTACTAAAGCTCTTTCGTGAGCTTTTTCCTAATCTAAAAGACGAAACTATTAAGGGTTTTGAGCATCTTCAACTGATTGAGGGTGTGACCTTAACATACGAGCAGTTTCAAACAATTGAGGCGCCTTTGCTCAACGATTTGGTTGCGGCTGTCTCCCTGCCTGGACGAAGCGCCTTGAGCTTGTTAGGCAGCTTTCACCAATCTATCGCTCAGTTGGTGCCAAAAGAGAGGTGGCTAAGAAGGTTACCTGGTACTGACGCACGACCTCGACAGGTTGATATGTATATTCTTGACGCTCTTGCTCGGGCCTACTTTAACCCTCAGTCAAAAGGTTCTCTGCTCGATGAAAGTGAAATAGCATTGTCTGTTTCAAGCAAATTCATGGAGCCGCCGGTTGGTTTTAGGTTGCCACTTAACGGTTCTACCTATTCGGCCGTTCAATTTCTTGAAAATAAACTTGGCGCCCTGGATGATGCTTGTGAGAATCTGTTGCTGCGTTTTGTTTACGTGCGTGTTTTTTCGAAAATGTATTTTGGACCTGGTTTTTCGTTGCTATCTCTCATCGCTGGCCTAGGGCATTTAACTACAATTTTGGTTTTGACTAGGCTCTTAGTTAAGGTGCGAAGAATTGACTTCAGAGAAAACGGTCTAGAGGACACTCCAGAAGAACTGTTGAGCTGGTTGATTGAAATAGTCAGACAGATCGATAGTAAGCTCACTAGTGTCAGATATGGTGCTAATACTAGGGCCATGATCGAATTTGTGTTCTTAGAGCAAGAAAGAATTCAACGTTTAATTGATCTTGCTGCCTGAGATTGTCAAGCTGCTGGTGGGTAGATCTAGTTGAAAGGCCAGTGCCGAATGACTTAATGTTTTATTGACTTAAGGTATCATAGCTAAATGCCGGAAGTACCAGATAACGTTCCAATTTACATTTCATCCGATTTTGCCGACTCTGACGCCGATGCTGGTGATGACTCTGCAGCAAGCAGCAGCACGGTTAAAGCACCATCCTCTCGTGAATCGTTGTTAGAAGATCGGTCGGCTGCGACTTGGCAACCTTATCTCCCAACTCAAGCTCCTCAGGATAGAGCGGCGGCGGTGCCCAGTGGGTTAGTTGAAAATGGCAGTGCTACAGAGTCGTTGTCGGCGAATGCGACGGCTGGCACCAGTCAGAGCTCTTCGGGGTTAACTCAGAATCGCAATACTCGTATTTTTGTGGCATTGGCTGCCGCAAATCTACTGGCTTTTGGTGTTTGGGCTGGCTTCTATTTAATTCCGAGGGAGCCAATCAATTCAAGTTTGAAGCCAAGCTTACCTAATTTCTTCGCCGATGCCAGTAAGTCTGAGCACTCTGCCGTAAATGTAATAGCAGCTGTGGCTGCAAGAGCTAATCCGTCGGTTGTGACCATTGATATTAAATTTGCTCCTAACCAGGTTAGTGAAAGTACTAGCAGTCATGTGATACCACCAGCAGAGGCATCTGGTTTAATTGTTCGTTCTGATGGCTATATTCTCACTAACTCGCATGTGATTCATCGAGACAGCGACATCAAAGTTACATTGAATGATAAGCGAGTATTTCCTGCTCGATTAGTTGGTAGAGACGATTTTTCCGATCTTGCTGTTGTAAAAATTGATGCTACGGCTCTACCGGTTCTTAAGTTCGCTGATTCCAAAACTGTTAAACCTGGAGATTGGGCTATTGCTATTGGCTCACCTTTGGGTTTCGATCATACTTTGACCGTTGGTGTAATTAGCGCCATAAACCGTTCTCTTTCTGATTTTAAGAATAGAGTTGATTTGATTCAACACGATGCGGCTTTGAACCTTGGTAATTCCGGTGGGCCGCTGCTCAATATAAATGGAGAAGTGATTGGTATCAATACTGCCATTCGCAGTCAGGCTGTTTGCATAGGTTTCGCCACTCCCTCTGATGTCGCTGCCGAGGTTGCTCGACGACTGATAAGTGACGGTCAAATTCCCCGCGCTTATCTCGGCGTCTATATGGAAGACATAGACCCCGAGCGTACTCGTTCTCTTACTTTGCCATCACATCCAGTGGCGGTAAAAATTTCTAGATTGGCTGCTGGTGGTCCCGCTGAGAAGGCTGGCATAAAAGCGGGTGACATCATTTCTAAGATCAACGGAATAGCTGTGAAGTCAAAGAGAGAGGTCCGTGAGTTGACGCAGGCTAGTAAGCCTGGAGATCGGGTTAACATTGTTGTCCAACGTCAGTCTCAGAGCGTGCCAATAACTGTAGTCATTGGTGATTTGGCAAAAGAGAGTCCTGAATTTTAGTTTTTACGTTACTGCAGGTATGGAACAATGAAACTTTCTGAAAGAGAATGCAAGTCTTGTCGTGGTGGCGTGATTGCTCTCACGGTCGAACAGTGTCTTCCCCTGCTTATCGAGCTAGAGGGGTGGAAGATTGTTGATGATGTTCTGACAAAATCGTACAAGTTCAAGAATTTTCGCGAAGCTCTAGATCTAGCTATTTCAATTGGTGCTCTTGCTGATTCAGTTGATCATCACCCTGATTTACACGTCTCTTGGGGAGAGCTCAAAGTTGATGTTTCTACTCACTCTGTCAAAGGATTAACTGAGTCAGACTTTGTTCTGGCCGCTAAAATTGACCTTTTAAAAAGCTAGTGCGGTTTGGTGGCCATGTAGTACACAGCGGCAGCAATCGCTAGCAATATGACTACTATCAACCAGATTGGCACTGCAGGAATGTTGTACATTTCTGCTTTCTCTGGTGCTGGACGCTTTAAGCCTTTACCGCCGCCACCGCCAGCCACTAGCGAATTTGGAGCCGGCCCGCGCTTCTCTCCAGGACTAGGAATAGCATCAAGCTCTCCCCATTTTTCGCTGCCTGCTTCGTGGATTGGTTTCGGAATAGGTACTGCTGTTTCTAAAGTTGCTTTTGGAGTTGGGATGGCGTCTAAGTCTCCCCATTTTTTTCCGCCAGATGCTTCTGCTTCATTTTCACTGACAGTAAGCGGTGCTGCAGTTGTGGCCGCCGGTGAAGGCGCAGCAGCCGGAGGAGCCACAGCAGCTTCCTTAGGTGAACCGATGGCATCTAGGTCACCCCATTTGTTGCCTTCAACTACTCCTAGATTTGCTACTTCTGCTGCCCCTGAACCACCATTGGTAGTCGCTTGTGATGCTGCGCTTTGCTGAGTTGATGGCTGTAGGTCGAGATGGGGCCGTGAACCGGCAGTTACAGTTAAGTGAATCTCACCGGTTGTTTCTTGCGCTCTTGCTATTGGATTGTTTGGAGAGGATGCGATTGGTGAGGGAGCTGCAGGAGCTGGCGCAGGGACTGGAGCTGCAACTGGGGCTGCTGGAGCTGGCGCAGGGACTGGAGCTGCAACTGGAGCTGCTGGAGCTGAAGTGGCACCAGGAGCTGGAATAGCATCTAGATCGCCCCATTTACTTGCACCAGGTTGAGCCGGCGCTGTAGCTGGTACTGCTGCAGCTGGTACTGCTGCAGCTGAAGCTGCCGTAGGAGCTGCTGTATTCACCTGCAGTTTGGCCACAACAATCTTTATTTGATTGGCCCAACTTTGCGGATCAAGAAAATCCAAGGCTCCTAAGTTCACAGACGCTCTAACCATATCCGCATCAAGGGAACTCTTGCTCACCACAACTGGCAGCTGGGGATAGAGTTGCCGAGTTTCAGCTAATAGGTTGAGACCTTCCACTGGTTCATCATCGAGATCAATCCAGAGTAGTTTCGTACCTACTTTGATTGCCTGTTCTACAGCTCTGCTGCCGTCGCTTTTCGAGACGGTGGCAATGTATTTCAAGCCTGGTTCGTTCTTAACCAGTCCTTCCAAAATCTCTTGCTTGGCATCGTCGCCGTCACAGACTAGCAAGGTAGGAATGCTCACGATTGAAGTCCTTTCAGTGAATTAGTGCCCATAGTCTACACCTTATCTAACGCACTTTTTATCGACTCGCAGCCGCTTGTGCAACATTGCTGTCAAGCGGGAAGCCAAGCAGTCTGCCGCTGGTATCGATCATGCGCTTGCGCATTTCATCAACAGGCATAGTGTTTAATTCTACGTCTTTGTACATAGATAGCAGTTGCATCGTAGACATTAAACTCAAGTGTTTTTTGCTGGCGAATTCTTGAAGAGCTGGGCTGAAATCTGGCTCCGCGCGTTCTGAGGGATGCTTTGACGACCATGTTTGAGCGATCAAAATACCCTTAGGTTCTGTTTCATATTCATCCCAGAATGCAATCACAGACTCCGCTAGTTGAGCAACCTCTGTTCTATTGGCACCACCTGTGCTGTGAACCACTCTGGCAATAGCTTCGACTTGATCGCCTCGCGATAGCCAGAGTTCATTGATGTTGCTCCTAGACTGCTGCACTTGCCAACCGAGGCGGCTCAATACTTCTTGAGTACCACTCATGAGGGCAACGTTTTCGCCAGTCAACAATATAAGTTTGAGAGTTTCAACTGCGCTAATTCTTGCTTCTACTGAACTCAGTTTGGCTTGCATTTGTTTTATTTGCTCAGCCATTTGGTTATGTTCATTTTTGAGCAGATCGATGAAGGGGAAGGAGAATTCCTCGCACCAGGTAGAAGGAGCAGTCTTTGTCATTTCTTCCATCTTCTTAATAAGTTCCTTTGGCGGTGTAGGTGTTGATAGCTGTTCTGCTGCTGGGGGCGACGGCTCAGATTGTACATGTGTTATCTGCTCCGATACCAGATTATCGGTTTTGTGGTTGCCATCGCCATTGGTGCCTGCCGGTATCGGGGCAGCAAGAGCTGAACTTGGTGAAGTGAGAGCGGTAGCGATTGGCTGGTTTTGGCTAGGCATGTTGCTTGGCAGCTCTGTGGGCACCGTGGCTTGTACTGGCTCTCTAACTGGTTGAGGCTCTGCTGGTTGTGCTTGAACTGGAGGGGCGACCGGCACTGGTACGGCAGATTCTGCGACCGCTGGCAATGCTTCGATTGGTTTCTGTTCTACCTGTGGTGGTGAAATGGGCATTGCTTGCGCCGCTTCTGTTAGAGGATTGTGAACAGTTGCTGGCGCCGGAGCCGGAACAGAAGCCGGAACAGAAGCCGGATTAGGTAGCGGACTTTGAGTTACTGCAGGAGGAACCTCGACAGCTGTGGTATGTGCTGCTTGCATCGCGCTACTGGGCGTCTCTTGTTGAGCGACCGGCAGCTCTATAGCTTTTGCTAGTCGACTAATTTCTGCTAAATCTTTAGCTGCTTGTGTTTGCTCTTCTTCGAATGAAGTGAATGATGTGTTCATTGGCTCCTCTTGGACTGCAGCTGGTGTTGTAGGGCTCGCGATCATCGGTTCATCTTTCACCTGTGGAACTTCTTGAACCAGCTTGTCGGAACTTCCTGGTGAATCAAGTCTAGGTGCTCCGAAAGTATCAACGAGTGAGCGGAGGGTTGAGCGCGTATCCTCTTCGCTGTTCAGACTTGGTGCTTTGGGGGTGCCTAAGAATATCTCTGGTTCTGGTAGTGCTTGAGCCTCTGCTACAACTCTTTGAACAGGTGGCGTCGACGTAATTGGTTGAGGCTCGGGTTCTACATTTCTGACCTCAGTCGGTAAAATTGATTCAGGCTGGTATTCACGAGCAGCCGGATCTTCTTCTGTTAGGAACTCGAAAGTTTGGCGGAATTCCTCCATAGTTTTGCTGGCACGTTCAGCTTCAAGTCGTTCTAATTCTTTTGCTGCAAGTTCAGCTAGAGCTTTTTTGGCGCTTTCTTCGGCGCTGTTGCTAGCTGGCTGAGCTGTTTCAGGTGGTTTATCGTCAGTTATGAGGTAGCGGCCAGTATCGAGCCAGTTTTTCTCGCTACCTTCAGCTCCGGGCCTGAGCACAGAGTCTAAATCGCGTGAGGCCGCCTCAATTTCGGCTCTTTCAATTTCAGCTGGAGTGAGGGCGCTTTTCGCTGGCGCTTCAGGTCCTGATGGACTATGTATGTTTCCTGACTGACTTAATAGACCAGCGCCTAAAGCACCGGCTTCTAGTGATTCCATCAGTCGAGAAGCTTCTGAATTAGCTTGTTCTGCGGTTGGGACGTAATGAGATTGGCTTACCGGTGTTGAAACTACGTCAGTGATTTGAGCGGCACTTGGTTCTAAGACATCGTTGTCGTCAGTGGCACCAAATTCAAGACCTTTAAGAATGTCAGAAATGCGCTGCTTAGGATTGGCAGCGCTTGCAGTATTAGGATCTCTAGTTGCAGTTTCAATTTGATTGGCTTGTTCAACCAGTTGTCTGGCTGTCTCGGCAAATTGAGACAGATCCATTTCAGCAGTGGCCTTCTTTAGTTCAAAATTGTTTACCATTGCCACTTCGGGAGGGGCTGACACAATTGGTGTAACTATTGCTGCAGGTTCGGATGTAACATCTGTGCTTAATTCTATTGCTTCCATGGCTTGGAAGGCATCAGGGGTTTGCCTGCTGGCTTCTGCTGAAACTGAATTGAGTATTTCTTCAGCGGTTAGGGCTGCTGGTGCAGCAGTTGTCGCTTGAGTACTGAGCGCGGTAGCGCTAGAGAATTCCTCGTCATCATCAAAGGGGTCGAGAGCATCTGATGAAAATAGTCCTTTCAGGGCTCCCTTGGGTGGTTGCTTCGGTGCAGGGTTTGCCTTGGCTAGCTCGCCTGCGGGGCTGGCTATTAGTTCCGCTGTTTCCTCTGTTTTCTTCTGATGATTGGCAGCTAAATTTGCCATGATTTCTTCTAAGCGCGCTTCGTCCATAGTGTGGTTAGGAACCTTTTCAGAATTGAGTTGGGGTTCTACTGGGGCAGATTGAGCAACGACGCTATCATCTTTTATGAATCCTTTGTTGATTGCTTCGTGATACCACTTATTGACGCAGACCATCAGCACACGATCGAAGTCTGGCGAATATGGTGCTGGCAAGAAAATTACTTTTCCACCGTTGTCACCGGCCCAAAACTGCGCTGCAATGCACTTCTTTTGAGCGGCTGTGGCTAAGACCGAATAATTAGAAGAGAGGAAATCAGTGCGGATAATAGTGTTCCATTCGATACCTGATTGGTCTAGATATTCAAACACTTCTGATGTGTTGCCTTCATCGGTAGGTTCTATTACGCGACCATGGCTAAGTGCGCTCATTTGCCGGCTGCCTGTGCCATCTGGGCTCTTGCTGGCTGGGGCATAGACTGAAAGCCAGTCATAATTGTCGACAGAAATACTGGGGCCAGCCAAGACAAATGGTCTGCATAAGAAGTAGATTAATAGACCGCCTTGCGAGAGGAACGGAATTAATTCTTCCAACCTGGCGTCAGACTCATTTATCAGTTCTTGAATTAAGGCATCGTCAGGAACGTTAAGTTGGTTAACACCTTCTTCAAGGAGTTGGTTTATTCTTCGGGTCGGTTCTGGACCCTTGTCAAAGAGATGAAGCAGGCTGACTGGGTTGGCAATAATTACTTGGTAATTGTCGAGAGATTTGGCCCGACCCAAATTGAGGTGTGATTCTTCCCCAAAGCCAGGACAGTTAAGCCTTAGAACCTTCTCCCTCTCGATACTTTTCATCATCCTCACCTTTCCTAGCCAAGTTTTTGCCGACTCGTGTGAAATCGGGGTTACTCAGACTAACTCCCAGATTCATATACCCACAATTACTATGCCAAACCTTTGCCTAAATCAAAACAGGGACGCAGTTGTCAAGTCTTCGGGGCTGATAAAGACTAAAGAAAAAGAGACACTGATTGACAGTGTCTCTTCGTTCTTAAATTGACTTCTAATTTATTCGAGTTCGGTATCTAAGCTGAAGGAAGCTTTGCTGAAAGGCTTCTCAACGCAGTTGCTGAAGGCATTTTTGCCGCCGTAGTAGCAGCCTTCGCCAGTTCCCACGAGCAAGCCGAAAGGCATGCCGAGAACTGCACCCATCATCATTGGAGGAATGTGTTCTTTGCCACCGATGTTGTCAGCGAAGCTGCCGCTGAATTCGATACAACGATTGGAAGCGCGACGAACGATTGCAACAGGAATGCCAACGGCAAGGCCACTAGTTACACTGGCTGCTCTTACTGGGAGCATTACAGCAGCTTTGGCCATTGATTTGGCCTCATCAGCCATGGCAGGAGCACCACTAACGCTAAAAGCCACTGCTAAAAGAGCTAGTTGGGCAGCGTATACTTTAAAACTCTTCACTTATTTTCCTCCACAACTGATGACATGCTTCTCTCGATTGAGACATTCTATCGATAATAGTGGCTCATAATAGCATTGCAATTGTTTAAAGAATGGCCAGTCCTGTAAGATGTTTGTAGTGTCTGGGTCGTCTCTAGGTCGCAGCTGCTGCCAAGGGAAGCTTTCTATATGTAATGTATGCCTTTTGTGTTCAAAATTCGAATATGAGCAATAACGACGAATCAGTTAACCATTCAAATAACGAGGCTACTAACCTGCCTGTTACTCTTTATCATCGTAAGGGCTTCGGCTTGAAGGATGTGGTTGAAGTTGAGCTGAAGAAAGTTTACGAATCCGATTTGATTGCTAAGCTGCGAGCTAGTGGCAATGTTATGACAGTCAATGGCGTAACTGTAAAACTAGCGGAGGCTTTTGGTTTCTGTTGGGGAGTAGATCGGGCCGTTTCTATGGCTTATGAGGCTAGACAGCATTTTCCTGATAGAAGAATTTGGATTACCAATGAGATTATTCATAATCCTATTGTTAATCAAAATTTGCGCGAAATGGGAATTGAGTTTTTGCAAACTGCCGAAGATGGTACTAAAGATATAGACAGAATTGGACAGGGCGATGTCGTAATTTTGCCAGCCTTCGGTGCTTCTATTGAAGAGTTGAAATCGCTTGAAGAGCGCAAGTGTGAAATCGTTGATACCACTTGTCCGTGGGTTTCACGGGTGTGGAATCGCGTGGTCAATTACGACAAAAAAGACTTTACTGCCATCATTCATGGTAAGCCTAATCATGAAGAGACAGTTGCTACTGCTTCGCGTGCGGGTACCTATTTGATCGTGCAAAATTTAGAGCAGGCAGAATGGGTGAGCAATTACATTCTCAGTGGTGGGGACAGAGAAGAATTCTTTGTGCGCTTTGAAAAGGCAATGTCTAGCGATTTTGACCCTGATGTCAACTTGGTAAAAATTGGGGTGGCCAATCAAACCACCATGTTCAAGGGTGAAACCGAGCAAATCGGCAAACTTTTTGAAAGAACTATTCTTGCCAAGTATGGCCCAAAAGAGCTTGACCAGCATTTCCTCAGCCCTGGTGACACAATTTGTGATGCCACCCAAGAACGTCAAGACGCCATGCTCAATTTGGTAGAAGAGAGTTTAGATTTGATGCTTGTGATTGGTGGATTTAATTCATCAAACACTGGTCATTTGCAAGAAATTGCTCACAAAAAAGGCTTGCCTTCATACCATATTGATGGTCCGGGTTGTGTTGGTCCGGGCAATGTTATTAGGTATAAGGCTGAAAATGGTGAGCAAGAAAGCAAAGAGATGTTTTTCCCGACAGAAGGACCGGTTACTGTTGGTGTTACTTCTGGTGCTTCGACCCCCGATCAAGTCGTTGCTGACGTTTTAGAACGTTTGTTTGCTCTTCGGGCTCAGTAAATCTTAGATCTATAGATGTTACTATTTACCCTATTACTATTTGCTGTGAAGTGAAGTGGATCTCGAAAACAATATCTTCATGCGGGCACTGCGCCGTGAGCAAGTTGAGCGCACTCCGGTTTGGCTTATGCGCCAGGCTGGGCGTTATCAACCTGAGTACCGGGCTATTCGCGCCAAAATGAGCTTTCTTGAACTCTGTCACAATTCTCAAGTGGCAGCGGAGGTTACGGCCATGGCCGTAGATATGTTGCAAGTTGATGCCGCTATCATTTTTGCCGATATTCTTTTACCGCTCCAATGTCTCAACGCCGGACTGCGCTTCGCTCAAGGCGATGGCCCAGTGATTGATAATCCTATTAGACTGGCGGCCGATGTGGAGAAGCTTGGTCTATTTGATACTGAAGAAGGTCTTGGCTATGTCTTTCAGTCAATCAAGCTGTTTGTAAGAGAGCGACCGCTGGTGCCCCTTATTGGTTTTGCTGGAGCACCTTTTACACTTGCCTCTTACCTTATTGAAGGAGGCTCATCACGCAATTTTGAGCGAACCAAAGCTTTTATGTATTGTGAGCCAAAAGCTTTCGCTAGTCTCATGTCTATTTTGACCGAGGTGACCATCTCGTATCTACTGGCTCAAGTTGCCGCCGGCGCCCATTGCTTGATGTTGTTTGATAGCTGGGTAGGAACGCTTAGTCGTGAAGATTACGAGTGCTGTGTGCTGCCCTATTCAAAGAAAATATTCGCTGCTCTCGAAACCGCTGCTCCTAGTATACACTTTGGTACTGCTACTGGTGGCATGCTGGATTTAATTGCTTCTGCTGGTTCTACTGCTGTGGGTGTAGATTGGCGCATGGACTTGGCTGCAGCTTGGCAGATGATTGGCGATAAGGCAGTGCAGGGTAACCTTGATCCGACGGTACTATTGGCTGATCGCACCTTGATTAGAGAACGCACTGAACTAGTACTTAATAAAGCTGCTGGGCGTCCTGGGCATATTTTCAATTTAGGGCACGGCATTGGTAAAGATACACCAGTTGAGAATGTTAAGTATCTGGTTGAATTGGTGAGAGAGATTTCGTCCCAATCACGAGTCTAAGAGAGTTTACGAATGGCACAGTTTGATAATTTGCAAAGCCATGAAAAAGTGATGAAAGTCGTTATTGTCGGTGGTGGCATTAGTGGACTTACTTGTGCCTTCAAGCTTTCTCAGTCTGAGCAATTCGCCCGCGGTCTCTTGCACATAACTGTCCTTGAGAATAAATCACGTTGGGGCGGAATAATAGAAACGAAGTTAGTCGACGATTGTATTGTTGATAGTGGGCCTGATTCGTTTATCACAAATAAACCAGGTATGCTGACTCTTTCTAAAGAGTTAGGTATTGAATCTCGCATTATTACTGTGAATCAAGAGAATCGCGGTGCATTGATTGTTAGCAAGGGTAAGCTTGTGCCGCTTCCTGCTGGATTTATTATGCTGGCGCCCAGTACATTGACGAGCCTTTTTCAAAGCTCAATCCTCAGCGGGTTTGGAAAGTTAAGGAGCGCACTTGATCTTGTCTTGCCGCCTAAAAGAGATCGTGAAGATGAGAGCTTAGCCGCATTTGTACGTAGAAGATTTGGCCAAGAGCTTCTTGATAAATTGGCGCAACCTATGGTGGCGGGAGTATATGTCGGCGACGCGGAGAAACTATCTGCTGCCCATGTCGCTGCTCGATTTGTCGAGATGGAGCGCACCACTGGTAGTGTTATTAGAGGCTTGTGGGCTGAACGCGAGGCTTCTGTGGCAGAGGCTAATTGCCAGGTAGATGCGAGTGGCGCGCGTTACAGTTTATTTGCTGGTTATGATCAGGGTATGGCCGTGATTGTTGATAGCTTAGTCGAGGCTCTAAGCAAGAAAAATATAGACTTGCATTTGAACACTAGTGTAAGAACAATAAAGGCGAGTGACGATGATTTTGCTCGCTTCAATGTTTCTTCTTCTTCTTCTTCTTCTTCTTCTTCTAACTGGACCTGCGATCAAGTTGTATTGGCTACTGCTCCTAAGGTGTCCAGTGCCCTCCTAGTCGAATTAAATGCTCCATTGAGCAAGCAGTTGGGCAAAATTTCTTCGGCCTCTTCTGCTGTCTGCAATTTCATTTTTCACCGTAAGGACATTGCTCACCCACTCAAAGCTTTTGGTGCGGTGGTGCCTGAAGTTGAAATGGTTGAGCATAAGCTGTCTCTTGTTGCTTTTAGCTTTGCCAGCATCAAATTTGTTCGCGCGCCCCAAGATAAGGTTATTGTCCGGGCCTTCTTAGGGGGGGTAAAGGGCTTCGCTGTGCTCGAGAATGATGACGAACGTTTGATTGAACTGGCCCTAGCTGATTTGACTAAGTTGATCGGTCTGACTGGTAAACCGCTGTACCAAGCGGTCCACCGCTGGGCCGATTCTATGCCGCAGTATGAAGTTGGTCATGAGAAATTGCTAGTTGAAATTGAAAATACTTCATCAACCCAAGGCTTGCATCTAGTCGGTGCTTATTTGCAGGGAGTGGGTCTTCCTGACTGCGTGGCCAGTGCCTATGAGTGCGCTGCGAGTGTCAACAAAATTTTGGCTAAAGATTGTGTGAGCATTCGTCAATAAATGAAAGGTTTCAACTTACTTGTATCTTGCTCAATTGCGTGTATAACTAATCTATGACTGTGCAGCCAAACTCTTCAAAGACCGGTGCGGGGCACGATGCTTCTAGCTCGGACCGGCAAGTTGAACGCAAGAACTCTTGGGTAACTATTAAAGGCGGCCCTGTTATTGCCGTTATTGATATGGGTACCAATTCGTTTCATATGATTGTCTGCCAGGCTAGCCCCGACAAAGATCATTTTGAGGTTTTGGCTAAGGTCAAAGAAGCAGTTCCCTTTTTTCGCCGCTCCTTAACTGCCCATTATATAGATGAGCCAGCGATGAGAGCCGCTGCTCGCATTTTGCGGGATATGAGCAAAAAAGCTAAGGAAAGGGGGGCCAGCACTATTGTTGCTGTTGCTACTTCAGCCGTGCGAGAGTCTAAAAATGGAGAGGAGTGTCTGCGGCGCATTCGCCAAGAGCTCAAAATTGATGCTCGTATGGTCTCCGGTAAAGAAGAAGCAAGGCTAATTTACCTAGGCGTGCTTTCCAGTCTCAGCTCAGTTCGTTCAAAATTGAAAGGCCGATTTTGCATTGTTGATATTGGTGGAGGCAGCACTGAGTTAATTGTTGGTGACCGGGGTCAGATTTATTTTGCCGAGTCTTATAAGCTTGGCGCGGCACGGCTCTCACAACGCTTCTTTAAGCGTGGTTTAGTTACTCGCGAATATATTCGCGAACTGCATGACGAAGTTAGGGGTGTTCTACGTCCATCCGCCAATGGTATTGCCAATAGTGGAGGGTTTGAAACACTAATTGGTACTTCAGGTACGATTCAGGCCTTGGCCAAGTTAGATAGAGTGACTTGCGGCTCTCCCCATGCTGAATTGAATGGCTGGACCATCGCAATTGACAGACTGAAAGAGCTTGTGGCTCACCTTGAAGCCGCGGCTTTGAGAGGCGAGAGGCCTAAAGGAGTGAGCAGCGACCGCAACGAGACAGTGCTGGCTGGTTCTATTGTTTTGCTTGAGTCGATGATTTCTCTTGGGATAAAAGAAGTTTCTGTCTGTACGGCGGCTCTGAGAGAAGGAGTTGTGGTTGATAGATTCTTGCAAACTGGGTGGCTTGAAGCTGGTCTCACTGTTCATCGCGATCCGCGCTCAAAGAGCGTGCATAACCTTTTAGAGAAGTACCAAGGCAATCTTGATCATGCTCAGCAAGTAGCATATTTATCCCAGCTACTTTTCACTCAGACTCGTGGAATTTTGCACAATTATCCTGAAGACGTTGGCCACCTACTTTGGTCTGCTGCCATGTTGCATGATGTGGGCATGTTCATTGGTCGCAATGGTCACCATAAACATTCTTACTATCTTGTTAGAAACGCTGGTTTGCTTGGACATTCTGAAGAGGAAGTCGCTTTGATTGCCAGTATTGCCCGTTACCATCGCGGTTCCGAGCCTAAGGTCACTCACGAAGCGTGGTACAGCCATGATCTCGATGGGCGAAAGATTGTCTACGACTTAGCTTCTTTCCTCCGCATAGCCGAGGCTCTAGACCGCAGTCACAAGCAGGTAGTTAAAGATCTTCGGGTAGTCGTTAGTGCTTCCACCAAGGAAGGGCAAAGTGGCAACCTTAGTCTCTTCCTCAATCTGCACGAGAATAGTCAGTGCCAGTCTGAGATTTGGGCTCTAAACGAGAAAAGAGCGTTCTTTGAAAATCACTTTCAGACAAAGCTCGAAGTGTTAGTAGACGCAGGCGTGGCAATGGCTCAGCCTGATTGAGACGGTTGCTAATTGAAACTGTTTTAAATTGTTGATTTTAGTGGGCAGCCGCTTTCTTCGACTGAGCTATTTTTACGTTTAGGGTCTCAGCGCTTTCTTTAACGTTCTTGAGGCGCCGTTGCAGTTTCTTGGCGGTAAAGCCATTAATGACCGATTTTGGTACTGGCATGCCAAGATCAAGACTGGTTGAAAGTTCAAGGGTGGTTTTGCCATCACTGTTTGGAGTAAGAACCCAGCTTCCCTCCATGTGTTTGAACCGGTCTGATTTGATGAGCTTATAATCGATGCGCTCGAAGGGCACTTCTTTGTTTTGCATTTCGCAGACAGCGGAACCAAAAACAGGTATGAGTACCATTTTTTGCTCAAGTACGTATTCATGCTCGCCTGGCACAATAATCTTGCTGTAAGCCAGATCGGGGTCGTGTTTGCGCTCGTCATGGACGGCCTGCCAGACCACTTCTTTGGGAGCATCTATAATGATAGATGCTTTGATTAGCTCAGGCTTGCCCTTCGCCTCGTTGGCAATGCCTGCCTGGGGTAAGGCGGCAAAGAGGCTACCACAAACAAGAGCCATCGCGATCTTTGTAATTTTTTTGCTCACAATATTCTTTTCGTTGGTTGCAAAGAGTATATCACTTAAACGCCAATAGGGAAGAATTTTGGTACTAGGCGGCGCCATTTAAGCTTGGCTGCATAATCTTTGTATTTTTCGCCGAAAGTTTTCACCAGAAGTTCTTCTTCATACTTCGCTCGACGCAGCCAGAGTGGTGCAACGACAAACAATGCAAATCCAAGACTCAAGGGCGAAAGTGCGGCTATTGACGCACCAACCAATGATTGAATTATGCCTGAATAGGCTGGATGCATAACAAAACGAAGGAGGCCTGAATCCTTTACTTCTTGCCCTTCTAGTAGTTCAGCATCGGTGGAGAAGGCATCACCTAGTGAATACCATCCGCCGATCATAAAGACAAAGCCGGTCAGCATTTCCAAAACACCAAGCCATGAAATCACCAGCAACGCACCACTAGGCTCTGCTTGAGTTAGTGACAGTAGCGGAGTAGTAAGCGGCACTCCTGTTATGACACCATTGAAGACGCCGTAGCTAAGGACAATCAAGGCTACGTTAACTCCAGATAGCAGCTGGGGTGCCCGTTGAATCAAAAAGTTGGATTCATAGACAACGCCCTTGCCTCGGCGGGAGAAGCCTTTATACAAAACTGGAAAAGAGAGCGCACAGCCAATTGCTAGAAGACCAAGTACGGTCATCGTCGGCAGGTTGAAGGTCATATTGTTTTTGCTCCCTTGATTGTAAATACATCGTCGGCGAGGCCAACGTTTCCTTTAAAATTGTTCCAGATCGAGTGCGAACTCAGTTTACCGCCAATGTAGTCCCACCATTCAACTGGCAACATGCTTTTGGGGTCAATGGCTACCCTCTTATAGATTTCTCCAGTGAAGTTTGAGCCGTGATATACCTCGAGCATATATACCTGGGATGGTGCGTTGCTGGTGGATTGAACTGAATTTTCGGTGACGCGAGCCACGCAAGAGTCTTTTTCAATGAATGTTTTGAGTGCCTGGGCTAGTGAAGTCAAATCAGAATCTACCATAGGATAGCCGTTGGCTGAGCGTAGATAGTCGGAGGAAGGTGCTAGATCTACAGTCATGAAACTAAGAGCACCCCCAGGTTTAGCTTTAATTTTGCCACCACTTCCCATAACGGCTATGGAGCCCTTGCGGAAGCTACCGACTTCCTCAAGGCGCATCATTCTAGGCTTCTTGAAGTAAAATTTGCCTTTCTCGTTCAGTTTTTTTCCTTTGTAGTTGGTCATTTCGTACTCAAAGACATAGTCTTTGTAGCTGTCCGCCGCTTTGAGCATGCGATCAATGAACGGTGCAGCGTTTGTAAAGCTAGCATTTTCGGCTTTAGGCAGGGAAGATGATGCTGAAGACTTGTTCGGCTTTTGCCGGCTAGCAATTTTAATATTAGAAGTACTAGAAGTAGTATTAGGGGTAGTATCAGACGCGGCCCTGCTTTCAAGCGCAGCGCCAATAGTCAGGCCAAGCGAAAAGGCCATGGCTGTGACCGAGATCGAAAGAAGGCTTTTTCTGCACGTAGTCATTTCTTGATTTCCAATGTCCTATTTCACGGGTGTCCGATTTCAAAGGTCTCTACAGTAAGTGGGTGATTTTTAGAGGTGATAGCTTCCAGTCTTTTGTTGTCTTCGCTAGCTAACATTAGTCTTATTCAGCACAGGTTCTTGCTTGATGACTGCTTGACTGGAGTAAACGTTCCATTGAATGAGGTATTTCTAAAGTTACTTGTAACGGCAGCTCTGTTGCTATCGAGTGGCTCTTGGCAAGGGCGCTCGCAGGTCTTCCGGATTTACTCTGGTAAGACTTTACTACACCGAGACTTTACTACACCAAGACCGTGCAGTAGAACCGGGCAGGCAGGGATGTTAAACTTTTCATTCACTGCTACTTTTCTGATTAGGCATTTGACCAACGCTTGAAAGATTTAAACACTAGCTCTTCTCCCCTGCCCCCAATTTCTGGTGTCAATCAGATTGCGCCCACAATCGAGTGGCACCGTACCTCCGATGACCTGCAGCTAGCTTGTCGAACATGGAAGGGGAAAGTCGGTTTTCCCGTAATCGTATATTTGCATGGCATAGAAGGTCATAGCCAGTGGTTTGAGAACACAGCGTCAGTCTTGAATAATCTTGGAATGACCGTCTACGCTCCTGATCGCAGAGGCTCAGGCTTGAATCCTCGAGATCGGGGCAATCTTTCTAGCTATAAGACATATCTTGCCGATATTGAAGTTTTCTTACGCAAAGTAAGTTTCGATCATATTGGTCATTCGCTTATCCTTTTGGGAAATTGCTGGGGTGCAAAAGCTGCCTCGCTGATTTGTCAAAGCGATTACAAACCGACTTCAGGACAAGAACTGAATTTGCCTATCGCGGGTTTGGTTTTGACCAGTCCGGGTATTTTCACCAAGATCGATTATGGCATGAGCACGAAGTTTCAAATCGCCTATTCATCCTTTGTTGATTCTGGTCGCAACCGCAAGTGGCCCATTCCTCTTGAAGTAGAGATGTTGACCAGTAATCCGACCTTTCAGGGCTATCTCAAGCGAGATAATTTGCGTTTAACTGAGGCCACTGCTAGTTTCTTTGTTGAGAGCTACAAGTTGGGTAAGCTTGCTGAAAAAGCGTCCCCTTCAATCCAAATGCCTTTGCTTGTTCTACAAGCTGGATCTGACTCAATAGTCGATGTTGATAAGCTAAAGGGCTGGTACAGTAAAGCCAAGTCTACAACCAAAGACTTACGTATTTTCCCTGATGCGTCTCATACGCTTGATTTTGATTCAACTTGGTTCAAAGAATATGCACATGTCCTTAGCGAGTGGATATTGGCACAGTGTCCGGTAGTGACATAATTTTGATGTTTCTGGAATTATTGCTTTTATGTTGATTCGTTCAATCAAGTCGCAAGCAGTGAAGCTGCCATTTCGTTTTTCTTTTGGTCACGCCCTTGCTAGCCGGAACTTTTCACTCAATATACTTGTCAAAGTACAAGTCGTACTTGAGGATGGGCGCGAAGTGATTGGTTGGGGAGAGTCGGTTCCAAGGCAATATGTAACTGGCGAGACTGTGGCTAGTGCGTTAGCTGCCATCGATTATTCTTACGCACCAGCACTTAGTGGTCGCTTCTTTGCCAATGCCCAGGCCTTGCTAGCCGGTTTGGCTGAAGTGTTTGCTGCTAACAAGCTTGAAGAAAAATCAGGTGGTGCATCGTTTTGTGCCTTGGAACTGGCCGTTCTCGACGCCCTAGCAAAAGCTCAATCTCTAAAGTTCAGCCAGCTGCCTGCTCTTATTTCTCCGTCCGATTTATGGCAAACGACAGAGTTTATGCAATACGGTGGTGTGGTTCCATTCGGTAAGAAAGCTATATTGAAACTCATTCTTGCTGGCTACAAGAGGTATGGCTTCAAGACCGTGAAGCTCAAAGTTGGCGGCTCACTAAATGAAGATGTTGCTCGAGCAAAATTGGCTCGTGAAATTTTGGGTGATGAGGCGATTTTACGTGTCGATGCTAACTGTGCTTGGACTTTAGATCAAGCAAAGTGGAGTTTGGCAGCTCTTAGGCCATTTCGCATTGCTTCATGTGAACAGCCTTTGGCCGCTACCGATTTATCAGGCCTCAGTGAGCTAACTGCCAGTGTGCCTGAGACCATAATGGTGGATGAGTCGCTCACTACCATGGCGCAGGCGCATGAGCTAATTGAGCGTAAAGCTTGCAATGCTTTCAATATTCGGCTATCTAAGGTGGGTGGATTAGTTAGTGCTATGAAGATGGTCGAACTGGCCAGTCAAAATCAAATTGAGTGCCATCTGGGGGCTCAGGTGGGCGAATCTGGAATATTGGTGGCTGCCCAAAGACACTTTGCTCTTGCGCACAGTGGGTTTGTAAACGTCGAGGGGGCCATGAATCTATTTCTTCTTAAAGGCGATCTGGTCAATGAGGCCATGACGGTGCCCTATGGCGCTAGGGCAAAGGCGCCGTTGGCAAGCGGCTTGGGCGTGAGCGTGAACGAGCAGTCTGTAGCTCGGCACCATTATGACTATAAAGATACCTACAGCTTGAATGTCTCAGTTAACGAGAGAAGTGAGTCTAATGCAACTCGGTAATTTAGATATTCTGGCGGGTCAGGCACTGCGACGGTTGACTCATATTCGGCGCTTTTACAAGGGTCTTAAGGAGCCGAAGCAAACCCAGCTGGCTAAACTTAAAAGTATTATTGAGGCTAATAAGAACACGGCCTTTGGCCGGGCTCACCATTTTGATCGCATTAACAACTATAGTGACTTTAAGAACTATGTTCCTCCTAGCCGCTATGAAGACTTAGAGCCGTATATCGAGAAGTTACGCTTTGGTGAATGTAATCAACTTACGGCGGAAGAGCCCTTTATGTTTGCCACTACTAGTGGTACTACTGCTACGCCTAAGTTCATTCCGGTTACCGAGGGGCATCTGCGCGATTATACCCATGCTTTTCAGGTGCATAATTACCATTTAGTGGTTGATTATCCTAATGCTGCAGCTGGGAAGATTTTGATAATCTCCAGCAATGATGAGGAGGGTCGAACTCCCTCTGGGCTTCCTTATGGCGCCATATCTGGTGTGCTCAATCGGCGCCAGCCGAGTATTATTCGTCGCCATTTTGCTCTTCCATACGAACTCTGCAAAGTTAAAAACGTTGATGCTAAATATTATTTGCTCTTACGTGCTGCTGTGGCGCAAGATGTTACTGCTTTATTGGGTTGCAATCCTTCAAGTTTCATTTTGTTGGCCGAGCAACTGAAGCTTAGGACAGATGAGCTAATTGAAGATATTGCTAAGGGCACTCTTAATCAAATTGTTGATCAGATTGAGCCAATAGATGGCGATGTGCGCCAAGCCTTTGATCGCTTTCTTAAGCCTGATTTGGCAAGGGCTAAACAGCTAACATCTCTGGTTAACCAGCACGGAACGCTGCTCCCTAAGCATGTCTGGCCGCGACTGAACATTATGTCTCTATGGAAAGGCGGGCCCATGTCTTTCTATCTAGAGAAATTACCTGAATTGTTCGGGGCTGTGCCCCAGCGAGATTTTGGCTATATGGCTTCTGAAGGTCGTGGTACTGTGCCCATTGCCAATAATGGCTCTGGAGGTCCTCTTGCTGTCACATCGCACTTCTTTGAGTTTGTCGCTGAAGATCAAATTGAATCTAGTAATCCTACTTTTTTAATGGCTGAGCAGCTTGTTGTTGGTGGTCGCTACTATATTCATTTCACCACCAATGCTGGGCTCTATCGCTACAACATCAATGACTTGATGGAAGTTGATAGCATTATTGGTGCTACTCCTGTTTTGAAGTTTGTGCGTAAAGGTGGTGGGGTTAGTTCTGTTACTGGTGAGAAATTGACAGAAGAGCAAGTTTTGACAGCCTTAGGACAGGCCGTTAGCCAGCTTGGTCTGCTCGAACTTAAGCATTTTACCGTTGAAGTAGCTCTTGATCTGCCACCATATTATCTCTGCTATGCCGAGACCGATCGTGAATTGCCTCAAACCGTAGTTGAAAGTTTTCTTCAGGCATTCGATCAATCACTACAGGCGCAAAATCCTGAATATGCTGATAAGCGCGCCACAAGAAGATTGGGCCAGCCACAGTTAAAGTATCTTCCTGCTGGCACTTACACCAGGTTAAGGCAGCAGAGAGTTCATCAAGGGGCGCCGGAGGCCCAAGTGAAAATTCCACTTTTGAGTGCTCAAGGCAATTTTTCTCACAGTTTGGAGATGCTAGTAAATTTATGAGTACAGATAGCGCAGGGCTTATGGCTATTGGTATTACGGGTGCCACTGGTTTGGTGGGGCGAGCTTTAGTGACAGAGCTGTGCAAGACGTACGCAGTGGTGGCCATCGGGAGAGACCACTCGGCACTAGCAAATTTGGTTGCGGCTTGCCAGGGTGAGGCAATTTGCAAACCAGTTGTTCGGCTAGCTGATGTTTGTGATCGGTCGGCCCTCGAGCAGGCTTTTGTTGGACTAGACATAGTCGTTCACGCTGCTGGTTTTGTTGACCCGATGGCCGATCGCCAGTTGATTTTGTCTATCAATACTGGCGGTACTGCAAATGCCCTTGAGGCCGCTGATAAGGCCGGTGTCAAACAGTTCATTCATATAAGTTCGCTGTCAGTAATCACTGGTCAGGGCGACCAGTTTAATCTTGACGAATCTGCACCACTGCAATTGTGCGGTGAAGCTTACGCCGATTCTAAGGTTGAGGCTGAAAAATTGTTCGACAGGTCCAACTTTAGCTACAAGTTTGCCTATACAATTTTGCGGCCTGGCTTTATCTACGGCCCCGGTGAGCGCTCTTGGTTGCCTCGTGTCAGCAAAGCCATCGCCTCTGGGCAAGCTATGCTTGTCGATGGCGGCACTAGGGAAACAAATGTGGTGTATGTGGGTAATTTAGTACAGGCCGTGCGCGCTGCTATTTTGAATGAAAAAGCCTATGGTCAGGTTTTCAATATAACCGATGGTGAAAAAGTCAGTAAAAAGCAACTTTTCGATGCCATCGCCGATGGCATCGGCATGCCAAGAGTTAAAAAAGATCTGCCCCGCTGGCTAGTCAAGCCGGTCTGTCAGTTGGTGACAGCTGCCACTGCCAATAAGAAAATGACGGCGGAGAGCCAGGCTAAGCTAGCTCGATTCTCTCCGGCAGCATTCCGTTTGGCGGCAGTAAATCAGGGCTTTAGTATTGCCAAAGCGGAGCGCATTCTAGACTATAATTCTAGCAAGCGCATATCTTTTAAAGATGGCATGGATATAACCATGAAGTCTGTCAAGGCAGAAGCTCTGGTTGAGAAACACAATAAAGAAGAATTGAACCAATGAAAAATAGAACTGGAATACGCAGAGTAGGTAAAGCTGTTTCGCGATTTACCGTTGACTATATGCGTCGCCACCGCCATCCCGTCAATGCTGCTTTGCACATTGTTGGTGTGCCTGCTGCCTTTTATGGTTTTTGGTTGATACTCAAGTCTTTTTTGGGTGGACGCTCGCAAAATTCCACTCCAAGTTCAGATTTTGTTCCCAATTTATTTCTGGGTTTAGTCTGGATTTTCTTCGGCTATCTCTTGCAATACTTTGGTCATCGCAGCCAAGGCAATGAAGTGGGCGAAGTAATATTGATCAAAAAGGTTAGTGGTCGCCTAAAGGCAAACGTTAATAGCTCTAGTTTTTGGCAATTACTTGGTGGTATTCCGCAGAGCTCTAGTAGCAACCAAAAACATGGAAGAGCAGCACACAGTCGGTCAGGTCATGCTAATACTAGTGGTAATGGCAACGGTCATAAGAAGCCTTCGCTGGGCAGTCACTCTTTGGTGTGGTGGAGAAAGGCTTAACTGTGAACTCGTATAGTGATGTGCATACGCATGCATGTGTCTTGGTCGATGGTGCTTCTGGGTACTTGGGCAATCATGTAGTTGCGGCATTACTTAATCGTGGTCTTGTTGTTCATGCTCTTGTGCGGCCTCAAGTGGCAGACTCTGACCGCGAGTTTTTGCAAGAGTCTGGGGCGCAAGTGTTCGCCGTTGACTTAGCGCCATTTCAGTCCGAAATGGCTCCAGGGCAAAGGCGCAAGCTAGAAGAGGCTTTTAGTGGTGTCAGTCACGCCGTGCACTTGATTGGCTCAATTGCTCCAGCTAAGGCTGAGAACTTCATGCAGTTGCATCAAGAGCAAAGTCGAGCTTTCGCCAGCTGGTGTGTGCGTGCTAGAGACGTCGCGGGCTTTGTTCGGGCAGCGATGGTCACTGCTCTTGGTGCAGACCAGAATGCTGCAAGTGACTATTTGCGTAGCAAGAGAGAAGGCGAGCTTGCTTTGCTTTCTGAGTTAGAGCCAGCCAAGATTGCTTCAAGCATCTTTAGACCATCGTTGATAGTGGGACGAGCCGTGGGCAGGCGCGACAGTAAGATAGTTAAGCGTTATCGTCAACTGGCTAGAACGAGACCATTTGTGCCTCTAGTCAATGGCGGCCGAAATCTAGTACAACCGGTCTTTGTCACTGATTTAGCAGAAGCTATAGTTGAGCGTCTTTGTCATCAATCTATTGCAGATTTCACCAGCGAGACTTTTGAGATCGGCGGTGCTCAGCCCGTTGCTATGCGAGAAGTCGTAGAAGGGCTCATGGCTGCTATCAAGGTCAGAAAGTCATTTGTTGAAATCCCTCTGCCACTGGCTTTGATGGCGGCCAATTTGATGCAGCGCATTCAGGATGTGCCTCTTCTTAGTGCAGATCAAGTGCGCATGACCAGTTTTGATAATATCTGCACTGACAATGCGCTCAGCAAGATTATAAACCACTCGCCCACCAGTTTAGCTGACGCTCTAGCTACTTATCAGAATTGGGATGGAGACTAGTTGTGGATCTGCCGGCACCATTGCAGAAAAGCTCTGGTAAAAGAGTTTTGGTCACTGGTGCCAGTGGCTTTATTGGTACACATTTGGTGCCGAGATTAGTGGCTTTGGGTCTTGAAGTTAGTACCTTCGGTCGCAGCAGCGGCAAGCCTCATTTTGAATCTATTGGCGTTTCGCACATCTGTGGTGATGTGACAAACTATGAGCAGGTTTTATCTGCCACGGCAAACCAAGACATTGTTTTTCATCTGGCTGGTTTAGTCTCTTATCGCAATGCCGATTTAGTCAGGCAGCGGGTCGTCAATGTAGAAGGGACGCGCAATGTGATGGAGGCTGCGCTAGTAAATGGTGTTAAGCGGATCATCCATACAAGTTCGATAGCTGCTTTTGGTATTCCGCCACAAGGCACTATCGGTGACGAAACGATCGCATACAATCTACACGGGCTCAATCTCAGTTATTGCGATACCAAGCATGAAGCGGAGCTTGTTGTGGATGAGTATTTCAAGAAGGGCTTGAATGTCATAACCCTTTGTCCTGGTATCATATTTGGTGAGGGTGATACTCACCCGCACCACCATTTTATTTTTAAGGCACTGTCGAAGGGTTTCATGCTTGGTGTTCCTGCTGGTGGTACTCCTTACTCTGATATCGTTGATGTCGTTGACGCGCACATCAATGCCATCGAGTCTGGCCGGGCAGGGCAGCGCTATAGCTTGGTTTCAGCTAACCTTTCCTATAAAGAGGCGGGAGAGCTTTTTGCCAGTATTTATTCTTGTCGCCCGCCTTTAGTCATATTGCCGCAGTCTTTCGTAACATTTGCCGGTTTATTTGCCGAAGAAATTCTTCCTGTTTTTCGTATTAAAACAGCACTGACAAAGCAAGTTGCCTATCTCTCTAATCACAAGATATTCTTTGACTGCAAAAAAGCTTCTGCTGAGCTTAACTTCAAGCCTACGCCCTTTGCCGATACTATCCGGCGCACGGCTAGTTATTATTTGCAGCGATAACATGTCCTAGCCCAATTGGAAAGGGCAGCATGAAGTTGACGTGAACTAACCGTGAAGTAATCGTGAAGTATTTTTGGGGTAGTAGCAAACAGCAAAAGGTTTGTTAGACTCGGCTTTGTGAGGGTAGAATAAAGAAAGGATTTTGTTGCGATTCGAAACTTAATTTGCAACAAAAAACAGAATTGCCAAGAGTGAGCGCTCAGTCTACAACTTAGAAGTCGAGGTATTTCGTTTTGGTCAGCAGTAGTATTGCTAGTTCTGGAGCCCTTGGCCAACCCGAAGGTGGCCAGAGTGAAGCTGTTCAGGCTGCCCATAGTGGGCCGTATCCCTGGATTATTTCGCCAATCTTTGACTTCCTCTTTGTTTTTGGTGGCGGAGCAATTGCTCTTCTGCTGCTTAACTGGCTGTATCTGGGCTGGAGAGTTCCAGATGGCGTCATGAACAGCCCAGCAGCCTGGTGGCTGCTCACCGTTGGTTTCCTCTCGCAGCATATTTTTGCCGATTCGCATAATTCGGCAACCTACTTGCGCATATGGGGCAGCGATGAAGACAGGGCAAGGTTTAAATTTCACCGCACCTGGCTGGCCTATTCCACTATTCCGATGTTCATAATGGGTCTTACTCTTCCAGGTCTAGTCGGTGCTTTTGTCTATATCTATTTGATTACTGTTTATTGGCACTATGTTGCTCAAGCCTTCGGTATCGCTCTTATATATTGTTACAAACGCGGCTATATGCTGAACAACATTGAAAAGGAAATATTCCGTTGGTTCTTGTTCTCCATTGTTGGTTTCACAACCATACGTTTCCTTACTTTCAAAGAATTTAGCCCGAGTAACTGGTTTGGCGTAGAGTTGCCTTTCTGGGGACCACTTCCAGAAGTACTATTTTCGATTTCACGCTTTGCCTGTGTCGGCATGACCATTGCCTTTGTTGTACTTCTCGTTCGCAAGTATTTTAAAGAAAACAAACTCATGCCTTGGCCTTCTTTAATGATTGTCGCTACGGTGGCTGGTCTTGGCCTTAGTCAAGAGGCTGCTAATTCAATGTTCTGGTTTTATGTGCCTGGTTTCTTCCATGGCAGCCAGTACTTAGCCGTGTGCATGGCCTATTACATCAAAGAAAGAGGTATGCCTCAAGGAATGGACACCTGGAATATAACCAAGTCTGCTCTTGGTTCTCCTGGTATGAAGTATCTTGGTCTGGTCGTTCTATCTGGTTGTTTCTTCTATATTGGTATTCCTCATTTCTTTAACCAAATTGGTTTCGATCGTGCGCTAGTGGCTGGTCTAGTATTGGCTTGTGTCAACTACCACCACTTTGTCACTGATGCGGCTATTTGGCGTTTGCGCGATCCTCGTTGTCGCAAAATCTTGCTGGCGTAAAGTTTCTGTAGTTGATGGAACTGGAACCTTGACGGAGGCTTTTAGACTTGGTTAGCACTACATTTCAATTTGATGGAGACGCTAGACCAGCTCCAGAAAAGGCCGAAGAGAAAGCGGCTAATACTCGTTGGATTGTCAATCCAGTTTTCGACACATTGTTTGTGTTTGGTGGTGCGCTCTGGATTATTTTTGCGCTTCAGATCTATTGGTTTCACTGGGAAACCATAGATCCGGCAGCTGGCGGGATGGCTGGTTCTACAGCCTATTTCTTGCTTTTCCTCAGCACCTTTGGCTCGTATCTATTTGCTGATTCCCACACGATTGCTACATATGTGCGTATTTATTCGACTGAAGAAAATAGGCAGCGCTTCAAACTTTATGCCTATTATCTGCCCTGGCTTTCGCTTCTCATGTTTTCGCTTTGTTTGATTTATCCAAAGGCAGCTGGTTTCTGCGTCTATCTGCATTTGATGTGGGTATTCCAGCACTATGTGGGTCAAACTTTTGGTATTTCGCTAATTTATTGCTACAAGCGTGGATATTTCTTCAAACCTTGGGAGCGCGAGACCTATCGCTGGTTTATGCATTCATTTTCGGCCTACGTAATTAGTCGGATCTTGTGCTACCGCGAGCTTTCACCTGATGATCTTTATGGCGTGAAGTTACCTTTTTATGGCCTGCCTTATCAACTCGTCAGTATCACTAAATTTGCTTTTCTAGTGATGACCTTGGCCTTTGTTGCGGTGGTCGTGCGCAAATACCTTCTTGAGAAGAAGCTTATTCCTCTGCCGACTCTCTGTCTCATTTTTTCGATTCTAGGCATTGGCTTGTCAACCGGTATGGCCAATTCAATCATTTGGGTTTACGGGCCACCCTTCTTCCACGGTTGCCAGTATTTGGCTGTTTCTCTTGGTTTCTATCTTAAGGAGAAAGGTCTGGAAGAGAGTCGCAGTCGCATGAATGAAGTGAGCCGTCATTTACTGAGCGAGTTCGCCGGCCCTACTGCATTGAAATATTGGGGCATCGTAATCATGGCCGGAATCTTTGTCTACGTTGGGATTCCCAGTCTTTTAGAGAACTACGGCTATGGTTTTGTTTGGACGGCTACTGTCATTCAGGCCTGTATTAATTTCCACCACTTTGTCACTGATGGCGCTATTTGGCGCTTGCGAGATTCAAAGTGTCGGGAAATCTTGCTTGCTTGAAGTGCAGTTGGGCAATAGCTGCTAAACTTTTATAGGTGCCAACTGAACTGCTTCTAAGCAGTGTGTTCGCCTTTGGCGCATTATTGCGGTTGCCTCAATGAAGTAGCTCAAGGGGCTATTGGCAGTCTTGTTATTTTCTGTATTAAGTGAGGAATCATCTGGTGTCTCCTAAGAAATCGATTCTTTTCATTGCTGCCTTGGTTTTGGCGGTTGCAGGAATGGCCTTCTACACAAAGAGCGTCATTGAAGAAAAAATGAAGTTCTATCCTGAGAAGGTATTCACAGCTGCTTTTGATGAACCTTTCAGCCGAGCTACTGAATTTGACGGCAAGCGCGTCGACGGAACTCAATATGAGGCCTATTTGCATTTCAAATATCCTCACGAAGCTAAACCTTTAAATGAGTCTCAATACAAGACCGCTTGGGTTGGTGAGGCTCAAAGTTGGTTTGAATCGAAGTATCCAGGACATCCTGGGCTGCAGGAAATCAACCGTTTAAAGTTTCGCAAGCGTATCGCCAATGATAGGGTGACGGTCACTAACGAGTGGTTGATTTACAATCCACGTACAGATGACCACTACTATCGTGTTTGGGGCACCGCTCGCTAGATTCTATTTAATTTCTTTGGAGGGCGAATGCCTAAAGTTCTCGCTGCTGTCTCTCTTCTTCCTGTAAGGCTGGCATTCCTGCTGGGGCTTTGCCTTCTGCCTATCAGCAGTGCGCAGGCTGGCGACAATTCTACTTTTGAGTGCGGACGCAATCTGTTCAATTCTAAGATGTACAAAGATGCATTGCCTTATCTTCAAAGTTCTAAGAGTTTGTATTCATACGATAATCGCGCCTTCTATTACGAAGCCTTGTGCTACCACCGCATGGGCCAATTGAATGCAGCGATGTCAGCCTATCAGAATGTTATTGCAAAATTTCCTGATAGTGAAGCTGCCGAACTCTCTAAAAAAGCACTGGCCGGATTGCGCGGTGGTAATTCGAGTAGTACTAGTTCCAGGCCTTTACCTGGCGGGAGCTTGACAAAGCTCAAGAGCATAAGCGTAGATCAACTGCCTGTAGAGTTGGTTCTGAGTGTTCCAGAGCAAGATGGCAAGCCAGTTGTTGAAGCTCTAGTCTCGGGCGTCAAAGTGAAGTTTGTAGTTGATACCACTGTTGCTGATAGTGTCATTGGTAGTGACATAGCTAAACAAAGTAAGCTTCCTGAAGCTGCTGTGAAGGCCAAAGACGACTACTATTTACATGACATTAAGCTTGGCACCCTGACAAGAGCGGCTTTCCCAATTCAGATTTCTAGCAAGCAACCAAATTTAGCTGTGCTTGGTGCCGATTTTTTTGAGCTTTTAAATGTTTCCTATGTTGCCCCCCAATCTTTAAAGGAACCTTCTCCAGACCCAACAAAAGAACCAACAAAGGAACCAACAAAGGAACCAACAAAAGAACCAACACCAGAGGCGACAAGAAAAGGTACTTTAACCATAAAGCGTACAGTTGGCTTCAAAAATCCCTTTGAAGCCGGGTTGAAGTTTTTCAACGCTGGTCAATATAGACAAGCCTACCCGCTGCTAAAGACCGCAGCTGTCAATCGGCCGCGCGACCCTCGAGCGCTCTATGTTATGGCTGTTTGTTGCCACCGCTTAAACAAGATTGATGAAGCTCGCACCGGTTACCACAATGTTATGCAGCGCTTCCCCGGTAGTGAGGCTAGTATGCTTTCTAATTCCGCTCTAATGGTTATAGATCCGGGTTATGCAGTCACTGCTAGAGCAAAAAGTGAGAAATACACTTTGCTAGGTCCTACACCGAAAGACTACAAAAGACAAGAATTCGAAATTCCATATACTGCTGAAAATGGCTATTTCAAAGTTCTCGCGCAGGTTGATGGTCATAACGTAGAGATGTATTTGAACAATAACTTTGGTAATTGTGTATTTTCGACGGCGCAAATAAGTCAAGTTGACACAAATTATTTAGACAATGCCAGCGAGGCGTCAGGTAAGCCTCTCGATCCTAATAACAGTAATAATCTCTCCGAGACGTATACGCGAAACGTGCGTTTGAGGCGGGTGAAATTAGGCAAAATTGAAACTACCAACGTGCCTACTCAGATTATTGATATTACTACCAGAAATGGTTTTGTTTCGGCTAGCTCTGATCGGCCCATACTGGGTAGCAGTGCCACAACTGGCTGGCGTTGGGAAGTTTTGACCAATAGACGGATGTTGCGCTTTACTCAAATGCAGTAAGAGAACGTGAAAGGACTGAAATTTTTTTCAACGATCTGTGCTGCTGTTCTAATTGTGACCTTATCTTTGCGCATGCTCGTGTCAATCTTGCTGCACCCGTTGCGCATTGGTTGGGATCCAGCCTTGCACTTGCAGTGCGCTCAGCTTATTGCCGCTGGTGGTCTCCCTTACGTCGATATGTTCGATGTCAATCCGCCTTTGATTTGGTACATAGATGTCTTGCCGGCGCTTCTTTCTTCGGCCATCAATGTTCCAGTGACTTTGGTATTTAACTTGTTCATGTGGCTTCTCATGATTCTCTCTGCTTCGATGTGTTCCTATGTTGCATTGACCAAGCTGAGGCAAGAAAACAGTGTGCTGGTTAATCTCGGTCTGATCTTCGGTCTCTTGTATTTCAATTTCTTTTTGACCTTTGATTTTGGTCAGCGTGAGCAGATTTTTGTTTTGCTCTATTTTCCTTTTATCTTTTTGCGGTTTGCTCGCTATCAGGGTGCACTGATTGGTCGAAGAGAAGCCGTCTTGGTTGGTCTGCTAGCCAGTATTGGCATATGTCTCAAGCATTATTTTCTATTCAATGTTGTTTGTGTAGAGCTCTTCTTGTTTTTAGGAGCAGCCAAGCATCTTCGCTGGCGAAATTTTCTAGTTACCGAAAATTTTGCCGCTCTCGGCTTCGCTTTGCTCTATCTCGCTCACTTCTTGCTTTTGCCACAAGTGGTAAAAGATAACTATTTTGGTTTTCTTGTGCCTGCTTTTGCCAGCGGCTATCAGTTTTGGGATACTTCTTTAGCCAGTAGCCTTGGGGCGCCAGATAAACGTGGCGTTTTTTTCTTGCTTACATTGGCTGGGGTGCTTGCCCTAGCCTTTTGTCGCCGCTACAACTTACTTTCCTGCTGTGCTGCTTTTGCTTTCTCGGGGGTGGTGCCCTACTTGTTGCAGTTCAAAGGATGGGCGTATCAGGATATTCCAGCTTTTGCCGGTGCTGTAATTGTTATATGTGGTGGCATAGCTGCACTGCTCAGCTCCTTTATTGAATTATTGAGTAGAGGCAAGAACAACCCGAGATATTCTTCAAACTTTTCCCTTAGCAGTTTAGTTTTATTAGTTTTGATAGCTGGTATTGCAATTGTCAATGCCGATCAAGAGTACGAGCAGGTAAAAGCCGAGCCAAACTTTCCCTTAAGCACAATTGGTTACTCTGGTGACTCACCTTATTCTGATATCGATTCTCCTTTTGCCGCTATAATTTTGGCCCAGGCCAAACCACATGACGCTGTTATCTTTATTGGCAATGCCGTGGCTCCTGGCTTCCCACCTACTACTCAGTTGAGGGTTAAACCCGGTTCTCGACATTTGCATTGTTGTATCTTATCGGTGCTTGCCTACATCAAGGATGTTCGAGAACTCACTCCTGAAAATATTCGGCTGCTCTCTTTTAAAGATCGCATTGTTAATGAGTATGCCGAAGATATTAAGAAAAATCGACCGGTCTTGATATTCATTCAGAATGGTCCTGCCGCTGAATATTTGGCTCCATATAATTTTGACCAGTATCTCAAAAACTACAAAAAAATAGATGATGTCGCTGGTTTTACAGTTTATAAATTGCAGGTCTAGGTGAAGGTTTAGATGAACAGACTTAGCTTCAATCTTACTATCAGCTGCTTTCTTGCTCTTTTGTTGTCAGCATTTCTTGCGGGGTATTTTTCAGTACATCAGCTGGCGATACCAGCAGAAGCCGCCATGCGTCTTTCGTGTGGCCTTCAAATTGCAGATGGAGCTAGACCATACATAGATTTTCTGGACAATTCATCACCTTTTGCTTTGTATCTAGCCAGTTTGCCAGGGCTGGTTTCGAAGATAGTATTTATTCATCCAGTTTTGATATTTAACCTGATGGTGCTGCTGCTCACTCTGGTATCACTTTTGCTCGTATTAAGCTGCGGGCGAGGTCGCCACCGACGGCTGATATTGTTGCAGTTTTGCTTGCCAGCTCTTGCCTTTGCTGTAGCCCTTTCACAACTATATTTTCTCAGTCATTTTGGTCAAGAGGGTGGGCTATTTTTCCTCTTGTTTCTTCCATACTTAACTCAGCGCTATCTCTCTTTAACCTTTCGCAACTCAAACAAGCCGGGTGGGCCACTACTAATTGGTTTTTTGGCGGCCCTCGGTTTGCTGCTAAATCCGGTTTTTTTATTGGCCCTAGTAGCAGTGGAATTTACTTGTCTCTTTTCGCTTGGGGAGATTTCGCTGCTTAAGCTCAAGAGCCGCTACTTCACTACAGAACTAAAGGCTTGCCTGCTTAGTTTGCTAGTTTTATGTCTGCTGCTTTTTTCTTTGGTACCGTCGGTGGTGCTTGAGTATTTGGGGCCGATTTCTCGAATTAATCAACTGACATTCGAGTATTTCAATGAAGACCTCGCTTATGTCGGGAAGTCTCCTGATCGCCGCGACCTAGTCTATGCCTTCGTCATATTTTTTGTTCTATCTTTGCCTGTGGCTGCTCGCTGTCTATTGACACGATTGATGTGCTTGATGTCGGCCTTTGGTTTCGCCTGCTTTGTGTTTTCAGGTACATTGTTTAGCCATCAAGGTATCTTGATGATTGCCTATTCACTCACGGCTCTGGCTCTTTCAGTAAATCGATATATACGCTCTTTTCGCTTTGCTAAAGTTTGGTCTGCTCGTCTTGTTGATTGGTGTTCGGCTCGTCTAAACAGAAGAGTCTTGTTATTGTTACCGGCCCTAGTTGTGATTTGCTTTATTGCCTCTAGTTTTGTTGCGTTGAGGCTAATCAAAGGTAATACTTTTTCCCTTAGTGAGCTTGGGTATTATGGCTTTGGCTTAGAGCGAGATCTTTCGTTCTTTAGTAAAGCGGTTCGGGCTGAAAGTGCTGCCCGTGATTGCGTTTGGATTTATTCTGAGCAGATAAGCCCTGCTTTTCCTCTTCTGACACAACTGCGGCGCAAGCCAGGCTATCTGGTTTGGGGTTTCCCCTTACATACGCTCAAAATTTTGCACGAGAGAGGCACTCCTGATCAGATCGCTCAATTGGCCGATTTCGAGGCGTCAATGTACGATCGCTTGCGTGTTGAAGCCCTGTCGCCACGTCCACCGACACTTATTTTAGTTGAAGACGGAGAGGTGCGGGACTTGTTTAAGGCCAATGGTCTCATTGCCATCATTGAGCAGTTTTATAGTCCACTCGATAGCTGCTCACCGCTGAATGGTGATGAAATAGATAACCACGAGCCCTATGAATATCTTGGCTATAGAGTATGTTTTTCAGTGGATAAATTGCGTAAGTAATATTACACAAGTAACTCTCGTACCCCTTGATCACGAATTCGCCAGATTAATGCATCGGACAAATAATGATGCATGTTCAAGCAGGCCCAAATTACAGTTAGGCAAATTGGCTCAGAGACACCATTCTTGACTAATCCTTGGGGTAGGCCGGTGGTTAGTAAAAAACCAACCAGGGCCAAGGCGAAGATATAGCCTAGCGAATGTGCCTTGAAGAACTCTTTAGCCAGGCTACCTTTTAGTTCGTGACCCGCTTCTTTGGCGCGTTCTCTGACAAAATATGAATAGGTTACGGCCAGGTACTGGCTTGAATGATAGAAGGTCAAGCCTAAAAGGAAAAATGCATCTCTCTGCGACATGGTTAGGGCTGTCACCGAAATTATCGTCAGAATGGCAGGTAGAGGGAATATTTCTTTAGTGCGAAAGTAGCGCCATACAAGGGCTGCTACCAAGCCAATTGTGCAGAAGGTAAAGCCTACCAGCGCTAGATACATAGGCCAGAAGGGTAAGGGACCCCAGAATGGCACCTCCATACCAATAAATTTGGCCATGTAGCCATAGGCTGGCAGTGTAAACATGCGCAAAATAACAAAGAACATCAGCAGGCGTAGCTGCCACTGTAAGAACCCTCTCTCCAGTTTGCTTAAGCTGAAATGGCGTTTCATGCAATAGATTAAGATGATACCGAAGGTCTGCGCTACATAGTGCTGTATCACCCAAACCATAGTAATCTTTGTCAGAACCTGGGCAATGGCAACGTTTTGCATGCCGAAGTATGCGACTAAGATTAGTACCAAGCCCCAAATTATTACAATTGTACGCACAAGTTTGGGTGTAGTGCGGCTTCTGAACACCCGTACCAGGGTGGCGGGGCCATGGGCTTCCCCGATTAACATGGTGCCCCAGAAGAGAATGCCAGCTAAGATAATCGATGCGTATGAGTGGCCATCAGGCTTTACCCCTAGTGCTTCTACCCCAGCCAAAAGCCACATCAAACCGCCACAGCAAAATAGGTAGTCGAGTGCTGGTGTAAGTATCCAAGGATGTGGTCCAGCGCCATCTGCCGAAATTTTTGGCTTCTTCTGCTCAGCAAAATTAAAGTCGGCAGTTCCCTGCATCACGCGCTATCCATTCTTAAGGCTCACGACAGACACGATTGAGCGATTTGTCTATAGCTTGAGCGCGCGCCTTATACTGATTGGCCGCAGCATCGTCAGAAAGGTCACGGCAGGTTAGAAAGAGATTCCACAGAGTGGCTGCAGCTTTTGCTGAAGTGCCCTGGTTGTTTTTATCGAGAATCGTCAGGGCTTGCTCAAGATAATCTCGCGAGATCTTAAATTCAATTTTTCTATCGGCCGCTTCGCTTTTGCCCATGCCTATTAGGTAGTGCATTAATCCGATGTTATTCAAGTCGCGCACAATGCGTGGGTCGTGGGCCGGTAAAAATTGCTGGTCGTGTTTTAGCACACTGTCATAACATACCAGCGCTGCAGGTTGATTGTCTAAATTGCGATGGGCTCCAGCCAGATGCATACTGGCGTTTGCCCATTTCTCATTGTAGGCATTGTTAACCAAGCCCCAAGTTAATGCCAGCTGATCTTGATAGATTTTGGCGGCTTCTTCGAATTTTTGTTGACTAGTAAGAACTGCAGCATAAGCATTACCGGTGGCAATTAGTTCGTCAGTGTTAGCAGCCCCATTCTTCGCGGTGTTTTTTAGGGCCGCCTCATATTGAGCCTGGGTGCGTATCGCTTCGTGTTCTAAAGTGTTGTCGTAGTTGGTTGCTTGCTCTTCCTGAATGGCGGCTCGCTGTTTAGGGTATGTGGCGCCGAGTACCGCGACAAAAATAGCCACTAAAAGTAGAATTTTGAAAACAGTGGCGGTCATGATGACACCTCATTGGATGAGCCCAAAATGAGCTTGCGATTTGAGGCAATTGCTTTGTAAATTAGTTCGGCAAAGAAACTAATAATAGGAACAAAGAGCACTGGTGTAAGCGGCCAAAGCAGTGGCGCCCGCAGGCTAATGAAACGAAAAGCCCTGAAGCCACCAAGCCAGGTGCCGTCTCTCTTTTGTAGCAAAATTTCTTTCTGAGCGCGTGCTCTGTCTAGTTTTACTTCAGCCAGTTCTTCGTCATTTTCTTTATCGCTGAAGTCGATTGGCTTGATTCGACCAAAAATATCGAGACGATGAATCAGCCCAATCGTTCTTATACAGAGAATGCAAGAGCCATCGAAAGCTAGTCTATATGGTTCGCCAAAGCGTTGTCTGATTTTGGTTTTGACCCAATTCCACGACCGGGTCAAATCTTCGGGATAAATAAAGAGCAAATAGGTAAGCATGAAAGACCACTCAAACATTGGTAGATTCATACAATATTCAATGCCAAGGTGTAGGGCTATGCCCGTTGCCATTACCCAATAACGAGCTGGTCTCCACCAAATGAAAGTAAATAAGGCAAACTCAATGGCCAAAGTGCCCCAGGTCAGAATCATGTAGACAGGCAGTTGATCAAAAAAGTGAGGTATAGGAAAACGCATTAAGTCGTCGTAGCGAACAGCATAATAGACTGCCGTGCCGTCGTTCCACATTGACCCTTCCATTTTTGAATACCAGGTGTGGCCATAGGCAATACAAATTTGGATTTGCAATAGTCTCTGCGCCCAGGGGGCTGATAGACGAGCGCCAAAGCCCGTTTTTCGCCAATCTTGACGAGTGGCTCTAATTAGATTGTCGAGAGATAGCGCGTCCCCAGCATTCGACAGGGCAAGGCACATGGTGGCTAGCCTTAAGTAATTATCGCCAGCATTTTGATTTAGTTGGAAGTGGGCACCGAAAGACATCAGTAAGAGGAAGGTTACCCATGAGCTGACGCGAGTGCACAGACCGAGGGTCATCATCACCGTGGCTGCCACCATCACCCAAAATGCGCCATAGATGTACTTGTCATCAGCCGGTAGGGCCGCCATTAGGTCAAAATAGTAACTGCTGTGCCAGTAAAGACTCATCATGTCGTTTATTGGGATCAGTGAATTCTTGCCGTAGTAGAGGTTAAAGTCTGGTAACAAGTGAATGAGCATATTTTCAAGAAGAATCACACCGAAAAATAGACGAAAGATTGCCATCGCCACTGGTGTAGTTGGTTCAAACCAAAATCTATTCCATTTGTTTACCCAGTTATCGAACCATTTGACCGGGGCCACAGTGGGCTGTGGCTGTTGTTGAGCTTCTGTTTGAGCTAATTGAGGAGGAGGGGTCATCACTTACTCTACTTAAGATCGTCTGGGTTGACTCGGTAACTCGATAATATCGCTTTGCGTGTGTGCGGTGGAAGTTCGTCGCGATAACAAAAATGTTCTTGATCCGGCGGCGGAGTATCGGCCGAGTTCAAGAACATTGTTACTCGCACAGGTGGATTGGTTGGGTCATTGTTGGCTCGGGCTAGATAGCGAGCGATGCTTGGCCTAAACTGAGCGTAGTTTGGCCAGGAAACATTGTCACCAAACAACTTACGTAGTTTTTCCTTGCGGAATTTAGTCACAAGATCCATTTTTTCCATGCGCGGAAATTCATAGCACTTGATGGTGCCATCAGAAAATTCAACTAAAGCCGAAAGGTGATAATTGACGTTGCGTACTTCTGGGCAAAACAGGCTCCAATACTGAGTCCAGCCAGTGAGAAACATGATTGGTCCTGTGTAAGCAGTGATGCTATCTTTTCCTGGTGTCCATTCTGGTAAGAGCCAGCTGCCTACCACTACAAAAAATGTCAAAAGAAAACTTGATACCAAGGCCTTATGACCCTTAGTAAGCGAACCGGCTGAGGATGAGTAGTTGCAGGCCTCACGAAAAGAAAATTTTCGTGCGCTCGGAGATGTTGTTTGCACGGTCCCCCTCCAGCATTGCAGAGATTCAACTACCTGAATACATAGAACTTACCCAGAACTTGCCCCAAACTAGACGGTTGCTAATGTTCTATGTGCAAGTTTATCATTGAGTTTATGAACCAAGTTGTTTTAAAACGCAATGATTTTTATGTCGGATAATAATCTGGCATCGCTACCGTCTTTAGTTTCGAGTGATCACCAGTTCACCTACGATCAGGCTTTAGAACGCTCTCTCGTAGACGATCTTCGTCCAACTTCACTAGCACCAAAAAGAACTTTAGAGCGCCTAGCGTGCAATTTGGTAATTCTTGGTTTTCTTTCTCTAGCCACTATCGTTGGTGTGGCAGAGTTGCCTGTGGTGCCCGAAAGATACAAAGGAAATTTAATATCTGCAGGCGCCCCGATTGGCATGAGGCAGGGCTGGAGAGTGTTTTCTCCGGAGTTGCGCACAACAAACTGGCACACCCTATGTCTAATTGAGTTTCAAGACGGCACACTTAAAGCTGTGGAATTCCCGCGCATGGAAAAGCTCTCTTTGCTTGAGCGCTTCATTCACGAAAAGAAGCGAAACATACTGGGAGACCGCATTACTAATCCAATTTATAAGCGCTTTCGGCCGATGATAGCGAGATATTATGCTCAAGCTAATGCTATCCGAAGCGGCACTGAGTCTGATAATCCGCCGGTGCGAGTAACTTTCGTTTTTGCCTCAGCTCCGATGCCAGATATTCATTCAGCTCATTGGGTCTATCGTGATCAGCTGCCTGAGCATATTTTCAAGCAAGTCTATTTTTCTTATCAGGTTAAGGCTGAAGACCTAAGTAGGTAACTTTTTTCGGAACGCAAAAGAAAACCCTGGCGAGCATTGCCAGGGTTTTCTCTTATTGCTCCATTTTTTTGCCTTAGGCCGTGGCTCTAGATTGCTCTATTCCTTGGTTTTGGGCTTGGTCTAGGTCTTGAACTAATCCCTTAGGTTCTAACCAGGCGGAGTGTATGAACCGGTTGGACCGGACGGACCACCAGGGCCAGCAGGACCGCCAGGGCCAGAAGGACCACCAGGACCGCCCGCACCACCAGGACCGGCAGGACCACCAGGGCCACCAGGGCCGAATGGACCACCAGGGCCAGCTGCGCCGGCAGGGCCACCAGGACCAGAAGGACCGCCAGGACCAGAAGGGCCACCAGGACCGGAAGGACCACCAGGACCACCAGGACCGGAAGGACCACCAGGACCGGAAGGACCACCAGGGCCGGAAGGACCACCAGGACCGGAAGGACCACCAGGACCGCCAGGACCTTTAGGACCACCAGGGCCGGAAGGACCACCAGGGCCGGAAGGACCACCAGGACCTTTAGGGCCACCAGGGCCGGAAGGACCACCAGGACCGGAAGGACCTTTAGGACCACCAGGACCGGAAGGGCCGCCAGGGCCGGAAGGACCACCAGGACCAGAAGGACCGCCAGGGCCGGAAGGACCACCAGGGCCAGAAGGACCACCAGGGCCAGCAGGACCTTTAGGACCACCAGGACCGGAAGGGCCACCAGGGCCGGAAGGACCTTTCGGACCGGAAGGGCCGCCAGGACCGGAAGGGCCACCAGGGCCAGCAGGACCTTTGGGCCCACCAGGGCCGGAAGGTCCACCAGGGCCGGAAGGACCTCCAGGACCCTTAGGACCACCAGGGCCAGAAGGACCACCAGGACCAGCAGGGCCTTTAGGACCACCAGGGCCGGAAGGACCAGCAGGACCTTTAGGACCACCAGGGCCGGAAGGACCACCAGGACCTTTAGGGCCACCAGGACCGGAAGGGCCACCAGGTCCAGAAGGACCACCAGGACCAGCAGGGCCTTTAGGACCGCCAGGACCGGAAGGGCCACCAGGACCAGAAGGGCCGCCAGGGCCGGCAGGACCTTTAGGACCAGAAGGGCCACCAGGACCGGAAGGACCACCGGGGCCAGCAGGTCCTTTAGGGCCACCAGGACCGGAAGGACCACCAGGGCCAGAAGGGCCACCAGGACCAGAAGGACCACCAGGGCCAGCAGGACCACCAGGGCCAGCAGGACCACCAGGACCACCAGGTCCCTTAGGACCACCAGGACCAGAAGGACCACCAGGTGCAGCAGGGCCACCAGGGCCGGAAGGACCGCCAGGACCAGCAGGACCACCAGGGCCAGCAGGACC
>JAUYRX010000021.1:0-15966 GCA_030696635.1 Candidatus Melainabacteria bacterium
AATGAGATTGACTAAGTGAGTTAGGTCGCGGCCCAGGCGATCGAGCTTCCAAACAATTAGGGTATCGCCTTCACGCAGCGCTTTCAGGCAAGCCTCTAGACCAGGGCGGTCGTCTTTTCTGCCTGAGGCTTGGTCCTCGTAAATTCGCTTCTTCGTCACTCCAGCGGCAGCGAGAGCATCTTTCTGTAGGTCGAAGGTTTGGGAGCCGTCAGCTTTTGATACCCGCATATAGCCTATTAGCAAGTTTTTTTTGCCCCTTTATTTATGATGTCACTTATACGGCCGTTTGTGAGACATTCAGTTTTCAGGCAAAATCAATCGATTTCGTGTCTCTTATCTAGTCATTTTATCAATGTTTCACAAACTCATAAATTTAGTTAAGTGACAAATTGACTTCATCCCCCGACTTTTGCGGTGGATCAACTTTCAGGGGCAAGCAATTCAAATCTTTGATTCACCTTGAAAAACTTTGATCAGTGCGTCTGCCAATTCGTCCATAAAATAATAGTCGTGTGCACCACAGTAGCGCTTAACTACACCCCCGAACTGGCTTTTGAATTTAGAAAAGCGTCCGTAGGGGTGGCTTGGTGAGCAAAATTGATCAAAGCCATAGAGGTCATATTGGGCACAACCAGCTGATTTCGCTCGCTTAATGGCTTCCCATTGCAGAGCATAACCGCTCATTAGGTTGCGCTTGTTGTTTGTTATGCCACCGTATAAGTAAGTGCTAGTTTTGCCGAAAGTGATTTGTATAAGTCCACCTAAAATCTCTCCTTCATGTTCTGCGATAAGCAGGTGCGCTAGTTTGTTGGAGAGTAGTGTATTGGCTAGCTCAACGAAGAATGCTACAGGTTCAACTTCAAAATGATCACGCCTGGCTGTGATATTTAAAATCGGGTAGAAGCTATCAATCACTTCACTTGGGCTGCCACTGCGCACGGTGACACCTTTGCGCTGAGAGAGGCGAGTATTGTAGCGCCCCTTTGTTTTCATCTGGGCCAAAATATCTTCCAGTGAGCTGGTTAAATCAAGGCATAGGGTCTCTTTGGGTAAAAGATCTATGGGCGAACGTGCGAATTCTGTTAGTAATTCTGGCAGCGATGGTTCTAGCAGGGGCTCAATTCTTAAGCCAATTAAGCCTTCTTCTTTAGCTAGGCGCTCACAGCTGGAGATAATTAGACCAAGACATTGTCTTGCGAGTTCTTTGTTCTCCCAGGGTAATATTGGACCATGAGGTGCCACCAAGAATCCAGGATTTTTTTCGGCGGTATAGTACAAGATACATCCAGCTACAAGTTCAGCACTCAAGAAAATACCGAGGCGAATATGCTTTAGGCCTTGGCCGCGCTTGAACTGCGCCCACTCTATACTTTGCATGAAACCGCTAGCACGATTTGCTACTACCAAGTTGTTCCATTGCCTGGAGCTAGGTGTGTCTATCTCTAGGCCTTCAAGAAAGCGAAGTTCAAGAGCGCAAGAATGGCTATTCATTGTAGTCTTCCAATTAGCTCTGGAAATTGGCTATCAGCTTGTTGATAGCTTCTGTCTCAGCTGGCATTGCGTTAATTTCAGCTTGCACTGAATCAATTCGTTTTTGCGCTTTGTTAATTTGATTACCAAGGCGTCTGATGGCTTCAGCTCTAGGTATCTGCTTCGTGCCAAATTGAACCATATCTTGCCCTTGACCTTGGTTTTGAGGCTGATCTTGACTCTGATTTTGGCCTTGACTCTGCAGATTGTTCAATCTGTTGGTCATTTTGTCTATATGACCTTGGGTCTCCTGCATTTCTTGATTGAGGCTATCTAAGTGCGAGCTGCTGTCTTTGGCTAGACTGGCCAGGTAAGCTGCGATGATTGGGGTCAGTTGCTTAGGGTATGGTTCTTTTAGTTTGGTCACACCTTGATCGCTGTACCAGTGATGGCCGTCGGCGTAGACAATTTCACCATCAGCTTTTTTTAGGATGACATATTTGCCACTGGCATCAGCCCAGGCGCTGCTGAATAGTTCAAAGGCACCAGCAACTGGTGGAGCTACTTGTTCGGGTGGGCGCTCTTGTGGGTCAGGAAAGTTCTGTTCTGCTTTCTCCAGTAACATGGCTGTGTTCTGCATGTTCTGCACTTCTGAGGCATCTCGTTGACCGTTGAAGCCATTGCCTTGATTGGCGCTGGTATCATCAGAATTACTGCCACCAAAGCTGCTGCCGTCAGAATTGTTACTGCCTTGTGAGGCTCGCCTTAGGCCATTGGCTTGCTGTCTTAACTCAGAAGAGATATGCCAGACCAAAGTAGGATTGTTAAAGAGCGAAATTATTGTCTTTCCGCTCTGTTGATCAATTAGATCAGAACTATTTGCTGTTACTCGCAAATAGGCAGTGTCAGTGATTGGCATAACTGTAACACCAGTTTGTAGAACATCTACGTCTGGGCCTAGTCTGTATGCCGATTGCAGTAAATTACTGCTGACCGATGTGGTGGCATTGTCGCTATTGTTATTGGCCGAAGACGAATAATTGCTTGGCGTCGTTGTATTGTAATTTTGAATATTTTGGTTTGAATTGTTGTAGTTATTGTTGTTGTAATTATATTGCCGTGACGGATATTGATTGCCCTGGCTGTCGACAGTTTGGTTGTTGCTGCCGAAGTTTAGATTGATAAACCCAGGACCTGTGGCGTAGTTTAGCGGGTTGTACCAGCCCCATCCACCGCCCCAGCCACCCCAGCCGCCGCCCCAACCGCCACCCCAGCCATGATAGCCCCAGTGATTCCAGTGGTCCGCTCTGGCCCACCCGCCCCAATGGCCACGGTCTCTGCCCCAGCCGCCATTCCATCCTCTGTTGCCACGGTCGAATCCGCGCCCCCCGCGGTCTCCCCTATCTCCACCTCGTCCACCATCGCCTCTGCCGCCGTCTCCACGACCTCCTCTATCGCCTCCGCGACCGCCATCTCCACGGCCGCCACCGCCTTCGTGACCTCCGCCGTGTCCGCCGCCTTTACCGTACGCTGAGTCAGGGAAGATAAAATTGGCGAGAATGACAACTACTGCCAGGGTGGTTATGACTCGCTTGCCCAGATTGAGAAGTGATTCCCAATCGCCGCTCCAGTCGACGAGTTTTTCTTTAAGTAAGTTTAGTTCGTTGACTATGCGCAGTGGCAGTTCTGAGGCACGTTTGAGTAGTGTGTCTACAAGAACCTTTAGGTCAAGTGCCTCAAGGAAAGTACCAGGGTCAACGACAAAACGCGATAACAGCAGCTTGGTTCTTTGCGGCTGTAAGCCAGGCATCAAGCTGATTACGTCGTCAAATAATTCTTGCTCATTGGCATTTCTCTCGACCGCAGCAATTATTTTCGGCATGGTCTCATAGCTGGCTTCTAATGCATTCCATTGAGGGGTGGCTGCTTCTGTCGGCAAGTCTGAGCTAGCAAAGGGTCTATCTGTTTCTAAATAAGTGAGGAAAATTGAGGAACCATGCTCTTCTGGCTGTGATACTGCCTGTAGTTTTTCGAAGTTGGCGGGGAACAGGAAGAGGCTTTCGAAGCTGGTCAGTTCTTGAGCTTGTATGGCTTGCTTGGCTGAGCTTGCTAGCAAAAATCCCCAGTCGCTGCCGTAACCTAACTCGCTGAAGGAAGGGATGCTGACGCGATAGGGGCGGCTGTCGAGGCCAGCAGCGCGCATGCTATTGAAAATACTCCAGTAGGCATTGGGAGTGTTGGAAGGTGATACAGCGTTAGTGGCAAGAACGGCACCTGGTGCCATTATTGAGGCAAGCGAACGGTACCACTCCACGCTGTGAAACTTGGCCCCAGCTGCATCTTTGGCCACAGTCAGGTCGACAATGACGAGGTCATAGTGCTGACCCGATTTTTGGCATTCTTCTACAAATTGCCAGGCGTCAGTGACATGCACCGTGGTGCGACTGTCGGTTAAGCTGTTGTCGTTGAGTTGTGCAAATTCGCTTTTGGCTAAATCGAGAATTTCTTGGTCGTAGTCGACTAAATCTATATCTATCTGACCGTTATTTGCCGATGTCAGCAACTCTCGGGCTGTCAACCCGTCGCCACCGCCGATAATCAGTGCCCTTAGAGCCTTCAGGGCTGTCGATCCCGTGCCTGCCTGTTGGCGCTTCTCTGCCACCTTGAGGGCGGGTAGAGCTAATCCTTCGTGATAAATCTTTTCGTCACGTTGGTCAAATTGCAGGTCACCGTCTATAAAAAGGGCGACAGTGCCATCGGGACGGCGACTAACGAAGGTTGACATGCTTTTTAATCTCTCATTGCTGCAGGCTTCGCTAATTTAGCCGAATAGCGTTACGGCTACATTAAAGAGGAGCTTTTAATACTGCTGCTGCTAACATGGTCTATACTCTCTTGACGACTTTGGCTATGGCTGACATTGTGCGTTTTTCTTCTTTTGGTGATCAATGAGTTCTTTGCCTCCTTTCCGAATTATTTTGCTAGGCGGCTTAATGGTGGCCTCGGTGCTGCCAGTTTTGGCGCTAGAGCCTGACACTAGTCAATCTGCCGTTGGCGAACCAGTTGCGCCTGTGGCTCTTATCATCAAGAAGAGTCTGGTCAATAGTAAGGCCGGCAAAATTGCAGAGAAAAAAGACGAAAAGACAAAGGTATCCACAGAAAAAGTAGCAAAAGTAAAAGTAGCAAAAGAAAAAGTCCCGTTTTACTTTAACCCCTTCAAGCGCATTGCCCACGATAGTAAGGTGATTTTGACTCCTCTGATAGAGAATGTCGGGGGGCCGCTTAAGGGCACCGAAGATAATTTGAAGGCTTTGCAGAGTCCGCTACGCAATCTGGAAGAACCTTTGACCGGTATCCAAACTTCTGTTGGTGAGTTGAAATCACCGCTAGAAGATTTGCAGAAGCCGATGGTGGAAATCAAGCAACCTATTGTCGAATTGCGCAAGCCGATTGGTGCCTTAAAGCAACCGATTGCCGATTTGCGTAAGCCGTTAACTGACCTGTCAAAGCCAATTCATGAATTGAATGTGCCAATTGATCATTTGCAGCGCAGTATGAATTCTTTGCCTAAGCCAATTGAGAGCTTAGTGCAGCCTCTAGACCAATTGAGAAAGCCACTTGATGGTATTGCTGCCCCGTTGAACAATCTTGAGCCCAGCGTGCGCAATTTGGCACCGCCAGTCAATCAATTGTCAGGTTCTGTTGATGTGTTGCAAGCGCAAGTGGCTTCGCTTGCCGGTGAAATGAAAGAATTGCGTCAATCACTGCTTAACATTTGTGTCTATATCAGTTTGGCGATTGTACTGGGCTGCGGCATGATATCGGGCACGTTGATTTGGCTCATTACACACTTTGCCAGAAGTTATGATTTGACTCCTACCCAGGCCGGGCGTTATGTTGCCAATGCTGATGAAGTGATACGTAAGTAGCTTTCGCTCTATTTCCTCTTCTGGGTCAAACGCTATCAGCCACCCGGAGCATATGCGAAGGTTTGTGGTTGTGTTTGAAGCTAGCTTTGTCGTTATGAATTTGCTTAGAGCCCGCCTTTGACTTGGGCTGCGCTGCAGTTAGTTTGGTCGATTTTTTCGCCGATGCAATTACAGGCTTAGCATTTGCGACAGTATCGGCTTGTCTGGTGCTGTCTTCTAGAGGCAAGTTTTCACCAAAGTAGATATGTCTGACGTCGCCGCGAAAGCCTGAGACAGCTTTGAGCAGATCGTGATTGCTGTGTAGCACTCCATGCACAACTACTAGTCCAGCAATAAAGAGAATAGCCACAAGGCCAAGAGAGTTATGGACAATGTCATTGTCTTCGTCTAGTAGCCACCAGTCACCAGCTTTTGGCATCTTGCCAGTGAGTTGATCGCAGACATCATTACCAATCGTCAAAATCAAACCAAAGAAGATAACAACTAAGGCAAGCACAAGGCAGCTGTCTGGCCACTTGCAACATATCGCAAGGAGGCCAAAAAGTAGGGCACCGCTAGTAAGCAAAGTGCCTAAACAAAAGTATTGGCGATATCTTCCTCGCGCTAATCTGTCGCCAATGATGGCACCGATTCCCCCGACGATAATAAACAGGATAGTTAGGTAAAGTTGTGACATAACCCGCTCCGTGTACTAACGCAACGATTATATCTTTCCCCTCTTGGCAACATCGTGGGAATTAAGCTGGTATTTAGAATTGCCTGTTTTTAGCTGCCCTGCAATCGGTTAAAGTACGCCTGCGTTTGCGGTAAGCCGGAAAATGAGGTGCTTGCTTTAGTTGCGTGAATATATCTCTAGATACTCTTTGTGGTTGGCGTCCCAACTACCTGTCAGTCCAGTGTGCAAGAGCTTCCATTCTTTGGCAATTTTCTTGTAAAAGGCTTTGCTAGCACAGCAAGTCTTTTCGCCAATAACAATAATTTTTTGGCCTTTGTATTCACTCAGTGCCTTGAAAGCCATTGTGTTTTGTGGAGGCCAGCACATTAGTAAGGTGTAGTCAGGATAGTTTACGACAGAGCTACTGTCGCCTTTTTCAATGCGTGTCCAGCTCTTGCCATTGGTTGTTGGTAGGCCAACAATGCTGGTACTGAAGAACCAATTTTTTCCCTCTTCTACAGGAAAGGCATCAAGAGCAATTGTTTCAACTCCCATTTGTTGTAAGAGCCAGGCGTTGTAACCATTGCCAGCGCCTAGTTCTACTAAGGGGCCGTGGGCCGCTATGAGCTCGAGAATTTGCTTTGAGAGTACCGAATACGAGTACCGTTCTCTTAAAGACTCGAAGAAGATTTCTTCGATAGCCTTGGCATTGTAAAACGGTAGAAGCGAATGCATTTTGATTGATGCTTTTTTGATCTGATCTAAATCAGCTAGATTTGCCAGTTCTACTATTTGTTTGGCTGACTCTTTTGAGTTGGCTGAGCGCAGGTCAACCAGTTTGGAATAAATATCCCAGTATGGATGTTGCAGTTCTTCAAGCATTTATTTGGCTTTTCCTTTGACAGTGCCAGATACTTTCGAAACTCCAAGACTTGGGTTAGCTAGCTTGCCGCCAGCAAAGAGAGCCTTGTGTTGTGTGTTCAGGAGAGACAATTCGGTTTTTAGTGACTCAAATTCGGCAGCTAAGTTTCGCTCAGCTTCTACAACTTTGCTGCGCTTCAGAAGTTCTCCATCGGCATTGGCGTTCTCACGCTTAGCGTTGGCTAGTCGGCCTTCAGCATTTGATAAATCTAGCTCTGCCCGTGCCAGTCTTTCTTGGTCAGCTTGCATCTGGTGTGAAAGTTTGGCATTTTCTGCTTCAGAGATCATCATACCAGGGCAAAGATGTGGTGGCGGAATTGGTGGCAAATGATACTGATCGACGTGCATAGTGTATTTCTTTGCGTGCTCTTTGTAGAGTCTTTCGGTTTCTTTGCAGTGGCCAATATCGCGTTCGACTTGATCTAGGTGCGCCTTGTAAAGGTTGACATGCTCTCTAAAAGCATTGAGATCGCTTTTGTATTGATCGGCATGGGCGGCCGACATTTTTGTCAACTTATTAGCACCGCCGGTGAGGCCTCGGGCGTTGCGAATAGCATCACGCATATTGACGGTTGATTGTGAGGCATTCAGTCGAAAGTCTTTGCCCTCGGCGATTAGCTCGCGGGCTGACTCTACTCTTCCTGGCTGGGTGCATAGTTCATTGGCAATAGTTTTGGGTTTGCTCGGGCTAGCAGTTGCTTCAGGGGCTAGTATTAAGCCTAAGGCCAAAGGTGAGCCTAGGGCCAAAGACGAGAAAATTAGAGCAGCAAGGGCCACTCGACTGACTCTGATTGATGTGCTTTCCATCTTATTTCCCTGGATGCTAGCGGAGTTTATGCGCTTTGGCGGCTAACTCAACTGGAGCGTCATCAGCCACGGGGCTGTCGTTCCAGCTCGGAGTATCGTTGCCATAATAGCGTACATAGAGGTTTGTACCCAGCGCGCGCAATTTGGCATTACCTGGTCTGACTGGCTGCATCATCTGTGATTTAAGATCGGCGGCACTCTGGGCGACAAATGCAGCTTTGCGAGCTGCCTCAGCTCGAATTTTCGTGGCTTGAACGGCGGCATCGTTGCGCAAATAGTTGTTTCGTATGTTGGCTAGATTTGATTGCTCGCGGTCATCATAGCCCTGGTAACCACGTCTGCCCAATAGACTGACGCTAGCATGGGTGTCTTGGGCGATGCGACGCAATTGAATGTTGGCTAAGTCGGTGCGCCAGCGCGACCAGCGCTGCCCTTCTGCGGCATGGATACTGCTCAGATCGTTGGATTGTCGGTTGATGAGCTTGAGCGTTCGCTCGACAACTAACTGAGAATCTTGGGGCTGCGTGCGCATGTAAGCATCGCGTTTGGCCAAGCCCATAAGCTTAGCTTTGCCGTAACGGCCATATTGACCGAAGGGATCTACCTCAAACCCAGCTCTGTAGGCTTCTTTGGCCCCTTCGTAGTCTTTTAACTTGACTAAAATATCGCCAAGATAGGCATAGGCTGGTGAATAGCGAGGATTTATGCTAATAACTCTTAGATAGGCGTCAGCGGCAGCGTGATAGCGTTTTTGTTTGAGTTCTTGGGCGGCTAGAGCATAGGCTTGGTTAAATGTAAGTTTGACAGGCTTTTCGGCTTTGGCAGACTTGGCTGCATTGATTGCGGCTTTTTCTGCCGCGAGAGCTTTGGCTTGGTCGTCTACCTTCTTCTGCGCTAGTTCAGCTACAATCTGTTCAATGTTGGAGACACGGCTGCTGCTATCTTTTGACTCGCTAGATTGGCCAAAAACCAAAAGCTCAAGGCGCCGGAGCCTTTTCTCATCTTTCTCTGTAGCAAAACTATGACCAAAGTAGTGTTCTTCAAGTTTACTTAGTTTGTCGCCGCTGGTTGAAGCAGAAACTGTTCCAGAAGAACTGTTTGGCAGAGAAACCATTGCTGTAGTTTCAGCCCAGACCGCCGTGCCACTGAGGGTTGTCAGCGTTGTTACGGTTGCTAGAACTGAGCAAAGACGTCTGTAAATCTTCATCGAAGCTACTAATGGGGATGACCTATTATACATGCAAACGGGCGTTGTCAAGCATTGGTTTGTCAGTAAGGGCAGTTGCAATCCAAGGGGTGAGGCTTGATAATTTTTCTACTTACTAGCGAGTGTTCTCCTTTGTCTTTCCGAAATAGATTTCCGAGGAATAATTTCCTTTATCTACCACATCCAACTTGTTTACTCGGTCTCGCCCTATCTCTGTGCTTCTCCTTATCAGATGCCACGATGTTGCCGTCCGTGGCACAGTCAAAAGTGGAGACAAAGCATGCCTCAGCAGGCGTTCACTCTGGTAGTCATTCTGGCAATCACGATAAGTCGCACAGCAAATTGGCTCAAAGCCCGCTGCTTACAGCCATGCGCGTCGAGCTTGATCGTTCGTTTGCCAATCTGAAAAATGCAGGAGAGGCACCACTTTACTTTCTCTCTTACTCGCTCTATGACGTAGAGTCACTAACTGTGCAGGCTGACTACGGCGCTCTGTATTCGCAAGAAAACAACGATCGTTCACGCAGTCTCGATATTGATCTGCGCGTTGGTAGTCCAAAAGTTGATAGCAGCCACAAGCTAAGAGAAAGCGATTTCAATCTTGACTCTTTAGATTTGGGCGCTAGCGGAGGCCCGGCCTTTCCTCTTGGTGATGACCAGGCGGCGATTCGCACAGCCCTGTGGCAACGTACTGACGCTGCTTTTAAGAAAGCCCAGAAGAAGTATCGCAAAGTGGTAACAAATAAGGGTGTTAAAGTTGAAGAAGACGATACTTCTGATGACTTTTCACTAGAAAAACCGCATTCTGAAACTTTGCCATCTACTGCCTTTTCTCCTGATAGAAGCGCCTGGGAAGAGCGCGTACGTCGCCTGTCGGCGCTCTATAAACTCTATCCGGCCGTGCAAGACTCAAATGTTTCTTTCTCGGCTTCTAAAACCAAGCACTATTTGGTTAACAGCGAAGGTACTAATATCGTCGATGAGCGTATTCAGTATAGAATCGCATCGACTGTAACTGCCACCGCCAGCGATGGTATGAAAATATGGCTATTCGATGGAGTAGAGGCTAGCTCCCCTGATGAAATTCCAGATGACGCTGCTTTAGAGAAAATGGTGCGCAAGCTGGCTGAAGATTTGACTAGCTTAAAAGCTGCTCAGCGGGCTGAACCATATGCAGGGCCAGCAATTTTGCGAGCCAAGGCAGCCGGTGTATTCTTCCATGAAATTTTTGGTCATCGAATTGAGGGCCATAGACAAAAAGATGAATCAGAAGGGCGCACTTTCACCAAGAAAGTTGGTCAGCTGATTATGCCTCCATTTATTTCAGTGACTGATGATCCGACTTTGCAGCGCTTTGGTTCTAAGCCTTTGAATGGATATTACAAATATGACGATGAAGGCGTGCCTGCTGAAAAAGTTGTATTGGTCGACCAAGGCGTACTAAGAAACTTTTTGATGGCTCGTTCGCCAATCAAGGGCTTCTCTCGTTCAAACGGACACGGTCGCTCATCGCGGGGACACGCGGTGGTAGCACGCCAAGGCAACTTAATTGTTGACTCTTCTAAGCGTGTACCCATGACTGAGTTAAGGCAAATGCTAGTGGCTGAAGCGAAGAAGCAAGGAAAGCCTTACGGCTTGCTATTTGATGAGATTGCTGGTGGCTTCACCATGACCCAAACATTTATGCCGCAGTCATTTAAGTTGCTTCCACTTAGAGTCTGGAAGGTATTTACAGATGGCCGTCCTGATGAGCTTTTGCGAGGTGTAGACCTGGTTGGCACGCCACTTTCTTCATTAGATCGCATTGTTTGCGCTGGCGATGATGATGATACTTTTAATGGCACCTGTGGTGCTGAATCAGGTTGGGTGCCTGTATCCGCCACCTCCCCCAGTTTGTTGGTTAGCAATATAGAAGTTGAGTTGCAGTCAAAAGCGCAAGAGAAGCCGCCGCTTTTACCAGCCCCACTCTTTGATAAGGAGGAGGCAAAGTAATGAAATTCAAGATGCAAATCAAATTCTCCGAACAACCTAAGCTTTCTCTACAAGTTAAGTCTCTATTGCTGGCTGTCACTTTAAGTCTTTCAACTTTTGCAATCGCCCCACTGAGTGCCAATGGTGCAGACAACGATGATGGTGATATGGTTAGTCGGGCGTTGAAAGACGAAATGAAACGCAGTATTAGTCGGCTTCGTCTTGACCAATATAAAGGCCCTTATTTCGGTTCTTATTGCCTCGATCAGTTTGATACGCATCATGTTGCGGCTTCTTTTGGTGCCCTCAGTTCTAACTATCGCTCACGGACTCGCAGTTTAGCGGTAGTGATGCGTGAAGGTGATTATGCTCTCGATAGCTCAGGAATGGGCTCTGGTGGTGCCCTATCAGCTCTATTTGGCAAGCTGCCCAGCGGTAGCTCCGTTACTTGTGATGATGACTACGATGCCATTCGTCACGAGGCTTGGCTCAAGACCGATGAAGCCTACAAAAAGGCAATTGAAGATCTGGCTGCTAAGAAAGCATACTTAGTAGAGAACAATGTCAAAGACTTGCCAGAATCAATGTCTAAAGAAGAGCCTGTAGTAATTGTTGGTGATACCTGTCGGCTCGCCCCTGACGACAAAAAGGTAAGCGATCTTGTTGCTCATTTGTCTTCGATATTTCGTAAATATCCACAAGTGCAAAAATCATTTGTCAAACTAGACGAAGATGCTGTTACCCGCTGGTTTGTAAATAGTGAGGGCTTCTACCACCGCCTGCCTCACACTGAATGTCGTTTAGTTATAGCCGCCAGTGGCCAAAGTGCCGATGGCTCTGTGGTTGCTGACTCTCAGTCTATCAGTGTCTTAAACAGCGAAGGGCTGCCTTCAGCTGCCGAGCTAGAACTGCAGGTAAATAAGCTGGCAGAGCGAGTGACTAAGCTGATTGTGGCACCTGAAATTGAAGAGTATCATGGCCCGATCTTGTTTGAAGGTGAAGCCGCTTCATCGTTCTTTGCTGATATTTTGCAGCCTCATCTAGGCTACAAAGCTCCACCGCTTAGCAAATTTGGTGCTATGGAAGGGGCGAGCGCTAATCCATTCGCTGAGAAAATCGGCACTCGCGTATTGCCTGCTTTTATTACTGTAGTGGACGACCCGTTGACTAAGAAATTTGGTAAGACCAATATTCTTACTAGCTATCTTGTTGATGATGATGGCGTCAAAGCCGAGCGAGTTACTCTAGTAGAGAAGGGCATACTGAAAGTTTTCGCCATGAGTCGCGTGCCGTCAAAGACTGTAAAGCATAGCAATGGCCATAGCAATGCTGGCAGTGGTGCTGCGCAGAACCTGTATATAAAGTCTGATGTGAAATTGACTCCAGCGCAATTGAAAGAGCGTTTAATTGTGCTTGGTAAAGAAGAGGGCTTGAAAGAAGTTCTGATTATTCGGCGTTTAGCTAACTCTATTAGTGGTGCACTTTCTCCCCAGTCACTTTTATCGAGCATGCTTGGAATGTTTGGCAAGTCGTCTGAGGTAAAGCTCTCTGGCCCGGTAGAGATATTGCGTGTATCTGTTGCCGATGGTCGTGAAGAATTGGTTCGCGGCGGTCAGTTTGGTAACTTAACCATGCGCGTTTTGCGTGACATTGAAGCCACCGGTGACGATACTAGAGCTTATGCCACTAGCTCGGCTGCTGCAGGGGCTCTTGGCTCGCTATCTAGTGGCTCTGCTTGCACTATTGTCACACCATCGATATTGGTGAAAGAAGTAGAGTTGCAGAAGCCATCGAAGCAAACTGATTTGCTGCCGATTTTGAAAAACCCGTATTTTGAGCAACATCCAAAATAGATATAGATATAGCACTGTGGCTATTTTGCTGCAGCCGTCATAGCACCACCAATACGCTTGAGCTGTCGGCAATCTGCAATAGTTTGCAGATTGCCGACAGCAAGCAAGTTGTGATGCAGATGGTCAAGTTAGAACCTGAATGTGGTCTTGAATGTGACCTTGCTATTTCCACCAGCTTCTTGACCTTCAAGGCTCAATCGTGTCTTTTCGTTGATGTCATAACTAATTCGAGCAAATGGCCCAACACTGGTATCGGCCACTCTTGGATTGCTCGCATCAGTTGCAGCACCTTGAATGCTAACACCACCCATCAACTTCAACTTGTCACTAATCGGTAGTACTACACCGGCTTGGGCAAACCATTGAGTTTTGAATTCACCTTCAGGTTGATAACTGCCACCACCTCTAACAAAGGCAGCAGCGCCTTGGTCGCTAAGCCTATGGGCGTATGTCGCCGATAGGTCAAGACTAGGGCCCTTACCTACGATAGAAGCAAATGTGCTGGTCGGATAAGGATTACCGAAGTTGTAGCCAACCCCTGGAGTGACGAACAGCTTATCGTTCTCAGTGTTGACCAAATGGATATTCTTCTCAATGTGAACAGAAGGATTGGTCGTGATACCTAAAGTGGTACCATCTGGAGTTGATATCCTAACTTCCCCCATTTGTCCTGTGCCTTCGCCCGAAAACACCGAATTACTCAGCGTTATCGTGCCTCCCAAGTCTGCAGCCTTGCCCGTTGGCGCCTTCATCTCAGCAGCCTTGCCAACATGAGCTGGTGCTGATACTAGTGCTGGTATTTCAGCAGAAGGGCGTTCAAACTTGCTCACTGGCTTAACGAGCTCTTGCGAGCTGCGACCATCGACAGCCTCACCATATGCCACAGTTCTATCGAGGCTCAAGCCGTGTTTGTCTGTAGGACCAATGCATGTGACACCGACCCATTGGTCAGGTCTGCCTGGTGGTGCAGCTGCGAAAGCCTCTTTCCAGGCGTCTTTATCGTCACGCCTTACTCTATCAACTTTGGTTACTCGATATTCTCGAGTTTCTCCGTCGTCAAATCGCCTGACGATGTCTCCTTGTTGCAGTTTTTCGAGATTTCCAAACGGCCCGTTCCTGTCACCTAATGGACCATGGGCAAGGTCAACTGTTTTGCCAGGAATCTGGCGGTTCCACTCGCCTACAGCACCCTTGTCTTTGGGCGGCACAGCATCATTGGGGTTGACACTGGGCGGCAACTTGCGCCCGCCTTCTTTTCCTGTGCCAACATCCTCAACAACTATTTTGCCTGTATTCAGTCTGGGTATTTCAATCCATTCACGACTAGTCTCTTGACCTGGCGGTACCAAAGTAATGATGCGTTTCTTTCCTCCTGAACCCTCTCCTGTGAACACGCCCGTGGGTGGCTCCGGTGTTAGTGGTGGCACTATCAGTTGTTCTGGCTGTGGTGGTGGTGGCTCAGTAGGGCGATCTACAGGTGGAATAGTCTCAGCAGAGCGATCTACAGGTGGAGGAGGTTCGGGTGTGACGATGACTGCGTCTGGGGTTTTGGGAGCTAAAGGGCGGAAGAAGTTACCAGCGGGCATTTCTACTGGCGGCAACTTGAAGTGCGGGCGCTCGACTTTAGGCGGTGGTGGCGGCTCTGGCTTAGGCTCCTCTGGAGTTTCGGGCTTTTCTTGAGGCTCAGGCTTAGGAGGCTCGGGCTTGGGCGGAGGCTCTGGTTTAGGAGGCTCGGGCTTGGGCGGAGGCTCTGGTCTAGGCGGCTCGGGCTTCGGCGGAGGCTCTGGTCTAGGCGGCTCGGGCCTAGGTGGTGGTTCCGGCTTGGGTGGTGGGCCTGGCGGAGGCTCAATTGGGTTTGTCGGCCTGGGTTCAAGTGGGCCTGATGATGAGCCTGTAGGTATCAACTGCGCTACTTCTATTCCTTTGGAGGCAGAAAAGTCTTTACCGTTGTATGCTTTCGCCGCGGCGCTTGCCCATGGGTTCTCTGCCTCTGTGTCTGACCCATTCGGAATATCAGTTGCTATTCGTGATTCGAAAGTCATAGAGGTTCTCCTTAAGGAAGCCGGCTTGAATGATTTGTTTTAACGAAGCTTCTTGCAATAGCAACAGGTAGTAAAAAGGATCGCAGGCGAGAGATTGAGGCTCGCTTGCAGAAAGAAATCTCGAGCAATGCAGAGCACAATTGATTTGCATTCCAATCGTTGGTGAATTGCATCATATAGGTTGATTTGTGTCGGTTCCATATCTAGTCGCACTCAGATTTGCGAGAAAGACTGCAACGTTTCAAGGAAAAAACAATCTTGAAGTGACTTATTCTTCTACTTGATGCGCACAATAGGGAATGTGTACGACTTACGAAAAGCGATTTTACCGTCCTTAAGAAATGCGGTATTGAAAAATGCCAGCACACCAAAAGGCAAAGTAACTTGCGTCTCAGTGCTCACCTGAACGAACGGTGAAGTCTGAGCTGGTGGCTTACCGCCGAAGTCTTGATAAACTATTGGACCGTTTATCTTCGGCGCGCTGAGAAAGCTGCTATCTCGATAACCTTTGACCACTGTGGTTGCCAGTTTTGTTGATTCAGTTAAATCTTTGCCTTGAGCGGCATTTCTGCAAGCATCTCTGCAGGCCCTATCGTTGACGTAGGCGCCAAAAATTCCTACACCGAGATGCAAACCAAGTATGACAAAGAGAAGCATAAAGAAACTTCCACAAGCAAGTTCGACCGAGAGAGAAGCACGTGATGTCCTGCGTTTGGAACCTTTATAGACTTTGTCAGTGATGTTGAACGGTATAGACATAGCGCTATCCTCAAAAGTCGTCTATTGATTGGACACAAGCCTGACTAACTGTCTGGCAATTTTGGCAAAAGTACTATTTAACTCGGAGCTATCGGTGACAAGGTTAAAGGTGCTGCCATGGCCAGCAATACCAGCCATCCCCCCCGTTGTTGGGTCAGAATTTTTGTCGTTGAGAATGTCTTCTTGGTCAGGAATAATCAAAGGATTCTGAGCCAGACCAATAGTATAGACAGCTATTCCAGCATCCCGGGCTTCTACTGCAGCCATGCGAGCATTGGCTTTAGGGTCAGAGCTGAGTGGCCCCGAAGGAACAGTAGGCGTGCCATCAGTGAAAAGTATAATGGCTTTGACG
>JAUYRX010000025.1:0-390817 GCA_030696635.1 Candidatus Melainabacteria bacterium
AATGAGATTGACTAAGTGAGTTAGGTCGCGGCCCAGGCGATCGAGCTTCCAAACAATTAGGGTATCGCCTTCACGCAGCGCTTTCAGGCAAGCCTCTAGACCAGGGCGGTCGTCTTTTCTGCCTGAGGCTTGGTCCTCGTACATTCGCTTCTTCGTCACTCCAGCAGCAGCGAGAGCATCTTTCTGTAGGTCGACGGTTTGTGAGCCGTCAGCTTTTGATACCCGCATATAGCCTATTAGCAATTTTTTTTGCCCCTCTTTTGGTGTTGTCACTTATACGGCCGTTTGTGGGACAAGCTATTTTCAAGCAAAAACAATCGATTCTGTGTCACTTATCCGGTCACTTTATCAATGTTCTGTAAACTAACAAATTTTAGCTAAATGACAAATGATTTGTGTAATGCGCACTATGATAGCTATGCTCTGAAGATTGAAAGATCCACGATCTTATTAGGAGAGAGAAAAAAGCGTGTTGACAAAAGAAAGTCGCTTAACCAATCTGCAGGTTCTGTGTGGAGCCGCGCTGCTGTCAGTGCTTTTTCTGTTCTTTCCGCAGTTTCTATTGCAGGGCGGGATTGATATCTGGCCATTTACTGTTTTAAAGTATGTTCGCTGGATTCATTTTCTTTGCTTTTGTGCCCTGTTTCTTTTTCCCACAGCACTCACGTGTTTGCTCGTGTTTGGCCAGAGTAGTAAATGGCGAACTATCTTCTTGGTTCTGTTGTTTCCAGTTCAGTGCCTGTCATTTAGGCTCTTTAACATTTACTGGCCTTATTTCAAAACCTTTATGCTGTAGTGGCTCTGAGCAGAATTAGAGATCTTTGCCGACCCCCTTGAACCGCGATGGATCAAACTTAGTGTAGAGCACAGTGTGCTGAATGTTTTTGCGGCCGAAGTAGGCTTGGATGGCTCTTGTATCAACGCCCTTTGATGCTAGCTGGTAGCCCTTTGCCGAAGCATGTGGGGATGGATTGGAAATTCCATGCCAGCTAGCTTCCTGTTCTGGATACAAGCTTGTGCACAGAGCTTGTCGTAAGCGGTCCTTTGCGCTCAGAGCAGAATACAAATGCTGATGTTGCCGAGTCTCGTTTCAGTTTTCTGAGCGCTCGCAACTCATCACCTTCTAAGTAGAAGTGCGACTTTTAAAGGCGAAAACCATAGTGTGGGCAACACACGCTTCTACTGGTTCATGTAGAGCCGTGGGGTGAGAAAAAAGCCGACAGAACGGGAGTTTGCACCCTCACTCTGCCGATAAGTCATGCCGTATCTCCAATACATTTAAATCTCAGCGAAGCCTTCCTTGATAGTGAACCACAGTAAAAGTTTCATTAAAGGACAGACAAATACTTCGATCAGCTGGAGGAATTGGACATTGAGGAAAAGGTGCAGCCTTTCTGACCAACGCAATTACTGAAGCATCAGCCTTATCGTCTTTGCTACTCAGCTGAATTTTAATATCAGCCGGTTGCCCATCTGATAACACGGCAAATGAACAACCCAACCGTTTATCATTAGAAAATTGCTTTGCCACCTCTTCACCACCAGCTTTCAATATTTTGCTTTTGCACTCATTAAGCCATGGTGCAAAATCTTCGTCCGGTGGAGGAGAATTTGAAAATACGGGAGAAAAAAACGTTGCTAGCAACAGAAAAATTAAAACGCTGAAGATTTTTTTCATTGGTGTACAAGTGAGCTGAAGTGTCTCTCATATATCTACCACAAAGAATGTGATGCGCGGTGCCCTTGCCCCAGAAGTAGAGAAAGAGAGGCCGTAGCTGCATTCACTTGTACTTACCTCTCAAATTAGACCAGAAGTCACCCTCATCAATATCCCGCCCAGTCTCGTCACTATCGCCAGACCCGTACCTAGTAGACCCATCCTGCGAGTCAGAGGGAGGCTCCGTTGAAAAATTAGGCTCGCCCTCATTGTTTGTTTCCACTCCATCGCTCTTTGCCTCATCTTCTGACGAGGTTTCCTCTTCTTCTTCTCTTACCTCTTCCTGACCACACTTATGAGCCGGAGAATCTTCTTTCCCAAATCGCCCACTGGGCTTAGCCACCCTCTCCTCATAGTCTTCTACTTTCAAAACCTCAATCACCGGCACTGGCAATCTTGTTGTGCTGGGATAGTCCTCCCAACTCTTTATCCTTGAGACTTTGACCGGGTTGGTATTAGAGACAACCAAATACTTGCCTTCTTTCTCTAACTTCAATAACTCTGCTGCGTCAATTAGCGGCCTCGGGAACTGCCTGTTCGACAGATGACCACTAGCAGAAACAATTTCCTGCTGGGTCTCTGTTCCAAGCATCTTAGAAATCCTCTCCGCCATGCGGTCATCTGCCGGTGGAAACAAGACCTTTGTCCTGGGCTGACTCCAGATTATTTGAGCTAACTTGTCTTTGTACACATACTCAAGTTGCGCCAGGTCCTGGACCCCTAAGACGGCTCCTACACCAGCATTTCTAATTACGGTCAAATACCTTGCTATCCCAGGAATAGCTCCATAGTTAGTAAACTCATCCAAGTACAAATTCAACGGATACTTCAACTCTTCAAGCTTGCTCATGGCAAAAGTAAAAATGAAGTTGAAAGCTAGGGCCGACAGCGGCAAGTAATCTGAGCGGTGTACCGGCACGGCTAGATACATTGTGAATCTCTGGTTCACTAACTCATCTAAAGAGAAGTCAGTGACTTCTGTCGCTGCTGCAATCTTGGGATTGGCAAAGAGAGCCAGCCTAGCTAGTAGGCCAGAGACAACACCGAACCTGAAATTCGGAGAGCTGTTATTCAAGAAAGCCTCATACTCGGACTTTGCTATTGCCGACCGAGTTACTGCAAACTCCGCCTCCATACCCTTTGGTCCTTTGCGAAGCAATCTTCTGATCGCCCCCAAGTTTGCTCCATCGCCCTTTACTGACGGTTTGTCTATTGCAGCCCTCATTCCAGCGGCATGCATCAATAGCGCTTGCAATAAGTGGGTTTCTGCTTGGCCCCAGACTTGGTCTCCCATGTGGCTATCAGCTGTAGTGTTTGTGACAATCAAACCGGCGATCATCTGGGCATCGTCATATGTTTTGACCAGGTCAACTGGATTGATTCGCATCGTTCGCGGGTCATCAGGATTGAAGTAAAGAACCTTCTGACCGCACTTCGCTCTCCAGCCAGCTGTTGCTCCGTACAAGACCGGCATCTTACTTCCAGGAGAGGCCTCAGTGACAATTGCCGATGACTCCACCCTCTCAATCAAGTTGGGAATGAAAATCGCAGTCGACTTTCCACATCCAGTTGGACCGCATACAAGCACATGCCGGTCTTTCATGCTCTTGGTCAGCCAAAGCTTCTTCTCTTCAAATTTTCCCACTAACAAACTCTGCGATAGCTCTTTTGCAGAAGCTCCAGGCTCTACTACAAACCCGCTATCCAATAGCTCAGCTTCGCTTGCGAACTTCGCCCTCCAGGGCACGTCGAGTTCTTTCTTGTCTCTAGCACTCTCTGCTGTTCTCACGATTTCTTCAACTATTCGCTGCGCCCTCTCAACACAGCTTTCAATATGAGTATCTCCATAGTTTTTTTCTCTGACTTTTACTTCAAGCTCAACTCGCCCATCAAGCTCCTTCCAGCTAAGCGTCGCTTGGTACTTGCACCTCCAGCTCTCTGAGCCATACGACTCAACCGTGTCATCTCCAAAGACTAGTCTGCCAAATGCCTCATCAAACAACTCACTTCTGTATTGCAGCGAAACCATGGCGTTGACTGCCACCTGAGGAAATTCCTCAGGTGGCAGTTCAATCACTTCATTTGCTCTGGCCGACAGACTCATTGACTTTCACCATCGTCCATCACTGATACTTTTACTTTCGACCGCTTTGGCGCTTGTTGAAAATTGCCTGGCTGCTGGCGGCTCATCAACTTGGCCATGATGAGAAGCTCTGTTGCTTCCACCGCCCCTTTGAAGATTGCCGCTAGCACCACTGTCAACCCTCGTATCAGCACCACCAGAATATCGGTGAAGAGCTTAACGATAATATCGGGCTTGACACCAAGGATGCTGCAGAATACCAGCACCATGAAAAATGGCAATAGAATTGCCGCGACTGTTTCTGTCATATCGAACACCTATTATTTATTGATTGAATTATTTTGTGACTGTTGCCGAGGCCGACATGCTAGCCAATTCGCTTTGGAGTACCTGATTGGTCACTCTCTGGATTAGCCTGACGCGCCCTCTAAAGAAAAGTGCATATATAGTCCAGACGAACTGGACCTTCGTTTGTTTCGTCTCCCTGTCTAACGAGACAAAGACATCGAGTAAGATTTGGTTTAACTTGTAGCCTTGGGGATTGAGAAACAGCAAGTCTCTGCTCTCTCTATCCCTCCATTCCATAACGGCCCGAAGGGTAAGTTTAGTTGGATCCGCCATAACTATTCGGTAGTGATGTTCTCCCATATGTAATCCTGCCAAAACTCTCTTAATTGCCGCATAGACCTTTGGTGGCGGCTCGTTAAAGTAAACCGGCTGCGGGTTGTCCTCTAGCCTATGCATCAACCTCATGCCAATTAACACCGGCACTGATAGCAGCGCTGCTACCCCTATTGGTACTAACTCATTCATATCTATTCTTATCCTTCTAAGTTTTTCATCTTAAATTCTGCCTTTGGCGGTGATGCGCATTCCGTCGTCATCGTCGCGGTCTGAATGTTCTTGCTCTTTAGCGTCATGTCCAAATGGCACAGAGGCCGGTTCAGTAATCACTGTATTCTGCTGCTGTAACCATCCACCAGGCTGAGTTTGACCTGGGTTCTGACCTCCCGAGTCGTTGCCACCTGAGCTTTCATCGCCGACCTTCTCTGCTATTTCCTGACCAGTTCCAAGGCTTTCGTTTCCGTCACCTTGAGCAATTTCATCAGACTTGTCTCGGTCATTCTCTTGCGAGTCTTTTGTTTCCGGTCCGAAGTCTGCTCCAAAGACTTGACTGAGGTCTGGACCTGCCCTTCCGTCTCTTAACTGTTCCGATTTCTCCAGCTCCACTTGCTCTTTCGAGACCTGTCTAATTCCTTCGAACGGCCGGCCCAGTTCATAGATTTTTCTAAGCCCTAAAGCCTCCCACTCTTTGCGGTAGTCATCGTCAGTCTTCAGCCCCAGGTCCAATATCTGCTGCAACTGCTCTGGCCTGCCAATTCCTATATCAAGAAGCTTGTCGACCATATCGAAACGCCTCATCATCTGATTGGTCTGAATGTCAGCAATGCGATCAATTTCTCTATCAAATTCTCGATCTCGACAAAGATAGCGGTCTGATATTTCCCTACACTCAGCCAGCATTTCTCTGTCTAACTCTACGTCTCTATCTTTTGAATCCTTGCCAGCCACAACCACATGGGAGTGATAGTGGTCAGTGTTGTAGTGATTGACCGCCCACCAGCTAAACTCTCGACCAACCGATTGCTGCCATTGCTCCATGACCTGCCTTGTGTAGTCAGTCAAATTAACGCTGTTATCACCTGGTGAGAGAATTATCTTGTGATAGCCAGCTCGGTAACCCAGCTTGTCTTTCGCTTCTTCAAATACCCTCACTCCACTAATGTCACTTCTATCCTTGGTATAGAACCGCCGGTCGCTAGCCTTCTCAAACTCAGCCCTCGGTCTAAACTCCAAATAGGAGAGATGCTTCATCAGCTTGTCTTTGGCAATACCCCATCTATTCGATTGATAGCGCGACTTAACCACCGATTGAATCCTGGCACCATCAGTGGAGACTCTGGCCCCCGGCCTCTGCCCCCAACTAGTACCTCTCCTAAAGCCCTTGTAGTAGCGAGCGAGAATGCGAACACCACTTCGAGTATTCACAACATTTATCCGACTAACTCCCCGACCAGAATATGCAGAAGCATTTTTGCTTGAGCTGAGCTTCGGCGCCTTTCCCAAGGAACCTCTTCCTGGTGCAAATTTCTTCCAATTCTCATTACTTAAATCGAAGTACCCAACTGTTGTTGCTTGGGTTGGGATCTGCGTCCGGGGAATCGACTCCTCTTTTATTGGATGCTCCATATGCTGAAGCTCAGACGCCTGTCTATCAACCTTGAGGTAAACGTATCTCTTTACTGCTTCCTCAAGCCGATCCTCTCTCCGCTTAGCATCGGCATCTAACTGGCTTTGCGGAACTGGCAGCCTCTTGCCGCGAAGCCTCACTGGCTACCGCCTTTGGAATCTAGCTCCTCATCATCGGCATCGACAACCTCACCTTCTTGAGCAATTACTTCAGCTTCTGGTTGCGCTTTCTTCAACCACTCTCCTGCAAACTGACGACTCTGCCCCCAAAGGGCTCTGACCGCTCCTTGCGGAAGAGGCTCCTTTGGCAGCCCTCCATGCATATAAGGCAGGGTGGTGAAGTACAGAGTTTGCGCTGCCGCCCTGGTCAACTTTGCTAGCAGTGCCGCCATGCGATCCTCCATCTTGCGCACCCGATACGCCAACTCAGTCTGTTCAACTGTCATTTCATTGCTGGGCTCCTCCAGCTTCGATATCAACTCCCTAACCGCAACTCGTGCCAGCTCAGACGGCGTCACACCAATAGAGCTTGCATACTTTTGCATTTTTACTTTCTCTTCCGGCAGCAGCGCAAATGCCATCCGCACCAACTGCTGGCCACTCACTTTTTTACTCATTCTTTTGACCTATTCAAATAGAATTGATTCCACTCTTGGTATCACTGTATGGGTGCACTGTGCGACCCATACGATGATTGGTAAACCTATAATTTTTCAAAGAATATTGCTGAAATTGAGGCTGTCTATTTCTGCTATCAGTTACTAACGCCCGATGAATTCACCTAGCGGAAATTTCAATCACTGGTATCACTCTCAACAACGAGCCTGCGCTCTTCTCAGAAATTAGTAAACTTATTCAAGAAACAATTCCAACTGCCATCTAGCATAGGAAGCCATATGAATTGGGCGTCGGAGGTAGTCTCCCGAATCTCAGCATTTAGCTGACAGTATAAACCTACAATATTGTGCGCTTCGCTGGCGGTATCACGCTCAGGTGGCAAACGGCGGGCGTCTCCGCAATTGGTAAACTCAAGTGTTTAATTGGTATCACTCTCAAGGCTCACGGGTTGGGGTCTCGGGAAACGGTAAAACCTCTTTATCCTGCCATCACCACTTCCCTCCCATCTTTTCTATTCTTCCAGCTCTTTTCCCTGGTGGTAATGTCGTAACCTCTTGGAGGTTTCGACTGATGAACAATCTCTCTTAACCGGCAGCTTCGCTGCCTCTGAACACTGCGAAATCTATCTATTCGCTACACTCCGAGCTCTCCGCTCTCTCTGTCTACGATCTATCGGCCCTGGTTTTATGTTCCCTCGATCCTCTCACTATGCGTTTGGTTCAATCCACAGTCTTGAATTCGGGGCTTTATCTTACTCCGTAGATTTTCTCCATCACTCTCAAATGTCTCGCTCTCCGATCTTTCTGTCTGTTCTTGGTTCTGGCTTTGGTTCTCTCCCTTCCCTGGTTTTATTTTCTGCTCCTTTTGTGTTTCCCGGGGGTAATCTTCAGTAAACACCTCTTCCAACCGACGGCTGTAACAGCTGTTGATCTTGTTGTGTTTACTGGAATCTAAATCTGTCATAGATCCACCTTGCTGATGCATTCAAAAAATATGTATCGGAACCACTGTGGTCACCGAATGATTGATCGAAAATATATTGAAAAATTGAGCGCTACAGTTACTTCACTTCGCGCTTCTAGAATTTACAATGATCGAAAGAAAATTTTTGTCAGCCCACGGCAACCTTTTTTGGAATCGCCGGAACAACTTCAGCCAATATACCACCAACTTTCAAATTTGCAAATTTCGATTTTCTATTTTTCGAGCCTCTTTGCTTTTTTGATCTTTTCCCATCATTTCTCTAAATTTCGCTGTCTACCTTTTCCTTGTTCTTTCCAATGTGATATTTAATTTTTCTACTCTTCCGGTCCATTGGTTTACCCTGACCGATTTTCCTCTGCTTCCCCCAATCTCGCTCATTGCTTAGGCCTCGCGCGCGGGCAGCGAGCGAAACCATGAGCAGCACCGCTGCGTGCCTAAATACAGTGCGCAGGCAGCGCACGTTACCATCAGCAGCACCGCTGCGGGTCCAACAGGGCTTTTAGCTCTTGGAACTCTGTACGCGAAATCGGAGCCGAGGCTAGCCCCGACTCCTTGTTCGTTAGCTCTCTCTTACTCGTAGTCTTCGAGTTCGAGGTCTAGCATTCTCTCTAGGCGCTCCTCGTCTGTTTCGAGTTTGAGGCACCGCTCTAGGACCTCTCGGAAGTCCTCGTCGGGTCCGAAGAACTCCTCGGCGTAGGCTCTCTCGACTGCTTCCATGAGCTCCTCGTCGTTCTCGTATATCTCCATGGCTCTCTCCTCGAATCGAACTGCTGACGCAAGCCGGTGGACCGGCAGGGGAGATGCTGTCAAGGCCGAAGAGCGCAGCGTGCCTTGACAGTGTCGGGCCCACAGGCGGTTCAATGCGAGCACCAGCAGAAGAGACGCTTGCTAACTTCAGTGCGCTGGCAGCGCACGTTGCCTCAGCTGCGACGGCGATCTTGCGCAGGAGCTGCGCGCTAAATACAAAAACCAATCGCTAGCACTATAGTGTCCGTAAAGGCAACGGATAACATCAATGGTGCAAACCAAAACTCGACCCAGAAAACGTGGGGTTGCTCTTCCCCGTTTGCTCTTGTTCTCTCGATGTGCTTGACTAAGCAACCGCAAAAGAGATTAGACGCAGTCAATTACAACTGCGCCTAATCTCTAGTCCCTCTTATCTAACTGGATGTATCGTGGGCAGAATCTTTGTGCCGTGAGCCTTGTTGTACTGCGACACTTGGAAGAACACGTTCATGTATTCGACCCAGGTGGAGTCTTCTTCGGCTTCATTGCCACGGTTAACCGCTGCATGGAATTTGGCTCTGGCTTGATCGAGTTTCTTTTGCATTTCTTCCATTTGCCTGCCCTCTTCTGGTGCTAACGCCAATCTCACAGGGCATAGCGAGCACGCAAAAAGGGGTCCATCGGACCGAGCGCAGCGAGGCTTGCCCCTTGGAGCGCGCGCAGATCTGCCCTAGTTTCGGCAGTTAGCTCCAGGGGGCAGCAAGCAACGAAATTGCAATTGAACCGACTTGCCAGCCAGCAGATCGCAGTAAGTTTACTGGCGAACAAGAACCGATACACCAGCGCTATCAGATACGTGGTTCACCAAGTGCTTGCTAGAAACACTCAGCCACAACAGCATTCACTTGCGACAACTAGGTAGCTCCGGGGCAGAGAGAAGGTGTGGTACTGACTACGTCAATGGTCACCACAAGTGGGAAGCTGCTCTTGGTCGTCGACAGCAAAGACTTTGGCAGCGGAACAGATTGTCGCTGGCCCTAGGGTTCCGGGGGTTACCTCGACTCCGAAGTCTGGTAGAAGCTCCCTGCCCATTTATGTTCAGCGTAACTTGATACTCGGAGAGTGTCTCCCGGGGGACTCTGTCAGAATCACCGGCGACGATATGTCACCAATGCTCGTCAGCCAACGAATCAAGAATGATTTCTAGTAAATACCAAACCTGGTAGAAGAGAAGTTAGTAGTGACAGTAATAGATCAAGCGCTTGCCTCATAGCAAACTAAACAGACCACTAGCTAATGTCTTGCTTGGGGCTACTTGCTGCCAGGTATGGAAGAGACAGAGCGAGTACTATACATTTGAGTAAATCGAGAAATCGGCGGTTTTACTATAGAATACAGTGTCAATTAAACCGGCACAGGCCCTTCGATCCAGACAAAGCAGTTATTTACCAAGGTAAACCTAGCTAGAAATCTGTTCAGCAAAAGGGCAAGAAGTGAATACGACTTAGAACAGCAAGAATATGGGGATGCTTGCGCACCCCCATATTTAGGTAATCAGTTATTTTGCAGCAGCTACTTTCTTGGTCTTTGGTTTAGCACCACAGAGATGGAATCCACTGAGCTTCAGCACGGGCAAGGACACATCGAACTTCTCTTGGCCAACTTGTTTAGCGAAGGTGTTGATTGCAAGTCGCCCACTAGCACTGATCTCACGTCCCTTAGTGACCTGCTCTAAGACCCTCTCACCAACTTTATTCCAGGACTCGACCGTAACCCACATGGTGGCATCTTCAGCCTTGTTGGCATTGTCACGATTACTGAAATCCTTCACGCCCAATGAGAATTTAACTAACTTGTTGCCGGTCTCGAAAGTTCTCACTTCTGGCTCGTTTCCTACGTGTCCGATTAGGTTTAGGTTGTTGTTCATGGCGTCCCTCCTTGGGGTTGTCGGTTGATGCGCCACCAAGAGCACGAGCCTCGCCGCGTAGCGCCGGAAGAGTTGGCAATGGGTGGCGCAGCCACCACAGGCTTGCCCATTGCCTACTCTTTCGGTCGTGCTAATGTGAGCCATCAATTAGACAGAACCCCGAGAGGCGAGCGAACAAGAACTAACGCTCGGGCACCAGGGCGTGTAGAAGTTGAAGTCGCAGCCATACAAGATGGCAAATACATTCACAAGCGCCAATGGATAAAGGTGTTACATGCAAAGGCCATGCACCACTGGCCAAGACCAAGTCCTTGAATGGTTGAGTAGGCAATAAATAACTAAGATATGCAGAACAGCAACTAAGCGCTAGCATTCATCGCCGTTCACAAACAACACAGGCCAAGTATCGATTGAATCCAACCCATGCAGAACTCGAAACAACGCCAATGAAAAACCAAGAAGGATTGAGCATGCAGATAAAGAATAGAAGGGAAGCATCTACCATCGGTCCCCCAGGCCGCCATTAAGGAGTCCTCTCACAATTCCATGTAGAAGAAAAAGTGTGAACAATTAGCCTGCCTTTATCATTCTCTAAGTGAAGTAGATCCTTAGACCTCACAGCGCCACTATCTAAACATTTGGCACTCATAACTCTTTGGCGCAGTTATCAGCATAGCTCTTAGGAGTATTTCAACTACTCGAAATTAGATGAGAAGAGCCGATGATTGCTCATCGGCTCTTTGCTCTATTGCCGCTATCGACTAGATCCTCAGCTGGGGGAATAAATCCCGGATGAGCTGTGCGTCTTCGTCTTCTTCGTAAAACCCTTGGAAGCCGAGGCAATTGAAGGTTTGTTGCTTGACTTGGTCTGGAACCTGGTCATTAAATTCGGGAGAAAGGTAGATTCCACCGTGGCTTGCTGTGGACAGAACGGAGATACCAGGAGCTATTGTTCTCACTTCTTGAACTTGACCCCATGGGGTTGTGGTTGGTTGTCTGTCTTGCATTTCTAGACCCTCCATTGGGCTTCTGGGATACGCCAAAAAGAACCATGAGACGCAACTGACAAGAAATTCGCGCAGCGCCTCGAAGAGGTTGATTTCGCAGGCAGCAAGTCTCGTGGTTAATTGAAGTGTTCCAAAGCCCTTGGAAGGGGCGGAGCAAGCAGCACGCGCACGGCAAGGGACGAACAAACAAGTGAACTAGTGCGCCCCAGTACAGCCGGACCTGGCACAACAACAATGAAGCAATCAACTATCGGCAAAGATAGGAACAAGCCCAGAGCAACTAAAGCAGACCAATAAGTGCCTCAGAAGCAAGAATTAAGAAGTTCATGAGCCAGTACATCAGGAAGGAACACTAATTGCAGACAAATTGCGGCAAAGAAAAAAGCCCGAGGTAAATTGCACAAAGACTCTACTCTCGGTTTCAACCATGACTGAAAGCGACAAGACGTTGGAACTAGAAAAAACTATGGTGGCTAAAGCTCCTCCTAAATCACCTCAGCGCAGCGGCATCATTGGCAATGCAATTTATATAAAAAAGCAAAAAGAAAAAGGGAGGAATTACCCTCCCTTTGCAATTTTCTATTTCCAATCAATCAGTAGCTTTCGCAACTTTCGCTTGCTGTAATGAATCCTAGACCTTACTGTGCCAATGTCCACACAAGTCAGTAGTGCAATCGTCTCATAGCTAAGATCTTGCATGTGCAGCTGCATAGTTAGCTGCTGAGATCGGTTAAGACAGCCAAAGCTATCCACAATCTTCCACATCAGATCCACCTCCGCAACTTCTTTCTCAGGTGCTGGCAGGTAATACTCCTGGCCCTCCTGGACAGACAGAACCATATCGTCGACGATCGGCAATACATGGCCATGCTCTCGGTACTTATTTGTCCGGCGATGGAAATCGCAAGCAGCACTTCGTGCAATCGTCGAGAGCCAGCCACGACTGTAAATGCCAGCCAATTTTAAGCCTTGATCTCTTCTTCCGTACTTAGCTTCCTGTTTAAGCACCCTTAGACAGACATCTTGGACAAGATCTTCGAGATCTCTGTAAGGCACTCCATTTCGAGTCAACGCACCACGAACAAAGTCTAATGTCTCAGCCCATAACTGATTTGAAGTCTTCTTTTCACAAACCTGATTTTGAGAATATGTATTCATCGCTTTTCCCTCCATTTGCAGCCCATTGCTGCGCGAAGGAAAAAGCGATCCGCACCTCCGGCGGTCAAACCCATTGAGTCAGCAAACACGGTTTGACGGCCGTTCACAGCGGATCGAAAATACGAAGCAGCAGGAAGAGACCACACCCAGTTCCATCACTTCCTGCGCTGAGTCAACACATCAACCTGATACCAAAACAAAAACAACTAGCCAAAAAATCTATACCGCACACACCTTTGGGCGCAGTCTTCTGCACAAGCCCTTCAAACCTAAACCCTTTCGCACCGCTCCTCCACCACATCCAAGCGACGCATCCCTGCGACTACTGCCTGCATAGCGAAGCAATGGGCCCCAAAGTCAAGGCCTTTAAGGACGCATACCGAAGAAACGCTGCTTGCACGACAAGCAGCGCCGCCTTGACTTAGGGTTTGCCAGCTAGGCTATTTGCCAGGCAGGAGTAAGGAGCGCCTGAGCCAGGGCCGCAAGCCATAAAAGACTGATGCCATAGCCAGAAATTCTAAAAGCAAAGCGTTCAAGTTGATAGGCTCATCACTATAACAATTTCATCCCCGAATTTTTCAATAAGCTTAGGGCTTGCGCTCAATCAATCTCACTATCACTCACTGTCTATATCAACAATGACCAATCAAAAAGAGTTCCTCTGTCCATGGAACAATAGACCAATGCAGAAGCTCGAACCTATCTTCAAGTTGGAGAACAAGCCACCCCTCTGCTTCGCTCTCCTTTTCTGGTTCTATCCCTACGTTCATTACCTTTTACACAGCCCTGCATAGGTAACTCTCGAACAACTACAAATATTCTGAGTGGTAAGATTGACATATGACACGCTCTAAGATGATTCTCGTTATCGTTTGTGCCCTCGGCTTGGGCAGCTATTGTCTTTGGAAATCAAATGTCGATTCTAAGAAGCCCGAACAGCCAGTCGTAGTAGAAAGCATGAAAGGACAACTTGTATATGCCCTTCGTGATATTAAGAAGGGTTCAGTGCTTACTTCTGACTCCGTAGAAACAAGAATCGTTGAGCAATGTCAAATCCCAGGCTCTGCCGTTTGCAAGGCCTCCACTGTCATTGGACGTAAGACTGTCTACGAGATAGAAAAAGGTCAAGTCCTTAGTAACTATGACTTCCTGCCACCAGAACAGGCAGAAGAGTATATGCGTACATTGAGACTTCCTGCTATACGACCAGATAGTGAACCCAAAAAGCCAACGAAGTGACCACTGATTACCGCCCAGAACAAGATTACTGGCAAAAACAGCTAGTCAGCTTCTCTTTGAAAATAACCACACGATGTCGAATTTAAGCCTTCGGGCATTAGCACTTCGGCTAGGCCTCGCCTTACTTGCTTTTTCAGCTCCTATTTCGTGCCTGCCAACACTTACTCCTCATTTGTCACTAGTTTCTTACTTGTACTTTGGAATCAGCTTGATCACAGTGTATCAACTGGTCAAGCAAGGGAAAATCCAACTTACTCGCTACCTGGAAAAAACGCGACATAGATTTCCTCGCCTACAGAGCGTCGCTGCTTGAACTGCCTGCTAACACAGTCGAATGCTAAGCTTAAGATTAGACAAGTGCACGGAAGTAGTAGCATGAAAGACTTATCCACCGTACTCGAAGAGACCTTTCTCAAATATTCAACTTGCTTGACATATAGCGACAAAGGTAGTCACTCCGATAACTCTGGATGGTCAACTGTTCGGTTCTCAACTCACTTCAAACGACCGAAGTCTATACGATTTGAATGGTCGGGGGAAACGAATATAACTCGACAAGGCTTTGTGCCGGATGCAGCTAAGTCAACGGTGCTGCGCTGTGATGCAAAAGGTGTGTGCACCTATTTCGATCCTCGCAACACAGAAGAGCCAGAATTGCACTTCCCTAGCCTCGCTAACATGCTTCGGGAGGATAGCATGCTATCTGGTTCAGTCACGGACGTGATACCACCGCTTCTAACTAGAGAGTTTGGCCTAGCACCGAGGTGGGGTAAAAAAGCTTTCCGAAAAATAGAAAAGATAGATGGCCAAGAGGGATACCCTTTTTGTGCCGAAAGATCATATATGCAGTATTCTCGGTGTGGAGCTGCAACTGTTACAGACACTATTTGGATAGACGAGAATTTTCAGATTGGTCGATTTCGTCATCAAATTGTAGCGAAAGCCGTTGACAAAAGAATAAGCAAATTTGTAAGTTCCATATACAAAAACAAACCAGAGCTGCTTGAAAGGCATCTAGCGAAAGACGATATTTTTATTGACGACTATCATTTCTCAGAAGTAACCTTTGATAAGGATATTGACGATGCACTTTTTACCGTGGATTTAAATGAGCAGTTAACATCACCACTGAACAAGATCTAGAAGAGTTCAGTATTATTCTTGAACAAAACGCTCTTCTGTTTCGCTCTCCTTTTCTGGCTCTATCCCTACGTTCCAAACCTTTCAACACGCACTGTGCAGTCAATCCTTGAACCACTGCAAATACTCTGAGTGGTAAGATTGGCTTATGATGACTCGCTCTAAGATGATTCTCGTTATCGTTTGTGCCCTCGGCTTGGGCAGCTATTGTCTTTGGAAATCAAATGTCGATTCCAAGAAGCCCGAACAGCCAGCAGTAGTCGAAAGCATGAAAGGAAACCTTGTGTATGCCCTTCGTGATATTAAGAAGGGTTCAGTGGTTACTTCTGACTCAATAGAGACAAGAATTGTTGAGCAATGCCAAATCCCAGGCTCTGCCGTTTGGAAGGCCTCCACTGTCATTGGACGTAAGACCGTCCACGGAATAGAAAAAGGGCAAATCCTGAGTCAGTATGACTTTCTGACAGCAGAACAGGCAGAACGGTATACGCGTAGTAAATTTGAGCCGCCTGCTATCCCACCAGATAGTGAGTTCAAAAAGCCAACGAATAACCACTGATTGCCGCCCAGAACAAGATTACTAGCAAAAACAACTAGTCGGCCGCCCTCTGCCACTGCTATTCCTTCTATTCACAAGAAAAAGAACTGAATGCTAACGTTGTTTATTCCTCAAATTTCACAAAATTCTTTCCATCCTGCCGTTTGTAATAGTATTGGCTTGCTTTTCCTGCATTTTTGAAACTTATGCACCAACCATCTCCGACGTCATCCTGTATCGAACGCACAATCGCTTTCGCCTTATCACTCCGATCATGACGCAAGCAAAAATTAGCATGGTCCAACTTCGCTTGCGTGACCCAGTAACTCCGCCTGCCGCATAATTTCTCCTCTCGCTGTTCAAGCAAAACGAACCATTTTTCGGCATCGCCAAGCAATTGATGATTTTCGTATCCGGCAATCAAACCTCGTGGGTTTACGGCCATATAACGTTCGGGTCTAGACTTGCTGAGAGACCTTTCTTCAAAAGAGCGTTGAAAAATTTGCTTCATTCGACTATCCAGAGGTCTGCACAATTGCAACCAAGTTGCCGAATCAATCTTTCCCTCTCTATCGATAGTTTGCAAATAAAGATAAAGAGAAGAAACAGACTCCCACTGAGACTGTGCGCATTTAGCATTGATAATGCAATCCAGCAATTCAAAAGCATAATGCTTCTCATTCAAAACACTTAGAGCGTTGATGGGCAGTATTACGGGTTCGCGATAATTTCCGCAAGGACTATAATACAAGGCTGTCCAATATTTCTCAGCCGGTTGTGAGAGGAGGTAGAGCAAATAGCATTGTCTCCCCAAAAGAACGATACAGCCAAGGATGACGCTCGCAGAAACCCACCAAAAACGTGCGCATGCTTTCTTAAGCTTCGATATCCTCATCTGCACAAAAATTACCAAAGAAGGTCACAGATCGATTATAGTTTATGGCATTCAAAAAAGTCTCGTTTCGTACTGCCTTTAATGGAGCGGGAGAGGCATTAGATGCGGGTAGACAGACTTCTTCCACCTATCTCCAGTGACTCGTCGCGGCCCTTACTTCCTTCGTTTTGTCACCCCCATTTACTCTGCCATTCGTTGAGAAACAACTGCTGACGTCACTAGCATCCCTTCAAGCAACTCAATCACTAATTGGCACACCAATACTTTCGCTCACCCTCGACCAGGCCGACGACCTATTGAAGGATGGCATAAGCATGAGATTCAAGTCGATAAACTCAACACAGTAGAAATTCTCAACCACGAATACCTCAATAGCTATAGCGCTTAGCTTCAAACCAAATGGGTTACTCTCCTTTTCTGGTCCTTTCCATTTATTTGGCAGCTTGGTAGCTACTCGGTAACGCCTGTCCGGCCAAGGTTGATTGCGCAGAAAAGCAGCGCATGCCACCATAACCGATGACACTTGCACGAACAAAACATCCACTCTATTTCCCAGCCCCTTTAAAATACATCTCTGGATGTGCAGCAAATTCTTCGACTACCGCGTCAATAGCCATTTGTATTAAGGCAAAAGACCCTATGCCTAAAACCAAGAATAGGAAGAATAAGCGCAATAGGATTGAACGCGATTGAAATGTGGTCATAGTTCTATCTTTCAATTTATCTCTTCTGCCTAAGCAATCATCTTCCTAACACCAGTATAAAGACTCGTCAATTGAAAACTGAACTGGAATTCTCCTTTTGCAATTCGACACAGCCAGAGCAAATTGCCCACCACCCGCACCCCCACACAAACAAGCAGCAAAACTACCGTTGCTCGCTGCTCTTAATCAAAGAAAAAGCGCCCAATCAACTCTTAGGTATAACTTCGAATCAATCTCTCAGCTAGTGCTTTTCAGTGTTAGGCCCGATAAAGCGATTAGGTAGCAGTTCAGCTTCCACCTTCATATCTTCTAGATTATCTGACCCCAACCTGAAAGAAACGAGAATCTTTACTTCTCCTTCTCCCTCAAAAGTCGGTAACTGTGCCCTTTGTATGGCTTGAATAGCCAACATATTGAAATTCGAATCTTCAGAGTGAAACCTAGGCCCTATGTTCTTAATATCACCAGCAGGCATCAGATGAAAGCGAATATCATAACGATAAGACGTATTTGACTTGAGCTTACAAGGAGCACGCGTCTCTCTAAACTGAGTCATAAACTCATTTCTAGCAGCAATTGCAATTAAACGGCAAAGCTCTTCATCATCTTCAGACATCGCAAAAGCTCCTAAACCCATATCGATTATTGCTTCATAGCTATTCAAATCAAAATAGCTGCCAACTCGCTTGCCCTATTTGCTCTGCCACTAGCCAAGAAACAACAGCAGAAGGCACTAACAATATCTCCTAACCACTCAATCCCTCAGCGGCACACCAATACTTTCAACCTTCCTCGCCCCTGGCCAACGACACAACGAAGAGTTAGCACAAGCAAAGGGCTCAAGTCGCTGAACCCAGCATGATAGAAATTCTAAACCACTATTCCTCCAATAACCTTAGAAGCAAACTTCAACCCATCGCTCTATCAGTAATACCAGCCCACAGAAAGCATCAAACAGAGACCCCCCAGCCCATGCAACAATAGCCGTATGCAAAAGTTCGAACCTTTCTACAAGCTCATGAACAAACCACCAGAGTGGTTTGCTCTTCTCTTCTCGTTCTATCCCATTTCTTTCGCGTTTGCGAGCTTCCCCGTTACCTGAATATCTAACAGAGAGGTCCGAGATATAGCATACGCTGTTTGAGGTTTTAAGGAGTATCAAGTATGACTGAAGAAGACTTTTGGAGAATAATTCACGACAGCAGAGAAGAAGCAGGTGGAACCCAAAGTGGTCAAATCGAAAAGATAATCGAGAAACTAGAACTGTTAAACGAAGATGAGTTGACTTCTTTTACCTGCCACTCATCTTTAGTTTCTACTAGATTGAACACATGGAAGGTGGTCGGTGCATTTCACATTATTTATCGTGATTTCAGCTTCTCGGAAGATCTCTTTACTGATTTCATTTCGGCGATAATAATGCAAGGGGAGAGTGCTGTAAAAAGCGCTATCTTGGAGCCGGATCTTATCAAAGCGGATCAACTTGAGGCTTGCGAAGACTTTCTTTCTTGTCCAAGCAAAGCATGGGCGAAACAAAATCCATTAAGAAAGTTCGACTTTCAACCAGACTTACCTAGCTTAACAGGAGAAAGCTGGAATTCTGAGCCAGCAGGACCAAAGCTAGATACACTCGATATAAATGAACTCGGAAAGATTTATCCTAGGCTTTGGAAACAGTTCGGTAGCAACCCGAAACGGCCACCGAATTTATAGTCTCTATACCATTGTCATCATCAGCGGTGCTTCTTTGTGTGTGCCAGCCTGTTAACTGCCCCCGCCTATTGTGCGACCACAGGCTGAAGACGCAGACACAGTAGGGCATAGGGGGTGCGGTACACCCCCCAGGCTACTCCTTCCCTTCCATTCCATGGGCGTTTCGATTCGTGGCTCAAAATCGTATCGCCGGTATCTTTGCCACCACTTTCGATTGGTGAATACGCGCTAATATTTTTTACTATCGGCAATATGACCTATGGTCGATATCCTTTCAGAACACCATCAACGCTGGTTTTGTCAGCTATATAAAAGCCGCTCGTGCGCTTATCGTCGTAGCTTTCTAAATCCTCGCCGGGCATGTCCCAGCTTCGAAGTATCTTATTCAGCTCCTTAACCGAGTTCACGCAAAAACTGCGCCCGTACCCGCTCCTATCGAGCGCAACCGCCACCATAGCGCCCTTGTTGTCTCCGTTGGCAGCAGTGTGAATGAAAAATTCAATTTCAGTAGTTAGCATCTGGGTTTCGTCCTCTCGAAATACGTGGTGAACTTCTTTCATCCTACTACTGGTGCTCGTAGAATGTCAACCCTTATTAACAGCCAGCCTTGATGTATACGCGTTCGACATTTCGGCGGTGTTCATGATTCGATGCTAACTGGCAAACGAATGAAAATCAAGGCCTGAACTCAACAAGCTAGTCACTTATCGGTTGTAAAAGCAATTTGTTGTTTGCGCCTGACTTAGATATAAAGCCAGTTCTATTACCACCGTCAACAAAAACTATATTTGAAGTGCTGAGTGCGGAGCCCTTCATAATTGAAGCTCCGACTCCGACGGACGACAAGCCGTCCCATAAGCTAAGAGCCGGTGAGCCCCCGATTATCCCAAGAGAGCCTGAGTGCAATGGGTCCGCCCCGTAAATACTTAGGCTTGGTTCGTCCATTATTTTGCTAACACTGAGGCTAGCTCTAGGAATTCCATCCGTTCCGAAGAGGTTGAAAGCCGGTCCACTTATCATTTCAACGTCGGCAGTTAGGCGGTCAATTCCTTTCGAGTCTGTCATCGTAAGCTTAGGTGCATCAACAGCACCAGCACCATGTAAGCCAATCTTCAGCCTAGCCTTACCATCACGGCCTAAAAACTCACATGTCGGTTCATCACCATCAGCGCTTATTCTGCATCGCGTGGCGCCCGTGCTGTCGACGATATCGAGGCTTGTGGCAGTCAATGGTGTTGCCTTTTGTCCAGCTTGCGCTCCAACTTCCGATTGCACAATACTAGCCCCGACGGCTCCACCAATTACCGCTGCAACCACGATGCTTATTGACTGTTTGATGCTCATAGAACGCTCCTGACTCGACACGGCAAACTTTAGCATGATGCACGAGGATGGCATCATGGTCATTTGTCTTGACCTTGCGCGGTGGCGCGAGTGGACTTACTGTTAAGACCGGGGCATTAAGCATAAGGAAAATTCCGGATGATAAACATAGAAAAAAACAACGAGCTAACACTTCAGGAGTATCTAGAACGTGAAAAACTAGGCGTGTATGCGCAAGGTGGCGAAAGAGACGGCTACATTACCGTCTTAAGCTACGAGCACGGCGGCATGGACCGCCTTGTTTTAGAATTTCCACCTAGAACCACTAAGGCGCAGATGATAGAAGCTCTAACAGAGCGCTTCAACGCCCACAGCAATAGTAAATGGGAGAACATGTCCCTAAGCAGCGACGGTCGAAATCACTTCGTCTTTCAGGGTAATCAGCAAAGCTTTTAAAAGAGAAATGCCAAGGCGTTCACGTCGATGAAAACGCAAACGCTTTAGCTTTCTCAAGTAACCAGCTTATTTGAAGTCGAACTTCAAGTAGATGATTTCCTTAGCGGCCTTGTTAGACCACGCTGGCGCTATCTGTCCCAAACCAACTGGTGTTTGAGGATTGTCGTAGACTTTCGGCCTAAACAACTCCAAACCGTTGGTCGTGGCGCAGAGCGTCACCATTGTTTGATCAATCATAGTAATTATGATTCCTTAGGGGCTCACAAACGCCCGTGCTCTCGAAATGAGCGAAGGCGCGGAAACCCTATTATACTCTTTAGGAGGAGAGAAGTCAAGCGGTTTGCCGAAATTTCTTTGATATTTTCCAAGTTTTTTTTGCGCCAAACTCACCGAGAAATCGCCAGCACTTCCACGGCTCCGGGGCGTGTGATTCACTTGATGAGTACCCATGGCAAATGAAAAAGGAGCGACCATGAGACTCACAACATACGGACAAGGAAGAAAGCTTCAAGCCAGCGCTGGCGAGAATATAATCGCTCGCAATATAGCCTATCGATTGATACGCGAGAGTGAAGTGCCTATACCCAAGTATATTTCGCCCGAGCGGAAATACGAAATATACTCGGAGCTGCGCCAATTGGAGGAGATGTATATTGCAGATCTTGAAAGCACTGCTTCTGTGACGCCAGAGCGATTGGGTGTTATCAGAAGTCTATTTGGTGTAATTCAGGTTGAAACGATGCGGTCGAACTAAGAGTGAGCGAATAGCAGTAAGATATCAAATCGTGATTCAGAGGTGCTAGATTGCCTACCAAAGATTGCCCGTACTGTCGAGAAGAGATCAAAGTAAGCGCCACCAAGTGCCGGCACTGTAGAAGCTACGTCTGCAAGCTGCACGGCCTAATCAACGTCGTGATACTGGTCGCGGTTCCGCTCGCGATCCTCGTCAGCGCGGCTATGATTGTCATAGCCCTGAGTTCAGTCAAAGAAGGTATCAGGAAGGGCAGTTTGATGCGATTATTGCAGTAGCCACTGGGAGATTTTGATATGAGCGAAGAAGACGAAAATAAGTCAAAGCCAATAACTCCGAAGGAAATAGAAGAAAAGCGAAAGAAGCACATGGGAGGCTTGAGCGACATCGGCCCACTTCCCTCTGACATTGAAAAGCTAGTTAACCCAGGTACTGAAAACATCCCACCTGAAGTTAACGATAGCTTCAGAAATGAGTGACCGTCAGTTCAATCAGTAAAATCCGAAATGACTTTAGTAATACCGAGCTCCGAAAGAGTATCAGTAAGAGAAGTAGCAACGAGTGGCGCTTTAACATTCACCGTCCACGGACCACCAAAGAACGCACACTCGATAAAGTTGCGAAATCCTTCTAGAAACTCGAAAAGCTCTTCTAGGTGGCCACAGCTTGTCATTGAGAAGTCTCCGGTTGAGGACAGCTGTAAGTGGGCGACAGCACTTTTTCTCATTGGCTGAGGTCGTTCAAGTGGGTAGACCAGTACTTGTGGCAAAGTAAGCCGGTCCGCAACTGCCACCTAGCTTTAAAACGCGCGCAGACAAAGTGATTATTGTGACACAAGCCGTCCACCACAGAATCCATATAATTTGTTGAGCCTAAGTCGATCTGGCGTAGCTTAGTCATTGGCACACTAATCTAAACGCTGATGGCAATCTCTCTACAAGAAACCGAAACTTCGTTCTTTTCCCTCCATTCCCCATCCTTTCTCTCTAAATACCTCCCTTTCCCACTCAATAGCCAACCAGAATAACCACCAGCCACTCTTAAGGTTTCCCCCTATTGCCTACATCAAATTCATTTGCTACAGTGTACTCATGTCCCAACGGACAAATTTTTCTTCTAATTATCTGCTCTAATTCATTTGGATGTTCGCAAGCTGCTGAACGCCTGAGAATACTCGGCACACGGCTTAGGCAAACGCACTAAATAATTACACAGAAGAAAGCCAAATACTGCCACCAAAAGCAGTGCTTAGCTGTGGAGCAGCAAAAGCTTTATTATAACGAGGTCCATAACATGGACAATATTCAAACCTTCTCATTCGCCGACCCAATGCTAGACATCGAAGAAAATGTTCGCCAGTGCCATTCCGAGGCAATCAACGAACTGTTCGATCGAGAAACCGATACCGCTAGCTACTTCGATCCTCTGCCGAACTATCCACAAATTCAATTGCTGGGGAACATAGACAACTGCCATCTCACCTTTGAAATCAACAACTCAGCCCTCAGCTACCGCCTCGTTGGGGAAACTCTCCAAATCTACCTCTACAACAAAAACAATTGGAAGAACAAAATCCTAGTAGCAGAATACCTTCACACGAGAGCCTTCGAGACCAATATCTGGGCACCAGTATCAACCCACACAATACCAGCCACAGATGAGCACGAATCAACAATAGCTTCAACTCCGATGCCTAAACCAATGACTACCGCCATATTGGTGCAGCACTGGTACAAGGAACTCATCAACCACGCAATTCAACTATACCTAGAAGAAATTGACCAGTGGTATCAAACCCTGGACAAGTACAAACGAAGAGCAATACCTGACACGTTAGCGTCATAAAGCAATCAAGAGCAGAGAGCATGCAGCAAGCGTGCCCTCTGCCTCTTCAACCAAACTTACTCACTATTATCCACAAAGGATCAAATCATGAACGAGCAAATAAACTGCTTCGAAGCACGCCGCCAATTCGAGAAAGTAATAGATCAAATCTATATCCTGGCAACTAGAGCTAGAATAACTAGCTGGAACCACACCCCAGGTACTAGCGCCACAGTGGTACTAAAACACTCAATCATGGCGCTAACATTCAATGGCACTCACATTGAAGTGCAAATATGCGAAGCAAAAAACTACAAGCCCAATACACCACCGGTCCTAGCGTACAAACTAGAATCAGAAAACTATTCATACATCTGGCTTCTCTGCAACACAGAGACCGGCAAAGAACAAACCCATGACGCAATCGACTGGCCACCCAAACGCAACACAGCAAAGAACCTAGCAAGATTCCTTCACGCACAACTCCAAGACCACATCATGGAAAACAGACGCCGCTCCCCAGACTACTGGCTATTCGAAAAAGAAGACATCGAAGCACTCGAAGCCGCTAAGTACAACAACCTCTTCAATTACCCGGACGAGCTAGCTTCATAGCTCACCACTACAAGACCACACAACTCAACACTAAAGGCAAGAAGGGCAGGCTAGACCTGCCCTTCTTGCTGATTTATCATGACTTCACTCACAAATTAGAGAAGAGCGTATCATCAATCGGTTGATCTACTGTAACTGTCGTATAGTTGTAGATATGGCTGTAGGTCATTGGTTCAAAACCAACCGTTGCTAAATGAACAAGTGTCTTCTCAAGGTTCTCATCTGACATCCCGGCCTTCTTTGCCGCTTCCTTCATGATTTCAACGCGCTCCATACTTTGCTGCTCGATACGCATTTGTGCGCTCATTTCCTCAGTTATTGTTATTTTTTCTTTCAAGCATCGAACAACAAAGCTATTCTTTTCGATCCATACTTCAGTGTCTTCACTATTTTTAGCAGTGCCGATGATATGAAAGCACTCAACGTTATCCACCAGCTCTTCAGGTAAAGACCTTACCTCAGTCATCTCATGCCAGTTATGTGATAGCTGAAGCGAGCCCGGAAGTAAGATGTTCAGGATATTCAGGACAGAACCCCGGGATATTCCGGCAGCTCCGGCAAGCATCATTGCAAAGCTTTGTGAGTGTTCAATTTCACCGTTATAGCTGCTTGCAAAGCTTTCGCCGTTACTCAAGACAGTGTTCTCATCGGCCGGTTTACTCTTTCCAAAATACGGATGCCAGGAACGCCAATGAAACCTGTAGTTCAACGGCCTCTTAAAATACGTCTGGAATTCTAGACCTGGTCCCGGAAGGCCTATTGACTCAACCGTTCCGACATCAGAGTAAGAGTCAAAACTTAAGTACACTTCGCGCATTTTTTCAAGGATGTCTCGACCGTTCATGTTTTCTCCAACACTATTGGAAGTCTCTGCCGACTCAACTATACGCCAAGCATCACATAACTATTGCAGGACTAGCAGTCATTGGCAATCACTGAGCAGCCAGCTTGGCGGACGAGCATCCAGCAGAAGCTTTGGCTGTCGCCCCAAGAGCAAAAGCGTTCATCATTTAAGGTTGCTGGCACCTCGATGATATTACTCGCCCTGGAACATATTCAGGACTGAAAAGCTAGACGCAGTGAGTGGTTCTATCCTCGAATGCAGAAATGAACAACACCAAGCTGATTCAGCAGTAGAGAACTAAAGATTGACTGCGACTTCTGGTTCCCAGTGAAATTCAAAGCGTTTGCTCCCATGCATGAACACAGGCCAACAGTATGAATAGCAGAGGACAAAAGTACCCAATCCTAAACCAAAACATCAACCCACTCCCTAAACCCTATCCCAACATGCTTGAGTAAGTTCTTGATCACAGCCACTGGAACATAGTTATTCCGCTTGTGATGTCCCAGCCTAAAATGGTGCCCGCCTTCTCTGTAGATAACGATCTCACTCCCTTTGCCCTGCCTTACTTCACAGTTCAACTTGTCTTGCAGTATTGCCATTAACCGCTGAACACGGACAGCCTTTATTCCGAGCGAAGCAGACATCCCAGCAGAACCAACGGCACTTAAGCCTACCGAGCACTCTTCTACGGGCTCTGCAATGACCTGGCAAATCGCCGCAAATTCTTCATCAGTAGGCTCATTCTCCTCACCCTCATCGGGTGACTTCTCAATACGCTTTCTAATACGCGCTAGTACAGCCTCAATATCAACCTTTTCAAACATTGCATACAATCGAGCGTGAATGGCTTCTAGTATGCGCAGATTCAATGCTAAAGCAACGGGACAATTATCCAAAACGCTGTCCACATCTATCCACGGCGTAGCGAAATTACAGAGCAAGCCATCAAATCCAATCATCAAGGACAACCGACTAGTATTTTCTCTCAGATGAACAAGCATGTCGGAGATACTCGGAGCAACAGGAACAAACCCTATCCCTCGCCCAACAGCCCACTGAAAGCTAATCACGCACCCTGGCACTAACTCAATCACAGTATTCTCAGGCCTGTAATTGTGCCGAAGAAACGGCCTCATCTCCTGGATATCATCAACCAAAAACTCTAACCGCCTAATCTGCTCAGAACTTAGTGAACATGACCAACTCTCATCCCTCTCAAGCAGAGCAGCCACACCAACCAGATCATCCATCTGCTGCCACTTATACATATCCAGCAATTTCAAAAGATACTCAATCACACTCGGCTCAGTGCTTAATATCTTGAACGTGGACAGCATCTCAGTGCTATCAAACTTGAAGGCATAAAGAGGTCTAATGGTCTTCAAATAAAGCTGCGTCGGAAAGTAATCTGCTAACTCGGATAGGAACCACCGGTTCCCTGACCCTACCCGAAAAGCAATTAAATCTAGATGTGGCAAGAACTCCCTATACAAATAATCAAACTGCTCAACCACATCAAACCGCTTGTGCGCAATCCTAACCAGCCGCCTCTCGATATAAGCATCAGCCCAAAGCCTCAACTCCCTATTAAACCCATCTATCCTCTCATCCCCAGATAAAACAGCACCAGCACGACTTACCCGCATGCCAACCACTTGATTGTGCACAGCACAAATCTCTTCAGCAATCCTGTTCCAGCTAGAGACTAATTCATCCCCTAGATAGCTTTTAGCAGCCGCTGGCAGCGCATAAGACCCAACCGATTGAGCCTCTACCACCCAATCATCCTGAGCTAAGTCCTTCGCCACCCACTCATTCCAACCACTAAGCTTCTCTTTCTCATCAAGCTTAGCTACAGTCTCCGCATTGGCCCGCGCTAGACTCTTCCCCTCAATATCCAACCAAGCATCAGACTCATCTTTCATTGAGTTAGCCTTTGACACCCCTAGTTCACTAAGCCTAAGACAATTGGTCCCGAACTTGCATCAAGGCGAAACCTAATAAATTCTGCCCTTTCCACTGAGCCGGATCTAAAGCCTTAGGGTTAGACTGAGCCATGCCAATCCCCCAGATTCTGTCCCACAGGCTAGCTTCAACCAATACTTTCGGTGCTGTCCCAACTAACCACTGAGCAAACGCCGAATTCTGGGTAAACTTAGCGTGATTAGCCTTAACCACTATCTGCGAACAATGACTCTTCCATACGTCATCTTCAAAGTTGCGAACCTTACGACCTAAGGCCTTCGCCTCTTTAGGAGTCTGACAAACTAGTATACTTTCAAGAATCTCAGCATCCTTAAACAGCCGAGCTTTCTCAGCCATCATGTAGTGCTCCGCTGTCAAATACTCAACACCATCTATCTTGAACGGTGCCGGAAACCACTGACTACAACAACTTGCAGTGACACTACCATCGGTGCTTGGCTTATGCCCATAGAATAGCAAGTACTCAAACACTTGACCCTTTTCAATTTCTTCCAAAAGAGCTGCTCTGCTATACACGCTCATTGCCTTGCCTCTTGATTATCAGTTGAGGAACTTCACGCTACAATTGCAGGAAGAATGATGACACGAACTACCGGCCAATGTGAAGTAGTAACTATGACTGAAGAAATCAAGCTCTACCATGGCAACACTCTAATCGGCATCATCACAGACGTAGCGCCAGAAGATAGTTTCCTGTGGAATGGGACTATTGCAATAACAGCAGAAGGCGAGAGCTACAGACACGTCTTTACCTACCTCGAAGATGAAGGCTTCATGAGCAACGAACCAGACCTACCATTCGAAGAAACCTACCTGGATAATTGGTTTATAGAAAAGGAGCCTGGAGTACTTAAGGAAATAACAATTCCAGCTATCTATCTCGACGACAAAGAAATCATCTGGCACGACTAAAATGCTTAACCTCTATCACAACTCCACTTTAATTGGCACAATCACTGATGCCTGCGCAAACGGCTTTGACATGCACGGTATTATCAATCTCCTTCCAAGCGCTGAGCAATACAAACCAATCTTCGAATATTTCCAAAACCAAGAAAGACCTCAACCAGAAGAACCACCATTTGCCGAGCATCTGTTAGAAAACTGGTTCATTGAAGACGAGCAAAACCAGCGTCAAGAAATAGGCCTTCCTGGCATCATTGACCAGGACAACTGCGAACACATTTTGTGGCGCTATCTCTAAACCAAGAACAGCAGACCCAAAACAATTTCTAGAACCAATCAAGGCCAATAAATTGTTCAAGCTCTACCATCACAACACGCTTATAGGAACAGTCGATGAAGCTAGCCCCAATGGCTTTACCATGCATGGCTTCGTTCAACTCACACCTGAAGCAAACCAATTCGAACCTATCTTTGAATTCTTCCGAGATAAGGGACGGCCAGAGAACCTTGAACCTCCATTTGCCGACGACCTACTAGAGAATTGGTCTGTTGAAGATCCCAATGGCAAGCATCTTCTGATTGGACTTCCAGGTATTTTCCCAAGCAACGAAGGCATCCATATCATGTGGCGCTATTACTGAACACTGATACTTGTAATACTAGAACATTGAGAGCGTACACAATGCTAACCCCAACTAGCTTCACGACCACCGTTTTTGCGCCAGCAACCTTGCAGTGACATATCGAAGTAACTTGACTAGCTGCTTTCGGCACTGCAATTTGGCCGCAACTAAAATTGCTTGCAAAACCGCCCAGTTGCGGACTAAACAATCAACAACAAGCAGTTTCGGGAGCTAGACCTCTGGGCAAATTATCAAAAGGAAAGACGACTCTTTCACTAGATGAATTGGCACGGTGCTAACAGACCGACGGCGTGTTACTTCGGAATCCCTGGGTTACACTTTTGCTCTCAGAGATCGTCCAGCAGATGCCTAAGAAAGCCGGAGCACGTAGCATTCTCGCCTACTTCTATGCAATCGCTGCATCGTCGCTAATCCTCATTCTATTACCCATGCTGGTTCTTAGCAGCGAAATAGTTCCTACGGCAGTGGGGTACTGCCGAAAAGACACTCCTGAACTCGCCGACCTATTAGAATATTACGGAGACGGCTGCAAACAAGAAGCTCGGAAGCTTGAACTCTATCAGCTTGCCCTGGATATGAGGATTCGGCTCGGAGAGAAAGATGACAAAACAGCAGAAACCATCAATGAGATTTGGAACATAAAGCGCTACTGGCCCGACTACAAAGCGACCTGGATGGGAGAAGAACTTGCCGCAAAGGCCGCCGTTCTCGGCCCTGATTCAGAAGACGCTATCCGCACCCGAACAATGTGGGCAATAGAACTCTCTCATCAGGGAAAGCATAAAGAATCGTCGAACTTGATGCGCGAGAATCTCAAGTATCTGAAGCAAGCTAAGGGCGACCATGACTATGAGATCGTTAGCATGCTGGACCACATGAGCGGCATATTTAAGATGAACACAGAGTCCCTAGAGGAGCGTGCCGACCTTCTCGAAGAGGCAGTAGAAATAAGCTCCCGAAGGAAATCGATGACTCCACTTGGCATAGAAGGGATCAAGAGCCGCTTAATGCTGGCCGAACTTCGATGCGAGATGCACGACTGCGCTGAAGTGGAGAAGCAATTCAAAAGTGCTCTAACCCTCTCCGAAGGCCCCAACGAGAGCATGAAACGAAACTCCCTTCAGAGTTATGCTGACTTTCTTTCGAAGACCGGACAAACAAGCAAAGCTAAAGCCTACTTCGCCCAGGCCGAACAGTTACCCACAGGGCGCTGCGGAACCACAGACCATCCAACCATCTGGCAGCTCTTGGGGATAGAGACGCCGTTTTAATTTATGGCCACGTGGAACTCGCAGACCTATGGTGACGAAGCCTTTGCGAGCTTATGCAGGTCAAAACAACGACAAGCAATAGGGAATAATAGATACATCACCTCAGGGTTTAGCGATGCAAGAACCGGATTCACTTAATCCAACAAACTTCCTTAGCCATGTGGGTCGTTCCCTTTGCTTCGCTTTGCCCACAAGTTTCGTACTTTGGGCGATCTATAGTCTAATCTCTAAGATCATAGGCCACGGTTGTGAGCCTGTTTACGATAGAAGCGCCGATTCCTTGTATTCAGGGTTTACTCTAATTCTGAACTGCTTCCTTGCTGCACTGAATCCGGCTTTATTCTGTTTGTTTGAATTTTGGTCGTGCTGGCGAAAGATAAACGGTGGCCAGGGGAATGGCGCAGCCGTTGAACTATTTTCAGCAGGAGTAGTTCCACTAGTCATATATGTCATTTTCGCAACTAAAAAGGGCTGGCTACGGCATTCTTCAGCCGAAACAAGAAGCCAAACAATTAGAAAAATTGGCATCACTTCCATTTTATTTTTCCTACTCATACCGTTTGCAGATCAGATTCTAAGCGCCCCTAGCAACATCAGTAAATCGTTTCAGGTGTTCACACAAACAAAAAAAATAGCTGAGAATACCAATCCCAACAAAAGTACATTTATGGCTCGCACATTAGCCAAAACTCTAGGTGAGGCTGGAAAACCGGATCAAGCGATGATCGTCTTGCTTGGCGCTATTGATCAAGATTTGCAAAGGGAAGGCGGACATCGCGACAATCTTGTCGGACACTTCAACACTTTAAAATACATAGATCCCGCAAACGAACTAACAACAAAAGAATGGCTCAATTTATGCAAACCGGTGGATTCAAGACTAGAAGCGACATTCATCAGATCTAAAAACAACGAACCTGGTTACTACCTAAGCTATTTGTCAGCGGGACAGCTATCCAGACCATTGATTATTGGATATTTGCGTCACGGTGCTACGGCGGAAGCCTTGAAGTGGCAAAAAATCGCCGCTAAGTATAGAAGGTTGAAATATGGAGATACATGCAGTCATGATTATCTGCAATTGGCCAAGACAGCACACGACTGCCATTTAGACGATGAAGCATTGGCAATTTTGCAATATTCAATTGCACTATCAGAAAGTTATTACCTAAACCATATATCGCTACAAGATGACGACACCGATTCTGTTTCTCCCTATATTCTGATTCCAGCAGAATTAGACCTTTATGAGAAGATTGTCAAAGCTCAGCCATCAGACAGCTGGCATTGGAAGAATTTTGATGGCTGGAGGAAAAGCAGAGTCTTACACGAGAAAACTTATTCACTAATTTTGAACAACAACTATCAAGCAGCTGAAGCTCTACTTCTTCAAGCTCAGTCTTTTGATACTGGGGATACTGGCTGTGCTCGGGCCTGGAGCATATATCAGAATCTACTGGGCACGGTCGAATTGAAACTGAATAAAACCGCTGAAGCTGAAAGGTACTATCAATTGGCCTTACAGAACGATTTATTAGCGGCGCAGGGAGGACCTGAGAGTGCCGATGTTGCAAGAGATTTTGCTTATCTAGCGGCACTCTACCAAAAACAAGGCAAGCTAGCCGACGCTGACAAACTACTGAGTCAAGCGCTAGAAATGGACAGGCAAATCCTGGGAGATTTTGCACTAGAGACAAAAGCTATGGAAGCAAATGTAATTGCCTTCAATACCAGCCAGCAGAGATACAAAGCAAATGAATGGCTATACAAGCAAGCGATCCAAAAAGCTGAAGAGCGTCAGAAACCCGATGATGTGTTAATAGAGCGCATCAATAAACTAGCCAATTTCTATACAGAAAGAAACGATTATTTCCGTGCTGAAGAACAACTAGCAAGAGCTTTCAAAGCTTGCCAAGACACTGGCTCTTTCACTAAACCAACTATTGCCAATCTCGATAAATTAGGTGACTGCTATCTCAGTCAAAGCAATTACACAAAAGCAGCAAAGCAGTATGAGCGCGCTTATCAGCTAGTTGGAGACAAAGACTTGTTCAATAGCGATAAAGCCCTAAGACTAGATAAATTTACGAAATTGTATATCGCACAAAAAGACTTCGTTAAAGCTACTGAGACAGCTAGGACAGCACTTTGGATTAGACGAAAACACTATACTCCCGCCCTTGATATTCAAAAAAATGAAGCGGAATATCTCGCTTTACTCAAAAAAACCACTAGTCGTGACTAGTTTCTCTTATTAACTGGTGCAGCAAATGCGACAAGGTCATGCTTGGTTAATGATTTCACTGACCATACTTACTATGGTCTGCTCGCTATCGCCCGCAGCAGCAGAAGATGATAGTTGGACTAGCCAGGAAGGAAACTTCAACGTCTGCCACCAAGAGCGCTATGGCTTTATTGGCAGAGACGGCAAAATCATTCTCAAGCCAACCTACCCAAGCATTAGTGATTTCCACGAAGGCCTTGCCACATTTCAACAAGGTGACAAAGTTGGCGTGCTTAACAAAGCAGGAAAGGTACAGGTTAATGCCACTTTTGAGGAAATTGGTCCATTTGCAAACGGTAAGGCCCTGGCAAGAGCCTACTCGCCAAGAAAGCCGCACCCCAAAACTGGTGACTGGCAATGCGCTGGCCTTTGGGGTCAAATCGACACCCATGGTAATTGGCTTGTTAAGCCAACCTACGATGACGTGAAACCTCTAAACAAAGACTACAACTTGGTGACGAAAGGTGGTAAACGCGGTTTTGTTGATAGAAACCTGAAAGTCCTAGTCGCCCCCAAATTCGACGAACTCTATGACATATCAGATGGCATGGCGGCCTTTGGTGAGAAAGGAAAGCTTGGCTTTATAGACAAGCAGGGCAACGTAATTGTCCAAGCAAAATATAAATCTGCGGCACCATTCAGAGAGGGCCTAGCGCGAGTGCAAAATACTGATGGCTGGGGCTTCATCGACAAGAGCGGAAAGACCATTATTGGTCATCAGTATGAAGACGCTTCTTCATTTAGTGAAGGGGCAGCCGTGGTAAGCACCTTTAACTATGACGATGGACAATTCTATATCAAGCCCGACGGCAGCAAATTATTTAACAACAAGTACGCTTCCGCTAGACCATTCAAAAATGGCAAAGCCCTCGTACAACTCCCAAATCCGTCTAAGTCAGGCAGGGGCTACATAGACAAATCAGGACGCTTCACAGCAAGCGACAAAGCTGAAGAGTATGAAACACACCATCCAAAGAAGCCTTCTGAAGGTCTCTCCATCATAGAGATAAAAAAGAAAAAACCAGACTCCAGCATGATGCCAACAAGCAACTACATAGTCAAAAACACAAAGGGAAGAGTCTGTTTCAAACTTTCCAAAATCTACAGGATTAAGAACTTCCACAATGGAGTTGCAGTTTTTTCTAAACCAGTCTTAGCCTGGAAGATACCAGCCAACCAAGAAACCAAAGAACAACAAGAAGAAGCAAGAGAGAGGAACGAGTACCTTGCCAATCCATACGGAGGACCGAAGGCACTGCGCATCGCCTGGAGCAAACCGCCACAGTGGGGCTACAAAGATGCAACCGGCAAGATAGTGATACCACCAAAATTCCGCGACGCCTATCCATTTAGTGAAGGCCTAGCGGAAGTTGAAGAGGTGTTGCTAACTGGCTATATAGACAAAACAGGAAAGTACGCTATCAAGCCATGCTTTCCCATTGGAGCCGGCACTTTCAACCAGGGCACCGCCTACGGCACCAAATGTTCAAAGGAATATACAGAGAATCCGTTCCACACAGAACGCGGCTGTGTCATATGCAGCCGTTATTACCGCATCGGTCTAATAGATCGCAGCGGTAAATATATAACAGAACCGAAGTATGAACAATTCGAACCAATCTCAGAAGGGCGACGAGCTTTCAGGCTAGACAGCCAATGGGGCTTCATGGATGACAACGGGAAGGTTGTTATAGAGCCCAAATATGCCGCTGTCCGGGCGTTTTCTGAAGGGCTAGCAGCGGTGACAGAAAGAGAATGGGGTGGTGGTTTTTCAAGACCATTTCCATCAGCCTGGGGCTTTATCGACAAAGACGGCAAGCTTATCATCCCTCACAAATATACCGGCGCTGGTTCATTTCATGACGGCTTAGCCCTAGTCTCCGAGAATTATCACAATATTTCAGGGAAGCCAGAAGGGTTCATAGACAGAACTGGCAAGCTGAAAATTCCATCGGCTCCGCATTATATTTTAGGATTTGAAGGTGGCGTGGCGGTTGCCAGCTTAAACAAAAAGTGCTGGCTAATTGACACCACCGGTAGAGCGCTATCAGACGACTCTTACGATCAATTTGGAGTAGCAGAAAACAAAGCCTGGCGATTAATTGGAGAGGGGCTGATACCAGTGAGGAAACGCTCACTTTGGGGTTTCATTGATACCCAAGGCAACAACGTTATTGCGCCGCAATTTAACAAAGTAGGACATTTTCAGGAAGGACTGGCGGTGGTCGAAACTAAACCAGGCCATCTTGCCTATATCGATCGTCAAGGCAAAATTCAATTGGATGAAAACTATGAGAAGGCAGGACAATTCAAGGATGGGCTAGCAATAATTGCCAACGCTCAAGGCACCTACGTCATTGATAAAACGGGTAAGCATTTGTTTGATGCCACGGGAATCAAGTCATACAGCGAAGGGCTCTTCTTATGGAAAGACACTTCAAAAGTGCCGATCAAATATTGCTACAGCTACCAATATCAATGAGATTGCATCTGACAGAGAATGATTGGCAGCTGCAGTCTAAGTGAACCAAATTCTAAGACCTCGCACTTTCAAACTAATGTTCCGCCCACGACTCGAAACTCGCGAGAGAGCATGTCGAGATAAGATGGATCCACAATGAATTCGACCAAACCAAATATCAACTAGCGCATTGGATAGCATTATACAAACCAATCGGAGAAGAAGCTGACCAATTTTACGAGTACTACAAGAAAGACTGTGCCTAATTCGGCATCATTGAATAATGAGAGTATAGCTTCGATATTCCGAATAATAATGAGCGAGCGCTGCCAAGCACATCACTGCCTAGCCAAGGCAATAGAGAGTCGAAAAGCTGCCATAAAAGCGAAAGAAACTCAGCGCGAAAACAGCATGCTCTTTCATATGTTGCTGTACCAGTTGGCTTTTTTTATCATCAAAATCAAATGGATAAAGAGGCTACACAGGTGATACATCAGACAATCGCTTTACCCGAGATGATAACACCAATAGTGGCTCTCAAATGCCTGGCCATCTCCCACAAGGTTAGCAGCAGCGCTATAGTGGAATAAGGAGTCACGGGCAAAGCCAACCGCTATGACGATGCAAAAATGAAACGAGAACAACTCTTAGCAGCACAAGTCTTCCAAAAGCTATTACCTTTCCTATTCTTACTGTGCCTTGGGTATTTCTTGTCAAAAATACTGAATGGTTACCGTTACCCATCATGCAACGGCTTCTATATTTCAGACAGCAACTTCACGCAAATTATTTTCGGCAGTGTGCTTAACTTACTAATGCTTACATTCAGTACAGCATTGTTCTGTGTCTTTGAAGCGTGGCAACTGATTTATGATCTCAGGGCGACTAATAGAGAAACTAACACTGTACTTTTTGTCCATCTACTAAAAGCAGGACTGCCTATATTCTGCTTTATTCTGGGCAAACTATGCTGGAAAGCCCAGCCAAAATATCAAGCTACGCATTCAAGAGCTGATCATACTGACGTCACAAACAATGAAACAGAAGCCAACTTTGATACAGGACAAAGCCAGACCATGCATCGCTTTTTTCGAGAGTTGGTACTTTTCACATTGATATTTCTTGCCCTCGCACCTTTTCAATCAAAGCTACTGGCGGCGCCGAGCAACCTCGTTGAGAACATCAGACTGTACATGCTTAGCCAAAATCTTATAGCAAGGCAAAGCACACACAAAACATTCGGGGAAGAACTCAAATTAGCGGAAGCCTATGCCAACATGGGCGAATACAAAAAGTCTTTTGCAGTCATCGATGCCCTTCTATCCGAAATCAGTGAACCACTAAACCGCGAAAGACTTGGCAACACCTACCGTCGACTCAGTCATACCGACCTCTCAAATAGTGTTTCAGCGGCAGAGTGGCTGAATTTAACAAACTACGCCGACAAGAAACTGGAGGCAATCTACAGTAATTGCAAACCCACACAAGCAGATGATGGAATCTGGAATAGAAACAAGAATGAAAACCTTAGTGTCTCACTTAAATTCGCCGCCGACAACTTGATTAGAGCCTACCAAAAACATGGCTGCACCAAGCAAGCTATCAAATGGATAGAAGCCAAAGGCATACTGCAAAGAAAGTTACTTGGCGCCGACAGAGAGAATCTACAGACGATCTCCTTCAATCGAAACAGCGAACTAACTCCTTCGAGTGAGCGAAAAAACTATGCAGCACTTCTGCACGAAGAAATCGCTCGTCTAGAATGCACCCAATTGAGTATTACACCAGACTCATGGTCTGAACACTGGAGAAGGGAACGCCTTGAACACTGCCAGGATGAGCTTAAAACTCTTGCGAAACCAACTCCCCAGAGCATAAAAGCTGAACCAAGTCACAACCGCGACGATTATGACGAAGTGAAAGCTTCAATGCAGAAAGAGCTATTGCTTGCCGAACAAAGTGGCGACTATGCTGGCGCAAAGGATAAAGCCCGAGACATCGCCCTCCTTATCCACAGATACTACAATACAGTCTCAAACGAGGCGGCATCATACTACAACAGAATGATTGAACTTGAAAGCCGCGCCCCGTCATCTAAAGAAGCTCAATTGAGCGATTTACTAGAAGCTTCAAAATCAAACCTTGAGTGCGGTAACCTCAAAGAGGGCGAAGAGTATCTGGCTAGAATTCAGGTTCTCAAAAAATCCCTGCTTGGAGAACACTATAGCGGGCAAGCTAGAGATCTTAACCACCTGGCTTTGGCCTACTTGAAGACGGGCAACCCGGCTGCGGCCAGGCCTCTCTATGAACAGGCCCTAAAGCTCGATAGCGAAAGAATAGGGGTCGAGAATAAAGCAATTGCCATTTACCTAAACAACCTTGGACAAATTTCAGAGCGCCTAAATGACTTTAGCCAGGCAGAAAAGTATTATCAAAAGGCTCTGCGAATAGATGAAAAAACGCCAGGCGATACGCTTGACCTCGGCAGCGACTATGAAAATCTCGGGAAACTCTATCTTCAAACTGGGCAGAAAGAAAATGCCTTAAAAAATCTTGTAGCTGCGCGAGAAACAAAGAGCAAAGTGTTGGGAGCCTTCGCAGTTGAAGTAGTTGATCTAGACAGAGCAATCAGTAAAGCGAAGGCTTTGTAGAAGGCAGTCTAGCTCATATCGAACAAGCAATTACTCGGCTAGCTTCTTCACCATCGCACTAATGCGAATGGAAGGTACTGAGCTATGAATTGCTCCGATTTCGGCACCGCTCGGCTGAATAGTCGCCAGATCAACTTAAAAACGATACTCGCAGAGGTTCGATTTTCTATTCTTCTATTGAACATTCTACCCTCTAGTCAGTGAAATGCCTATTACCGGTCGCTCCTCTCTGCGCGCACACACTCGAACTTATAGCCACCCGTGAACCTTGGCACAACCAGCCAGCGATCCCCGCAGCTATCAGGATGAGTTTCCATCGCATGAAGTTGCTCTATCACTTTATCCGCATCAGCCCTTCGATTGTGCCTAGCATAGAAATCAGCTAGCTTGAACATGACTTTTCTGACAGCATATTCTTCTTTCCCAAACAGTTCTTCTTCTTTAGCAATTAGTTTCTTGTACCAGCTCTCACACTCGAAAAGAAGCCCATGATTTTCATAGCCCTCTATCAAACTAAATGTTGCCGGTACCCGATAGTATCTGGCGTCGCACCGTTTCGAGAGATCAGCATCCTTATGCTGTGAATCTAATATTTGGTTCTGATGCTCAGCAAACGGCCGACATAACTGAAGCCACCTAGTGCCACTTATCTTCCCTTTTCTATCTATCTGCGCTAGATGGGCCGAAACTTGCCCCCAATTGAACTGCGTATGCTTTTTCTTCAAGAGCACAGTAAGAATTGCCATGGCCTTTTCTGGCTCATCACACCAACACAGTGCCGCAATAGTATTGGAGCCAAAATCCTTGCCGCTAGAATTGCCACACGGAGAACAATAAATTGAGCTCCATAATTTGTCAGCGGTGCCGGTCAACAAGCTAAGAGCAACCAGTGATTTGACTACCGGCATAGCTACCTGCATAATAAATGCAGTAATACAACAGAAACAAAGCACGAGAGCTGACTTTTCCCAATGGCTGAGACTGCCATAGGAGGCTTTTCCAGAGTCAAAAAGCTTAGAAATCTGGGCCATTCACAACTCCATCAGCCAACACTCAAGAGGTTCGGCCTGCTACTCTGGAGAAACAAGGACGCCAAGTAAAAGACTATCCCCATCTTACCTGATTCATGGAACCTGCCTGTTCTCACGCAAGCAAACCCTGGATTTTCTGAATCTTAGACCATTCACCTGTCAGACTATTAGAGCGCTCAATCGCCGGTGTCGTGGATTTAAAAGCAATGATTTAAAAGCATCAAAAGTCCATGCAACGGGTTAACTTTCGGGGAGCAGGTCAATCACGTGATATTCACACACCTTGAAATATGCAATTTTCTCCTACTCAACTTGGGAGAAGGGTTGATAAACAACTACTGCTATCGCCAACAGATAAGCCCATCAGGATAGATATTGGGAATAGAAATCTCTTCAGACTCTCCAGACTCTAATTGAATAGACCAGTTAGACAACACATCATCTAAAAACGGCGGCTCATCTCTATCACTCTTCTCTTCATCGGCAAAGAACTCAAAGACCTCTTTAAATCGCTCAGCAGCTGCTGTCAATTCAATCTGCCCAGTCATGGCAAGACCATCTGACAGCTCCTTAGTAATGGTGCCAATAAGCTTATCGCCATGAAATAGCTTTAGCATGTAATTTTTACCACCCAATAAACCGCTTTGGTATTGCACCTCTGACTAGAATTTCGTACTTATAGCAGCTCGCCCTTAACTTTTAGTACGTCGCTTTTAGTCAAGTTAGTAAGGTCTCTCGCGTTGAGGCTAAATATCACGAACACATGGTGAAGAGTTGTTAGAAAGGCGCTGCTCCAGCCAATCTCTGATGTCAACCTCCTCCCAAGCCTTGTGAATGAAGTCCAGAGAGTCAATAGTCCCAAATATAATCCTAAGAAGGCCCGACAGCAGAGCAAAATACAAGAACCTTATACAAGCAACCGAGTTTGCAGGGCATACAATTCTATGGCAGGCAGCTCGCCTGTACATTTAAACTTCTGAAATTAGAAAAGGTACAGAGCTTGGAAGAAACATTGGACGGAACCGAGTGCTCTATTTGTAGAAGGGGCGAAGAAGACTGCATCGTTGGAGGAGGCGGAAAGTTTATTCTCTGCAAAGAATGCTATAAGAACTTGATGTCTCAAGAACCTGAACAGCAGTATAAAAAATGCAGGATGTGTAGCCGATCAGCTCAAGCTATATCGATTGATCAAAGGGTAGGAATTTGTATCGATGATATTCAGCTCTGCAATGAGTCATTCGACCTGGTTATTTCCTAAAGAAAGACTACCAATATGAAACCAACTGAGCTTAGAACATACCTGTATGAAGAAGCAAATAAAGCTATGAGCGCTGCTGGCTTTAACGCTTACCCACAAAAAGCGCTTCAAGGGTGTTACAGCTACAAAATAAACGAAGGCTGCATCGGTCAGGTTACGCTAGGGGCAAGCCCGCACCTTGGTAGCCTCAATATAAATCCATCTATAGGCACTAGACTTTTAGAGGTTGAAGACCTTGTGGACCGTTGGCTGCCTTTGCTGCCAGGCGAATCGAAGCTTGATCGTTCCATAGGCGTAACGCTTGGACAGAATTTGGGTTACATCTCTTCAATTGACAAGTGGGTAACCTACGTAACAGATTCGACAACCGATATTGATAGAGCCTTACTTGAAACTATGGCAATGCTAACTGAATTTGGCATTCCTTTCATGCAAAAACATAGCTCACTAGAATCAATCTATGCAGCTGTTATCCGCACCACTACAAACCGTACATCGAAACCACGCTGTTCTACAAACAATCGTTCAGAGCCAATTCTGCACTTACTGATGAATGAAAACGAAAGGGCTTACGAAATAATACAGAAGGAATTTTTAACGCATCTAGCTTGGGACACTAGCGCTGTACCTGGCATTCATAGAAGCTACGCAGAACATCTCCTTGAATTTATCGAAGAACGCAAGACTAAATCTAAGGAATAATCTAGTGCTAGTAGTTGGTCGACAGGCATTTAGAGACAGCTGCGGTAAAGACTGCATGTATGCGTTAACAACATGCCACATACCCGAAGCAAGCAAGAAACCAAAGTGAACTAATTGTTCACTTTGGTTTCTTGGTATTACCAGCAGTGCTATGCCTGGTTGACCTAAACTCAAGTCCTTTCAGACCATTGAACTATTGTTAGGCCAACAACCTTAAAGTCTTTAACTACAACCAACTACGCACTCTGAACATTTCTAGCAATGAATGCATCGAGGTCACTCTTCTTGTACTTGACCAGTTTCCCAATTTTCACGTATGGAAGGTCATACCTCTTAGTGCACTTCCAAATAGCAAGAGTTTGTTCTGCTACCCCAAGGTAAGCGGCTGCTTCCTTACGACTGAGCAGTTCGGAGCGCATGAATGCTACTCCAGAAGGAATTTCATTTGACATTATATAGTCCTTGTTAGGGATTGATTTGATTCTCGACGATTACTAAACGATGCCTTCCAGGCATCCGTTAACGAAACGCTGAACAAAAAGAAAATTGCGAAATGCTGTAACTACAACTCACAGCAGAAGAAAAATAGTAAGAAAGGTTGAAAGGGTTCAGAGATGATGTTGGCTCATGCATCTGCCGCAAGCTCAACCTTTACTCGTAGACGATCTCAATTTACCAATGTTCCCGACCGAAGTAAACTAGGGAAAAGGATAGCCGCGACCATCAAAAACTGAATATTTGCAGCCTCGCCCTAAGGCATTTTCCTGCCAGGTGGCCGGTATAATTACTAGGGCACTTTCAAAGGCCCCTGGTTGACGTTCACGCCCTCTCTAATCGGCCATTGGTCCGGAGATTAATCCTATGAACTGCGGCAGATGCTCTACTGAAATTGAAGCTACCGGGGCCTGCCCCAAATGTAGTACTTTCGGCAGAGATCAAACAGAAGAAGATCGCCGAGAAAGAGTTCTCTACTCAATCATCAGAGCTGCTCAAGAAACAGATCTGCCTTGGACAGAAATTGAAGGAGCAGTAGCCTTTGCCGAGAAGTTCAAAATAACCACTGAAGAGATCGATGAAGTTGTCACCTATCGCAAATTCAGATGGTATACACCACTCCTTGAACTCTCAGAAGAACAAAACAAACTAGTGCAAGAAACCATTGACCTTGGACTCTACTTAGCTCGACAAGAAACAGGACCGTTTCGCCACGGCTATATTGTCTGCAAACCTGATACCACAAAAGGAAATACACGCCCTGATTCAAAGTGTGGATTCGGTGACATAGACAACCGATCAGAGACAGATGCACCAGTTAGCTGGATATATCCAGACCCCGACGGCACTTGGAACTTCCAAGTCAGCGTGTATGTGCCAGGACCTGGACCAGGCGACTTCCTCAATAATCACCCAACCATGGAAGACGCCATCACCGACCTACGAGATTACTACTTTGGTGATCCCGTGCGAATGAATCCGCCGGAGATCAAGAATATGAAAACTAAGCAACTCGACTAGTGCCAAATTCCCAAAACTTTGGCCTTGGTGCACCTTTGATTCTCAATCGTTAAAATAGCGACAGTGTTCAGGCCAGTTTCATAACCCATCGAGTGAGGTTTGCTGTCGATTGGTCTAAGAATGAGATCATTCGATGCTTTTAGCAGGCATTCTCATGATTGGAGAGAGCTTACTTAAAACGTTCAGCTCTTCCATCGGCCTCAGCACACCACATATGAATACCAAGAAGACTCAATCGATATGCAATTTATCTTTGAGGACCCTTCCATTTTTAATATAGACGCTATACTCGGCATATTCAGTGGATCTGCCGAAGATAGTGAACACAAGGACCGTACACCCATCGCCAGAACCTTCTACACAGTGTTTATCTTGTTCAAATCCCAAAAGTGTCTTTACTTCATTCTCGCTCATTCCTATTAGAGTACGATTTTGCAAGAGATACTTTGCCATAGGTAAGCGACAGCCAGAGAGGCCATAGGGTGAATTTGTAAGCCACGCTGCGCGAGAAAATGGAATGACTTCCTGAACCCACGTGATATAGCTATTGATTGAATCGACAGCTTTTATTGAAGCTAACAAAACAATCGCTATAGCCAGTACTTTGCACCATTTTTTCGAGAACGACTTCACTTGGGCACCTAACTTTCATAACACCCTCATCCCAATCCTATCGCAGAACGACATAATGAGTATTCAGAGCTACGCCTACCTCTTTGTACCAATAACCTTGCATTGACTTTACAGAAGCCAATAGCCAGATGATCTTTCCTGTTAGAAACGAAAATCGAAGCTCGCGACAAGCTCATATCGCTACATACATCCATAGACCAATCACCGGCTTAAGAGATTACTACTTCGGCAGTCCAGAACAAATGAGTCCACCTTCCATCAAGAGCAGACACAAATAGCTAGGCTCTTATGATGTAGCCATTCAACAAATTGCTCAATTATGCTGCTCTTCAACAAATCGCTGAATGAAGCTGCACCTAATATGGTGCTTCCTCAGCAAATACTGGCCATCTGCTAATGGTGAAAGACACAAGTTTCTCGAAGAAGAAGGGAACAACCACTCGACAACGCAGTCGTTGTGAGGATTGAGCGACCTCTAAGACACAAAATCTATTTAACGAAAAATGCAGTTCAAAGACAAATTGACGTTCACCATGGTTACTATCAATTTCTCAAACTTGCTCATTTGAATAGCAGTAGTATAGCAGTGAAGCTAAAAAGACTACCCCAAAAGCAAGAGCGGTTTTCTTTCGAAAACCGCTCTCCATAAGTCTTGGGCGATGAGAGACTCGAACTCCCAACCCCCTCGGTGTAAACGAGGTGCTCCACCATTGAGCTAATCGCCCGACAAGATAATCAGTCTAACATGCCGGGCAAGCGACTAAGAAGAGCAAAGCCGTAATCAGCTTAGCTTTGCTTCAAATTTGCAACATCACCAATGTCAAGCACGCGCGGGTGCCACTTAGAGCACCGCCAAGTGGCCCTACGCTAGATACGAGGCTAGACAAAAGACCAAACATAAGCCCGTCGAGAAATCATTTCAGAAGGGTATATAAATAGTTGCGACCAGTTAAAACCACTTTCCCGAGAACAAAAGTACCTAAAGGCTCATTCCGTGGGACAGGCAGACACGAGCGACGGCAAACACAAACCAGCAGAAGTGCCCAAAGACGGCGCTGGATACGACTCGGCCGAAAAGCCCCAATCACTTGCCAACCAGGCTCAAGACCTGAGGCGCAATGCTGCCGAATGGAATGGCGCATTGGCCCAGGGCAAAGACTCTGGCGCTGTTAAGGCCATGGGTTTTCCTGATGCAAAAGTAGAAGAACATCCGGAAAAAGCCACAGGCTCCAAAAGTACCGAGCAAGAAGGCCCTGTATTTATAAAAATTGCCGGAATCAAAACCGAAGAAGCTGCCGTTGGCGAATTTATAAAGATCAATGTGAAGCCAGCTGAAATCAAGACCACCACAGAGCAATCGGTGATGGAAATTGCTGCCCAGCATTTAGGGTCAGGCGCCAGCGCTGAACAAATTAAGCAACACGCCAAAGAAATCTACGAACTCAATTTCATAAAGTTAGCAACAAGCGATTCACCCCAAACAGCAACAGTTAAAGCCGGTGAAATAATCAGAATGCAGGGCCACACCGCAGATGGTGCTGTTGTTCTAACTGATACTGGCAAGTCGCTTTATACAATTACTGAAGACGGCAAAGTAAAAGTAACCAGACCAGACGGCAGCGGCTTTGAGCGCAGCTTTACTGGCAAAGCTGATGAAAGCTACAAAGAAGAGCACTTTGGCCCTAAAGCAGCCGACAAGTTTACTGTTGTGCGCAGCGCCGATGGTCGCCTAATTAGCAGTGACAAACCTGAGCCTCCCGCTCCCAAGAGCGTGGCAGAAGAGAAAGCTGGCCTAGAGCGCTTGATCACTGAAAAAGTAGTGCTGCCGAATGAAAGAGAAAAACTAAAGCGTGACATGCAGACTTTTGAGACCCGAGCCAAAAGAGACGGTATCAGCAGTGAAGAAGTAGCCAGCACCTACCGTGACCTGGCTCATATATTAGAGCTAAAAGGCAATGTGCCGCTATCGCAAAGAGAGCGAGTAAGGCTTGTGAACGGTGCCATGGCCAATGCTGCTGAGCCTACATCAAACGACCAAGGCAAGTACGGCACCTGCCAAATTACGACTATAGAAAACAGACTTTATGCCAAAGAACCATCCACAGTGACAGATATTCTTTCGCAAGTTGCTAGTGAAGGACGATTTACCACAAAAGATGGCACTAGCGTGACAATGGAAGAAACCAATCTAAGAGCACACGGAGACGCTGCCCTTAACGCTAAGAGTGGCTCATGGGTGCGCTCATACACCAGCCAAGTTTTTCAAACTGCTGCCATCTCGGCTTTCTACAATCAAGAAAATCTGCGTAAGATGCCACCAGGCGATGTTCACTACTATCAGAAGCAAGCTACTGGCCCCTTCGATAGTGGTGAGTCACTAGTCGACTATTCACACGGTCGCCCCCAAGAGCTAGATAAGGGCCCGGGCATGGCTGGCTACATGAATAATATGATGCGCATCAACGAACAGTTCACCAAGAAGTGGCAGCCAGAGATGTTTATCATTAATCACGCTGAGCAAGAGCGAGACAGTGAGCACAACCTGGCCACGGGTATAACATCGATAGAAGACTTCGCCGAGAAACTTAAGCACCTACGCGAGACAGAAAAAGGGCCGCTCTTCGCCACACTATTCGTTAGAGTCAATAGCGAACCACTTGTTAGCACCCTGCGAAACAACCCACTCTCCGGGCCGCTTTCAACTGAGAAAATTCTAGCCGATCATCATGTGGTCAATATTGTCGACTACGATCCTAAAACCAGGCTAGTAAAAATTGATGGCCAGTGGGGTAATTCGCGCGACTTCATCAGCAAGCCAATGACAATCGAACAAGCCTATGCAGCCACGCGGCCGCCTAGTGGTGAGACATGGATGGCGCGAGCAGAAGCTTTGAAGCAAACAGCATCGCCCAAAGAATTTGATGCGCAATTAGGCAATTTAGCCAATGCACTAGCCTCTAGCTGGGTTGGCGACTTACAACTTGGTTCCAAAGTCGATAGCGTAGATGCCAGAAAGGCTATTGCCGCCTATGAGCGCCTGAGGGCGGGCAGACCAGGACAAGCATACAAAGAAGCTGATGCCAGTATGCGCGAATTAAGACATGAGCTTTCGCTTGCTGAAAAAAACAAATAGCTTTCTAACCTAGAATCGCTGGTTTAGCTATTTGGGGCTACCATTCAAAAATCGAAATTTAGATTTTAGCCAAGGTTGAAATCTAACCTTCAACAGTAAAGTGAAACTGACTGCCTTTGCCTTCTTCTGTTGTTACCCAAATTTTACCGCCGTGTAAGGTAACTATTTCTTTGCAGATAGCCAACCCCAGACCTGAGCCGCCCTTGCCCTTATGAGCAGAGCCTGTACCTTGCTGGAAACGCTCAAATATTGACGATACCATTTCTGGTGGCATGCCAGGGCCCTGATCTGACACTGTGATCTCCACAAACTCGCTCTTGGCAGTGGCAGAAAGCTCTATGCGCCCGCCTGGGGGTGAAAATTTAATTGCGTTTGAGACCAGGTTAAAAATCACCCTGCTAATTTTCTCTCTATCGGCCAAGACACTTAATCTCGTCTCTCTGCACTCAATAACGATACCGTTCACAGCAGTCCAGTCAGAGACATTAGCCTTAACATCAGCAAACAAAGCGCTCAAGCTCACTGTCTCTTTTTCTAGAGCCATGGTGCCCGATTTGATCTTTTCAATATCAAGCAGGTCGTTGATAAGGCTGAGCATGCGCGAGCTGTTGCGTTCAGCAGAGTTAGTCAAGCGCACACCTCTCTCATTGAGCTCACCAAGCATTCCGGCCTGAGCCATTTCAATCATGCCTTGAATGGTTGTAAGCGGTGAGCGCAGGTCATGGGTAAGCATAGCCACAAGCTCTTGCTTAGCACGCTCTAGTTCTTTGCGATCAGTCATGTCGTGAATGACCACAAACAAAGACAGTTCTTCTTCTGACCAGTGACCACTCCAGAGGGTATCTACTATGCTGCCGTTGCGGCGACGCACACGAAATTCCTTTTCGCGCTCAGATTGGCTCGGCACGCGCTCTTTTCTCTCACGCAACTCGGTGATCCACAAGAGCATTCTCGCTTTGTCTTCTTCAGCAATGGCATCCACAACTCGTGTGCCGATAAGATCTTCTGGTTCAAGGCCAAAGAGCTTAAAACTAGCGGGATTTGCCGTGCTAAAGCGACCGTCTTTATCAATGGCACAAATGGTATCAAGAGCATTTTCGATTACGGCCCTCTCTTTGTGATTCGATTCAGTTAAGGCGCGGGCCATTCTGCGAAAAACTCTATCAACTTCAGCGATCTCATCGCTACCTTGCAAGGGGGCACTAAGTTGCTTACCTGTAGCCAATCTTGAAGCATTATCTTGGAGCAGTCGTAAGCGTCCAACAACGTCTTTGAGCAGGAATACAGCAACAGCAATGCTCAGCAAAACATTGACGATGGCAGCAAAGGTAGCCACAGTCAATATCCTCTGCCTTAGCTCAATCTGGCGGTTGCTATTTTTCTCACTATTTTGCTTTCTAAAGACGGCCTCTAGCTCATGATTCTGCTCTATCAGCGCGTGAAAAGTCGACTGAATCTGCTTAATGGCCAGAACTTCATCGGTGAAAAACTGACTGCCATCGTGGGCATTAAGCCGCTTCATCATGGCATCAAGAATTAGTTCAGCACTTAGTAAGGTCGAACGTGAAACTCTCAGTCGGCGATTGATTTCGGGGTCATCCGGAGTCAGTTCAACAAGTTCATTGTATCCAGATAGCAGCTTCGCCACTCCCGGTTTGTAGCTCTGGTCAAAACGGCCAGTAGCACGCCATTGAGTTCTGGTCGTATTATAAATAGTCTGCCATAATGCAAAAAGATCATGGGTGAGAGCGGCTATTCCCTGCGCTACTTTCTTAGAGCGCAAGGCTATGGCAGACTCAGCCTCTGCTTGCCTTTGCAAATCTACCAAAACCACGACAAAAGCTAGCTCGAAGCAAAGAGGAATTGCCACGAGTATTAAACCTTTGGCTGCCAGAGAGAGCCGCATTTCGAACCGGGCGCCTTATTCAGATACGTAACCTGACAAGTTTACTTGAAACGATTGAGACCGTCGTATATTCTTAGACAGCGAATTTGATATACACCTTAAGTTGTCGGAGCGAAATGGCTAAGATCCTCTTTGTGGAAGATGATAAAGACTTGACAGAAATGGTCAAGGACTGGCTATCGGCCGACGGCTACTCTGTAGAAATTGTGCATGACGGCACAGAAGGCTGGGAAGTTCTACGCAAAGGCAAGTTCGATTTAATTATTCTCGATTGGCACCTACCCGGAGGTCTTTCAGGGCCTGAGATTTGCCGCAAATATAGAGACACTAAAGGCAAAGCACCTGTGATTATGCTCACCGGTCGAACCGAAATTACAGAGAAAGAGCAGGGTTTTGACGCTGGGGTCGATGATTATTTAACAAAACCCTTTAACCTTAAGGAACTATCAGCACGCCTGCGCGCGTTGCTAAGACGGCCACCCAACAAACTTTCTAACATAATTGCCAACGGCGCTATAGAAATTGATTTAGTCAAACGTATCGTCACCAAGAGTGGTGCCAAAGTTCAGCTGCAGGCAAAAGAGTTTGATTTACTTGAATACTTCATGCTGCGCCCAGATGAAGAACTGAGCACAGAAGCGCTTCTTCAGCGCCTTTCAAAGCCCGGTATTAAGGCGACGGCAGAATCGCTGTTAGAAACAATCACCGCTTTACGCACAAAACTTGACGACAGCCAAGATCAATCGCTGTCAATTATCACAACCATTCCTGAAGTAGGGTATGGCCTGCGCAAAATTAGCATTTGCTGACTTGATTCAATACTAAGATAAACTCGGCAATAAGTTGATCTATGACGTTTCTGCTATCCTTTAATAATGGTAGAGCATAAACACGGTTTAACTATTAACCCCGGCCAAAAGCTGACCAAGGGTGCCCGAAAAGTCCTTGAGTATCTTGAGCGTGCTCACGATATGACTAGTGCCCAAGATATTCATGGTCTAATGCGAACTGAAGACCCCAAGGCTCCTGGCCTGACAACGGTTTATCGTTCGCTCGAATCTCTAGTTGGCCAAGGCCTAGTCCAAGCGGTGCAACTCGGAGATGGCGAGAGGCGCTACGAACTAGTTCGGCCTGGTGAGCATCATCACCATCTGGTCTGCGAGTCTTGCCGCAAGAGCCTGCATCTTGATGAATGCTTGATCGAACAATTTGAAGATAGTATTCGCTCGAATTATGGTTTTCAGGTAAAGGGTCATGTGCTCGAAATCTTTGGTCTTTGCAATGATTGCAGCGGCAGCCAACGTAAGCGTTAGAAGAAGTGCAGCGTAAAAAAAAGGGCAGCGCTAGAAGAAGGGCAGCTCTGAAGGAAAACAGCGCTAGAAAGCAATTGCTAGAAAAACTACTTTAGTAAACCAATTACCAAAACGCAAGCACTCCAACTGCAGACGGATAATCTGATGCCCGAACTAGACTCTCTAAAAGCAGAAGAAGCGGCAGAGAAGGCCATTCTCTCCCTCGACAACCTGGGCATTTTCGCTTCTGTGCTTTGCCTCATTCATTGCTTGGCCATGCCTTTTGTCGTTGCGGCTATTCCATTTATAGGTATGAAGTGGCAGTGGCTACAAAGCGAAACGACCGAAAACGTTCTCATTGCCTTCATTGTAGGCTTCGCTATTTTCGCAATCATTCCTGGGTATAGAGAGCACAAAAAACCAATTGCTCTGGCAGGCCTAATTATTGGTCTAGCGCTTGTGGCTGCAGTGGCCGTTTTTCGTGGGCATTTTCCCGCCAATTTTGAACTTCCTTTAATATCAGTAGGCAACTTGTTACTGGTAGGAACGCACTTATTGAATCGAAAGCTTACTCATGGCAGTTTTCTCGCTCACTCCCATAGCCCATCCAATAGCACTATTGAGACGAACGACGCACATAAAGGGCACGGCCACGGCCCTGGCTGCAAACACTAGTAAAGCAACTGAATACTAAAACATTAGACAGACTTATGGTTACAGGAGACACAGTAAGGCAATCTCTTAACCTTACCTTTAACCACTTGAAAAGATACTAGCAGGGCAATAAGGAACGCTAGAGCTTTAGCTTCCAAAGTGCTGATTCAAATAATTTTGAACGGAGAGCCCATGGCTGTAATGTTTTTCTATCTGGTAGTGCTGACTCTAGGGGCGGTCTTCCTGCTCACCGTGGCTCACGATGAAATAACTGGCTTCGGACACGGTCTGCTTGATTTCGCGACCAAAGTTTTGCATTCGTTTGAGCGCCTCGGTGATTCGAACTAAAATCACGCCAAAACTAGTTGCGCCAAAACTAGTGAACTAAAATCAGTAACTGGCTGAACCAATAGCAGTTGAACAAAATCGAATTTCCTAGGAAACTAGGCATATGAAATTTGATTCGTATGCCATTGGTTCAATATTGATCTTTAGTGTCTCACTGCTCTCTGTGCTCGGCCTCTTGGTTGTGCGCAAATATTTTGACCTAGAGAAGCTAAGAAGCTGCCACGAAGTCGGGGGCTATCTGCTCTCAGTTGTAGGCACGATGTATGCTGTTTTACTTGGTCTAATTGTGGTCGATGCCATGACCAAGTTTCAGACAGCCCGGGAAATTGTTGAACAAGAAGCTAATTCTTTAGCTGATGTTTTTCTTTTAGCGCGCAGTTTCCCCCCTGAGAAATGCCACAAGGTACAAGTTGTATGCAACGACTACGTCAAAGAGATTCTCACAGAAGAGTGGCCGGCAATGGCTGATGGCAAAATCAGTAAGACAGCAAGAAAGGCCATAGTAGAACTAATGACCGAAGTTATGAGCTTTGAACCTGTTACTGAAAATCAAAAAGCAATTTATCCCATTGCCGTGCAAGAAACATGTCAGGTATGGGATTATCGCCGAGCTCGAACGAATATGGCACAACACGGCATACCGGCTGTTGAATGGATTGTCTTAGTAATTGGTGCAGTAGTGACCATAGTCTTCACTTATTTCTTCGGACTAACTGACGCCAAAGCACAGATGGCCATGACCAGCATGGTATCACTATTGATATCACTAAATATGTATCTTGTGATTTTGTTCGGCTCGCCTTTTTCTGGCGACCTGCAAGTAAGCCCGGACGCCTTCAAAGTTGACAAACTAATTTTCGACAATCAACTAGGCTTCAAGCTAGACAGAGCCGGAACTCAGCTTTAAAACTTGAGTCCAATTTAGTGATTCAGTCTAAATTTAGTGATTCAGTCTAATTTAGTGATTGTTCCAGGCTGACGGTGTGCACTTTTGGAAAAAGGCACCGATATTGTGGTCAAAGTCTTTGAAAAATTCTTTCCAGATCAACCATTTTTCTTTCTGACGCAGTCTGTTCACCATTCTCATGCGTGAACATCCTTCTTCGCGCTCTTCGTTTCTAAAGACTCGAGAGGCGTTGCGACCAGCCAGGCTATCATTCAGCATCAAAGAGCGGTAGCCAGCAGAAGTTGAAACCCTTTCAGGCATTTCCATCGTTGTACGAATCTGGCTTGTCAGCTTTACCGAAATCAGAGAACTCTTACCTGCGTTTGTGCCGACGACTGGGTCGGATGCTCGCAAGATAGTCGGAGATGCCATTGCTATACCTCATGCATAGATAAAAGTTATGCAGGTCAGAGACGCCCTTTCAAAGCCACTTTTCGACTCGATGGTATTATCCCTGACAAGTAGTAATTGCACAATACGCTTAGCCTTCTTAGCAGTATTCAAGATGTTTAGCAATTGCTACATGAATACTTGGACGCCCAGACTGCGACAATGTTTCCGCAAGAGTTGCCAGTAAGTAAGTGACGTCAAGAATTAATTTTGAGCTTCTTACTACATATGCGACAGCTCGGTGGCGACACCCAGACCGCCTCCTCTTGGCAAGCGCATTGCCGCTGGTGGCATATTTACGACACCAACTATAAATAGAGATCTAGCATTATCCTTAGCTTTGCTAGAGGAATGGGTAAGATCTAAATATGGCATCCGGCGACGATAACAAGAAAAAAGAAGGAGAAGACGATCTTCTCTCACATTTGCCTGGGTATACGCCCTTTAGCGCCCAGCAGCAAGCACTACCTGGCCAGCAACAGCAGCCGGCAGGACCTCCTCCGACAAACAATCCCTGGTTTCCGCATCAGGAAGTAACCAGTCAGCCGCCTTCCGCCTATCCTGTTAGCGCCGGTTATGTAGGTCCAGCAGAACCCATCGGCCCAACGGGTATCGAACTGCCTAAGTTGCGGCCACAGGACGACCCCAACTCAGCGGAATACATTCCCAGAACCCCGGTTCTCAATGCCCCGGCGCCTGATCCATCCAGCCCGTGGATTCCAGTACCAGAACCAAAGTGGGATTTGTTTGCCGAAGAACAACCACAGAGACCACAACAAAGACCGCCGCAGCAGCTTGAGAGGAAAACTCTACCAGCCGGCGGCAGCCAAGCGAACGCCTTACCTTTCAACTCTTTGCCGATCGTCACAGGTCCAAGCTACTCACCGGAAGCTCCAACTGAACCAGTTTGGCCAGGGCAGCAACAAGCAGCTATGCCAGGTCAACAAGCGCCAACGGCTCAGGCACAACCTGGTGCACCTGAGAGTGCCCAGTTCAATCAGAAGCAGCAAGCGAACATAAATCTCCAGTTACAGCAAAATCAACAGCCCGGATGGCCCAACGCCAACCCAAATAGCAGAAATCAGAATCAACAGAATCTAAACTATGATCAAGAGCAGCAGTCACCGAAACTGCGCAGCAAGCTATTTGGGAATGCTACAGATCAACTTAAGGAAGTGCCACCACCTAGTATTGGCCTCAGCTTTAGCAAGAATGACATTATTGGAATTGCCACGTACAACCTCAATGTAACTAAAGACATACTTACTAATCCCAAGGCATATTTTCAAAACTTACCACTCACTGGTGGCTATGGCGAACCGCTTCTATATCTTGTTTTCACGTTGATTTTAAGTTCGCTTATGTTCGCTGTGTCTAAATTGAACCCGCTACTATTTTTCTGGGGAATGATAATCGGCTTCCTGTCAGTAAGTGTGGGAGCAGTTATTACTGACTTAGCTTTTAAGCGCCTCGGTGGTAAAGGCGATCTTGAAGGAACATTCCGCGTCCTTGCCTTCAGCAAAGCAACCTTTGTTTTTGCCTGGATTGCCCTAGGCCAGATTTCATTAGGAGCGATGCTAGCAACCATGGGAACAGGCTATATGTGCTACATCGGCTTGATGCGGGTACAAGGCCTCTCGCCCAAAAGCACCCTAATTATCGTCGCAGTTTTGAGTGCACTGAGTATGCTATTCCGCATATCATGCCCCGGAATTTAGAACACAAAATTAGCTAGCTTCTTGCTTGCGGTATTTATAATAGGCCGCACAAGTGCCATCAGAAGAAACCATAGTAGCTCCAAGTGGGCTATCAGGCTTACAGCCATGGCCGAAAGAAGGACAGTCTGTCGGTTTTCGCAAGCCTCTCCAAATTTCTTGAGAGATACAACCAGCAAATTCTTGAACCGCTTCAGCTTCAGGCGAAAAGGCGCTGAATGCATCGTATGAGACAAACTCAGGCTTGAGACGCAGACCACTAAGAGGAATGGCACCAAGCCCGCGCCAATCACGTTCTGCTGACTCAAATACTTCGTAAATAAGAGCTCGCGCTTCGGGGTTGCCAGCCTTATTGGCTGCACGGCGGTACTGATTCTCAACTCCATACTTGCCTGCTTCCAGCATAGAGAGGCACTTCAAAATTCCTTCAAGTACATCAACCGGTTCAAAGCCAGTCACCACTACTGGTATCTGGAACTGCTTACTCAATTCCTCATACTGATCAAAACCTGTCAGGCTACAAACTTGACCAGGCCCCAATAGACCGTGCACGACATTATCAGCACGACTAAAGATGCTATTGCAAACCGGAGGTATCTGAGCGTGATAAGAGAGCAAATGAAAATTGGTGATACCAAGTCTACGAGCCTGCCAAACAGCAAGAGCGTCCATTTGAGCCGCAGTCTCTAATCCGACATTGAAGAAAACTACCTTCTTGTCCGTATTGGCCCGAGCTAAGGCTATGCAATCCATAGAAGAATAGACAACACGAACATCAAAGCCACTGGCTTTGACTTCGAGCAAATCACAAGTTGAACCTGGTATACGCAAAAGCTCAGCCGGAGCGCAAAACAAGACATCTGGCTCTTGAGCAATAGCAATGGCACGATCAAAAACGCGAACAGGAACAGACGCCACCGGGCAACCTGGTCCGTGCACAATGTTCAGTTCACTAGGCAAAAGCTCAATCAAATTGTTCTCAAGCAAAACCTGAGTTTGATCACCACAAACTTCCATTATGGTCCATGGACGCGTCACTGTGGCAGCTATCTTGCGCAGGAGGCGCTCAAGCGTTTTTTCATCACGATAGTCATCTTGCGCGGACGGAAGAACACCGAACATTAAGTATCGCCATGGAAGACATCAACCAAGGGTAGATTACCCATAAATGCCAACCACTAGTTGACATTTATACGGTTGTAACAAGTAGTTGCAAGCGCGCAATATACTGACAACTACTCGCGGGGTAGAGATAATTTATTAGAAACCGGTGCCAGCCTGTTTAAGCCGTCACGATCGGTCATTATCAGCAGCTTGTCACCAACTGATAGTGGTGTGCCTGGTGCAGGGTTCCAGTCGGCTACACCCTCTTTCGACTCGTGACAAAGCACCGTTACTTCATAGTTATTCCGCAAATCATCGACGGTCTGGCCAACAATAATGGTATTAGACTCAACAATCAGCTGCAAAGCATTGATAATCGTGCCGCCAAATTCAAATGAGTCGATGATGTTGCCTGAAATGGCCGCTTGGGCAAAAAGCCTAGCTGACCGGGCTGAAGAGCTATAGGCGCCCTCGATACCCATAAATTTTTCAACTTTCTTGGCCAACTTCTGATCGAACATACGAATCACAACTCTTATGGTCGGATTGATCTCTCGAGCAGTCATGGCCGCTTCAAGATTAGCTAAATCGTTATCAGTAACGGCAATGATTGCCTTAGCCTTAGCTACTGAAGCTTGCTCCAAAATTTTAGTGTCACGTACGTCACCAAACAGAACAGGCACCTCATAGCCTGCGACCTCGCCCACAAAACGGGCATCAGGGTTTGATTCAATAGCTACGACATCTTCAGAAAAGCGCTTGAGATGTTGCACTACCCTCACACCAACGTTGCCGAGCCCGCAAACGACTACATGACCTTCCATTGTCTCGGCGATCATTTTCTGCCACTCCTTAGAATAACGCTTGTGCTGAAAGAGAAGATTGCCGAGGTGCACAACCCCTTCAGCGATTGTCACCAGACCTAAAATAGGCAACAAGAAAAATAATGGCGAAAGACGAATATCTTCCACATACTGCAGCGGACTTTCAAAAAAGATCATCAGCAGTGTGTAATAGGCGGCCTGAAAAAAGGTCATTGCAGCGCCACTAGGCAACAAACTATGTGGATAATAAAAGTAGAAAAGCGCCACTGACAAACTAAAAGCAGTAGAAAGACAGAGCAAAAAACCACGAAATTCAGTGAGCAAAACACGCACGAGCAGATAAATCTTGCGCCCTTGCTTGCCAGCCGTAGTCGAATTTAACTTACTTTCCACCAGAAGAGTATAACCGCATCAGCCGGGAGCGAGCCTCAGCACAAAGAACGCGATGGCAATAATTGGCTGCTATATCTTGATTGTAAAGAAGGCACCATGTTAATATCAGCAAAATTGGAAAATTTCAGGTTATTTTAAAATGGTATGCAGCCAAGCTGACACCACCTTTGATACCAAAATACAGAGCATCACAAGCGGTGTACTCTGTGCCAACGGTTTGCTAAATTATCACAGTACCAAGACAACTATTGCTTCAACAAAGTACTTAAGCCATCGTTTAGCGATAAGCCTGATCGTGGCCATAGCTTTAAACTCAATCTTTATTTTGCCACCGGCGTCAGCCGCAGAGCCACGCAGACAGCTCAGCGGTGCGGTGCAGCAAAACGTTTTTGATTCGGAAGAAGAGAGAAACCAGTTCCTTTTAGACTTGGCTTTGACGTCTCCTGACAAAGGTGTCAGCCATATCTTGGTGCATGAAAACGTCAGCCACAAGAACGGTGACAGCAAAGAACACGTGGCCGGAGCATCAATTGCAGCTCCTAGTATCTCCAATTTCGATATTGTCAGCGAAGGCTTATGGCGGGGCGCTGCACCCTCAAATCAAGCAATGCAAAAGCTAGCAGAAAGCGGTGTCAAAACCATCGTTGATTTACGCATGGCCGGCCCTGGCGCAGCAGAAGAGGCGACAAAGGCAAAGAAACTAGGCATTAAATACGTCCATATTCCACTTGGCTTCATGGGGCCGTCGCTCTTCAAAGTTGCTCAATTCTTGAATATTGTTAATGATCCAGCCAATCAACCAGTGTTCGTTCACTGCCGCTATGGGGCCGACCGCACAGGTGCGCTGGTTGCTGTTTTTCGTGTAATTCACGATCATTGGAGCTTTAATCAGGCCTACAGCGAGATGAGAAGCCATCACTTCAAGCCCTGGCTTGCCAGCCTAAAGCGTATGGTCGCCCGCGTTGGCGGCAATGCTGAAATCCAACAAGAGCTAAAGACTCTGGCAAATAAGAACTTGGCTTCTACTAATCTTTAGAAACTTACTCTTTCGCCTTTATATCGTTCCAGAGCGCCTGTTCGTCGTAGCTGTCATCAGGATCGTTTGCGATCGTAAACTCTTTGATTGTAGCGTTGCGACGGTTGCGGTCGAGATTCTTCATACCCGGGTCAAGGTCGTAAAGGCGATAAAGGGGGTCAAGAGAAGATTTCATAATAGAAAGAATGCTGCTCACTTCTGAGCCAATTAGATTAAAGGCCGCTTTTGCTTGGGGAGTTGAGGCATGTGTGTCGATGTCATCAGCTAGGCGAACCAACCTGTCGGTCTCTTTCACCAGCTTGGTGAGCAACTGCAAAACAGATATATCTCGCGTGTTGTTAGTTGAATCAGTAGACATAGAACCCTCTGGACTTAGATGTCTATTTAAGCATTCTGTAGCGATATTAGTCAGACTGATCGAGTAGATAGTCTAAAATCACAACAGTTTCTATAGCTTTCTTTCTGTCAGCGGTGCCATGGCCCTTCTTGAAATCCAAAATCTAGCAACTGCCTTCCCCACAGAGGCCGGTATGGCCCGTGCAGTTGACGACGTCACACTCTCTGTTGAAAAGGGCAAGGTACTTGGCATCGTCGGTGAATCGGGATGTGGAAAATCAATTACCTCTTTGTCTATTTTGCGTTTAATTCCACCGCCAGGAAAAATTGTCGGCGGTCAAATTCGCCTAGATGGTAAAAACCTACTTGAGTTTAGCGAAGCGCAAATGCGTGGTGTCCGAGGCAACCGCATCGCTTTGATTCCGCAGGATCCCATGACTTCACTCAACCCTGTTTATACAGTTGGCGCTCAAATCATGGAAGCAGTAGAACTTCACCAAAAAGTGTCGAAGGCTGAGGCCCGCAAAAAAGCAATTGCTGTTTTAGATCGAGTACGAATTCCCGAAGCGCGCAACCGCGTCGATGATTATCCCCACCAGTTTTCTGGCGGAATGCGCCAGCGGGTGATGATTGCCATGGCTCTTGCTTGCGAGCCAGAATTATTGATAGCCGACGAGCCCACCACGGCTCTCGATGTTACAGTGCAAGCGCAAATCTTAGATTTACTGCGCGAGATTCAAAAAGACCAAGGCACAGCAATTGTCTTAATTACTCACGATCTTGGCGTGGTAGCTGAGATGTGCGATACCGTAGCTGTGATGTATGCCGGCTCTGTGGTGGAATATGCCAGCGTCGAAGAACTCTTCAAAAGCCCAAAACATCCTTATACGATTGGCTTGATGAATTCGCTACCAAAGCCCGGTTCGCAGCGCTTGATACCAATCGAAGGGCAGCCACCCAGTTTGGTTAACCTTCCCAACGGATGCCGTTTTGCTAACCGTTGCTCGTTGCGAGTCGATAGCTGCGAATTATCAATTCCACCCCTTGAAGAAAAATCAGCTGGCCACGATGCTCGTTGTTTTTTAGTCGAAAAAGTAGTCTAACGAAAACAGAAAAATTCAAAGAAGAAAAAAATGCTGAGCAATTTAAGAGTTCCGACAACAAAACAAATCAGAAACTTGGAAGCAGCCTGGATTGAGTCGATCGCTGAGATTTCAGGTGGCCTCAATTGGGGTCAGACATTAATGGAAGTTGCTGGTCGAGGGGCAGCACTTGCAACACTGTCTCTTTGGGATGAAAACCCAGGGCACATAGCAATATTTTGTGGCAGTGGCAACAATGGTGGTGATGGTCTTGTGGTGGCACGCTACCTCAATCTCTGGGGTGTTCCAGCTAGTTGCTTTGTGGTCGCCCCAACAGAAAAAGTCTCAGACCTAGAAACTAATAAAGAAGCCAATAAAGAAACTAGTAAAGCCAATCCTAGACCGAGTGAAAAACAAGACAATCAAGAACCAGAAGTGACAATGTCCACACCAGAAGCAGAAGCAAATCGAAAGATACTGGCTTCACTAGGTGTTGATTTGATTCTGTTAGAAGACACTGATGAACTGGTAGAAGTGCTCGGTGCAATTACTTCAAATTCAACAGTGCTAGTTGATGCTCTGTTCGGCACCGGCCTAACAAGGAACGTCGGTGGTGTTGCTAAACGTGTTATCGAAGCCATTAACTCAAGCACAAAGCCGGTGCTTGCCATTGACCTACCTTCTGGTATCAATTCTGATACTGGTCAAATCATGGGTGTCGCAGTTCGCGCAGACAAAACCGTTACCTTTGGCTTTTTGAAACCTGGTCATCTTAACCACCCGGGGGCAGAATACGCAGGCAACATGCATTTAATAGACATCGGCCTGCCAGACTTTAGCAACCTTCCTGAAAGCTTAAGCCACGTCGAAAGCACTCCAAGAATTTTCGTCACCACCTGCGGTGCGGTACAATCAGTCTTACCGTCGCGCCCAACTAATTCAAACAAAGGTACTTTTGGCCGGGTTCTCACCATTGGCGGCAGCCTGGGTATGGGCGGTGCGGGAGCCTTAGCCAGCAGTAGTGCTCTTCGAGTAGGAGCTGGTCTATCATACTTAGCCACGCCACGGTCGATGGCCAATCATGTAGCTGTGGAAGAAATTGTAGTCAAGCCACTGCCAGAAACCACAGAGCAAACAATCAGCAAAGAAGCACTGAAAGAAGTAATCGAAATGCTTGATCAAATCTCAAGCGTGGTAATTGGCCCAGGTCTATCCCAAAATCAAGATACAGTAAGCTTTGTTCTAGACTTACTCGATTTAATTAACAAGCCTTGTGTCATAGATGCCGACGGCCTCAATGCTCTTTCTGCCAATATCAATTCGCTACCCAAATCGGCTCGCAATTTTGTCATCACCCCACACCCAAAAGAACTTAGTCGCCTTACGGGAAAAACAATCGAAGAGCTTTTATCAGACCGCGTGGGTTCTGCCCTAGCAGCTGCAAAAGAGTTTGACTGCATTGTAGTTTTCAAAGGAGCCTACACTCTAGTAGCCCACCCAGAAGGTGAAGTCTATATCAATCCGACAGGTAACTCTGGTATGTCCACCGCAGGGTCAGGTGACGTACTCTCGGGAATTATTGGTGGCTTGATGGCCCAGGGCTTGAGCCCATTTGATGCCGCTTGCGCTGGTGTTTACATTCACGGCAGAGCAGGCGATCTAGTAGCAGCTAACTTTGGCCAGGCTAGTGTGGTTGCCGGGGATATTAGATCAGCTATTCCACTGGCACTCATTAATATTGCCAGCGGCGAAGCCAGCAGCCTAGAAGAACAACTGACCCAATCAGTATTATCGTCTTAGTTCCTTAAATAGATCGTTAAGTAATTCGTTAAGTAACTCGCTAAATGGCAACCCAAAACTATAATCTCAATTTAGCTTTCGCTCTAGTTATACTCAGCAGTGCAGCTGTTTTAACTTCATGCAATCAAGCAGAGACCTCGACAGAAAGCCCCGAAAGAAAAGAAAAGCCGAAAGAAACTCGTAAAATTTCTGCCGTTAGCTTTGTCTCTTACATGGCTCGTCTGCACCATCGAATAAAGGCTCACTGGTTGCCCAAAACAGGCAGCGGAGACAGTGGCTCTGTTTCATTCACAGCAAATAAAGACGGTAGCATTACCGATCTAAAAATTCTGACCAGTTCGGACAATAAACCTTTTGACGAAGCCATGCTTGCCACAATAAAAGCAGCACTGCCCTTCCCCCCTCTGCCATCTGGCGCACCAAATTCGATACCGATCGAATTTACCTTCAATCATTATGTATTCAATCACCTGTCTAAAGGCGAACCAGAAGAAATTAAGAGAAGCATAGACAAACTGAGCGCTGACATTGATTTTAAGCCGACAGCCGATCTCTATTTCGAACGAGCCAAACTCTGGCTTCAGGTAGAGGAAAAGCTCAAGGCAATAGCTGACTTAACAGCAGCAATAGCAGCTGGTCGCAACGATCTACCAACCCTCACCCTGAAAGCTCAGACAGAGAGTTCAATAGGAAACTACAAAGAATGTTTAGAGAGCTGCGATGCCATCCTCAAAATAGATGACAAAAATCTAGAAGCCTTCGTACTTGCTTCAGACGCTCACCTCAACAGCGGACACTTAGATCAAGCCTTTGAAGCCGCCAATAGGGGTATTAAGGCTGCTCCAAAACACCCGGACGGCTATACGGCTAGAGCATATGCCTATAACCTTTCTTTCAAATACAAGAAGGCTATAGCCGACTGCAACACAGCAATCGCCCTGGACCCCCAGTGCCAAGCAGCCTACGCCTACAAGGGTGACGCAGAAGAAGAGCTCAAGCTCTACGATCAAGCCATGAAAGACTACAATAAAAATATTGAATTGAGTCCACTTGACCCAAGCGCCTTACTTCGCAGAGCTGAACTGCACAATCAAATGGCTCAGTTTCACCGAGCAATTATTGACTGCACCGATGCCATCAAGCTTGATCCAGACAATGGTGAAGCCTATTTTTACCGCTCTTATGCCAACGAACAGCTCTCGCTTTCAGCCCAAGCAAAAAAAGACAAAGATAGAGCTGAAGCTCTAGGCTTTATCGGTCAATAATATTCAGGCCTAGACCCTAAGGTGACAAAGTGAACAAGCTTGATTCTTCAGACAATGCCAAAAAACTTTGTCTAATATGCGACCGCAGATTCAGTAGAGATATGGTCAATTGCCCAGAGGATGGCTCACAACTAGTCTTCATCACCACCAATAGCAGTCAAATTGAAAACGTTTCCGGTTACCAAATTCAAGGAGAAGTTGGCGCTGGCAACAGCGGTAAGGTTTACAAGGCTGTTGATCACAAAAACAACCAAATTGTTGCCATAAAAATCTTGCATCAATCTCTAGTAGGCAACCTTGAAATGGTCAATCGCTTCAAGAAAGAAGCCGAACTTAGTAGCAGACTAACCTCACCAAATACAGTGGCAGTTAAACACTTTGGCATACTTAATGATGGCCGGCCCTTTATGGTCATGGATTATATAGAAGGTATTTGCGCGGGAACACTTATTGAGCAAAGCGGTGCCATGACCTTAGACCGAGCCCTGCCGATATTTATTCAAGTGGCAGCCGGATTAGCCCACGCCCATGAATTAGGAATTATGCACCGTGATATAAAGCCCCAGAACATAATGCTAATTGAGCAAGATAGCCAGAGTGATTTTGTAAAAATTATAGATTTCGGCATTGCCAAACATGTGCAAAGTGACGCTTCAATGGCTCTAACAATTACAGGCGAGGCGGTAGGCACTCCTTGCTATATGAGCCCAGAGCAATGCCTAGCCAGAGAAGTGGACCATCGCACTGATATTTATTCGCTAGGCTGTGTTATGTATGAAATGCTAACGGCCCGGTTGGTCTTTGCTGCCAATAATCCAGTTGCTCTAATGACAAAGCATGTGCACGAAGTGCCACCAGCCATGGGTCTAATTCCTTCTCCGGCTGCCATTGAAATAGAGCGAATTATCCTAAAATCACTGGCCAAGAAACCAGAAGATCGCTACAGCGATGCCTATGAGCTGAAAGCTGACTTGTTTGCGTTGTTTAGAACTGCCTAAATTTTTCTAGTGGCTCCCATCGCTTCTAGCTCAGACTTCATTGCTTTCGCACTTTCGAATCTTCTACTAACATCTATTGCAGTGGCACGAGCAACTATGGTATTTAGCTCGACGGTCATGCCTGGCCGTTCGCTGCAAGGTTGCGACATCGATATTGGCTCAGGATCTTTTGCTGTTAAGAGCCAATAAAGGGTGCAACCACAGGCATAAAGATCGCTCTGAGTAGTAGCTTTACCTCGAAACTGCTCCGGAGAAACATAGCAATGCTTCCCGACCATTGTTTTAGTCTCTTGCGATTCAAGCTGTTCAGCCACATTGAAATCGATTAGGGCCAACGAACCAGTCGATCGCAGCAGTAGATTTTCGGGGGTAAAGTCGCGGTGAATTATGGCTGGCTCTAATGTATGGAGATACTCAAGCACGCTGCACATCTCGATACCGAGACGAACCACTTCAGCCTCACTAAGTGGGCCTTCATCTTGCACGAGCTTGCGCAATGACTTACCGTCAATATACTCGAGGACTAAATAGGCTTTTTGATTATCAACAAAGCAATCGAGAAACTTGACTATGCGCTCATTGTTCAGCTTTTGCAGAAGCCTTGCTTCATGCTCAACATTTTCTAGGGCACGCTTGCGAATCTCGATGCCACCGCGCACTGGCAAGACAAATTCTTTGAGAACAACTTGACCAGATTCTTCATTGACTTTGTGCGCCAACGCCAAATAGGTAATCGCTTGGCCCCCGGCCGCTAAACGTCGCACAATCTCAAACTGGCCATCTTGGAGAACTTCGCCTGTCTCTAGTGCGCCCTGTGGCAGGCTCAAACTACTATTGCTACGTTCACCGCCGTCCAAACTATCTAACCAGAGCTTCGTAAATGAACTTCCTCCATTATCCCCAAGCTCAAGCAATCCGGCACCCAGTTTTTCAGCCGGAAGCAAATTCTTAAAAGTCCGCAGTAGCACTTGCACATCAGCATCATGGCTAATCGCCGCAATATCAAAACGCAACTTTAGTGTCGGCTTAAAGCCTAAGCTCACACACCATAATGACGGAGCAATCAGACGCAGTACCCGTCTTATATTCAAAGGTACATTGTCTTTGTTAATGTGAATATCAATGGCGCGAGACTTGTAGTAGCCCCGCCGAAATGAAGACACGTTGACAAAATCTATATACTCAAGCTTAATCCAAGGGCTGGATAGCAGGCCAAGAAACGACAACCAGTGAATTCTTATGCCTTCTTTACCGATCTGAACATTAGTCGGTGAAGTTAATAGAGGATAAGAAATGATAAACAAGAGACCATAGACACAAAGCTCCAGACAAATGCCAGAGGGAATTCCAAAGAAGTAGTTTGGCACCATACGAATCACCGCAACCACGGCTGCATAACTAGCAATTACAATGGCAGCAATCTGAGCGATCCTTCTAGCAGTATATTTCTCCTGCAGAAGTGCATGACGAAACCGCCCCTGGGCGCGCCAAGCGCTGTAAGGTATGTATACCTCGTCAGGACCTGGTGGTAGTTCTGGCAGAGCTTTTATCTGCGGAGGTTTAGCCATTACTTCTTCCCTGATTTGGCGATACCACCATCAGTATCAAGCCTGTCTATGAGAGTCAAGACTTCAGCTGCTGAAGAGGGCCTCTCGCTATATTCATAGGCTGTCAAGGTTGAAACTAAGTCGCTGCAACCCTGGCTAATTTGCGAGTACTTCTCCTTCGGCCTTGAAACGCTTAACGGCTCTGGATCGTCACCCGTCAAAAGATAGTTTAAAGTTCCACCGAGAGCATAGAGATCGCTGGCTTGACTAGCTTTACCTCTCAACTGCTCCGGGGCAATGTAGCACTGCTTACCAATCATGGTTCCAGTTGCCTGGCCAACAAACTCATTAGCAGCGCCAAAGTCAATTAGAAACACAGAGCCGTCAGTCTTTAGAATAATGTTGTCGGGTGTCAAGTCGCGATGCAAAAGCGGTGGTTCTTGCCCGTGCAAATATGAGAGTATTTCAGCTAGTTGACGACACCACTTAAGAACATCCTTTTCTTTTTGTCGTCCCTTGGCTTTGACAAGTTGTCCTAGTGTGAGACCGGGCACATACTCAATCACTAAGTAATCTCTAGTTGCTTCGACAAAGCGATCTAATACTTTTGCTATCTGTGGATGGCTAAGCTTGAGCAAAAGTTTCGCCTCACGCTCGAAAAGTTCTCGCGCTTTCTCCCGCTGACTTTCACTTATATCTGATGGCAAAACTGATTCTTTTAGAATCACTTTGACTCCATCTCCCTTGGCCAGGTAGACCGCCGACATTCCACCAGCAGCTAGCTCCATTAATACTGTGTAGCGCCCGTTCTGAAGCTCTTGGTTCGTCGGCAGAGGCACATAGGTAGTAGCACAATACCTTGGACTGAGACTTTCTGACCATAATTGCGTAAATGATTGCGAGTCAAGGCGCTCTAAGACAACTGCCCTTTGCATTTTGACAAAGTCACTAGAAAATCGCGATGGCTCCCCAAATTTCTCAATTGCGCCCAAAAACTCCTCCGCCTGAGGCTTAGTCAGGTAAGGCAGTTCGACGGTAGCGGAACCGCCAGACTTAAAATCAAAAGTAACATTTGGGCCGTAGTTATTAAAACGAAGTGAACTCCAAAAATTTAGGGGTTGTCCCTTGAAATGCGGGAACGAGTTTTTACCCATGCTTTGTGGATAGGTTATTTGAATAGAATGAACATCGGACCAATTGCGCTTACTTCTCTTTAGTAATGTTAGAGGGCTAATACCTATGAATTCTAATCCTTGAGCACTTAAGTGCACCGTCCCTTCTTTGCGCCGGCAGACAAACCATTGAATACAAAACAACAACAAGATTGGCATAAACGTGAAGGCAAGTGCATACCCTGGATAGGAGTGCGTTGGATGACGAAAAAGGATTGATCCAAGGGTGAACAGTGCCATTAAGGTCATAATACAATTCACTGTCAAAATGACTTTCTTGGTGCTATCACTGACCAATGAATAAGTAATAGAAACAGCACCTTCACTAGAACTGCCATTAACCAAGGGGTAATCCACAGTGCTAATCCCTGACTAAAGCCGACTCTAAATAAGTGAGATGCCCTTTTGCTGTATCGAATGAAACTTGCAGACCAAGAGGCACCAATGCATTTTCGCAAGCCTGGCCAAAGGGCAGGTTAAAACAAGTAGCTAGTTTCATTTCGCTGACGCGATCAGATACTAACTCTTCAAAAGAGAGCATGTTAAATGAGCCTTTGGTACTGCAATCTTCGAATTGGCCAAGGCCTAAAGCGGCAACAGTAGAAAGTTTGTTAGAGATATAAAGTGTAGTAAACCAGCGGTCTAAAATGTCGTTACGTTCAGCTCTGTCTTCTAATAGCAAGACAGCCCCACTCAAATCTGGCTCGAAGTCTGTGCCAAACAATGAAACCAGGGCCGTTAGGTTGCCAGCGACCATGCGCCCCTTGCCAACAGCGTGAACAGGTGCGTAGCAGAAGTCAGAGAGAAATCGATCTTTCACATGCATAGCAGGATAGTGGTCATGGCTACTTAACAATTTCTTGTAACGATCAAAAGACTCTTTGCTATCTATGCGATCTAGATTGCTACCGTGAAAAGTCACTACTTGAGATTTTTGATTCAAGGCAAAGAGCAAGTGACTGTTATCGTCGCTGCCTATAACTATTTTTGGCTTATTAGCAAAAGTCTGGTAAGGAATATCGCGGAGCAACCGCAGAGAACCATAGCCACCATTGAGACACCAGATGGCAGCAACTGAATCATCTTCTAAGGCCCAAACCAGATCATGTAGCCGAGAGCGATCATCACCGGCCATTGCTCCGTAGGTATCTAGAGCATGGGCACCAATCACTGGCGTAAAGCCCATCTCGTCAATAATCTTCTCAGCTCGTTTCAATGCTGAAGGTTTGGCTGGGCGACTAGCGGGAGCAAGAAGCGCTACTCGGTCTTTACTTTTTAACGCTGTGGGCTTTATCAACGCAGGCCGCCTCCTCAATCTTAAATCTGACACTATTATTAGTGACATTGAGGCTGGCCATTACACCCAAAGGCAAAGTCACTTTATCCGGAGTATGACCAAGTTTTAGACCAAATATTACAGGAATGCCCAAGTGACCAAAATGTTCACGCAAAATTGTTTCAAGGGAAGAATTGAGCGACAAGATGTTGCGTTTGCTACCACCGGGTCGGCAACCGCTACAGTCACCAATTATGATACCGCTGGCGCGATCAAACTTACCGGCTAGAATCATCTGGGTCAAAATCCGATCAATATTGTGCGGCTCTTCATCAACATCTTCAAGAAAGACAATCCGATCAGCACAATCAATTTCGTAGGGTGTACCCATCAGGCCACGTATTAAAGTCAGGCAACCACCAGTCAGTCGACCACGCCCCTTTCCTTCAGCGATAACCATGCGCGTAGGTGGATATTCTGAACCCCAAACTTCACTAGGGGGGTCAGCAACTAGACCAATTGCCGATGTGCTCATAATTGCTTTTTGATAATAGCTATGGGTATAGGCCGTCTCAAACATTAAACCGACAGTAGGGCCGTGAAATGTAACCAAATTAGATTTCTGATTAATTGCAATTAGTAGAGCCGTGATATCACTGAATCCCACCAGAATTTTTGGCGTCTTCTCAAATAACGAAAAATCGAGTTTTGGCAAAATGCGCGAAGCACCAGCTCCTCCGCGCATTGGAAGCACAGCACTAATGTCGTCGTCGCTCCATAGAGCGTGCAAATCTTCAGCCCGAGCGCTATCGCTTCCGGCATAACTGCTGTAAGACTTAGTGCTATTGGCGCCAATTTTAAAATGCAGGCCCATTTTAGTAAGCCAATCAGTAGCAAATTTGAGATTACCCGGTTCAAACTGCGGCGAAGAGGGCGCGACGATACCAACCGTATCGCCCTTTTTAAGAACGCTCGGTTTCTGAATCTGTGCCACTTCTTGAGCTTTCATACCCTGCTAAATTTCTGCTTCAGGAACTACTTTCGTGCATCAAAAGCAAATCTTGTAAAGGTTGCAGCAGTTACCAAGAGCAACTAGTCAATCTTTTGACAAAACTGGCTGAGCGAGATTAATTGTATACCATCTTACAGTCCATCATATCTTCTACCAAGGCGCATCAGCCCAGCCACAGCAGACAATCGACTTCTAAGTTGCCAAAGAACTCTCTTCAACAAGCATTTGTTAGAGCTTATGGCCGGAAAAGGGACTATTACTTGCTATATTTGTATATGTATTTTTAGGTAGATGATTGATATGGTCCAAACACAGATATCACCAAGCTCCACTTGCGCTTTAGAGGGCAAGTTCAGCAAAGAACAGTTGGCTTGGCTAGACAAAGCCAAAACGTTCGCCAGTTCAATTAGCTTGGAAGAAGTCATTGCCTCAGACAAAGAAAATGTTTTCAGGCGCGATCTCTTCGAAAAGGCCTGCCAACCGGAATGGGGTTTGGGTGGCTTGCCGTTCCCAAGCACGTACGGTGGCTCGGCTGGTGACTATGTCAGCTTCAGTCTAGTTAATGAAGAATTCGGCAGGCGCTGCGTGCCAATTATGAGCTCGCTAGGAGTTCACGTGCTCAGCCAAGAGCCAATTTATCGCTTTGGCAATGATGAGCAAAAGAAGAAATATCTAATGCCTTCTTCGTCAGGCCAAATGCTTGCCGCCTTTGGCTTAACAGAGCCTAATGCCGGCTCTGACACTGCCGCCATTGAAACTACAGCAAAAATCAATAGCAATGGCGACTATCTACTAAACGGCACCAAAACATTCATCACATCTGGTGCCTCGGCTGACTACTACATTGTTATGGCTCGTCTTCTCGATAACACAGAACAGAGCGATAAGCCAGCCGAGACTGGCAAAGCTAAACGGCCAGGCCAAATCACAGCCTTCATCGTTGAACGCAATTTCGAAGGTTTTGCCATCGGTCAAAAATTCGATATGCTCGGCATGCGCGGCTACTCTACTTGCGAAATCGTCTTTAACGACTGCCTAGTGCCCAAAGCTAATTTGCTAGGACAACACGGCGAAGGCCGCAAGGTTGCACTTTCTAGCTTAGCGAAAGGAAGGGTTACTATCGCCGCTCAATCTATTGGATGGGCGCAAGGGGCACTCGATGCTTGTCTTGTAACTCTGCAGAAACATTATCGAGACGGTGCCATTACTGCCGATGCCAATGGCATGGCCGGAAAACTTGGTGACCTAGCAGTACAAATTGAAGCGGCACGAGTGCTTACCTTCCAAGCGGCTCGCTTGATTGATGCCAACGAGCAAAGCGTCACCGTTGCAGCCATGGCTAAGACTATGGCCAGTGACGTAGCAATGAGGGTTTCAACCGAAGTGATGAGCATTCTCGGAATGGATGGCATGAAACCAGAGCTATTGATTGAACGCATTTTTAGAGACGCTAAGGCAGGTCAAATTTACGAAGGCACCAATCAAATTCAACGCATGCTCATTGCCCGCGACCTCCTCAAGTAGTTATAAAAATGACAGATAACGACGACTTAGAAGCATCAACAAATTCGGCCAGCCAGCCGATTCAGATTCAAGATATACGCATTGAGCCGAGCATGCCTATGCATCAGGGTGAAACTCAATTAGCTAATTCTCAGGTGCAGGTTTCGATTAGTGCAGAGCTAGCCGAGGCCATAGAAAAAGTGCGCTTCGTCACCCTGCTGGTTGGCTACTTCTATATTGGTTTAGTGGCATTGCTATCGGTAGTGGCAGTAATTCTTCTAGCCCCCGTGGCCATCGCCTTTCTCGATCAACATTCGCCTATATTAATGATGGCCGCCCGTATCATGATTTCTCTGGTGGCTTTTGCTCTAGGTATTGGAGCTTGGATCATTCTCTTGAATCACTGGCGTATAAACGATGGTATGGAAACTGCCGAAATTTTAATAGACAGCATTCGTGATCAAACTCTCATACAAATGCAGGCAGCTCGTTTCAATTTGGAAGATTTGACTGAACGACTAAGATTCCCCAAAGATGCTCAAGCTGCTGGACCGCTTGAATATATCGAGATGGCTAAGCAAATCGGACCGCTGCTCTCACTCTTGATGGCTAAAGAAAGAAGCATTCTTACTCTCGGAGTTGAGGGGTTGAAGTTCTTCCAGCTCGTCAAAAAAGTGCTCAACAAATAAATCTAGATACTTATGCAACTGCAAACCAAATCAGACTTCGATTTTGAAAGCTATCTAATAGCAAGGCGAAAGCTTGTAGAAGATCGGCTTGCCATCTATTTAGTAGATCAAGAACCTGTTCGCCTCTGGCAAGCAATGAGATACTCAGTGCTATCTGGTGGTAAGCGGCTGCGGGCGATGCTTACTTTGGCTGCTGCTGAGGCCATAGCCGCCAGTAAAGATCAGGACAGAAATGGTCAGGCTAGCAATAGCGCCGAAAGAATTTTGGACCCGATTGAAACAGCCCTCCCCTGCGCCTGTGCCATTGAAATGGTGCACGCCATGAGCCTAGTGCACGATGATTTGCCTTGCTTAGACAATGACGATCTTCGCCGTGGCAAACCAACCAATCACAAAGTCTTCGGTGAAGCCCTCGCCCTTTTAGCAGGCGATGGTCTTCTCATGTTGGCCAACGAAGTTCTGATTGAACACACAAGCAAAGACGTAAACCCCACTGACTTACTAGCAGTTGCTCATCATCTTTGCCAAGCCACAGGCCCAAATGGCATGGTCGGCGGCCAAGTAAAAGATATGGAGTTCACTGGAGCTGATGACACCAAATTTGATATCGCCACTGTGGAATCAATTCACGCAGGAAAAACCGGTGCTCTCATTCGTTTCTCCCTCTGGTCTGGTGGCAAACTTATGGGAGCCAACGAAAATCAGCTAGCAAGCTTGTATCGTTTAGGCGAAATATTAGGATTGGCTTTTCAAATTACTGACGATCTATTAGATGTAACAGGCGACGCTCAAACTCTGGGCAAAACTCCAGGGAAAGACGAAGCGAGCCAAAAAGCCACATGGGTGCGTGCTATAGGCGTGGATGGCGCCAGGCAAAAATTGAACGAGATGGAGAGTGAAGGCGTAACTTTGATAGAGGAAAGTGCGCTTGACATCGCCGGCGCCCCGGTGCTGAAAGCTCTATTAAAGTATGCTATCCACAGACAGAAATAGAGCAGTTATAAATGGAATTCTCTTTACTAGACCCAAATCTTCTTACTTTCGCCCAAACTACAGCAGCACTAAATGTTCAAGATGCCGTTCAGAACATGCAGGGACGAGGCTGGCAGGTAATTGCCGTGACCGTTTTCTCAAGCTCATTTGCCCAGGCGCTAAAAGTGATTACTAAACTAGTGACCACAGGCAAACTTGATTTACGCATGATTGCCACCACCGGAGGCATGCCCTCATCACATTCGTGCTGCACCATGGGTATGGCAGTATCAGTTGGCTTGATTGAAGGGTTTAACTCCGTCTCATTTGCCATTGCTCTTTGCTTAGCTTTTATCGTCATGTATGACGCTGCGGGTGTGAGAAGAACCGTCGGCTTACAAGCCAAGGTGCTCAATCAGATGATGGTTGAGCTCTTTTCAGAGCACCCTAAGCTATCTAGTGAGCGTATAAAAGAGTTCCTCGGGCACACCCCTGTAGAAGTTTTTGTTGGCGCGACACTTGGCTGTATCATCGCCATAGTATTCAACAACTTAGCTATCCATCAACATTGGCATATACCTTAAGCGGTTGTCATGAGCAGCCAGAGCCACTTGTTATGAAAAGATAGTAATACATGACTACTGCATCTTTCTCGTAACTTTGCTCTATAATCAAGGTCTTGGAAAGGGTTGCCAGGACAAATCGAAAAACCACCCAGTGACATTTTTTGAAGAGTCCAAGTGCGAGGGCACGGCAAGAGCTTTCTAATCGACTTAACCGTCGGTAGCTTAAAGGCATGGGCCAGAAAGCAAAACAAAAGATAAAACAGAAGCGTTGGTATCCAGATGGCATTGGCCATCAAATTCAAAAAAGACTCAGTCTTATATTCGTACCAGAAGGTTAGTTCTTTCAGAAAAGGAGGAAAGGTAGAGATTCACTAAAGGCCCTCACCGGTTGATGGAAAAATCACTGCCATAAGCTAGATGAACACAACGGTCCAGATAACACCAGCACCTGCCAAGACCACTTCGCCCAGGCGCTCGCGCTTTCCTGGCAAAGAGTCCGGTTCGGTTTCGTTCAACCTGACAGCCCTAGGTCGTCAGTTACTTAAAGAACAAGCCGCTTCCGCCAGCGTTTCGAATGGCGATTACGTAGAAATGCTTATTCGTGAACGCGCTGGCTTGGCCCCCTTGAGATTACCCCCTCAAGCTAAACAAACCGGCCCTAAAGGTGGTGCCAAATCGTTCTTCTTTGGTAAGAACCGTGGAACCACAACTGCCGTTTGTGTAACCCCTATGGCCCACCGTTTGCTCGACGAACAAGTCGCAGCTTCACGTATGAGCCGTGGTGATTACATAGAGTACTTACTGCGCGAAAAAGCCGGTCTCATCGAAGAGACCTTCAGAGCTTATGCCGCTCAACAACAAGCCGCTGCTGCAGCTGCCGCTGCCGCCCCTGCTGTTGCTCAAGCAGTACAAGCACCTGCAACTCAAGTAAACTTCGCTCCCCCTGCTATACAGCAAGTACAACAACCAGTACAACCTGTACAACAACCAGTAGTTGAAGTCACTTACGCTCAACCAGTCATCACCCCAGTGACCGATTGGAACTCAGGCAGCTAATCTAGCAACCGCTATTAGTCCTCCTTTCGATGGAATCTCTCCCCCGGGAGAGGTTCCATTTTTGGTTTTTGGGGTTTTGGTTTTGATTTCACGACTTTTTCATGGGGCCCTGGGTAGATTAGAAATATGTCAGACTCACCCCCCAAAGATCAGCCCAAAATTGCCGACGCCAACCAGGGCGCTGCAAACTCTGGCGAGAATACTGGGCTCAAGTTTGATGGATACAAAGTTCCGCTTACTAGCGACCAGAAATTAGCCTCAGCCTCAGGTGCATCGAGAGAGTTGGGTCTGTCTAGTTTTTCCAATATGGACGACCATCTCAAAAACTTGAAAATGGCCCAAACTGCCACTAGCGATAGAACTGCCGCTGGGGACAAAGCGATAGTTGGGGATAGAGCAGGTGCCAAGCCTATTCTTGAAGTGCAAAACCGCGGTACAAGTGCGGCCTTTGCCCAAGAAGTAGCGAGCGGTGTTGCCACTTTGCCAGAAAAAGTAGCCCAAGAATTAAAAGACAAAGGTGTTCAGGTCAACGTTTTCAAAAATATCTACGAATACGACAGGGCCATGGGAACCAATAAGGCTGGCATGGTCGTCAATGGCCATCACGTCGCGCTTGATGCCCCTTCTTTATTTGACGGCAAAGGCAAACCACCAAATATTGCTGTCTTTGAGCAATTGGGTGACGGCACTCCCGTCAAATCTCTCAAAAATACTAATGTAGCCGGTCTAGCAAGGCACGAAGCCGGTCACGCCTATAGCGCTGCCCACGGATTCCTTTCGGTGCAAGACAAGAAGTTCCAAGCCGCTATGGTGAATGACGTCAACAATATTTCGCCCGCTCAAATGCAGCAGCTTATGAAAGAAGTGCAACCAGGCGGACCAATGAATTATTACTTGGGCTCGCCAGCCAAAGAAGAATTTTTTGCTGAAGCCTTCGCCACAGCCACCGGTCAAGGCAGTGACAAATATGCCAATAGACGCATGCAAGAGCTTTTTCCCAACGTCATGAAATACATGAGAGATTCAACTAGGTCTAAGTAGTGCAAGGAGTCTAGGTAATCTAAATAGGCAAGCTGGCAAATTGATCATCAGGACCGCTTACAAACTGACTAGCCACTTTACGCATATTGCCTTTCAACGGAAATATTGGAGCTGTCTGACGATCTTCGCCATGCTGTTCCAGACCGCTTCCGTAGCAAAGTCTCCAGAAAGCTCCAAACCCTTACCAGCAACAAGTGTGATCTGGCCCAAAGATGGGCCTAAGACTTACGAACAAGCAACTAACAGGCACATCAAGGCAAAGAATAGTCAGGCAGCAGCCGACAAACTTTCGCTCTTAAGTGGCAAATTCACAGGCGACGACCTTTTCGGACTAACCAAGAAAGATCTTCTAAAACGCTTTCCCTCACCCGACTTCAAACACACTGCCGATTTCTCGCAAGTGACATGGCACGGCAGCGATACTTCATCAATTCTGGACCTGCGATTTAAAGACAGCAAAGTCGTCGAATTGCGCCTCTCCACTCATTATGGCTATCCGCGCCCGGGCACCACCAGCGATGTCGAAGTCGGCAAATGGCTAAGCGCACCAAGCCCCAAACAGAATTAGGTGTATATACACGCATTTTTGTGACTGAAAACCATGGTTACCGAGACAGTGATTATTTCATTAGAAGGGCGCAGTGGGCCAAGACCATTCCAATGCAAATAGAGAAATTACCCCAGGACCGGCTTTAGCGTGATTTAGAAATGGCTCTTGCAACAAGGCATTAGCTTGATGAATAAATAGGCAAACAGTCGCCAGCTACGAAACTGAACTAAATCCATTAACCTGGATTAGCAGCCTGAGTTGCAATTGCACTGGAACCAGCCGTGGTAGTTCTAGCATGTTGAGCAGCGTATGAAAGAATGGCCTCCACTTGGCTCAAATAGTTAGCAATATACTGAGCGCGGAAGCCACGTTGAATGAAGGCTTCTAAGCGCAACCACTCACGCACTGTGGCATGCAAAGACGATACGTCTTTCAGCACAGCATCAATCTCTTCAGCTTTTGAGTTGCTAGACAAACCGTATAAAGCTTTCTGCACTGAATCAAGTTGATTGACGACATCATTGGTACTGGCAGTATCAGACATGATGCGTTTTTTCGGATCTTGCAAATAACGATTGACCATAGTGGAGAAATCGTCAAACAAGAGGCGGCTGGCTTTTATTGGGTCCGACTGTGGCGTCATAGTTGTCGGCCGTCTGTAAGGGCCAACCTTAAGCATATTGACCTTCTTATCATCAAGGTGGGCCACAGCAAACATTGTCGTGCCTAAAGTGCCAATTACACGAGCCGTATCGAGTTGCTCAACCAAGCCAGCAGTATCAAGCTGTCTAATTGACAAACCAGGGTAAGAGAGAGCCTTATCAGCTGTTGATTCACGAACGAAACCAGCAGCGTCATTGAGTTCCTTGGCCGTACCCACATAAGTCATTGGATTGATGGTATCAATCCAACCGTTAGCAACCCAGACCTCCCACTCTTGCTGCACCGCATTCATACGCATACGCTTGGGCATGCCGTAGACAGCAGCAGAAATACGAATACTAGGTTTGGCAGCACGCAATGATTCAGACATTTCTTTGACGAAACTACTGATGATATTAGCTTTCCAATGAATCCACATCGTTCTTGTGTCTTCATCTAGGCGATCAAGCGATAGACCTGTCTCTCGTTCAAACTTCTGCCGCCCTAACCAATTAAAGCCCATCTCGGAGCCTCTATTATTAAAGGGATAGCGAATGTAATCGAGCTGAACGCCGTCAACAGGGTAGCGATTAACCACTTCAAATATCAAACTTTTGACGTAGGCACGGCACTCAGGGTTTGATGGGTCAAGCCAATACTCGAATTGTCTTGGTGGCAAAAAGGCACCAGTCTGCGAAGCCAATGCCCAAGAAAAATCATGAGCAGGAAGCACAGGGCCAGGATAATCTGACTCTTTGCCAACAATCGGATTGTGTTTGGCATTGCCGACAGTGAAAGTCCAGAACCAGGCGTGAAACTCCATGTTGCGTTTCTTCGCTTCTGAAATGGCGCAACCAAGCGGATCCCAACCGAGGGTCTCAGGATTCTGAGTACCAATTTTAGAAGGGAACATCGTAAAGCCAGCGTTGTTTGTTTCAAAATAGACAACATTGATGTTAGCGGTCTTCAACTTGTCGAAAAGCTGAGCCATGCCTTTAGCACCACGGGTGGAGACAATCGTCCCTCTATCAAGCCACACAGAGCGAGCCTCAACTGGACGAACTGGCATCGACTGAGCAAAAGCCATGGCAAAGTCTTGACGCGCTTTCTGCACATGCTCATCGGCTTCTAAAAAACGTCTATCGCTGTAGGCTTGCTGGAAAGATTTAACGTGCTCAACGGCTGAATCGTAGGCTGCTTGTATGGTCTTTAGTGGCACAGAAAACTCAGCCTGTTTGGCTGTTTTCATTGCTTCATCGGTACGCTTAGCTAAATAATCAAGCTCCTGAGAGATAGTCTGATAGTCAGCGAAACTAATCTGCACAGCGGCAGCTTGAGTGATACCAGGCGACAGTTCATCTAAAGCCTGAGAAAGCATCAAGGCATTGCTAGATACTTCACCTTGCACACCTGGTGCCCAGCCCATGAAAATCACATTACCGGCCCGAGCAATACCGATTCCTTGCTCCTGACCACTGGCATCTTGCCAGGTAGCCATACTGCTACCAGTACCACTCAAGGCCAATTGAGAAATAACGCTAGCAATAGCAAATTCGGCTGTTGGCGGATTGACTGCGCCAGCCTTGCTCCAAACTAGTTTATTTACTTCTTTGATCGTTGCTTGCTTAGCCGAAGCTACACCTGCTAAAGCTTCTAAAGACTGGGCACCAGCACCAGGAACACCGGCACCGTCAGTGATGAGAAGCTTGCCGCCGCCACGAGCGAAATCAGAAAGTGCAGAAACCTCAGCTGCGGGCAAATCAACTAAAAGCGGTACCACAATTACTTTGTAGCCAGACAACCGCGCCACCCCAGCATCGACATCGGCATCAGAAAGCTCATCGTAGCGAACATTGGCACCATCAAGAGCCTTACGGAAAACCTTGTAGTCATCTTCAAACGTTCCAATATGCTGATCTTGGTAAGTGGCACCGTTGCGTCCACTCTTCAGAAGGGCAACAGGCGATGCCGCCCAGGCGGGAGCAATGAGAGCTAATTGAACTAAACCTTGAAGTAGCCCCGACATTAAGAGCAAACTTAAGACCGAGCTTTTAACTTTTGTCATTGACCCTCGCTGAAATTCGATGTTGCCTAAATCTGTATTATTGTTTGTCCTGAAAATGCTGTTTCTTTTACTTGCTAATGACTGTTATTACGAGACTTAGTTAAACGATCGAGGTCGCGCTTAGTCTCTTTTTTGGCAATATTTTCACGCTTGTCATATAGTTTTCGACCTTTTGCCAAAGCCAAATCGACTTTCACCAAATGGCCCTTGAAGTACATTTTAAGCGGAATTAGTGCCAGACCTTTCTCCTGCATGTTCGATTTCAACTTAAGAATTTGCTTCTTATGAACGAGCAAACGGCGCTTGCGCAGCGGTTCATGATTGAATCTATTACCGAAGTCATACGGAGATATATGGCAGCTATATAGCCAAAGTTCTCCATCTTCTACCTTAACGAAGGCGTCAGCTAAATTAGCCTTGCCAGCACGAATCGATTTTACTTCGGTACCAAACAAGGCAATACCAGCCTCTAAAGTATCGAGAATTTCGTAGTCATGACGGGCGCGACGATTGTCGGCCACTGTCTTAAAGAATGGCTTATCGTCTTTTGCTGTCTTCTTAACTGTTTGCTTAGTCGGCTGAGTCATCTAAATAGTACGGTCGGCATCTCAGTATAGCCGGGTAGATACTAACTTAGCTACTTAGAGTTAAGGCCGGAGGGGGCCGCTTGGCAAGCATGGTATCATCTTAATTATGATCAAGATCGAACCTCTTTTTGCCACAGAATCTACCCAGGTACGCGCCTTACTGCGCTACCAGGGCGAGCCAGTGCCTTACGAAAGCTTCTGTGCTGAAGACCGCTACATGATTACAGGACTTACTTTCTGGCAACATTGGTTGCCCTGTCATTGGCATATTTCGCCATCTGTATATGTAGCTAAAGAAGACGGACTTGTTATTGGCATGATTTCACTACATCCAATTGGTAAATCAAAAAATTGCTGGCAAGTTGATCATCTTGTGGTTCATCCCAATCATCGCGGCCGCGGCATAGCCCAAGAATTATTGCGCTTCGCTTTTGCCCTGTTTGGCAGTCAAGGTATTAGCCACTTTGTCGCCGAAGCCTCAGATTTAAACCAAGGCGCTCTAGCCGTTCTTGCCAGCTGTGGCTTCCGGCGCTCCGCCCGCATAACGCACTATCAAGTACCAGCAGACCTAAAGCTAGAACCAAGACCAGAGCTAAAAGTAGTGACCAAATCACAACAGAAGCCAGAGAGCAAATCAGAAGACAATTTTCGCTTGGCCATTCCTGAAGACCAGGCCAGCCTCTACCAACTGCATCAAGAAGTTTTACCAGCCGATCTCAGGCTGACTTTTCAATACCTAGACGAAGATTTCTATGTTTTCCCCTTAAAAGTCGAGAGCCTAGACAAGCTTGCTCGCCGCCTAATTCGACGCAAGAGCTGGTTCTGGGTAGCATGTGACAGCGAACGCAAGGTGATTACATCGGCTTGTCGCGTCACCGCCCACAGAGAAGGCGACTATCATCTAGAATTCGCGGTGCATCCAGGCTGGGCTCACACCGCCCGCGACCTTGTTTACTTTGTTCTATCGATCATGCGTAGAGCCGGTATGAAAGGCATGGTCATTGCCAAAGCCTATGATTTCCAAAATTCAGTGATTGAAGCACTTGAAGAAGCTGGCCTAGAGAGGGCAGGTCATTTCTCTCTTTTGACCAGAGACCACTGGCTCAGAGCAAAATCACCACCCAAGAAGCTTTCACTTGAGCGCACCGTCAGCCTAAATCCCTTGGGGAAGCCGGCCATCAATATTCCTCGAAGCTCAGTCAGCAAGATTGTAGAGAATTCTTAGCCGTATCAATTCAACCTAGTTGCAAGGCAATTCATTTCCCCTTGAAAGCCGGCGCAGCTTAACGCAATTTGTGATAGCCGCTTAAGAATTGGTCGTTTTTGAGGGGTTTCGCCTAAGAATTCGATCATTTGGCTTTTGCTTTGTAAAGGATTTTGGAAAGTCCGCTATATCACCTGGGCTCATCTGATAATCTGAAAACTTGCCGATACCCATATTGGTCAAAGGAGGTTGTCTTTGCAGCTGTCCAATCTTTTATGGGTTATTTGCTAGTTTTTGTTCTGTTATTTTCAGTAGTCGTAGTTCTTAGGAGTGCAGTGGTGCCTACCATCAATCAGTTGATCAGACGCGAAAGAAGCAAGGTGACTTACAAGACCAAGTCTCCAGCGCTCAAATCTTGCCCTCAGAGAAGGGGCGTTTGCACCCAGGTGAAGACAACTACCCCTAAGAAGCCAAACTCAGCACTTCGCAAGATTGCCAGAGTACGTCTCACAAACGGCATTGAAATCACTGCCTACATTCCTGGTGTCGGCCACAACTTGCAAGAGCACTCAGTCGTACTCGTAAGAGGCGGTCGGGTTAAGGATCTTCCAGGCGTTCGCTACCACATCGTCAGAGGCGCCCTCGACACAGCCGGCGTCAAAGACCGCAAACAGAGCCGCTCTAAGTACGGCGCTAAGCGTCCTAAGCCAGGCGCTCCAGCAGCAGCCGCCGGCAAGAAGAAATAAGCCTCAATTTCCAACCTGAACTAATAAATAGGAATAGTAAGAATGTCGCGCAGAAAGCAAGCAGATAAAAGAATTACCGTAGCTGACCCTGTATTCAACAGCCAACAGGTCTCACGCTTCGTCAACCGTATGATGCAGCGCGGCAAGCGCAGCACAGCCCAGAGCCTCTTCTATGATGCTCTGCAGATTCTCAAAGATCGCACCAAGCAAGAGCCTCTAGATGTTTTCAACAAAGCATTGAAAAACGTCACTCCTCTAGTAGAAGTTAAGGCCCGCCGCGTTGGTGGTTCGACCTACCAAGTTCCAGTTGAAGTTAAGTCTTCACGTGGATTTGCTCTCGCTTCACAATGGCTCATCGCCAACAGCCGCAAGAGACCAGGTCGCACTTTCGCCGAGCGTCTTTCTGCTGAACTAGCCGATGCCAGCAACGGCACCGGAGCATCAGTTAAGAAGCGCGACGAAACACACAAAATGGCTGAAGCAAACAAAGCTTTCGCTCACTATCGCTACTAAATTGAATTAGGGCGACAGTAAAAAGTGTAATGAAAAACGCTTCGGCCAGTGGTCGAAGCGTTTTTGTGAAAACCGTTGTACAAAGTCTCGTAGTGACAAAGTTATATCTGTTTGTAAAGAATGCTCAGTCAATTCTGAATATCTTTATGAAGGATATAAAGATGGTGCGATATCAGGTGGTAACCTAAGTTCAGTCTTTTCAAGAAGAGCGCATCTCAACGCGTTCTAATAGAAAGGTCGTCAACACCAGCGGTTGAGCACGGCAAGATAGTACCCAGCTAGTTATATTTGGAAGGTTCAAATGGATAGCGTTAAAGAGAGGAAAACAGGGACAGTGGCAGGAAGACAAATTCAGCTTCAAGACGTCCGTAACATGGGTATTGCAGCTCACATCGATGCTGGCAAAACTACCACAACAGAACGGATTCTCTTCTATTCCGGTTTGATCCACAGAATGGGTGAAGTGCACGAAGGCACATCCTTCACCGACTGGATGGAGCAAGAGAAAGAACGCGGCATCACCATTACCGCAGCTGCTATTACCTCCCAATGGAGAGGCAAGCGCATCAACTTAATCGACACCCCCGGACACGTTGACTTCACCGTAGAAGTAGAACGTTCTATGCGCGTGCTCGACGGCGTTGTTATCGTGCTTTGCGCAGTTGGTGGCGTTCAACCGCAAACCAATACAGTTTGGAAGCAAGCCAACCGTTATGAAGTGCCCAGAATGATTCTGGTCAACAAAATGGACCGCACTGGCGCTGACTTCTACAAAGTAGTCAAACAAATCAAAGAACAGCTTCCTGGTATGTCTACCACTTGGGCTAATGCTCACCCTCTTCAATTGCCAATCGGCGCTGAAGGCGATTTCAAAGGTCTAATCGACTTGGTTGAAATGAAAGCTCACGTCTACGACGAAAAAGATCCTATGGGTCAAAAATTCAACATCGTCGACATTCCTGCCGACATGCTTGAAGATGCTCAAAAATATCGCAAAGAACTTGAAGAGTCAGTTGTTGAAACCGACGACGCTCTGATGGAAATCTACATGGAAACTGAAACTGTTGAAAACGAAGCTTTCAAAGTAGCTTTGAGAAAAGCAGTTTGCACCAACAAAGTTATTCCTATTCTTTGTGGTTCAGCTTTCAAAAATAAAGGCGTTCAACAGCTACTCGACGCAGTTGTCGACTTGCTTCCTTCACCAGCTGACGTTTCTGCTATCAAAGGCACCTTGCCAGATGGTACTGAAACTGAAAGAGCCCCTGACGATAACGCTCCGTTCTCAGCTTTGGCCTTCAAAGTTATGAACGATCCTTTCGTAGGCAAACTAACCTTCTTGCGAATCTACTCAGGTAAATTGGCAGCTGGATCTTACGTTCTCAACTCCACTAAAGGTAAGAGAGAGCGCATCAGCCGTCTCGTTCAATTGCAAGCAGATAACCGCACAGACGTTGATGAAGCCTACGCTGGCGACATTATTGCTGCAGTCGGCTTGAAAGACACCACAACCGGTGACACTCTTTCAGCAGAAAATTCACCTGTAATTTTAGAATCGATGAACTTCCCAGATCCAGTTATCTCGGTTGCTATCGAACCAAAAACCAAAGGCGACTCCGACAAACTGGGCGTCTCACTGGGCCGCTTGGCAGAAGAAGATCCAACCTTCAAAGTGCGTGTTGACCACGAAACTGGCCAAACAATCATTGCCGGTATGGGCGAACTGCACTTAGAAATCATTGTTGATCGTCTACTTCGTGAATTCAAAGTAGAAGCCAACGTTGGTAAGCCACAAGTTGCCTACCGCGAAACCATCAAAAAGAACGTCAAGTGCGAAGGCAAATTCATCCGTCAGTCGGGTGGTCGTGGTCAATACGGTCACGTAGTCTTCGAATTAGAGCCTCTGGCTGCTGGAACTGGTTTTGAGTTCGTCAACAAAATCGTTGGTGGTGTCGTTCCCAAAGAATACATCCCTGCAATCGAAGCTGGCGTAAGAGACACACTAGTTGGCGGCGTACTGGCCGGTTACCCTGTAATCGACGTTAAGTGCACCTTGGTCTTCGGTTCGTACCACGAAGTTGACTCGAACGAAATGGCCTTTAAGACCGCTGCTTCTATCGGCTTCAAGGAAGGCTTCATGAAAGCCAGCCCTATTCTTCAAGAACCAATCATGAAAGTAGAAGTTGAAGTTCCAGAAGAATTCATGGGTGACGTTATCGGTGACATTTCCTCGAGACGTGGCCGCATTGAAGGCATGGACACCATTGATTCACTATCAAAAGTGAAATCTTCAGTGCCACTGTCTGAAATGTTTGGTTATGCCACCGACATCCGCAACAAGACCCGCGGACAAGGTACATTCACCATGGAATTCGCTCACTACGAAGAAGTGCCAAACGCTATTGCTGAAGCAGTTATTTCTACCAAGAAAGATACTCGCCACTAAGCTCTAGATAATCAAGAGATAAAGAGCCCTCGCTAAACAGATTGTTTAGCGAGGGCTTTTCTTTTTCCTTCTTTTTCTTTTGGGCCTAATTTCTTTTCTTCATCTCTTTTCTTGGTGTGTTTTCTTGGAGTGAACAGCGATTTCTTAGGCTGACAATAGGGCCGCGCTCAATAAAAGCGGTAAAATTCTAGGGCAGGCGTAAGGAGAGCGATACTATGAAGTATCTGCACAGCGGGTACATTCTTTTCTGCCAAGGGGCCGACCACGAAGAAGATGGTCGCGTGGATGCCCGTGGTCTTTTTGATCTGTTTGTTCTCAAAGAACTACCGACCAAAATGAACTGCACCTGCGTCATTGGCTTTGGTACGCCTTACGAGCGCCGCCAATACAAAGGCATAGTCACCATTGAAGATCCAGATGGCATTGAAGTCTTTACCAAAGACTTCAATGCCAATGACCCTGGTGATATCTTCAAAGGTCATTACATCTTTCAGCCCGATGTCAATCTCACTAAAGAAGGAGCCTGGTCAGCCAAGGTTTCTCTACTTAATTGGAAAGACGACAATATGTGGGACTGCGAGCGCAAATTCTTCGTCATGCTCGAAGGCGACGCTCCGCCAGACCCATAAAGAATTAGCGGCAGCCTCTAAGCACAAAAAAGAGAAATTTAGCAGAATTCAAGATTTTCGAAACTCTTGCCCAATACTTCGCGACTATCAGCACCAAGCCAGCGGTCAAGAATAGTGGCATATACGGTGCGGAAATCGACATTGAATTTCAGGTCTCCATGATCTAATTCAGTCAGGGTTGGATACTGCCCGTAGAGACCACCTTTGACACCACCGCCAAGAACAAGGCAAGGTCCAGCAGTGCCGTGATCGGTTCCGCCGCCTCCATTCTCGGCTACCCGTCTGCCAAATTCAGAGAAGACAAGCACCATCACTTTATCGTCGCAACCGTGCTGCTTTAAATCTTCCTGAAACGCGCTCAGTGACTTACCTAAGCCAGCAAGCAGATTAGTTTGCGTACGCAGCTCACCAGCATGAGTATCAAAGCCGTCATAGCCAAGGGTATAAACCTTAGCACCGATGCCACCACTGACCATTTGAGCAATGAACTTCAAGCTTGAGCCGAGCTTGCCATCAGGATACTTAACTGTAGTCTTGTGCCCTTTAACAAGATCGAGCAGACGCTCAGAAGCCCGATTGGCTTCAAGCCCACTAGTGCGCAATTTCTTTACCACAGGGCGACTATCTTCGAAATTGTTATAGATATCGTTGAAGGCTTCTAACTGGAGGGCGCGATCAGATTGATAAAGCGGATCGACTTTGAAGCGGAAAGCCTGAACGTCAGAGACTGACGGCACGGCCACTTTGCGCGCCAATAATGACTTAGGCAAAAGTGGATCGACATTAACAGCCAACATGGCAATTTTTTCTTTGCCAGGCTCAATGCTCGCCTTCATTACTCTATTTGGAGGTTGAGATATGCTCAAATAATCGAGGTAGCGCCCCAGCCATCCTGTATCGCCGATAATTTCAGGCTGAGCAGTTTGCCAAATTTCAATAGAGCGAAAATGTGAACGGTTAGGCTCAGGATAACCCACTCCTTGAATCACAGCTAACTTGCCTTGTTTATAAAACTCTTGAAACGCCGTCAAGCTAGGGTGGAAGCCAACTTTATCATCGATACGAAGCACATCAGCTTGCTTGATTGCAATTTTCGGACGAGCATCATAATAGGCACCACTGGAATAGGGAATGATTGTATTGATACCATCATTGCCACCATTGAGCTGAATCACTAAAATCGACCGCTCAGATCCTGAGACCGGATCTACCTGAGCAGCAAAAGCTTCTAATTGCTGCTGCCCGAGAATACCCAAAGCCGCAAGTCCTGCCAGAAAATCACGACGACTGATAGACCGATTAAGAGAACTATTGATAGAACTGTGATTAGCCATTTCGTTCGTACCTGTTTTAAGTCGATTATTAAATCAGTCATTACGTCAATTGATAAGTAGGCAAGGTCATAATCAAATGTACCAGACCACGCAGCCTGGCATCAAGAACTTTATCTTCTGGTAGCTTAGCCAGGGGCTTACCGCTCATATCACTCGAAACATACTTAATTAGCCGCTCACGCACGGAAGGAGGGGCGTCATTCTCCACAAGCAGGCTGAGAAAATAATCTACTGTTTCAGCAGCACTGGTAAGCCCCTGCTCAGCGGCGATTTTGGCTGGAGAAGAATATTTTTCAAGATAGTCAAACTTTTGCGAAATCATTCTTGTGGCAAAGTTGAAGCGCTCCATCATCACATCTGAAGCAATCCAGTTTTCTCCACCATCCCAACCTTTGACCGAAGGAGGATTGAAGAGATTTTGCCCCATGGCCGACATCAGACGCGGCACTTCAGCATCAACTTGACTGACCTGAAAAGTCTTCAGCATGCCAACCACATACTCACAGGGGCTCTTAATTAGCGAATGAAAACAAAGATTCGAGGAAAAATTGTGCGATAAAAAAATGGCACTGACCATGGCACCAATATTGTGATCGCTCTTTTTATAGACGCCGGCAATCTCATCAACGAAAGAATTGGAGGGATTATAGAGAGCGAAATAGCGAATTAACTTGCGAGCTAAATACTGACCAGTAGCCTTCTGATTAGCCAGAATATTGACGATATCTTCACCGTTGAAATTGCCAGTTTGACCAAGAAATGTCTTGCTGCCATTGTCATGCTGACCACTATTGAAAAAGAAACCATCGGGCTTAGCCTGCCAGCCAGTAAAGGCACGTGCACCTTCTTTGACGTCTTGCTCTGAGTAATTGCCGATGCCCATGGTGAATAATTCCATTACTTCGCGAGCATAATTTTCATTAGGCTTATTCTTGCGGTTCTGCTGATTATCAAGCCAATTGATCATGGCTGGATCTTTTGACATAGCCAAAAGCAGATCATCAAACTTGCCAAAAGCATATTTGCGCATGGTGCAATTCTGAACATACATGGCATAGGGGTTGCGCACTTTATTATCTGAAGTGGCAAAGTGTCCATGCCAAAAAAGAGTCATTTTTTCTTCAAGAGGGCGGCGCGTAAACATCATTCTAAACAGCCACCAGCGCTTAATATCATCAGGATTGGTGAAATCAAAAGACTGCTCAGCTAGCATACTATCGAGGGCACTATTATCAGTTGATGATGGACTGGTTAGCTGATCAAGGGCACTGCTGTAGCCCATTTCAAGATAGGGCGCTAGTTCTTCAGGAGTAAAGCCAAAGCCAGCACGCTTAAGCAAGTGCCTGATTTGCTGGTCACTTTTATTCTTATTTCTATTGGGCATACGCTGGCACCTTGCCACGTCTGAGCTGCTCTAGCTCTAGCATCTGCGTTGGGCTCACAACTTTGTTCAAGGCTTGAGTGAACTGATTTTGTCGCTCTTTGATTTTTGCGACAACGACAGCTATAGCAGCGTCCTCTTCTTCTTTTGCTGGCACAAACTTAGCTGGCTCGGCTTTAATTGGCTCTTGCTTCTCTTTGGCTAATTTTTCCGGGGACAATTTCTCTTTGGCTAGCTTGTCTCTGTCTTGCTTCTCTTTGTCGAATTTCTCTTTCTCAGATTTTAGGCGCGCTTTAAATTCTTCGCGCAAGGGTCGCAGTTGCTCGTTAAGTAGCTTCAAGTCACTGCGATAGACATTGAACAAATCATTGACCTGTTTGCGTTGAGGGCCATCCAGAGAAGGAATCAAGCGCACTTGCTCTAATGTTGGATTATGATCGGTAAGGGCTTGGCCAATAGCATCTTTCGGCCCCGCTCGCTTCTCGACACTGGGCTTAACCGCAGCAGCAGCACTAGCACTAAAAAAATTGCCAACAGCAAATGGGCTGGGCGTATTAGCTTTCTGACTAATCACGTTGACTGCCTGGCGACTCTTTGCTGATGCTTCGACCTGACTAAAGGTCGAAACACAAAGAATCAGAACCAATAATGCCGCTTGCTTACCCATAGAGACATCCTGCCCAGAAACCGCTGTTATTTAAGACGACTTTTGGAAAGATTTAGTTCAATCTAAGAAACATGGGAACGACACGGTCAATAAAAAGGACCAGCTCAAAAGCTAGTCCTACCAATCAATAAAAAGATTTGGGCAGTACAGGATTCGAACCTGTGACCTCTTCCATGTCAAGGAAACGCGCTACCAACTGCGCCAACTGCCCACAAGACAAGCAAACAATACAAGACAAGTACTTATTGTAACTTGAACGGCCCTTAGATGATAAGTTACTGAAACGAAGTTGTAAATTCGCAACATTAATAAACGGCAGAAAACCAGTCTATTAAGTCGTCAGTAATCAGTAAAAAGATAGGCGGCACCCAGATTCGAACTGGGGGATAGAGGTTTTGCAGACCTCTGCCTTACCACTTGGCTATGCCGCCGCATAACTTAAAAGCTGTGTTACATGCTATTTGCCAGGGGCTGATTTGTCAATTCGAACAAGACGGCAAGTGCCTTTTCGCTGCAATAGAAAGCAAGAAGTGACAGCCATTGCGGTTATTATTAGCTTAACGTTTTGTCTCAGCATTAGGTAAGCCGAAAAATGATTATAAGGAGAGTACTGGCAGCCATTCCCATGCTCTTCCTCGTTTCTCTTGTCAGCTTTGCTTTAATGCGCGCCCTTCCTGGTGACCCCGTTGACGTCATGCTTGGTTCCTCCCAAAAAGAGCTGCCCGCTGAAGATCTCAAACTCTTGCGCCAAGAATATGGCCTCAATCAAAGCCCAGCTAAGCAATATTTGCTCTGGCTCTCCGGCTGGGTCAAAAGCGATAGTGTCACTTCTACTAATGCTTTAGGTCGCTCTTACCGCGACGGCCGCCCCGTCAAAGAAGTGATAACCGAGCGCATCCCTGCCACGCTCACACTAGTTGGAATGGCCCTAGTATTATCTTTCTCCATAGGTCTTCTGCTTGGCGTACTAGCAGTTGTACTCAATTTAAAAAACAAGAAAGCTGAATCAACCTTTACCGCCGCCTTACTAGCCTGGTACTCCGCACCCAACTTCTGGCTGGCCTTTATCGCCCTGGCATTTCTCGCCAGCCCCTACAGCAGCGCCTTAGTCAATCTCCCCATCTTAGGCTTGCATCCACCGGGCGCTGAGCCATCGTTAGCATATGCTGTCGAGTATTTGTTGTTTCCGGCCATCATTCTCTCTTCCCGTCGCATGGTCAAAGTAGCGCTGTATGTTCGCGCCCTCGCCATAGAAGAGCTAGGAAAAGAATATGTGGTCACCGCTCTAGCAAAGGGTTTATCACTAAAGAAAGTTATTACCAGCCACGTTCTCAAGAACTGCTTATTACCAGTGGTCAACCTCGCTGGCCTTTCTCTTCCGGCCATGATTGGCGGCTCAGTCTTAATCGAGACCATATTTTGCGTACCGGGCATGGGCAGACTGATGGTCGATTCGACCTTTGGCCGCAACTATCCGGTATTGTTGGGGCTAGTGATGCTCTACGGCACAATTGTCATTTTGGCCAACCTGCTGGCCGACGTTCTCAACAATGCCCTTGACCCGAGGTTGCAGCAGTAAGCGTCAGCCGAAATTGAAAAAATATGAGAAAAATCAGCCCCAAACTCAATACTAAACTCATTGCCGGCGCCATCGGCCTAGGGCTGCTGTTGACTATGGCGCTGACGCCCTTAGTTCTAAGCTGGCTGCAGCCAGTATTTGGACTCACCATTGAGCCGCCAATATCGAACCTAAACTCAGTCAATTTGGCACCAACGCTTACTTTACCTCATATTCTCGGCACCGATGCACTAGGTCATGACCTCTTAAAAATGATTACCTACGGCGCCCTAGGCTCACTTTCAGTGGGCCTTTGCTCAGCTCTTGTAGCCGTCACTCTCGGCAACTGTTGGGGCGCCCTAGCGGCCCTGGCAGGTGGAGCAATTGACAGCTTGATGATGCGGGCTGTCGACGCCCTGCTGGCCGTGCCCTCGATTATTCTTTTGCTCACCTTAAGTTCGATTTTATCTGCCCCAGAGCTAGTGGAGCGCTTTCCGCCATTTTTACTTACGGCCCTTGGGGTAACTAGCTACACAGACGGGCTTTTGCCCTACTTCATAGTCATTCTGGCAATCACAGCCACTACCTGGCTTGAATCGGCCAGAGTGGCTAGAGCACGGGTCTTATCAATCAAAGAGGAAGATTTCTTCATGGCCGCCCAAGCCCTGGGCAGCTCATTTACTCAACTTTTAGGCAAGCACCTGCTGCCAGCCCTAGCCACCACAGCCGTTGTCGAGGGCACACTCTTAGTGAGCGACGCTATCATTATGGAGTCTGGCTTAAGCTTTCTCGGTCTCGGCTTAGGCCCTAGCACCCCTAGCTGGGGCAGCATGCTCAAAGACGCCCAGTCTTGCCTCACTGCCGGCAATTGGTGGGCCGCGGTCATACCAGGTTTGCTTATTTGCTTCACTGTTTTAAGCGTACATATGCTGGGCGAGGGCTTTTTCGCCTCAAAGCGGGCCCGAGGGAAAATTCCCACATAGAGAATCGGCTAGAATATTGGAGTAATTATTCTGTCAGTGAAAATTCAGAGTCAAAACTAAATCAGAGTCAATTCAGCCCATTAGTATCAAATGGTGTCTATGCTATTTCTTTCATCAACCTCTTCAAAATCTTTCGCTAATTCGAAAGCTAAAACTAGCAGCCTTCGGAGTCTGCTTCTGGCAATAAGCGTCACCAGCAGCATGAGCATAGTGCTCCTCAGTGGTTGTGGCGACGGCAAAGAAGTGAGCTTCAACTCTGGCGGCATGCGGCAGACATCAAGAGCTGGCAAAGGTTCCGTGCCTGATGACCTAAAGAAACTAGTTTATCCTGGTGCCATCGCCAGTGGTTCGCAGTCAGCTAGTGAAACAGACAAAGACGCCAACGATCATTCTCGCTACCTAAATCTTTCGAGTAGCGACTCAATCGAGAAAGTTGCTGCCTGGTATGAAACAGCCCTCAAGGGCGAGGGCTGGAACATTGAAAAGAATGAAGCCATGGGCAATCTGGTTACAATCAGTGGCACACTGAAAGACGCAGAAGTAGCTGTAAACATTGCCGATGATTCTGGCAAGACTTCTATTATCGTCAATCAGAGCACCTCCATTGGTGCCATTCCTGATGATGAAGCAGTAGAGAACTTCAAACCGAATAAAGAGGTTCCACCCACTGACTAAGAAGAGCGATAGCAAAACTGCGGTTGTGCCTCAGAGCCCCCTAGCAGAGGTGCTTACTTCTTCTATCACTGGTCTTGTGGCTGAGACAATTAAAAACAACTCTAATGGTAAAGTGCTGAAGCCGCGCTTTGGTAGTTTTGTCAGAGTTGACTCGCCAGAGAACGATATCTCTATATTTGCCATTGTCTTCAATGTCATCACTAATCCACCAGACAGCGTACACAAACCTAGTGCCCTTGGCTTAACTAGAGATCAATTGCGGGTGGAACAACCCCATATTTTCGCCCTGCTCAAAACTGAAGTACATGCTCAGATTGTTGGCTATCTAGATTGGAACGACAAGGCAATCTATCAACATTTGCCACCACAACCGCCTGAGGTGCACGACTTTGTCTACAGTGCCAGCCAAGAAGAAGTGTTGAAACTATCTAGCGAGTTCGAATTTTTACGCTTGCTCAATGGTGTCACGAGTGTTCCAGCCGACGAACTTATGGCCGCCTGCGTGAGAGAAGCGGCAAGGGCCAGGGCAGTGGGGCCAACTACAACTCACAGCACCGGACACGGATCCGAATACGACAAAGAGCAAGCATCAACGGCTTATCTAATCGAAGCTGGTCGCGCCATCTCTCAACTATTCCGCTCAGACTACGAGCGCATGTTGAGCATCGTCCGCAAAATCAAACCAGGTAATGTGGGATAGGCAATACTAGATTTTCAAAAGAATTTGAAATCATGAACAACATACAAAAGCAGCTAGCGTGATGTCTCGTCTACGCAGCCAGCCGGGCCAAATTGAACGGCAGCAGCAATGTCCCAGATTGCTAACTTCAGGCTTCTTCAGAAACCCATAGCTCCTGACCATCACCGATATCAATAGTGCCAGCAAAAGCCTCTACGTTTTTACATTTATCCCAAGAAAACTTGACAGATACACCCGAATCAAATCCAAAGGACATTGATTTAGCGCTGTCATCTATTCGCTCTAAAGTAGCTCCGATCAAATCTCTTAGACACGCTGATTTCGGAAAAATCTCGTAGTCGCAGAAGAAAGCAAACTGTCCTCGATTTAACTTTAGGAGTAAGGTGTCATTATCAATGGAACACTCGACGACATGCATACCAAGCATATGGTCCAGTCCATTTATAGATTTTCCAATTTCTTCGTTCAATGTTTTCTCTACTACCTAATAATCACTAATTCCACAGTGGCGTTCACTTCAACACTTAGTTTCGTGCCAGTGATTTTGGCCGGATTCATAGTGCATGGGAATTACCGCTGATTGTATCAAAGAGGGCAATAGGTCTACTGAAACACCTGTAGACATTACCAATATCTGCACCTATTGCCTCCAATTGCGGATAATGCATCTAATTGCATTTATTTCGATTATCTGGCAGGATAGACATTAGGAAGCAGGAGGATCAGTTATGGCCATGAGGCTCGAAAAACCAGTAGTACCGGAGGAAGCGGATATCCGGCAAGCCACCAAGGCCTTCTCTCTATTGAAGAATGAACCTAGGGCTGAGCATTACGTCCTCGCTAGCTCAACAGGAAACAAGGTCGAGTTATCACCAGCGGCCTTCGATCTCCTCTTAAACGTTCTCCAGGAGATGTCTCACGGCAATGCTGTGCTCGTGGTGCCTATTCATGCAGAATTAACGACGCAGGAAGCGGCCACTATGATGAATGTGTCTCGACCTTATTTAATCAAGCTGCTTGAAGAAGGAAAAATCAGATTCCAGCTCAAAGGAAAACATCGCCGAATTCTCTTCAAGGATCTCATGGAATACAAACAGAAGACCGCAAAGGACAGCTATGATGCGCTAAGCAAGCTAGCTGCCGAAAGCGAAGAGTTGGGATTGGGGATGTAAGTGAACGCGCCGACAGGCTACACCGCCTTATTTGACTCCTGCGTGCTTTACGCAGAAATGATCCGGAATCTGCTTTTGAACTTGGCAGAGACCGGACTGTTTTCTGCTAAGTGGACAGACCAGATTCATGAGGAATGGATCTCAAACTTGCTTAAACGCAAGCCAAATTTGACACGTGAGAAGCTAGAACGTTTGCGCGACCTAATGGATTCAGCCATTAAAGACTGCCTGGTGACAGGCTACGAGCCGCTGATAGATGGACTGATACTTCCCGATCCTAATGATCGGCATGTCTTAGCTGCAGCGATCACAGCCTCTGCTGATGTGATAGTTACTACGAATCTCAAGGACTTTCCGGCAAAGGCATTACGACCGTTTCGACTGATTGCCCAGCACCCCGACGAATTCATTGTCAATCAAATTACGCTCAGTACATCGAGCGCGCCCTTGGTGGCAGTTGCTCTAATTAGGCACAAAAAGAGCCTGACCGTTTCGCGTCCGACTTGGAAACAATTCTTCGCGTCATTGGCCAGACCAGAGATTGGCTTACAAGCCACATTTGCCGAAGTCGACACGCCGGAATTTAGGGCTGTCATTGCGACGCTTCTGCGAAGCGGAGACTGGAAGCCCACAGCCTAAGGTGTCCATTACCGGATCAATGGCGACAAACAGCACTCGCCCCTATAGTCAGGCTATCTCACTAGTATCGGCATACTTCATGTAGACCCAGACGGCCCCAGAGACAATAATAATTAGCACGGTTGAAACAGCCGAGCCAAAGGCCCAGTCGCGCACAACGAGAAACTGATTCTGAATTAGATTGCCCATATACATGTACTTGCCACCACCGAGCAGGTCAGGGGTAACATAATCGCCAAGCGATGGAATAAAGACCATGAGCGAGCCAGCGATGATACCACCACTGGTGAGCGGTATTAAGACCTTAAACAAAGTGCGCAGGGGGCTAGCTCCAAGATCTAGAGAGGCTTCAAGGAGCTTGATATCGACCTTCTCTATGGCTGTGTACAGTGGCAAAATCATATAAGGCAAGTAGTTGTAGACCATTCCGAGCCAAACAGCAAAGGGCGTATAAAGCAGCGGTGGCATCTGCCAGCCCCCAGCCGCAAACATATGGGCCAAAATTCCCGTCGGTCGCAAAATCGTTATCCAGGCATAAATGCGCAAGAGAGAAGACGTCCAAAGTGGCAAAACAATAAGCAAAAGCAATATATTGCGAAAAGTAGGCTTGCTAAATAACGCTAGCCAAAGGGCAAAGACATAACCAACCACCAAAGTTGATACTGTTGTCACCGTAGATAGGGCAATTGAGCGCGATAAAGCAGAAAGATAAGGCCCATTAACAAAGCGCAAATAATTGTCAAAACTGAAGCCAAAGGTGACGCGACCAAGGTCATCGCGCCCGCCAAAGCTATAGACCAACAAGATTACAAGAGGAACCAGCACGAACAAACTGAGCCAGATGCAGGCAGGCGCCAAAAGCCAGACCCTGGCATCTAGGCCAAACGAGACTCTTTTTGAAGTGTTAGACGAGTTCACTTTTGCTTCTCTCGACGGCGAGATACACTATACAGTCTGTTCACCACTGATTTTAAACTATATGCTCAAAGTCATTTATCTCGGTACTCCTCAATTCGCCGTGCCTACACTTGCTAGCTTGATTGAAAATCAAGAAAAGCTCGGTCTTAAGGTCGTCGCCGCTGTCTGCCAGCCTGACCGACCAAAGGGTCGTGGCGGAAAAGTGGAGATGCCACCAGTCAAGGTCTTGGCAGAAGCTCACGGCATACCAGTGTTTCAACCACAGGCTCTAGCCCGCTCACCCGAGACTGTCGAAGCCATGAAAGCTCTGCAGCCGGATTTGCTAGTAATGGTAGCCTTTGGTCAGATTCTCAAAAAGAATGTTTTAGAGATGGCACCATTAGGTGTGATTAACGTGCACGGGTCGCTCTTGCCCGAGCTTCGTGGTGCCGCTCCTATTAACTGGTCAGTGATCAATGGCGATACTGTCACTGGTGTCACCACCATGTACACCGAAGCCGGTGTCGATACAGGCCCAATGTTGCTCAAAACCGAAATAGCAATTGGCCCAGACATGACAGCACCAGAGCTAGCTACTGAAATGTCGCATGTTGGTGCTGCTCTATTAATCAAAACCGTTGAAGCACTGATTAACAAAACCCTGGTTCCCGAAAGACAAGATGATAGCAAAACGACCTTGGCACCCATGCTATCAAGAGCTATTTCCAAAATCGACTTTAACAAGCCTGCTCAAGAGATTCACAACCTTGTGCGTGGCCTCACGCCATGGCCAGCTACCATGGCTAATTTTAGAGATGCCGAGCTAAAGATAGTAAAAACAAAAATGCTGGATGATGCGAGTGCGATCGCAAGTGCAGGACAACAATCAGCAGCAGCCAGCGGCAAGCCTGGTGAAATTGTCAAAGCAGATGGGAAAGTATTTGTGCTCTGTGGTGACAAGAAACTATTAGAGTTGCTCGAAGTACAACCGGCGAACCGGGCTAAATTAGCCGCGACAGCCTGGGTAAACGGTGTTAGATTGGAAACAGGTGAGTGTCTTACATGAGCGAAAATAGCGAGCCAAAGCCTGCGCTAAAGAAAAATGATTCGCATCTACGCAAACGCGGAGTGTCATCACGCAAAATTGCTGTAGAAGTTTTGATAAAAGTACAAGAGAAAGGTGCCTATACAAACATTGCTCTAGCTAATGCCCTTGATGGCAGCAAATGGGATTTATCAGAAAGAGACCGGGCCTTTATCACAGCACTTGTGCAAGGTGTGCTACGCAACAAAAATACTCTAGACAAAGCTATCGGTGCCGTTGCTAGCAAACCAATTGATAAGATTCAGCCGCCTTTGCTCAATCTATTGCGCATTGCTTTCTTCCAAATTGAATCAATGCCAGACATTCCTCAAAGTGCTGTGGTCGATACCGCTGTTGAACTAGCGCGGGTGATTGGTCACGTTGGCCTCTCTAAGTTTGTTAACGGCATTCTGCGTACTCATATTCGCAATATTGAAAAAGGCAGACTTACCGCCGAACCTATTGACATGAGCAAGCTAGAAGGTGCAGAACTTGCAGCGGCACTAGCCGACCGCCACTCAATGCCACTGTGGTTAGTATCGCGCTGGTTGAAGCGCTTTGGCGCAGAAGAGACAGAAAAGCTTCTTAAAGCATCTGACGTTCCAGCAAAACTTACCGTGCGAGTCAACGACATCGCCATGGAAACAGACGGCTACCAGCGCCTGCTGCTCGACAAAGGTGTTGTCGCCGAGCGCTCTATGCTTGTGCCCACATGTTTAGTTGTCACGGAGAGAAAGAGTCTCAAGGGGCCAATTGAAAAGCTTCCTGGCTATGATGATGGCATCTTCTCAGTACAAGATGAAGCCGCTGCGTTCGTCGGTCAAGTAATGGCTCCACAAACAAGCGATGTAGTCATTGACCTCTGTGCCGCTCCTGGTGGCAAGACAGTCAACATCGGCGAATTGATGAACAACAAAGGTCGCATCATTGCCATAGACAAGCATGAAAAGCGGCTGAACATGGTCAAAGAGAATCGCTTACGACTAGGTCTAACCAACATCGAAACTTACGTTGCCGATGGCACCACTTACGAAAACCCACCTGTCGACAAAGTCTTAGTTGATGCACCCTGCTCAGGTACCGGCGTAATCAACAAGCGCTCAGACATCAGACTAAAGCTAAAAGAAGAAGATATTGCCGAAGTCAATGTCATTCAAAAGGCGCTGCTCACTAACGCTGCAAAACTAGTCAAACCAGGTGGTGCTTTGATTTACTCTACATGTTCAATTGAGCAAGAAGAGAACGAAGACATGATTGAGTGGTTTCTCAATGAAGACTGCGGTGCTGATTTTGATCGCGATGACATCAGCGCTTGCTTCATCAATGATTCGCTCAAGCAACTTGGACTAGAAAAAGAAGCGGCTCAAGGTTATGCACTATTCTTGCCATCGCGTCATGACTTTTCAGGATTCTTTGTGGCTAGGTTGAAGCGGAAGCCCGCCCCCGTTCAGGAAGATCAAGATGGCGCAGTATCCGTTTGATCAAAAATTTAGAGATGTAGTCGAAAAGCTCCCTGGAGCCGGAGACCCGATCGGTCCATGGGATATCCTGATTACCTATGAGACTCCGGGGGTTCAATTGTCTAGGGCGCTAGTTGATGCTAGTTATTCAATCGAACTAGCCTCCAATCAAATTAAAGCCTTAAAGGCACTGCCAGTCAACGACCTCATCGAATTAGCCTTAGGCGACAGGCTGGAACACTCTCCGGCACTTATCGTGCTTCAGCAAAGCAGATCACGAGAAGTTTTCGAAGCCATGGTCAAGCTAACGGTGAGTCACCAAGCGAGCGATAGAAAACTGGCTGCACTGGTGCTAATGAGAAACCCAGGGCGTACATACGAAGAAGAAGCTAGCGCTGCAATCGCAGCAATGACAGCCATTGAAAAAGATGAAGAAGTACTAGGTGCTCTTGCCTATGCTGTCAAACACCTCAACATAGACAATTGTACAGAGTTTCTCAGCCAAGTCGCCCAGAGCAAGACTGCTGAAACTCGCTATGCAGCAGCCTTTGCCCTTGGTGGACGCAGTGATGATGCACTAGCTATCAAGACCTTAATCGCCTTATCAAAAGATTCAGACGATGATGTTCGCGACTGGGCCACCTTTGGCCTGTATCTAGACGCTCAGCATCAGCAGCCAGTAACTGAAAATATTAAAGAGGCACTATTTGCCAGAATTGACGATACCCATGACGAAACTCGCTACCAAGCAATAGCCGGCCTGGCCAGCTGCCAAGATCTGAGAGTAATAGAACCACTGATTGCAGCACTAGAATCGAATGACGTTTGGCACCTCGCCTTGGAAGCAGCAAAAGAACTAGGTCATCCAGCTGTCTATCCTAGCCTAGTGAAACTCAGAGAAGATTTTCCTTCAGACAAATTGGTCGCGCAAGCGCTTTTGGCCTGCACACCGAAATCAGCAGAGTAGCTGATTATCTCTCTGGCATGCAATTGAGCATGAACCCCTCACATCGTCTCACTCTCTTTCGGTTCGCGCACTCTAAAGGTTTTGATCATCTGCTCAACATCCGGATAGAGACTTGCTTCCTTATCTTTGAACAATGTGCTAATAACAAAAACTAATTGATTATCAACGACAAAATGCCACTGCCTCCAGCGAACTTTCTCCACGCCATTTGGTGGCAGGGCAGCTTCAAATAAATAGGCATCATACGGTCCAATCTTAGCTGGCTTCAAATCATTGGCAGTAGCATCGGGCTTGACCCGCTTGTATTCATCAAGTGCAGCGTCACGGGGCGCAGTTTTAAGCAGCTCCTTCAACTTCTCTGGCGTATCAGCAGACAGCTTGCCACCGACGTGAAAATCCATACCCATTGGTGCTGTGGGCGGCACAAACATAGTCCAAGAACTATGTTCGACTTTCTTCCAGCCTTTTGCCGCAGTCATTTCAAATTGCGGTTTCACATCTGCAGCGACGAAAGAAAAGATAGCGATTCCATCTGCAGTCTTTTTGTCAGGGTTGTCCGCACCCATTACCTGGCTCTCTTCACGATAAGCCCATTTAGTGTTTGTCTGCATGGCAATGACATCGAGCAATTCTCTTAACGTGCATTTATATGAGTGTGGAAAAGCTGGCATCAATTCGCGCTCACTTATGCCCTCGACATCTGAGCTCAGACCGACGCAGGTATCAGTGTCTAATTTGCTCCTGACGAAAAACATATTGCTGAATTGCCCGAAATTGTCGACAAGACCGCTGTTTATGCGGGTATTGAGTAGTTTCTCAAGAGCGGCAGCGTCTAAAATCTTGAGCTTGATTTCATACGACTTCTTTGGCTTTGCAGCTGCACTTTTAACCGAGCTGATTGGCGCAGCATCTCTCGGCTGCTCCTTGGCGCTAGCAAGGTTCGGCCAGAAATTAAGCATCAGCGATACGACTAATAGTGAACGGAATCCCCGGTGACTCAATTCCATTTATATCAATCTCCCGATTTGCAAAGCCTTGAAATTATAGATGCTTGAAAAATTAAGGGAGAGGCGATACCCGACGAAGCTGCCGAGGCCTGGCATTTATCACTTCTCAGTTAGTAGGCAGCGCCATAGAATTGATAAAATAGTGACTTGACGAACAGCGAGATTAGATCTAGTCTAAAGATATTATGATTCCAAACGATCATTCAGTCGAATCAGTCCTCGTCTCCCATGGCGTTAAACCAACGCCACAGCGTATGGTTATTGCTGAGTATCTATTAAATACGCTCGATCATCCAACCGCTGAGGAAGTTTTGGCAGCTGTGTCTGGCAAGCTCCCTGTGGCACTATCTAGAGCTACAGTCTACAACACCCTCAACTCGCTCAAAGATGCAGGGGTCGTGCGTGAAGTCTTGGCCGAGCCTGGCAAAGTGCGCTACGACGCTAATCTTTTGAGTCATCATCACTTTATTGATATAAAAACCGGTCAAATTGTCGATGTACCGGTCGAAAAAGTTGAGCAGCTAGGAAAACTCCTTGACAAAAAATTTAAAGTTCACGGTGTGCAAGTCACCTTCTTTGGTGACCTTCAACAAGAAGAGTCGGAACAAACCTGAAAAAAGGCTGTCTGACTCACAACAAGCTGGCAATAGACAATAGGCGAAGAACCTACTGGCAATTGCTTTGGTATCACGCGATCCTTCAATAGGGGCTAACACATATGAAAACCAGGAATCTTGTTTATTCGCTTTTGCTGGCAAGTCAAATAATCAGCACGGCTTCGGCGAAGGAACTAGATAAGGAACTAAATTCTGCTGGTACTCCCCCTGGTGCCAAGAAAACTGTGCCAGCAGGCAAATGCCCGATGATGAGCGGCAGCGACGCAGCAAAGGGCGCAGAAAGGATGCCTACAGCGGCCGGTGCTTACTCAAACAGAGACTGGTGGCCGGACCAACTGAACCTAAAAATTCTTGACCAAAATTCAGTGCAGAGCAACCCAATGGGTGCAAACTTTAGATATTCAGATGAGTTTAAAAAACTCGACCTGGTGGCCTTAAAAAAAGACATCACCGAGCTGATAAACACATCACAAGAGTGGTGGCCATCAGATTTTGGCAGCTACGGTCCACTGTTTATTCGCATGGCTTGGCATAGCGCCGGCACCTATCGAGTAGCCGATGGCCGCGGTGGCGCCGGTTATGGCACGCAGCGCTTTGCCCCTCTAAACAGCTGGCCTGACAACGTCAACCTCGACAAAGCACGTCGACTGCTGTGGCCAATCAAGCAGAAGTACGGCGACAAAATCTCATGGGCTGACCTCATGGTCTTCACAGGTAATTGCGCCCTTGAGTCTATGGGCTTTAAAACATTCGGCTTCGCTGGCGGTCGCGAAGACGTCTGGCAACCACAAGAAGATATTTACTGGGGACCAGAGAGTAAGTGGCTCGGCGACAAGCGCTACACCGGAGATCGGCAGCTCGAAAACCCACTGGCAGCTGTGCAGATGGGCCTTATCTATGTCAATCCCGAAGGACCGAACGGTAAGCCAGATCCACTGGCCGCGGCTAAAGACATAAGAGAAACTTTTGACCGCATGGCCATGAATGATGAAGAAACTGTTGCTCTCATTGCTGGCGGCCATACATTTGGCAAAACTCACGGCGCAGCTGATCCAAATAAATATGTTGGCCCAGCCCCAGAAGCAGCCAGCATAGAGCAACAAGGTCTCGGTTGGAAGAATACATTTGGCACCGGCAATGGTGACGACACAATCGGCAGCGGCCTTGAAGGTGCTTGGACCTCTACCCCAACCAAGTGGTCAAATGGATACTTTGATCACCTATTGGGCCTAGATTGGGAGCTAACCAAGAGCCCAGCAGGTGGTCATCAGTGGACACCAAAGGGCGACTTTTCGAAAGAACTAGTGCCCGATGCACAAGACCCGAAAAAGAAACACCCACCAATGATGTTCACCACAGACATCGCCCTAAAGGTTGACCCAATCTACGCACCAATCTCAAAGCGATTCCACGAAAATCCTGAAGAGTTGAGAATTGCTTTTTCTAAGGCGTGGTACAAGCTCACCCACCGCGACATGGGGCCCGTGAGCCGCTGCCTAGGCCCACTAGTTGCACCACCGCAACTATTCCAAGACCCAGTTCCTGTTGCCGACTACAAGTCAATTGACGAGCAAGACGTTGCCACTCTCAAGGGCAAGCTTCTTTCATCAGGTCTCTCTATTCCACAATTGGTATCGACAGCCTGGGCATCAGCCTCAACCTTCCGAGGCTCGGACAAACGTGGTGGCGCCAACGGTGCTCGCATCAGACTCTTACCTCAAAAAAACTGGGAAGTAAATAACCCAACCGAACTAGCAAAAGTCTTGCAAACCCTCGAGAAAATTCAAACTGAATTCAATAGCTCGCAAACCAGCGGGAAGAAGGTATCTCTTGCCGACCTAATCGTACTTGGTGGGTGCGCCGGTGTTGAAGCCGCCGCTAAGAACGGCGGGCACGACATAAAGGTTCCATTCTCACCAGGAAGAACTGACACAACGCAAGAATTGACCGACATCAAGTCGTTTGAAGTGCTCGAACCAACTACAGATGGCTTCCGTAACTTCCGCGGTCAAAAGCTCGACAGGTCTGTCACCGAAAAGCTGATAGATCGCTCACAACTACTGAGACTAACTGCGCCAGAAATGACTGTTCTACTGGGCGGCATGAGAGTCTTGAATACAAATACTGACCACTCACAACTCGGTGTCTTCACTAAGCGACCTGTTTCGTTGACCAATGATTTCTTCGTCAACCTGCTCGACATGAACACGGTTTGGAGGAAGTCAGCCACAGATGAGAATGTATACGAAGGAGTAGATCGCAAGACCGGCGCCATAAAGTGGACTGGCACCGCAGTAGACCTAGTGTTTGGCTCTAACTCACAGCTTCGAGCAATCTCAGAAGTTTATGCTAGCGACGACGCCAAAGAGAAGTTCGTTAAAGACTTCGTGGCAGTATGGAACAAAGTCATGAACGCCGATCGCTTTGACCTAAATCCAGCAGTGAGAAAATAGCAACGAAAACTCTTCACAGAATTGCCGCTATTGACGGAGAGATAAAGACTATTAACATTCAAGCCAGGGCAGCAGCAACAAGAGCAACAACCAATGCGGACTCTTGAGATGGAGCCAAATGATTCATAGATAAACGAGAAAGCACGAACTAGGCAGCGCACTTTCGAGCGAGCAAGTGAAACTGGTAACAACTTCACGATAGCATTGGCTATTCATAACAAGCAAACACGTACTCCTACGCTTTCTCAGGCAGGAGAGGAATGGTAGCATTGCTACACACCCTTGCAGCGCGAAACTCCACGCCTCAAGAGTTCTCAATGAGATTCAAGCAGTGCAAACCATCATTCTTCCGCCCCTTCAATTTCACATATTTGCCTTGACCCTAGTCGCGGCACTGGCATTGAACTACACCAGAGACCATGCGGGTACTATTGAAGCCTCCACTCAAAGAATAAGCCGAGGAACTAACGATGCCGAAACCTTCTTAGCTGCCGGCCGCGGCGAAGAGAATCTTGGACACTATATCTTGGCCCTTGATGACTACGACAAAGCAATTAGACTCAATCCAAAGTGCATTGACATGCACATAACCCGTGGCCTGCTTAGGTCACAACTAGGCGATAGAAAAGGTGCAATCCGAGACTTCAATGAAATAATAGCGATCGATTCTACCAATCCGTTTGGCTTTCGCAATCGAGGTCATGAGCGCAACTTACTGGGCGACTATCAGAAAGCTCTTGCCGACTACAACCAAGCTCTGCAATTGACTAGGCTGCAAGCATCGCTGCCTTCATTTTTAGCAGAACGAGCGCTAATTCGCCTTGAATTAGGCGACAAATCGGGAGCTGCCGATGATGCAAACAAGTCAATCAAGTTGCGGCCTAGATGCAATTTCATTGGCTATTATGCCCGAGGACTTACCCGTCTTAAGACTGGAGACACAACCGGTGCCAAGAAAGATCTTCAGCGAATCCCAGAGACTGCGCCCGATTTCGCCCAGGCTAAACAAGCACTAGATTTACTCTAATATCTGCAATCATAGCGAACGTTTGACTAGGCAGCTCAATGCTGGGAGAATCGTGCTAGGTTTGAATAGAGATAGAAAGGAAATTGAGATCGCATGAAGTATTTGATGCAATTTCGTTTCAAAGCAGAATTATTCGCCTTGCTCGTCATGCAATTGGCACTATCTGGCTGCAGTGCCACCAAAGAATCGACACAGCCTCAAGCCAAGCAAGAACAAGAGTCAAGAGCAGCACAAGATCTCAGAACAGAACAAAATCAGAAGACTGAAAAAGTTGATCTTACGCAACTAAAAGCAAAGGCTGATGAATACTACAAAAAAGCTAACTACCTGGCAGCAGAACCGCTCTACAAGGAAGTTTTGCTTCGTCCTCTGGCCTACAATTCGATACTCGATATTACAGACCTAGTGGCTATAGCAAACAAACTCGCCAAAATATACGAGATGCGCGAGCAATATGACGCCACAGAATTTTGTCACAGATTTGCCTTAGAAGCATTGAAGAAATCGCCCAAAGCTAGTGAGCGAGACAAAGCTATCGCTATGTACAAGTTAGGTTGTTCGCGCCAACAACATGGTGACTACCAAGGAGTAGAACTTCTATTTAGGGAGAGCTATCAAATTCTGAAGAAGGAGGTTGCAAAAGATCCGACAGATGCCGAAGCGCTAAATATTATGGCTTATCTAACTTTCCTGAGCACTGATAGCAGTGGCGCACATGATATGTGGAATCGTGCTGTCAAGGCCTCACTTACGAGAGAAGGCAAGGGAAAGTTGCACGCTGCGGAGGCTCTAAATTGGTTGACGGGGACGAGTCCTCAAGGAAGCACAGCCTCAGAAATTAAGCAAACAGAGAACTTGCATAAGCAAGCAGTCCAAATCGTTGAAAGCGTTTTAGGAAAGAACGATCCTGAAGTTGCCAATCAGCTCGATGGCTTAGGTCGATTCTATGAAGACGAGTGCAAAGACTTTGAAAAAGGCTGGCAATGCTATGCCGGTTCACTGAAAATACGTGAAAAGGCACTTTATGAATTCGCGCCTGAAATTGGCAGAAGCCTAGATGGGCTGGCAAGTTGCAAATTTCGACAAGGTAAAACAGACGAAGCAATTCCTTTAGAACGGCGTTCCAATGCCATTAAAACCAAGTTCCTAGTTCCCGGTGGTATGTGGTTTTCCGGTAGCGATAGAAACCTAGCATTTTATCTCGAGCAATCTGGCAATAAAAAAGAAGCACAGTTTCTGAGTGACCGAGCAAGCTTGGCAACACATCATAGCTGGGCTTACGGTCCTAAATACAAATTAGAATAGTGGGTCATACCCAGTTGACGGATATCCCATACCTAATCATCCATCTCACTGTAGGGTACGCCACCTGTCTGAGCCATCATGGCGACATGCTCCTCACACTTTCCATTTGTGATTGTTAGTTCGCAGTATGCGCCAGGGGCTATAGGATAAATCATTTTTTTCTGTTCGCCCGTAGTTTCGATTCTCTGTGGCTTTCCATACAATTCCACAATTTCGGCGACGGTCTTGCCCTGCGGTCCGTCGACTGGTAGGACGCAGTGAGCGAGATTGCGTGGAATGTTTGACTGCTTAGAGCCAGCAAATTGACAGATTCTCCACATCATCAGGTCAAGCTTTTGTGCGTAGGTAAGAATACAGGCATCAAAGCAAGTATCACCTCTGAAAGCTAAGCGCATCGGAAATAGCGGCTCGGAATAATAAAACCAGTTTGCCGTTATATCATTTCTAAAATCCCAAATGTCATTAAAGCCGAGCTTCACGAGAGGTTCACCATGAAGTGCCAGAATCTCGGCCTTGCTTTTTCCAATCAGTGAATCGCGCAAACTAATTGCTTGCTTGGCTCGGTCTCCATGAACTTGTTCGACGGTGTTCTGATCCGTAGGTTTGAACTTACCGGGACCAAATATCCGCCAACGAATTTCTGCTTTTGTGATTCTACCGTTGAGATACGAAATGCGCACAGGTATCTGATTATAGCCAAAAAGTACGTCGCGCCTGCGATCCAAATTGTCGCTATCTGCTGATGGCGAGTATTCAGAAAACCCTCCTTTCAGAATCAGGTCACAGAATGATTGCGCCGCAGATGCTTCAGCCTTGAAGTGCTCGAAGTAATTGAAATCAGATGCAATATCAGCCAGCGCACGACAATCGGCAATAGTTGGAGGTTTAGCAAGAGCGGTACCAGCTCTACTGCCTAGAATCGGATGAGCTGAATAATCGCGTTTGAATAATCGATCATTAGTGGGCGCTTTCCCCTGCAATATTGGCACCTTAGCATGCCCCGGCAACGACTCCAAGGCCTCTGCTGTTAAAGCATATCCAGGCAAGGGAAAAAGACCGCACAAGCAGAACATCACACTAAGAGTATTTATCGATGGCTTTATAATAATCATGCCCTCACTCGAAAAATACTCTTGGTAAACATCCATGGAACCAATAATTGATCATATCCAAATCACTGTCAAAGATATGAGCATTGCCGTGCCATTCTACGACAAACTACTTCCGCTGCTGGGATTCGACCCAGCAAAGCGGTCAGAAGGTGTGATCAACGACCACGAGTTTCATGTGGTGGAGTGGCAGCATCCACGCTTGTGCTTTGCCATTACTTCACCAAGAAAAGCTTTCACCAACGCAACCATCAATCGTAGAAAGCCAGGGGCGCTTCATCATCTTGCCTTCCAGGCCTCGTCTCGCGCTGAAGTCGACAGGCTACATCTGGAGCTCAAAGAAATCGGAGCAACGATAGTGAGCCCTCCTAGGGAGTATCCCGAATATGTTCCACCAGGCTACTATGCTTTGTTTTTCAAAGATTTAGAGGGTATTAAATACGAAATCGTCTGTCATGAGCAGGCAGGCTAGAGCCCCTGTAAACATGGTCGGCTGCTACTTTCACGTGTATTTCACAGCCTCAACCCAATAATAGAGAGGTACAGATTAGTAAGCCCAATGGCACCCCCACTTTTACGAGTCTTACCAAACTTACCAGGCCCCAAAGAGTCAATTTATGGCAGCAGCAACCGATACGCGCATTGATGCTCCGCAAGAGAATCTCCCTAAAAGAGAGGCTCCCACCCAGCATATTGATCGCATAGAGCTGTTTAAATCAGAAAAGCAGGAAAATTCTTCAGATAGTTCTTCAAATAGTTCTTCAAATAGTTCAGCCAGGAGTTCTTTTCAGTCGGGCGACGGTGTTGGTCTAAAGAACAACAATTCACCAGCCGTCCTCGATTTTGCCCAGAACGATCCACTAGCGAAACTTGATCAGCCGCTCACAGCAGCCGATGGTGATGATGCCGACATCACCCGCGGACTTAAAAACGGAAAGAAGAAAAGCCACAAAGAAGCCAATCCCGACAAACAAGAATCAAAATCTGATGCAAAAACCGAAACAAAATCAGATGTAAAACCAGGCACTGACTCTAGCCAGAAGCCTGCAGAAGAGCCGTTCAAAATTCTCAATGACACAAGCAAGTTAGATCCAAATAAACCCACTGTGTTGTTCTTGGACGAATTCAGAAAGAGTGCCCCGAGCTTGCGCAGTGACCCTAAAGACAAAAGCTTGGTGGTCTCTCAAGGGACCGAAATTGCTGTAAACGACGTCAGCACTGCGCCAAACCAAGGGGTGAAAAAGCAAACCGAAACAGGCTTTACCCATGGTGAATTCAGCGCTCGTCTAGCCGAAGCGAACGGCTTCAATGCCATTAGAGTTCAACAAAATGGCATGGAAGACAAAGGAATCACAGACTTCTCAAAGTCTTTGAATGGCATCGCGGATCAAATCGATTCAGGCAAACTCAAACTTGGAAAGGGAGACGTGATTAACGTCAGCTTGGGGCAACTAGACCCATCCTTCGAGCAAATCAACAAGCTTCTTGGCTCTAACAAAGACAACACTATAACTCCTGAAAATGTGAAGAACCCAGAGACACAAAAAGATATTCTCGACCGCCTGGGTAAAGTCGCCGACGATCCAAATCAACATCAAGTGCTGCGAGACTGGAGCAAAATCTTAGTAGACACAAACCAGGCAATTCAAAGACTGCAAGGAAAAGGCATAGAAGTTCTGCATTCAGCGGCAAACGAAGGCAAAGATACATTTAGCCTCGAATTTTTGTCAGCAAATCACGAGTTGGCTTCAGCAGAACCCAAAACCGGCAAACCTGACAGCTTTGCTCCGGAACACTCACGCACAACACCAGCTAACGGGGTCTACCCCATTCGCTTTCAACCTGGCACAGAAATGGGCGGGGGACGAGAAGGCAAATATACAGTCGAAGGCACGGGGGTGACATTTAGAGGTGAAGAGTTTGGCAACCTCAACATGCAACAAACAGTCAGTATTGCCGGTCAAACCGTTCATTCAGACGCTAAAGCAAAAGAAATTTTCGATAAAAATATTGGTCGCGAGCTCCCACCACGCAACAACGAGAACGGCTACTTGGTAGCTGTGGCGGCGGGCAATTCGTTTGCCAATATAGACTACCTCGCTAAGAATCGAGAGCGACTTCGGCAACAGAAGCTGAGTGCCAATACTCCCTGAGCGCCCTAAACTCACTGAACTCACTGAACTCGCTGAACAACTTAGAGAACCTGAACAAATAGAGCCACGACTAGCCCTTCTCCCCAGCGGGTATCTATCTAATGGTATTCCCGTATTAGCTTCTGATAAATACTGGAGATGAGATGGAAATTGGCATTGGTTTCATGTTTTTGTTGATGGGCTACTTGCTCACATCGCTTAGGGTCATCAAAGAATATGAGCGTTTCATCGTCTTCACCCTTGGTCGAGCCGACGGGGTACGTGGACCTGGTTTGCAGCTGGTTTTTCCCATCTTTCAAACTTCAAAAAAAGTCGACTTGCGCATCATCACCATGTCGATTCCGATGCAAGAAATCATCACCAAAGATAACGTATCAGCTAAAACAGCAGCTGTTTGCTTCTTTCAAGTGGTCGACCCATTTAAGGCTGTCACCAAAATCGAAGACCCTTTCAATGCCACATCACAAGTTGCCCAGACAACCCTGCGTAGCGTTCTAGGTCAACACGAGCTAGATGAGCTTCTCACCGAACGCGATGTCATTAACGCCAAGCTCTCAGCCATTATTGATAGACAAACAGAAGGCTGGGGAGTCAAGGTCATTTCAGTCGAAGTAAAAGACGTGGAAATTCCCGAAAGCATGAAACGGGCCATGGCCAAGCAGGCTGAAGCTGAGCGGGAAAGAAGAGCAAAGATCGTGGCAGCAGAAGGCGAACACCAAGCCGCTGAAAAGCTGGCTCAGGCCGCTCGCGTTATCGGCACAGTGCCCGGTGCCATGCAACTTAGACAGTTGCAGACGATGGTGGAAGTATCGGCTGAGAAAAACTCTACTCTGATTTTCCCCGTGCCAATTGAACTGATGCAATTCGCTCAAGCTGCAGTACAGCATATGCGCAATGAGAATGACGAAGACGCTGGCAGCAAAATTAAAATTGACGAGAAAGTTGCTGAGGCTGTCCCAATCAAAAAACTTTAACAAGCAGAGGCTAGGCTCAAGCGAAATTCTAAATCTATTTCTTGTGCTTAAGAAACTGCGGCAATGTCAGTTCCTTTGGCTTTGCTACAATCCACGAAAGCCCTTCAGCCACGGCATCTAACAAATTGTGCTCAGGGTCACAAGAAACTTCATCTTCAAAAATTAGTCGATATGGTGCCAGGTTTTCTCCATACCAGAGAAAGACTCGAGCACCACCTGTAGCATCAATTTCAGATGTTGAATTTGCCACAAGACCTTTGGCCGCAGATGGCACCACACCAAAATTGATCATCAAGTGGTCGAGATCTTGGGGTGCCGAAACATCGAACTGCCGAGCATAATCGGCAATTGAATCAAGACCACCCGAAAAATCGAGACCGGCTCTAACCTTGCCAAACATACTGTTTTCTTTGAAGGCACGACCGCGAATAATAATTAGTTCGCTCGCACCTCTTCTATAGGTGAGCCAACCGCGCCAATCACTCGCTACCACATCGGCCAGATGCAGGCCAATTTCGTGCTCGACAGCCTGTTTGAGCAAATCGCACTCAGCTGGCAAGACAGCCAAAGTCGCAGCCCTAGTAGCTTCTTCTCTGGCAATTATTTCTGATTCTAGCTCGAGCAGCTTGATGTGAAGCATTGCGAAGGTCACTCAAACAGTAGTTATAGTTCTTTATAGACCATGAAAGCAGCCATTGCTAACATGATGGCACCAAAAGCGCGCTTGAGCAGGGAATCTTTAAGGCGCAAGGCCAATTTGCTTCCGATCATAGAACCGGGCACAGCACCAAGCACCATAACAAGTACAAGTAAAAATTGTACATGATGGTTAATGCTATGAGCGATTGTTCCTGGCACCGACAGACAGGCTACCACAAGCAATGAAGTACCAAAGGCAGACTTGGCACTCATGCCAAAAACAGCGAGCAAAATCGGTATGAGAATAAATCCACCACCGACGCCAAAAAAGCCAGCAAGTAAGCCAGTAATCAAGCCCACAGGAAAGACCTTGAGCCAGTTCAACTTTCTAGGAAGCAAGTTAGGTTGCTCGATATCGACTTGAGCAGCAGCCTTTTGCTTCAATTTATTACTAAAACCGGAGAGCAAGTCTATTGCAGCCAAAGAAATTAGTGCCGAAAAAAGCAACATCAAAGTGCGACCCTGCATTCGCACGGTCAGTTCCGCACCAATCAAGGTGCCTAAAATGGCCGGTAAGACAAGGAGCTTGACCATATCGAGATCAACTAATTTCTCTTTGACATAGTTAGAGGCCCCAGCCACCGATGTAGGCACTATCAGCGCCAAAGTAGTACCAATGGCCATATGAGCGTCTAAATGCATAATCAGACGCAGCATTGGCGTGCAGACTATGCCACCTCCAACGCCAAAGGTGCCAGAAAGAAGGCCGGTGAGCAGACCAATTAAGAGAGCCTGAAAAATTTCAAGTAGTGAGAAGGGAAAATTCAAGGCTTACATGTATCGAGAAAGCAGCTTGCCAAGATCAGGATTCTCAACAACCATCTGGTTAAAATTGGCATTCTTAGTCAAGCGACGCGCAATTGTGCGGTCATGCTTAATTGCTCTGTATATTCCTTCAGGGTCAAGGGTAACCACTCGCAAGGCTTGAGGGTTTTTGGTCAAGACCACAGCAGCTGAGCCCCACTTAGTGATGCGCCGACAAGTATAGTGGTCAGCTTCAGCAATTTTATCTAAATGAGGATGGGCAGCCAGTACCCGGGCGGAAGCGGCATGACTACAAATGGCAGCCACAAGACTAGGGTCAGCTGTCACCATTTTGTCTAACCAGCGCATCCGTGCCATTTTGACAGCAGTAGCAGTATCAGTGCGAATGGCTTTAGAACTAGCAGCTGATTTCAGGGCCGGTCTCAATTCTGGGCCCAGTGTCTGACTCGGAGCCAGAGTAGTAGTCTGTGCCAATACAGCCTCTGTTAGCGAGGGAATTGCTAACAACAAAGAAAGGAGCAAAATAGCAAAATGAATATTTCTCTTGGCCGATTTACTTGCCAATTTGGGAGTAGATTTCTTAGCCTGTCTATTAGCCTGAATAAATAGCATCTGCTAGTCTCAATTGTGTGGCAGTTTTGACCCGTCTATTAAAGAAAGAATTTTAACACTGATAGACTAACTTAGACTTGAAGCAGAGGAATAAATGTCCAACAGCGGTCAATATCAAGACGATAGCCCTCGAGACAAGGGCACTGAGCGACTAGGCAAAGAAGACAGCGCTGCTCAGGCTAAAAATAGACTAGAGCTTGACGTCACCCAGTCTTATGAGGCCGATACCGAGGCCAGCATGATTAAAGAGACGGCTCGGCGCAATTATCTGCTAAAGGGGCAAGAGCAAGAGCCTAAAATGACCCGCCATATTGAGCCTGCGGGAAGGAGCGAGCAGAAAAGCAGAGAGTTTACGGTCATGAGCCAGACCGAGAAAGCCGTAATAGGTAGTCTTCCCATATTCTTGCGGCCAGAACTCTTCGGGCGCAAATCAGGATTCACCCCAGACCACAGTGAAGATAAAACCTTTGAAAGGTTTAAGCCTAGAATTGAAGAATTGCTGGCCTTAACCTCTCCGACTAGCGAACAAAAATACGGCACAAGCCTTTCCCGCGCCGAATCTAAGGGCTTAATTGAAACCAGAGAGAGACTACTCAATTGTGACAATCTTGCTGACGCTCTCTCAAATACACTTCATCTAGCCCGTCTCTATCAACATTTACGATATATTGATGAGGCTAAAAGAGCGACTTTGTTTGCTCTAGGAATAGATCCCGATAACCCCACCGGCAAGCAGCTTTTTAAGGAACTAGAACGCGTGCAAATTTCTGAACTGGGTCTGACGACACCACTTGTTCCTTCGCTCTTTTCTAAATCAGCTTTGCGCAATCGCATTATCAATTTAAGCGGCGGAAAAGTTGTTGTGGTGGGTGACTTACTGATCGACGAATTAGTAGAAGGCCGACCAGAAAGAATTTCGCGCGAAGCACCAGTGCTTGTGCTTGAACATGTCGATACAGAGCTTATACCAGGCGGTGCCGCCAACACAGCTCATAACATTACTGCCCTGGGTGGCAAATGCCATGCTATCGGTGTCTGTGGAAAAGATGATTACGCACCGAAGCTAGCCTCTGTACTGGCACGCTACGGCATCACTTATGATTTGATTGAAGACGACAGTCGACCAACCACGGTCAAAAGTAGGGTAATTTCAAAATCGCACTCACTCTTACAGCAGCTCCTGCGTATCGATCGCATATCGCACGCCAAAATTAACGAGCAAATTGAGTCGCGCTTAATTGAAAAAATCAACACGGCTAATCAATCGTTTAACGCCATCATAGTCTCTGACTACAAAGCTGGTGTCATCACCGATGGTGTCATAGCCGCAGTCAGAGCTCTGGCTGAAAATCGTGACACTATGGTAATTGTCGATGCCCAAAACAGCTTTGAACGCTTTGGTAATTGCACCTTGATGACACCAAACCAACCTGATGCCGAAGCTGCGTCTGGTATCAAAATCACATCGAGAGAATCACTCAAACAACTAGGCGAAATTCTCTTGAATAAGTCTGGAGTGAAAGCACTCTTGGTCACCCGTGGTGGGGACGGCATGGTGCTCTTTGAGCGCGGCAAGCCAATGGTTGAACTACCGGCCTTCAACCGTTCAGAAGTATTTGACGTCACCGGAGCTGGTGACACCGTTGTAGCAACAATGGCACTGGCTCTCACCTCAGGCGCAAGCATGCCAGAAGCCATGGCTCTCGGCAATCTCGCGGCCTCAATTGTGGTACGGAAACCAGGTACTGAAGTCACCAATCAAAAAGAAATGCTGCAGCATCTAGAACAACTCAATTTGCCTGAATAAGTTTTTTTCAACTACCATACTCGCGCGGTCTTCTCAAGAGTGGCGTTGCGAGCAACATCATTGTCTAGTAGAAGAATGCGCCACGACTGAGAACTAAGAGCGAAGGCCAAATCTTCTGTGCCGGCTGTTGGCAAATTAGGAAATCCTGGTCGGCCTCTTAAAATACCGCCGCCTGAAATTTGCACTTCTAGCTCATTAGGCCCCCTGACCCTTTTCAAAGTAAGTTTGGTTGTTCCGAGAACTTCTTGATTCTTAGGCATCGGCCCATCATCAGTTGAGCCCTTAACCACTGGGCAAAAGAATGTAGAGCCAACTAACGAATTCATCATGGCCGGGTCACTGCTTCCATTGATTGAGACCGGACTGCTACCAACATCTAAACTAGGATTGCCCATGCCGTTCCAATTTGATATCCAAGTAGCATTTTGCTTGGGTTTGGTCGGATCAAGTTGCAAAATTCCACTTTGAGCCTTCCACGAAATGCCAATGGGTAATATTTGATTGGGTGAAATTGTACGCAGCCCAGCATAAGCACCGCCAACGGCCATGGCACTAACCGGCATACTGGGGAAGCCAACGAACCTGGCAAAAATAGTAGGCATCTGGCGAGTTATGACAACTTCACAGGTATGGGGAAATTTCATCGGCACTGAATTGATCTCAACATCAACGGTTACGTTCTGGCCATCATTAACCAAAGGCTGATTATCAGAGGCATTGCGTCCAACCATGTCGATAGCCCAGTCTCTAGCTTTCTTCTGCTGAAACTGACTCGGTGCCGGATTAGTCAACATAAAGGCACCAGCCAAGGCTCCTGAATCAGCCGCCACCTGTAGCTGCTTTCTCACATAAAAACCGTGAACGAAATCAACGGCTATTGAACCAAGGATCAACAATCCAAAAATCAGAGCCAACAAAAATACTGAGCTAAGAGCACCTTTCTTACTACGCATAACCATGGCATTTCTGCAATATCGGCCGGTGGCTTTAGTGCGAGTACTCATTATTATTGCCTTCTCAATTGCAGTGCCAAAAATTTGCAGAAGATTCCATTACTATCATGCATATAGACTTGGGCCTTTTAATGGCTATCTCAAACTCACTGTCGATCCCCTCACTCTAGGCGACAAGTGGATTCAGCTACGATTTCAAAGCCTTTGCCGAGGCCAAGAATATCGGGCTCAGGAAAATGTCTACAACCGTACTGGTCTGAGACAAAGTGCACTTTTACAGTGACAGTTGGTGGATTAGACGTTTCATTGAACCCTTGTCCAGCGAGCTCAAACTGCTTGTAGCTATTAACCACACCAGGATAATCAATCGAAGAAACAATCTCACACCAGCGAGCCACAGTATGTTTTGGATCAAGACCGTAAGACATGGCAAGTTTTCTGGCAGCAGTGCTAGCAGCTTGTTTGAGAGTGCAATGAATAACATAAGCTTCGCTGGCTTCAATCATTACATATATAGAGATTATGATTAGCGGCACAATCATGATCAGAGAAGCCGTAAATTCAGGCATCATCTGAGCAAACTGAGAGCGATTTTTGCGGTGTGATCTCAAATTGATTCCCCTTATCACCCTATCAATATATAAAAGCCGTAGCTGACGAACTAATGTTTACCTTTTCGCGCAAATTGAGGGGATCTGGATTAGGAAACTTTGGCAGGGGAGGATTACCTTCACCTGGAATATAGGTGCAGATCACAGTGACAGACTCAGGAGAGCTAAACATGGCCTTCTTGATCTGCCAACCACCATCGGGAATACTGAACTGGGCATTGCTCGCAACCATATTATCAATGCGAATGCGCGAGAGCACTCGGTTTTGCTTAGCCAAATCGTGCGCTACCGATGGGTCACGAAAATATTCAACAGCAAGAGCACGAGAGGCAAGATTGGCAGCTTCAGTCATGTTCATGCCAATTATGTAAGCGTAAGAAATCTCAAGCCAGGCCCAGATTGTCAAAATAATGATCGGCAATAAAATGCAAGTTGATACGACTGCTTCAACAAGCACGGCTCCAGAAGCTCTCCGAGGTGCTTGTCTCTTTGCGCTTCTGACACGGCAAGTGACTCTCAATAAGCAATCCCCACTAGTAGTTAAGATGCCTTCAAGATCAAGCTGAACTCTATATGCCGCTGACCTACGTAATACCTTGAATATGCCCACTCTCTTAAAAATTGAAGCAAAAGCACCTAAAATAGTTATGCTAGAGTAGCTGTTTATGACTAATGAAAATCACATCAAGCCCCACTTGATTCTCCCTGCGGGAACGCAGATAGTCACTCTAGTAGAGTGTCGTGGCCAAGGTGGCGAAGCACTGCGGCGCAAGGGCACGGTGGGCAAAATAATCAAAAGCCCTTCTGATAGCAAACATGCTTACTTGATTCAGTTTCCGGATGGCGGACAAGTCGGTCTGCACCGCCAAGAGATCGCCATTCGCAAACAAGTACAAAGCCTCAACTTTGATCGGCCCCATAGCTTAGCCGACGACTCAGACTTGAGCCAATATATTATTTACCGGTGCGTGGTTGGTTCACGCGCCTATGGTCTTGATGTAGAAGGTTCGGATACCGATAGACGCGGTATTTATTTGCCCCCAGCTGAACTGCATTGGTCACTCTATGGGCTTCCCGAACAAATCGAGAATGACGAGAAGCAAGAATGTTTCTGGGAATTGCAGAAATTTTTGATCTTGGCACTCAAGGCTAATCCAAATGTACTTGAATGTCTCTACACGCCAATGGTAGAAGAAGCTTCACAGATTGCCCAGGAGCTTTTGCGTGAGCGCTCGCGCTTGCTCTCAAAACTTGTCTATCAAACCTACAATGGCTACATACTTTCGCAATTTAAAAAATTAGAAGGCGATTTGAGAGGCACTGGCGAACTTAAGTGGAAGCATGTAATGCACTTAGTGCGACTCCTTTCATCTGGCATAACAATCTTGAAAGAAGGCTTTGTGCCTGTAAAAATTGAAGCCAATCGCGAGCGCTTACTGGCCATTCGCAATGGCCAAACTTCATGGGATGAAGTAAATAATTGGCGACTAGAGCTACATAGTCAATTTGCCGCGGCTTTTGACAAAACACTATTGCCAGAGCGACCAGATTATGAATGGACCAACGACTTTTTGATTCGAGCCCGCCGCGAGATGACGAAATGACAGCTAAGCCAATGAAGTACCCAGACGAACTATTTGCAATGGAAACTCTTCGAAAGCCTTGAGAATAAAAAGGTCAAACCATTGCTCTATGTATTCCGTGTGCTTCTGACTGGCATCTACTTGATGCGCACCGGGAAAATAGAGGCTAATTTGACCATTCTCAACCAAGAATTCAAACTGCCATATATTGACGAACTAATTGACTACAAAGCTAATTCGCGAGAAAAAGCGACCTTACCGACCAACGATATTAAATTCTATGAGAGTGAATACCTGCGCTTGCGCAGGATTCTAGAAGAAGAAACTGCCATTTCTAAATTGCCAACGGGCCACACCGTTAAACCAGCACTAGAAGATTTATTAAAACGCCTAAGAATACAAACGACATAGGCAATTAAGCGTTCTGTGATTTCTCATAGGTTTCTCTGACTCTGTTGTAGACAAGATCATTGGGCTCATTGAACTTAGAAATTGAATTCATAAATTCGCGTTGAACATTATATGGCAGTCTGCCAATGCTTTCGCAAGCTCTATCAGCAACTTGAAAAGCATGATTCTTAATTTGCGCAATCATCAGTTCATTAGCTGCCAACATTTCACAAATGCGCATTGCCTCTGGATTATTCTTCTCAGCTGCTGACTCTGGCCTAGGATCTAACATTGTTTCGGCCTGCAATTCTTCGTGAAACTTTGGGTTGTGGGTGGACTCTACTTTGCTTACTTCAACTTCGTTGTTTTCAATCGCCATGATTAGTAATTCCTCTACAAATTTGGGGTGTCGCCCTCGCGTGAATAGGTCTATCGACATTGGCGAATTCTTCGACAAGCGATTTCGTAGAATCACCATGCTTTGCAAAAAAAATCTTTTCTTGCTCTCATCCAGATTTCGAGTCAGAGCAATTCTAGTTAGTACAATAGTTCGAATGACAGCAATATCACCGGACATGTCAACATTGCAACTGCTCAAGCTAGCCAACGACAATCATGTTGGGGCCATACAGCTTTCTGAGCCAGAGCGCACGTTATTAATCACTTTGCTCAAAGAGAAAGCTCAAGACGAGCTTGAGTACGGTGAAGAAATCGAATTTGAGAAAGTTCGTCTAGTTAGGAGAGTTACTGGGGCAGTATCAATTTTCTTCGAGAAAGACGAACCAGCGAAACCAATTAAGAAGAAAGCAGCAGCCGAGGGCTAGCGCTAGGGCTCTTAGCTGTTGATTCTAGTATTATGGTCAACGATTAGTCAGAGGGTCCTCAAGACAATGCACACGCCTGATTCAAAGATATCGAGTAAGCGCAGGTTGAATATACTCGACTACGGTTTAGTAGTAGTAACCTTACTTTCAGCAGTAGGCTTCGGTCTAGCAAAAGCCGGGCACGCCGGAGTTGATCAAGTAATTAAGGGCACGCACAAAGTCAATATTGAAGTCTTCATCACTGGACTTAAGACAAAAGACACCAATCTATTTAAGGTAGGCGACAAGAGTTCTATTACCATTCGCAATCAGCCAGTGCAGCCTCCTATGACCATCGTTAAAGTTGATCACCAACCAAAACAAGTGGCTTTCTTAAGCCCAGACGGCAAGAAGGCCATGGCTTTTCCCGACCCAGCCAACAGCATAGCCCATGATTTCTACGTAACTGTGCAAGATGAAGCCGATGCTACCGATGACGGTTATGTCATTCGCGGCAACAAGATTAAGCTTGGCAATCAGATTGAGCTAGAAGCCTTCAAATACAGAGTGCAAGGAGTGGTGGTAGACATCAATCAGGCCCTCTAATAATGCTTACTCAACTAGCTTCTTTTTTAAGCTTCTCCGCCCTAGACAAGACTTGGGGCCATGCTCTAACAAGCTCAGCATTGCTAGGCTGGTTAGTCAGTTTATTTAATGCCATTCGAGCCAGGTTTGCACACACACCCATCAGTGCAGCTGGCAGCACCTTACAGCAACTTGCCTTTGCCTTAAGTTGTCTGCTCTTTCTTGTACTGGCCTTGCCTCAATTTGCCAATGACAAAGGTGCCTTGGCTCTGCTTTCAACCGCAGCCATGGTGCTTTGGATTGTCGGCAGACTGGCCGGAGGCAAAGAGGAAAGACAGTTCTCAGCAGTTGACGCTTTAGTTCTCGCCTACCTAGCAGCCAACATTATTGCCACCTTTTCGTCACACTATCTGGTGCAAAGCATAAAGGGCTTGAGCAAAGTCGCAGTCTATATCATCAACTATTTTTTGCTTACAAGTGTCTTGAGTACGCCCAAAAGGCTAAACAAGCTAATTCTAGCGGCAGTTTTAGCTGCTTTTGTTGTTAGCCTTTATGGTCTATACCAATACAAAATTGGCGTGGCTCCGCTGGCGACCTGGGAAGACCCGACAGTCGAGTCAAAAGGCACACGCATATATTCAACTTTGGGCAATCCTAACTTGCTGGCTGGCTATCTCATCCCGCTCTTCCCCCTAGCACTTGCTCTGAGCGTTAATTGCTGGATGGCCAAAGAGAGTAATGAAATACTTGGTTGGCTTAAGAATACATATATAAGACTGCTGGCAGCTTTGTTTTGCCTTGGCATGGCCCTGACAATTGGCCTGGCGACAGTTCTCACTGGCAGCCGCGGAGCTTTTCTCGCCCTCGGGGCAATGGCTATAGTAATTGTCTGCGCACTATTTTTCTATGTGGTGGCAAAACACAAAAAACTAATAGCGCCAATTGTTATTGCTCTACTTGCTTCCGCGCTGGCTGGCGCACTGCTCGTGCATTTTAAGTTTCCCGCTTTTGAAAGCCGAATTCTTTCTATTTTTGCCGGCTCAGAGCATAGCTCTAATGCCTATCGCATTTATGTCTGGCGGGCATCAGCCAAAATGTTCATGGACAACTGGTGGTTTGGCATCGGACCAGGCAACTCAACTTTCCCTCTAGCCTACGGTCTATATATGAAGAGTGGATTTGACGCCCTCGGCACCTATTGTGTTCCCCTCGAAATAGGAGTGGAATGCGGACTGCTTGGTTTAATCTCGTCACTTTTATTGACGGTAAGCCTATACGCCAAGGCCCATTTAACCTTCTGGCAAAATCCTAGTATGCGCTGGATGGCGCTAGGGCTGACAGCGGCTCTCACCGGTCTAGTTGTTCAAGGCCTTGTGGATACAGTATTTTATCGGCCCCAGGTGCAATTCTTGTTCTGGTTAGTTGTGGCTGGTTTAACGTCACTATCTTTGGCGACAGCTTCATTAAATCCAACACATAAAACCGCTTGACTTCATTGGCGGAAGTTAATATTAGCCAGGGCAAGTCGGCCACAAAAGCCGCGAAACCCAAGCGCTGCAATGACTACGGCAATTCCAGGGCGTTTATTAAGTCACGCTAATTTAATCTTTAGTTTCGAGATTAATTGGGAATATAGATAGAAGCCAAAGCTTGGAGATGCTCCAAATGTCAGGCACTCTGGATAAATACTCGAATATTAGCCCCATCTTGACGACCGTCGAACATTAGACGACAATAATATAAGAGCATTACTAATCCATTTCAGTTCATTCCCGTTCAGGAATCTTCAGCGCCAAAGACAAATACGTCTCCGGGCATTACTCAACAAAGCCGACGAGTCGGCTCCAGGAGGACAGCAAATTATGAAACTTCGACGACAACGAGGGGCCACGCTAGGACTAGTAGCGGCGTGCGTATTCCTCGTGATTCTAGTGGGGGTCGGATTCTTCTTCCTCTCCAAAATAATTGGTGGCGGTAGAGAAGTCGCCAACGCTACTGACGCTGGTGTCTTGAATGTGGCCAAACAAGCAGCAAGAAGAGGTGCTGTTCCGCTGAACGGTGCACTAGTTGCTGAATTCGGCGCACTAACCGAGCCGCCAAACAGCAAAGTAGACTTAGTCACCTACAACCGTCTTGTCGCCCAAGCTTTGATTGTCGGTAAGAATGCCGAGACCTTAGGTGCTACAGCCGTAGGCCACGCCAACCAGTTGAGATCTGATGTTAGAACTATCGGTCTAGCTCTCAAGAATAATTTGGCAGCAGAGCCTAACTTCGCCTCAGACTTCACCAGTATTGCTAGCCAGAACAACACGAAAATGTGGGACGGCCCAGCAGTGAGCCTAGTCGGAGCCGTTAGCAGTGGTTACATGAAGGCCGGAAGTTCAACCAACGTCTACTTCTCCCCTGCCACTCTGACAGCTCTAGGTGGATGGGCACCGCCTATGACTACGCAGAAATCAAAAACTGACCCTTCAGCCAGCTACCTAGCAGGTTACGTTCCATTTAACGTCAACGGCAATGCCAATTTCTTGTACGGCGTACCTGTACTGCCATTGACCAAGCCACACTTGATCGACCATGGTCAGTTCGTCACCGCTGCCGTAGATGCTGACACTCCTCCAAACTCTTTCCGCACCAACTCAAGAGCCATTGAAGGCAAATCTGGCAGCATGGGTACTTCAGTTGCTTGCGCCATCGTCGGCGTTATCAACAAAGAATTCGCTGCTGTAATCCCAAGAGGATTCGTAAGAGTACTTAACGGTCCAGATGCAGAGACAACAAACGGTGTGCTTGCAACTCCTGTAAGCAACGGTGCCAACGACATCTTCAACAATGAATTGTTCTCACCTCCAGGCAACGGCGTATTCGCCGCTAATGCTGGTGCCACTGGCACCGGTGCCAACGGTGGTGCCGCTGTATTCTCAACCAACGCACCCGAATTGAGCGCCGCATACACTGCTTGGTCAGCTTATGTACCTACCATGGGCAAACACCCTAAAGGCAGTCCAATGCTTGATGGTGGTGGCAACCCAGTGCTAGATGGCTTGGGCAACCCTCGCGTCAATGACATCACGGCTGAAGCTTCTCCGAACTACGGTGCTGGCGACCCTTACATCTGGGAAACCAACAACCTTGGTTCCTACTTGAAACCAGGCAGCCTCTGGGGTTCAGCTACTCACAACATCCGTTCCACAGATGGCACAAACCCTCACGGACAATATGCCAGCTTCACTGATCTAGTTGCACTTGGTCAAAGCGGTGGCGCACAGAAACAGTGCACACACACAATGTACGACGACACACTACCTGCCACAGACCCATGTGCTGGCAACATTGCCAACTGGATGGACAACTATGGCCGCGTACCGACCTACTCTGGTGGCACACAACCTGGTGGATTCACCAACGTCGAGTACATGAAAGCTGATCTGCTCGGCAAAATTGCCGGACGTAAAGGTGGTAAGTTCTGCGCCAACGTTGGTTTCGGCCTTCCTCCATCTGGCTTGAAAGCATGGCCAGTAAGTGGCGGGACAGTACTTAAGTCTGGTACTGCCGGATCTGCCATCCCTTACACCGGTGGTGCTTCTAAAGTCAACTACCTCAAAGTTGACACTACACTGACCTACCTCAACCAGTTGAACGCTGGTCCTGGAGTCACAGGAGGTGCATGCTCGACAAACGCCATCATCAACGAAATGACCAAGAGAATGCAGCAAGTTGACCCAGCGGTTACAACCGCCGACGTTACAGCCGCACTAGGTGACACTAGCTACCCACTCACACTAGCAGGAGCACCAACCGGAAGTGGCGCCAGCAAGTTGTACCTCTATGTTGATCCAGGCACCCACAAACCCAGAATGAACACTAGCTTGCCTTGGACAGACTCAGCAGTTGCTGCTGATGGACCTGCACCAGCGGCAGGAACTGCCAACCAGTGCGACAGCACCTACCCATTGAACGGTTGGGCAGTCAACACCACCACCGGTAATGGCGCACCAATCGGAGATGGTAGCTATCACGAAGTCCCATTTACTTCAACGAACCCAGCCAGTGGTCCTAGTGTAGATGGTACAGACACCGCCCAATGGCACCCAGCCTCTGGTTTCAACAATCTACTTGGTGAGTTGAAGTTCCAACAGACTGTCGAAGGAGCGACTTTCTGCAAACCTAACTAACAGCTGCTCAGCAGAACAAAAAAACAATGCACGAAGAAACGGCCACCTCTATAATTAAGGAGGTGGCCGTTTCATATCTTGAGAAGCATGGCATTAAAGATGTAAGTTTCGTTTCAAAGGGGGAATTCCAGTGTTTCACAGCTCTTTAGCCAAAGGGCGTTCCAACGCACCAGTTGCCATTTGTACAGGGGCATTGCTTTTTCTCTCGTTTAATTGTGCAGTTAAGGCTCAAGCACCGCAGCAAGGGCAACAAAATTCTAATACCACTGAACTTGTGGCAGCGGCACCAGATCGACTAAAAGAAAAAGTGCAGCTACCAAACGTTCCAGAATATACGGGCAAAGCGAAATATCTTCATGGCCTAGTCTACAATAAGATAAATAATACAAAACAAGGCCCTGCCTACGTAATGTGCTTTAACGCCCAAGAAACAATCCCTCAAGTTCGGGACTGGTGGCTTAACAGCATGCGTCAGTATCGCTGGAATATTACATACACTTCAAAAGATGTAGTGCAGGGAAACGACAAAGACGGCAGCAACTGTATTATTCAGATTGGACCACCGGTATCTGGCGTTTCCAAAGACGATAAATCAAGTTTTGAAATTAGATTTCAAGCGGCAAAGTAGATTATGAGTCTAAGCAAAAAAGTTATCGGCCATTATCTGCTGATAACTTTTTTATTGACCATTAGGGGCTAGCCAAGAGAAAAATACCAGTAAAAACCCTGTAGTTTACTCGGTGCCATTGCAGCTAAGCTGTCTATTAACTCGCCGCCGTATCTCGCGAATACCGAGAAAGATTAACCACTTGCACGGCGGCAACCTTTAAGAACGACAGCTGACAGCCGTAGCTAGTCTTCAACAAAAGCCACAACTCGAGCAGGTGCTGCACTAGCACCAACTATTTTTAGTGGAAAGAAAGCAACTTTGAAACCAAAGGGTGGCAATGCCTGAAGGTTGGCAAGCTGCTGCACAACATAGAAACGATACTGGCGCATAGCGTAGTGGGCATCCCAGATACAAGCTTTGTCAAGGTTTTGCTGATAGTCAGCAATCATTACATGAAAAGGCCGATCAAAGCCCATAGCATCGGTACCACCCACCAGTGCTCCGCTCTCAGCTAGAAATGTAGCTGAATCGGCTGTTAAGCCGGGATAGTTATAACGTATGGGCGAGGTCAAGGGCATCAAGTCGTGGTCTGTACGCAGAAGCACAGCGTCACCCTCTTTTATGGTGTAGTTAATGCGTGCCAGTGCCTCTTTAAGATGCTCCCTGGTGATTGCCGCTCCAGTTCCCTTTAAGGCCGTTAAATCGAGCACAACACCGTTTAAATAAAGCTCTTCAAGAGGAATCTGATCCACAGTCAAAGCCTTCTCGCCTCCGGTTGTGCTGCCGTAATGCCACGGTGCATCAACATGAGTACCAAGGTGAGTGCTAATACTGATATTTTCTTCGGCCCAGCCCTCCCCTTCAGGCAAATCATCGGGACAACAGCCAAAAAGCTGCGACATTATTTGAGCACCATGAGCATGACCAACATATTCAATTTGTGGACAAATAATGCGATAGAGCGGCTTGAGTAGATCAGGAAATTCGCTGATATCGATTTGCTCGAGGGGACGGGTGAGATCAACTAGTTTCATGGTGCCTCAAATAGAAAGAGAGAAAGAAAATAGGTAAGTAAGAGCGGCGAAGATTAAGAGAAGCTTATCCAAATAGAACGGTCTATTTGAAGCTGCTTGAATAGAGATCATAGTGCACTCAACACTATAGCGAAATACCTACACTCACAGCGGTCGCCAATGCCCAGCCCCGCTCCTTGAAACAAGGTGATGACATGCAATCTCTAACTAAAGCCAAACATTCTAAAACCCGACAAACCTTTGATCAGTTTCAGATTCTTGATAGTGATGAAGCACTTGAGAAAACTGAATTTATCAACACGGCCATCGACAATAATTGCGATGAGGCTCTATCAGCCTATCTTAAAGATATGGGCCGCTATCCACTGCTCAACAAAGACGAAGAGCAGTTGTTAGGAAAGCAAGCTCAGCAAGGCAGCGAGCTGGCCAAGCGCCGCCTGGCCCAAGCCAATTTACGACTTGTGGTGAGCATCGCCAAACGTTTTGTTGGTCGCGGCCTTTCACTTGGCGATTTGATCCAAGAAGGCAATCTGGGCTTGCTCAAAGCGGTTGATAAATTCGACCCAGAACGCGGTTTCCGATTTTCAACTTATGCCACTTGGTGGATTAGACAAGGCTGCTCTCGAGCCGTTCAAGACAAAGGTCACACCATTCGCATTCCTGTGCACATGACCGAAACTGTGCAGAAAATCCACCAGGCTGCTCATCAGTTTTTCGTCAGAGAAGGCCGTCGTGCTGGTTCTAACGAACTAGCTAAAGAACTAGGCCTAAGCGAAGGCAAAATCAAATCACTACTGCAGTCAATTCAAGAACCAATTTCGCTTGATGCCACCACTTCAGAAGAAGGAGATCCACTAATAGATCAGCTTGCTGACCTAGATCACCTCGCTACTGAAGAAGAAGCAATCATAAAACTCTGCAAACAAGATGTTGAAAGTCTTGTGGCTAAACTAAGTGCTAATGAGGCTAATGTTATTCGCTTACGCTACGGCCTTGATACCGGAGTGCCACTAACCGCAGCGAAAGTAGCCACGGTTTTAGGTTTCAGTGATGACCGCGTTCGACAATTAGAAAACCGCGCCTTGCTGAAGTTGCGCAACATGGATAGCACAGGCAGCCTGCGCGACTATCTCAAATAGAAAGTCTCAAATAGAAAGTCTCAAATAGAAAAAGCCTCGCTATCTTTATTTCGATAGCGAGACTTTTTAAATTTCTCAAGTGCTGCTAGTTAGAACTCAGCAACCAAGCCAAAGGAAGCAATCAAGAGAATAAACACAAAATAGAGAATGAAGAACCAAGCCCACCTATAAATGATGTCGACTTCGGTCAATTTTTTTGCTTTCTCGGCCATGTCAGTGATCTCCTACAATTTCAAATTTTTTCAATAACTACTTAGCAGCCGGCGTAGCAGCAGCAGGTGGCGGTGTTGGCAAATTCCGCACAAAGGCGACAAACTCTTTGGCCTCGCTCAAGAAGCGATCTTTTTGGGGACGAGATAACCACAAGGCCAATACTCTTTGACGGTCTACCGTTTTCTTCAAACCAGGAGGACGCTGACCAAGCAAACGCTCACGAATCATGCGATTGCCTTCGCGATAATAGCAATCGCCAATCTGGCAGCCAGTCACGATAACCCCAGCAGCTCCAGCTTTCATTGCCGCTTCGATCATTAGAGGTTGAATCATGCCACTGCAAGGAAGCTTGACCACATGCAGACCTTCTACTTCTTTGACTTCGCCTTTGTCATTACAAACAGAATTAAGATCGCAGGCGCGTTCGCAGATCAGAGTAATTACCTTTTGTTCGGACATTTTCTTAGACTACCCTTTTTTGGAAACTAGTTGATTAGTTAGGTTTCGCTTCAGCCATAGCTCTGATCTGAGCCGTAACATCAGTATCAAGTAAGTTTGGCAGGTCAATCGCATCAAAAGCACACGCTCCGACACAAACTCCGCAGCCCGAACAACGATAAGGCTTCACTGTAGCAAGCAACTTAAAGCGTGAACCAGCAGGAGCCGGCACCATTTCAATTGCTTGATACGGACAATCTTTAGAACAAAGTGAGCAACCTGTACATTTGCTCAAGACCACTTCAGCTGCTTCAATCGGATTAGCGGCTTTGTAGAGACTTGGTAGCGGTACCAAACACAAACCAACAGTAGCGCCAACCATCAAGACCCAGTAAGTGGTGAGGTCAACTTTCGCCATCAACCAATAGGGGAAGAGGAAGAACCAGTCTATGTCAAAACTAGTCGGTGCGCTATTGATGTCAGCCATCTTGCCGCTAGTGATCGGATAAGCAAAAACAACCACAAGCAGAATAGCCATCAACATGTAGTTAATCGCAGGAGGCGGAGTAATCACCGGCCTAGTCATGCGTACATAGTGAACCCACAAGCCAAACAAAAGAGTGAACGAAAGTCCGATGTGAATAAAGAGGAAGTTTGACAGAGTGAGGTTGGTGATTGCGCTACCGTTCAAGAACCAAGCTTTAAGACCAGGACCAATAAATGGTAAGGCGTCAAAAGCACTGACGGTCATACGAGTTAGCACTAAAGAGCGCTCATCCCAAACCAGATAATAACCAGTTTGACCAATGAAGAGCACCATCAAGAGTAAGACAATTCCTGATACCCACTGAGTCCAACGGTACTGGCGATAACGATCAGTGACCCATACACGCAGGGCATGCAAGGCGATCGTGATTACCATAGCATCACCGGCGTAGCGGTGAATTCCTCGAATAACTGCTCCCATCGGAAGCTTGTCAGTGATGTAATCAACTGATGTCCAGGCGTTCACCAGGTTGGCTGAAAAATAGGCGTTATCGATGGTTGGAATGTAATAGGCAAAAAGCAAAAGCCCTGAAAGGAAAAGAACCCACAGGTAGAACTGAGGAAGCGCACCGTGATAATAGAAGGGATTGTACCTATTGCTGATGACAGCATTGGTACCCTTTTCAATTGCGAGCGTTAGGTCAGTTAGGCCTTTCGGTATCGACGTGTACATGATTCAGAACTCCCAGTACTTATTTCTTGACAGGCAAAACAGTCTTTTCTTCAGCTTCTTCACGGCCAATTGCGGCGATGCCTATGGCTGCAGCGATCATTGCCAAGCCCATAACTAACGAGTAAGCGTAGTCTCCGAAACGCGACTCAGCTCCAGCTTTCTTCAAATATTCAGACCAGCCTGTCGAAAGACTAGCAACTTGATCATAACTGGGCAGCGGTAAACCAAGATTCTCGTTAACCCAACGCAGCCATAAAGGCCATGCGTCTGGGGCGCCAGTCATACCAAGTTCAGCCCATGGCATTAAACCAGTTAGAGCTAAGCAGGCGACAGCTCCTACAACTACCAAAACAATGTCAATTGTTTTACCCACGACTAGTTATCTCCATTCTTTTCATCAGTATCAACTGAGTCACTAACTGGTCTACTCAAACGATCATAGATAACGTCGAAGAGCGGAATCTTGCGAGTGCGATTGTCCTTTGATTTCTCTTCAGCATAGATGAAGAAGGCTTGCACCCCAATCAGAGCCACAGTAAGTAGACTTCCCACCAGCAAATAAACTATAGCTGAAAGCGATAGTCCTAATTGTATTTGTCTGGTTCCTTCAAAGAACCAAGAAAGCGCCACAACTGAAAAAACAAAGGCGAAGAACTTGTAGACGAACTTGATCTTGAGCCTTCTGTTTATAGAAGTCATAGCGCCGCTAGTGCCTTTTTCAGGCGTAGCATTGAGGTTATTCAAATTGCTATTTAGACTAGCGGCGTTCACTTTTTTGTTCTTCTTAATCACTTAACTAAGCAGCGGCGACTGGTTCAGCTGGTTTTGGTGCAGCTAATTTGGCTTGCGCCTGCTTAGCTTGAATTCCAGCAATCAGAGCAAACAACCCAGACAGAGGACCACCAACCATCCACCACCAATCATTGTCTGGCACTTTCAGAGGATAGCCACCCTTCACCAGATTTGGTGTCAGACGATCCTGCAATGTGCAGTAATCCCAAGCCCAACGGTTATTGATCATGAAGTCGGTCATGCTCTCATACTCTGGGTGAGGCCCTCTGACAGGGTCAGAGAACTTAATAGAGTTGTAAGCACCATTAGGTCCAGCCGGTGTTTCGAAGGTTGGGATAAACTTCGAAATTAAGTCAAGGGGCGTTTTGTTTTTGGCTAGTTCAGATAGTTTCTGCAAGTCAGCCTTAGCAGCCGGCTCACCAATTTTAGCGATATAGCCCGGATCTAAAGTGACATGATAATTCCAATACTCGTTGTTGAGAGGCACGCCTGAGTTAGAGGTGCTATGCAATTTACGCACAACGGCTTCTACTTCTGAGGCATTACTCATCACGGGTCGAGCAAGGCTGTAAAGGGCAGCGTGACCTAGTGGGTCAATGAACATTTCAGTCAGAGCCATATAGTAGTAGGTGTAGCCAGCGAATGTCTGAATCAGACAGTAGGCGAGCATGACCATAGCTCCCAAGAAACCTTTAGCTTTTTCCTGCAGGTTCTTGTTGCGTATCATCAAAATAGCCTGCCAGGCAATTCCAATGTTGATGGTGCCGTAGAGGAATGATCTCCAGTAAGGTGGATCAGAGTGAATGTCGGCAATGTTGACGATAATCAGGTACGAGAACACAATCCAGCATGCCGCGCCCATAAATGTCATCATCAAGATAAAAGGTCTCTTCATGATGTCTTTCTCTGAACCTGTAATCCAGGTGTCAAGGAAGGGCAAGAGAATGACTGAAACTGGAATGACCATGGTGATGTATGTTGCCACCACCGGCTCAAGATACTTGTACATCTGATACAAGCCCAAGAAATACCAGTCTGAGAGAATCGGCAACGGAGTGACATCGGGATCTGACCGTGAGCCTTGTGCGGCTGGTAAAGCAATGGCCACAAAAGCAATCATCAAAATCAATATTGAACGCTTCGTCCAGTTCAATGGCACACGCACGTAGGCATTCTTGAAGAAATAGATTTCAACGAAAATCAAAGGAATTAAGGAGAAAGCCAAGTGCAACGAGAAAAATCTAGTCATTGTGTTCTGGGTAATGGCTGCACCACCACCCAACAATACTTCAGCAGTGTTCCAACCCAAGTGCAACGACTTGTAGAGAGGCTGATAGAAGTCTCCCATGACAGCGAACTGGTCCATGTAGGTTGGGAAAGTAGCAAACACTTTAGTCGCCCAAAATGCTCGCTGGTTCCAAATTAGCAAATAACCAGACAGACCAGAATACATTGCCAGAAGCAAAGTAACCAAGGCAATGGCTATATTGAATTCTTTTGACGGCTTGTAATCAGCGTTGATAAACATGCGATAGAGACGCATGGTAGCAGCGATGATCATGGCATCGGCACCGTATTTGTGCATACCTCGCATCAAACCGCCGATAGGAATACCGTTTTGAATATTGAGAATAGAATCGAATGCAGCTGACTTAGTTGGTACGTACCACATGATCAAAATAAGACCAGTAGCCATAACTATGAACCAAACCAAATAGAAGATTGGCCCTAGTGCATAGAAGGGGTTTGTCTTCGCTTCGACTTGATGGTGCTCATCAAAGATGTCGATATTGTTGATGCGGGTTTTGACCCAATCACCAGCTGCGGTGAGGGCGCTCGCAATGCTTTTATCCTGTACTAAACTAGGCAATTGAACCAGCCTCCAACGCAACCACCTGATACGATCCGGCTACCCGTTTAACTTCAAATTTCCGCGGTGGACGAGGTGCAGGACCGCTCACTACTTTTCCAGCCTGAGCAATGTCATAGACGCTCAAGTGGCAAGGGCAGGCAAACACTGGACCAGCTGGTTTGAAGTTGTAACCCTTAGCGCATTCATCTGGGTCTTTGACGAAGTTGAAGATGCAACCAAGGTGTGGACAAATGCGGCTGTAAGCAACCACATCTCCAGTGGGCAATTTAACAATGAAACCAGGAATCTTGCGAATTTCAGCTCCCTCAGGATTGTACTCAAGGTACTTCTGATTGAACATGAAGGGAAGGCAAGTCCATGGATCGGGGAAATCTTTGTCTGTGAAAGTAGGAATTGGCGGCTCAGCCAATGGTTGATCTGACTCACCAAGGATGTCGAGCGGCTTCAATGTTGGTCGCAGATATCTGAGAAAAGGAGATATCAAAAGCCCAAATGTAGCAGCAAGCGGTAGAGCAGCTACCGTTTTTAAAATGACTCTTCTTCTGACTCCGTCTGTCATGGTCGATATCCTTAGGTCTTTAGGTACTAGGTCTTTAATTACTAGGTCTTAGTTCGCGGTCTTTTTTACTATCTGCGTCTTCTTTGCGGTCTTTACTTATGTTCGGCTTCTTCCTTATCTTCTTTGGCATGAAGTGCTTTGGTATCAACTTCAGTCAAATTGCTTTCATGGAAATGACGAACATAGCCAACAAGTTTCCAGATATAGGCTTCATCGAAGGTGGTTACCTTAGTTTTATCTGATTTCTTATCTACTTTGCCTAGGAAGTTAGGCATCCCTTCCCACTTTATCCCGTTGGCAATGTGATCCCACAGAACTTCGTCTGTGCGGTCATAAAAGCGAGGGAAACTTTGGAAATTAGCTGGAGCTGGCTCAAGTACGTTGCCTTTCATCAGCGGTCCATTGCCATAACCTTTGGCTCCGTGGCATACAACACAGTTGGCACCAAAGACCGGCGATATTTCAGCGATTTCACCATCAGTCAATGGTGGAGTAGAAAGGCTTCTGACATAGAAGACTAAGTTCCAAATCTCTGGTGGGCGAAGCTTCGAGCGCAAAACTGGGTGGTCATTTCCTTCTTTGCCGAAGGTAATGAAATCATATTGCTCAACTGGTTTTTGCTTACGACCCCAGTCTTTACTAGAGAGATCAACAGTTGCTTTACCCGCAACCGGCTTGCCGTCTAGTCCATGGCAGGAAGCGCAATTCTGAGCAGCATATACGCCTTTGCCATCAGGGATTGATGGGTCGTCGTTGGGCCAGATTGGCTCTTTATCGCCAAGAGTAACCTTAGTGCTAACCAGGCCGTCATCTGCCGATGGCAGAGTGACTTTACTGTCGTTGCAAGCAGTTAAGCCAACAACCACAGGAATCATCGCCAAAAGAAGCGAAGCCTTTAGATCAACTCTAAGAGCCGGGGAGAAACTTTTTTGGTTACTGAAAACCAATTTCAACTTACTAAGTGACATCTTCCTCTAATAACCAAAGAAGGGAATCCAAGACACCGCTGCATATACAAAGATCAGAATGAAACAAATCACCAGAAAAGGAGGCGGGGCGCCTTCACCGATGCGGTATTCAGAAACGACTTCGTAGTGCTCATCGTCTTCGACTACCGGCGTGCTAACTGTTTTTTTGACTTCTTCAGCCATTTTTCTCCATTCCTTCTTTAATGAACTTGTGGCTTTACACGCCTTCGCCTTGAGTACGCAACTTTTCTACAGCAGCTTTGGCCTTAACACCAAGCACGAGCTCTTCACTGTCATCTAGCATTTCAAATTTGACAGCTTCGAGATCTTCAAACTCACCGTTTCTGAAAGCCCAGAGAACTCCAACCACAGCAATTAAGAAGAAAAGACCACAAATACCAAACGCTACCCAAACACCACCACCGACACTAGCTCCATTAAGAACACAATTAGGACACATATCTGCTCTCCTTATTCTTTGCTCTCATTTATTCTTTACCGTGGTGCGGTTCATAAACTTGCTTTGTCAACACTGGGAGATGAGTAGGCTCGACAACGTTCAGCTGATCGAGATTATCAATTGTCTCTTCATGCTCTTTAGGCAAAGTCTTCAAGTAGGCTACTAGGTACCAACGCTGCTCTTCAGTCAAAACTGATTGGAAACGCGGCATTCTTGTACCAGTGACACCTTCAGAAATTCGGTAGAACCAATGTTCATCAGGGTACTGCTTGTAATAGTCACGAGTAAGGTTTGGTGGCTTCTTCTCTAGAGTGATGGCGTTAGGTCCGTTGCCCTTACCTTCTAGACCGTGGCAAGCAGCACAGTTCTGAGTGTAGATACCACGACCAGCGTTGGCTGCCGCATCAGATGCGGTGTCAACCGTTTTGCGAGCAGCCAATCCTCTACCTTGTGGTGTAGTGGGCAGATACTCATCAGGAGGAGTGACAAAGGCTGTCACTGTCCGCTTGTTACCAAGGGTCTGAATATATTGCACCAAGTCGTTCATGTCTTGCTCAGAAAGGTAACTGAAGCTCGGCATGATTGAACCAGGCTTAACCGCGCGCGGTGAAATCAAGTGAGCTTTCTGCCATTGAGAAGGGAAACGGCCACCTTCGTTGGTCAAATCAGGACCAGTTCTGGCCGTACCTAATTGGTGAGGAGTCTCATAGACATAGTCGCCTTCTTTGACCAAGGGACCGTAGCCCCGGTCTTGAATACGAGTGAACTGAGTATGGCAATAGAAGCAACCTTCTCTGACATATATTTGACGACCGCGAGCGGCGTCACCAACTGAAAGCGGAATTACTTTGTAATCATTTCCACGACCAGATGCCTTCGGATTAAAGAGCACCATGGGCATTAATACAGTAGAAAAGATGATGATGAAGAAGGTGGTGACAATACCTATTGCACCTAGCCGGTAACCGTACATTAGACTTTGACCTCCCGAGCTTTAACCGTTGAGTCGGCAGAAGCTCTAGGTGTGAAGAGCGTTTTGTATGTGTTGTAAGCGAACAAGCATTGACCAGTAACGATCATAAAGCCGCTTATCGTTCTCAAGAACCAGTACGGGAATAGAGCTAGGCCCCACTGGTCAACAGGATAACCAAGTGCCCAACCTGCTGCTTGCACAAGACCAGCAGTGGTCAGTGACGTCATCATAAGAGTGAAACCTAAGAACTTAAGCCAATAATGGGCCCTGATCAAACCTTGACTATGCCACTCTCTGCCGGTCAGACGGGGCATGCAGTAATAGAACGAAGAAGTAAGAATGAATGAGAAAGTACCAAGTAACGCCAGGTGGGCGTGACCGACAACCCATTGAGTGAAGTGAATATACCAGTTGATCCATCTTGTCGCTTGGAAAGGCCCTTGAGTACAAGTAACCAGATAAAACATACAAGAGGTAACGGCAAAACGCAGCGGCAGGTCAGTGACAACCAAACCCCACTTTCCGCGCATCGTCATAAAGAAATTAGTCAGCACTGTCAGCACTGGAACGAGCAAGAAGATAGAAGAGATAATGGCGATTGCCTTCAACCATTCAGGAACAGGTGACTGCGTAATGTGGTGCGTACCAGTTGGTGCATAGAAAAGAGCAATACCCCAGAAGCCCAACATCGAAAGTCCGTGACTATATAGAGGAGCTTTTGTAAAACGTGGAATTAGGAAGTACATCATGCCAACACCGACAGTGGTGAACCACATGCCGAGGATGTTGTGGCCATAGAACCAGCCGATGATGGCGTCATTCAAGCCTGGTAAGGCAACAAATGTACGCTGGCCGATTACGTATACAAGAGGGAACCAGAATAACGAACCAAGGAAATACCAGAGCGAAACATAGAGCTTTTTCACTTTACGATTGACGATCGTCATATAAAGGTTGAAAGCTACAGACACCAGACCGATAACAACAATAACGTCGAGAATGGCGCCTAATTCAGCATATTCTCGACCTTCAGTGTTGCCATTTAACAGTGTGCAGAACGCCCCAATCATGAGGATATTCCAGGCCCACATCGTAAAGTTGCCGAGCCGCTCGCTGTACAAATCGCACTTACAGAGCGTCGGTATCATGTGGAACATAGAACCCACATAGCCCATCGACAACCAACCGATGGCGACGGCGTTGACGTGCCACATTCTAAGGTGCGGCATTGCTAACTGCGGAATGCCTCGAATCAGGTCGGGCAGTGAGAATTCGGTGCCAGCCAGCATGCCAGCTCCCATACCCCACAGCGACCACCAAAGTGCTGATAGAAAGAAATTGCGGCTGGCGCTGCCCTTCTTGGCGCTTATAAATCTATCCAGCAAACTTGTTTGTGCCAAACTGTTCACTTAACGGTACCCCTTCAAAGGCTCCTTGCCTTGACTCATGAGTGATTCTAGGCTACTGACATCGCCCTAATCACCTCTCAGAAGCATGATTTTTCATTCAAGAATTATTTCAGTGTTGTTATAGACTCCCGCCAAAATCATCTTCTTTAGATACAAAGCGTAACGCCCATTTTCAGTGTAGTTACCGAAAATAGCGCCAGTCGGTATCGAAGAGAGCGCCAGCCGAAATCTAGGACATATGCCGCTTTAGCAGAATTTCATTTCGCTTCGTCTATTTTAGGCTCAAGAACAGAGAGGTCAAGAGCGTTAAATCTATTGGCCGATTTGTCAATATCACTCTTTAACCAATGCTTAATTCCTTCACATCCTTGCAGCAGAATTTCTTCAATTACTTTTTGCTGCTCCGGCGGAAAAGTACTGAGCACATAGTCGCCCCGACTAGCCCCACCAGGATCTGGTCCTACACCAATTTTGAGGCGATCAAATTGCTTGTTACCTGAAAGGCATTCAATAATAGATTCAACACCGTGCTGCCCACCGGCTCCGCCAGCTTTCTGAAAACGCAGGCGACCTAAATTCAGTGAAACATCATCGTGAACCACTATCAAATCGCTAGAAGGGTCGCCTGAATTGCTCTTTATATCAACCTTGTACCAGTGCAAAACTTTCTGCACCGACTGCCCCGATAAGTTCATATATGTAAGTGGCTTGACAAGCACAACATCAAAATTGCCGAATTTGACACGGGCCCAATCGCATTGCATTGCGCCACTATTGCGAAAGTCAGCGCCCATTTGCTGGGCCAACTTTTCCACTAAGCGAAATCCAACATTGTGCCTAGTCATCTCGTAGCGACTGCCCGGATTTCCAAGACCAACAACAATTTTCACCGATTACCTACTTGTGCTCTCTTGCGCTTTTACTCTACTTTTCGAAGTATTTTTTATCATCGTTTTTGACTAAATGGCTACACTTATAGATGTGGCATCATACTCAACTAGTATAAAGACAGAGAAAATGACGATCAACAACAACATCGACGACAAAGAGCTGCATTTCCCCTACTTGCCCAACACCGAGGCAGAGAGAGCAGAAATGCTCAAAGAAATCGGAGTCAAGACTTTTGAAGAATTGATTAGCCACATTCCCGCATCAGTGCGCGCTAAACCGCTAGATATTCAAGAAGGCCTTTCAGAACTTGAACTCTCAGCTTATATGCAAAAGCTTGCGGCGAAGAACAAACCAGCCAGCCAACAGGCATCTTTTCTCGGCGGTGGCTCTTACAGAAGATTTGTACCAGCAGTGGTGCCAGCCATAATTTCCCGCTCTGAATTTGCTACGGCCTATACACCGTATCAACCAGAAGTATCACAGGGAAGCCTCCAGGCCATATACGAATTCCAAACAGCAGTCTGCCTCATAACCGGTATGGATGTAGCCAACGCTTCTATGTATGATGGTCCTACCGCCACTGCTGAAGCGGCGATGATGGCAGTGCGACTGGCCAATAGCCCTCGCAAAAAAGTTGTCTTGGCCGCTGGTGTTAATCCCGAGCACCGCATGGTGACTGAGACCTATGCTAAAGCGTTTGGTATCGAAACCATCATCGCGCAAGACGATATTGAAAAAGCTCTCGATAGCGACGTAGCCTGTTTTGTCGTGCAATACCCCAACTACTTCGGCTGTATCGAAGAGCTTGAAACTATCGCAGCGGCTGTGCATAAGCATGGTGCCCTGCTAGTTGTGATAAGCGATCCAATCAGCCTTGGTTTGTTGAAAGCGCCAGGCGATCTCGGTGCTGATATCGTTGTTGGTGACGCTCAGAGTTGTGGCAATTTCCTCAGCTTTGGCGGCCCATCAGCAGGCTACATGGCCTGCCGCAAAGAATTCATTCGACAATTACCAGGCAGACTAGCCGGTATGACAGTAGACAATCGCGGCCAGAGAGCATTTACACTGACGTTGCAGACCCGTGAACAACATATTAGAAGAGCCAAAGCTACCTCCAATATCTGCACCAACCAAGCCCTAAATGCACTTGCCATGCTAGTTTACCTTACCTGCATGGGTCCACAAGGACTGCGTGAATTAGCCGATATCAGCCTGCAGAGAGCTCATTACCTAGCCGAAAAATTGACAGCCATTGACGGTGTCAAGCTAACCTTCGACCAGCCCTTCTTTAATGAATTCACTTTGACCATGCCAGCAGGAGTTAAAGTGCAAGAAGTTCTTGAAGAACTTAAAGGTAAAGGGATTTTAGGTGGCATCGACCTGTCGAATTCCAATCCAGAGCTTGGTCAGGCTCTTTTGATTGCAGTGACCGAAATGAATGCAGTAGCAGAGCTAGATCAATTTGCCGAAGTGCTTACAGAGACATTGACCGCCAAGGCCGTCAAAAAAAAGGTTTTGACTGTATAATCAATTCTTTATTTAGGACTAGATAATTTGCCTGTGACCACTTCAGCACCCCAACAAACCGAGAATTCATCTCCAGACAATTCTCCCAAAAGCTTTTTTCAAGGCTTCCTCAAAGAAGCGGTTGAGCTAATTGTCGTTACTTTAATCTTGCTGATCGGTATTCGCTGGGGCATTGCCGAAGCGCGCTATATTCCATCAAGCTCGATGGAGCCGACGCTGCAAATAAACGACCGCTTAATTGTTGAAAAAATTTCGGGCCACTTAGGCAAGCCGATTCAGCGCGGTGACATTCTCGTTTTTTACCCACCGGCTATTGAGATGGGTGGCGAAGAGCTATCAAACGACCCACTGCATTGGCTTGGACGTTTAACAGGCTTGCCATTTTTCCCCAACGACCCTGCTTTCATTAAACGCGTCATTGGTCTGCCTGGCGACATTATCAGAGTACAAGACGGCCAGGGAGTTTACGTCAACGGCCAACTTCTCGACGAGTCTGCATATATCAAAGAAGTGCCGGCCTACAATCTCACAGTGTTGTCTGACATCAGAGGACGCAATGCCAAAGGTAACTATATTCAGCCTAGCAGTGACAAAGCCAAAGCCAACGAACCGATCATAGTGCCAGCTGGTCGCCTCTTTATGATGGGTGACAACCGCAATAACTCTGAAGACAGCCACGTTTGGGGCTTCCTTGACCAAAAGAGAGTTATTGGTCGCGCCTGGTTGCTGATTTGGCGTCGCTTAGAGGCTCCAGCTTATCCGCCTAGCCTGCAAGCTCAAGAATAATTGGCAGACTTAAAAGGGTATATAGCAGTTAGTAAAGCAAGAGGCTAACCGTATGGCAAAGGGATCTCAGAGAGTAGGGCACGAGCATGATCTTGATCAGCCGCAGCCCAGCCAAGAGAAGTCACCACCCGAAGCTGCAGCGAAACCTCCCCTCAGTGCAGTTGATCTGCGCGATCTAGAATCAGAGCTACATCAGCGCGAAATCGCCTTGATTGAACGTGAGATTAAGTCACTTAGACTACAAGAAGAGCTGGAGCGCCTGCGCCCCCTGTCTGGCCTGTATCGGGTAGTTAAGTCAATGGCCACAGAGCGCAAGCTTGACGCACTGCTTGAGACCATCACACGCGAAACGCAAAATATGCTCAAGTGCGATCGTTGTAGTGTATTTGTACTTGACCAAGAGAAGAGCGAACTCTGGACCCAGGTGGCCCAAGGATTAGTCGGTGCTCGCACAATTCGCATTCCGATGTCAGGCACAGCCATTGTCAGCCACTGCGCTCGTAGCGGCAAAATTATCAATATTCCTGATGCCTACCAAGATGAACGCTTCGACCCCGCTGTTGATAAACACACTGGCTATAAGACCAGAAGTGTCTTATGCGTGCCCATGCGCAACCGCGAGGGTAGCATTATTGGCGTATTTCAAGTTTTGAACAAACTAGCAGGGCCGTTCACATCAGAAGATGAAGACTGGCTTGAAGCTTTGACAGCTGTCGCCTCTGGCTTGATTGAACAGGCCCAAGCCTACGCCGAAATTGAGAGTTTCGTTGATAAGACATTAGAAGTATTGGCCCAAACAATTGATAAGCGTGACCCACTAACTGCTGGTCACTCTGTGCGGGTAACAAATTACAGCCTTTTAATTGGTACCGGGCTGGACGTCATTGCCGAAGACTTAGACGTACTGCGCTATTCAGCTATGATGCACGACTACGGCAAAATTGGTGTGCCAGAAGCAATCTTATGGAAAAATGGCCGCCTTACACCTGAAGAGTATGCAACGGTGCAAAAGCACGCCAGCATTACTTTCGACTTACTCAACAACTTACCTTTCACTAAACGCCTCGGGGCCGTGCCCTTTGTCGCGTCCTGCCACCACGAAAAGCTAGACGGTACTGGCTACTATCGCAATTTAAAAGGAGAAGAAATACCTTTTCTTTCACGCATAATTGCAGTAGCTGATGTCTTTGACGCCCTTACATCGGTAAGGCATTACCGCAATCGCATGCCCATCGAAAAAGTAGCTGAGATACTAGATGCTGGTCGTGACAATCATTTTGATATTCGCTGCGTTGATGCCTTCGATAAGCTACCTTCAGACCGCGTCTTGAAAGTAATGGAAAGCGAGCGTGATCGCAATACGTCAGAAGATATTGGCCCGTTCCAGCAAGTAACCTGGAAGAGACTAGTAGAAATAATTTCGGGCTCGCGTCCTAAGCGCGGTGAAGAAGGCCTGAAAGAAGCTTTCGAACGCATGTACAACTTTGGTCTACCCAAAGACTACAAACCACTCGACTAGGAGCCCTATGGTACTGAGTGACTTAAAGAAGTCTGGTTTCCCATCACTAAATTCAGCTCTAAATATTGCCCTAGCTTTTATAATCACGGCCTCAATTCAAGCCGCTGCTGCGGCCCAGAATCAGATAAGCAGTGAGAGTCAAACGAATACTACAGTTGAGGCTCTGCCACCAGACGGCATCGCCCCCCAAACCAAAGCCTGGGTGAAGCTGCGTATTAGCGTGCCGCAAATGAAGGATCGCGTTGATAAAATCACGTTCTATCCCTACTCCACTAAGCCACCAAAAGTAAAAGTACCATTGCAACCGCTTCCTGAAGACGACAAACAGATCAAGCAAATGCTTATCAGTTCAGGCTATCTCAGCAGACAATCACTGACCAAGCCTTATCCAGACATCGGATGGCGCTGGCACTATGCTTATCGCAACGCCCAAAAACGCGCTGGTGGAAATGAACCACGCTTTGTAGCCGGCATCTACCGCTGGGCCGACAACATGCTGAAATATGTCAAACCTGAAGTAGAGCGCATAAACAAAATTGAAGAAGCCCGAAATGCCCGCTACATGAAAGCTGTTGAAGAATACGAAGACAGCCATAAAGACGAAGAAATGGAAGCTCTAAGGCTGGGGCTAGAACCCACGCCAGTGGCTCTACAATCGGCCAATAAAGGCACGGCCATGGAAGGTCTAGTCTCGGTTAAACCAGGTGAGTGGTATGTCACAGGCCAGCACAAGACACCTGGACTAACCTATTATTGGCAAGAGAAAATCAAGCTCAATGCTGGCGATAAAATTACGCTTGTTCTCAATGATGCCAACGCTATGCTGGTTACCGGCGGCTGGTAAAACCGAAATTTACTCAAACTTGGTGCACGAGTACTTGCACGGTTGGTTTTGCAGAAAGCCTTGACCGAAGGGCTTTAACTATAGCTTCGCGAACAGACGAACGGAGCTGAACAGTAACATCATCACTCTTGCCATCTTTTTTAGTACGCGAGACAGCCTCCCTAACAATTCCATCAAGCTCTAGTCTCAGAGCTGCCCACTCACTAGATCTAAGAAACCCAGAGGCGCCGACTTCGACTGTTGGACCACTAACAATTTCACCACTGGCGGTGACAGTCAGACCAATGGTTACGACACCCTCCAAACTAAGTGCGCGTCGTTCATTAACCGATGCTGTAGTAACTCTCTCCCCTTGTTCACGGTTGAACAGAACTGGCTGAAAAGCTACTGAGCCCGCGATTGAAGCGACACCGTTGCGCACTTCCAGCAAATCACCGTTGCCTAAAGTAAAAATCGCACTTTCATCAAGACCAAAAGCCGTGGCCATCTCACCATGCTGCGTAATATGCCGCCCCTCGCCAATCGCCGGAGCGAAATAACGCGGATTAGTAATCGAGAGCATCAGCTTCAACTCTTCTTTGGAAGCATGCTTAGAGACGTGCACTCCTTTTCGCTGACCCCAAACAACGCTGACATTCTTAAGCAAAAGCTGATCAAGAATATGGGCCATATGCCGGGCCCGCCCAGGCAAAACATCGCTTGAGAAGACTATAGTATCGCCCTCTTTCAAGATTACAGTTGGATGATTGTCGTAGGCCATTTCGTCTAACACATTGATCGGGTCGGCTTCAGTAGAGCTGGCAATAATCATCACATCTCGCTCTTTCATGCTAGAAAGTGCATTGATAGAACCTTCAATTGCTCTATCAAAATTGAGATTGCCTGTGATTGCCGCACTAACAGCAATCTTTTGAAGAGTGTCACCTAAGAGAATAACTTTGCGATTAGTTTTTGCGGCGGCATCAAAAAGAATCTGTAGACGGTGAGTATTTGTACCAGGCATGACGACAATCATCCGACCAGGTGAATTTTTCGCCAATTTCTCCATAGCGCCTGCCACCACTTTTTCTGAAAGCGTATAGCCACCAGCCTCAACATTGGCAGAGTCCGAAATGAGCAAAGTTACACCGTCATCACCAATGGTGGCGAGGCGACCAATATCTAGCAATATTCCATCAACCGGAGTCTGGTCAAATTTGAAGCTAGAAGTATAAATTACAGTTCCTGCATTACAACTGACACGCAGGGCACAAGAATCAGCAATGGCATTATTACTGACAATCCACTCAACTTCAAATGGACCAACTTGGTATTTGGTTTTGACATCGACAACTTCCATGGCTGGCAAGCTCGTGCACTCGGTAGCTTCACTAGTGCCATATAGATCATATACATTTTGATTAATAAGCTCAGCTACGAAGCGCGGTGCCATAACCCGTGGCAATGTAACGTGATGAGCAAGATACTTGATTGCCCCAGCATGCTCTTCGTGACCATTGGTTAGCAAGAGTGCCGTAATTTTGTCTTGGTTGGCCTCTAAGAAAGAGGTGTTGGGCAAAAGCAGGTCAACACCAGGCAGTTCACGGGCCGGATAGCTTGCTCCGGCATCCACCACAATCATTTCGCCTTGGTAAATGAACAACCACATTACTTGTCCCAGCTCGCCCTGGCCACCTATGGGCACGGCATACAACGATTGATAATCAAGCTCGGGCCAAGTGGTTAAGAAGTCACTCACGAAAGATTCCTATTATTAAGTACCAAACAAACTTTGCGTACCAAACAATTCTATAGCTGTCGGGCGAAAGAATGGAAAGAAGATCAAATTTGTAAGAATAGAAAGTACAATCGGAACGAACTCATTAGAGGTATTTATGCAGGCCACTTCTAACCTCCAAGCTAAGCTAGATCGTATCTTGAGGCCAGGTTCAGCACCGGGCGGCCATGCCGACGGCGGCAAAGCAGCGCTGATACAGATGTTGCCGGGTGGCAAACTTAGAGAAATCGACCACAAGAACCTAGAACTATTAATAGGCAAAGCCGAGAGCCTGCTCAAAAGCTTTAAGGTTCAACCTGGCGACAAAGTCTTAATGACTTCACCTAACTGTCCTGAACTCGCCGCCTTTATATTGGCAACCTGGCGCCTCGGAGCGATAGCAGTACCTGTTGATTTCCGCCTAACTGAAGGCGAGCTAGCCAATGTGGCCAAATCACAAGCCATTTCAGCAAAGCTGGTGCTGGTTGCTCCAGCACTCATCAAAGATTACGCTGCCTTAGAAGCCAATCTTAATAGCGGCGCAAAAATCTCCCTTTGCGCCCTTGAGCAATTACACGATTTCGAAGAGACCGTGCGCGGCTCCAGTCAAATTTGCGATTTCTCAAGCTTTAGTGACCCAGCACTATTAATTCTTACCTCAGGTACCACGGGCACTCCTAAAGGTGCCCTCCACGACCTAGAAAGCTTAGTTAACAACCTAGCCGAACTGGGCGACATGGCCGATTTTCACAAAGATTTAAATGTCCTTCTGCCGGTACCGGTATCACATGTGCTTGGTCTAGAAGTAATGTTGATTGCTCTGCTAGATGGCAGCACAGTCATCTTTTCAGAAATGAGCATAGAAGGCATTGTTACAGCCAATAACAGATTCAAGCCCGAATTCATGGTCGGGGTTCCCACCATATATGGTGCATTTGTCGCCCTACCAAAAGACACTATCGACCTAAGCAACGCCAAGGTGCTTTTGTGTGGTGGTGCACCAATGCCTCTTTCTCTAGCAGAAGATTTTCATAAAGTCTTCGGTCGCCGCCTGAACAATGGCTACGGCTCGACTGAATCAAAAATCATTGCCGTCAACTTAACCGGCCCAGACCAATCAGTAGGGAAATTAGTAGCTTCTGCCAAGGTGCGAATCTTGAATGCTGATGGTAGCGAGCAAGAAGAAGGCCAGTCAGGCGAAATCGTCATTTGTGGTAGCACACTCATGCTTGGCTATATAGGCCAAGATGATGCCACCAATGCGGTGATTCATGACGGTGGATACTATACCGGCGATATCGGCTACATGAAAGATGAATATCTCTATATTTCAGGCCGTGCCAAAGAGCTAATTATTGTCGCTGGCAACAAAGTATTTCCTGCCGAAGTTGAAGACGTACTACGCGCCAATGATCTAATCAAAGAAGTAGCAGTGATAGGCGTTCCCCACAGTAAACTGGGACAAATCGTCAAGGCCCACACCGTTCTAGAACCAGGTCAATGGTCAGACAACCTTAAGTGCGAAGGTGAAGAGAAAAAAGAGCACAGACAAAAGCTCATTCAACTCATGCGCGAGTATTGCGGCCAACACTTGAAACGCGAATTGCGCCCCATGGAGTGGGAGTTCTACAGCTGTGAGCAGGCACTTCCTCGCACTTCTGCTGGCAAAATCGACAAGAAGCAATTGCGCTAAATCAATTTACAACTTGTGTTTTATGCTTTTATTTTATCTTAGCTAGACGCTCAAAGTAGTCGACGAACATGCGCATGCCACCACTGGCTTGCTGCCAGTCAAAGTTTTCGTTGATGGCATGGTAACCGTGCTCGGGTAGAGAGAGACCTAAAAATACTAGCGGTACTTGCAAATTTTCTTGCATGCTCACAACAGCGCCAATCGATCCACCTTCTCGAGTAAAGGCTGCCTCCTTGCCAAAGCCAGTCTTCATCGCCGCTTTTGCAGCTTCAGCAAATGGCCCTGTAAATTCACCAAGAAATGGCTTGAGTGAGCCTTCGGCCACAACCTCAACATCTGGGTCATGCTCGGCTACAAATTTTTTCAGAGAAGCTAATACTTTGGCAGGGTCTTGATTGGGCACAAGGCGCATACTAACTTTTGCTTCAGCCTGATGCGGCACTATGGTTTTCACACCAGGACCTGAGTAACCACCAGTGATACCATGGACCTCAAAAGTAGGAGTGGCCCAAATACGTGCACTGGCTTCAGAGGCATCGTCGGTGCGAGTAGAGTGCAATTCATGAGCTTTCTTGAAATTGGCAACATTAAAGCCAGATGCCACAAAATTTTCTAACTCGGCACTATCTATTGGCAGCACATCATCAAGGAAGCCAGGAATTTTAACTTCGCCAGTCTTAGCGTCAAAACATTTGGAGATCAAAAATGCTAACTCAGCAATAGGATTGCGAGCCAAACCGCCTGTTGTACCTGAATGTACATCTTTGACGCCGGTCTTGAGCTTAAGCAAGCAGCATTGCAAACCTCTTAAGCCATAAGGTATCGCTGGTCGTTCGCGAGAAACCCAAATAGTGTCAGAAATTACAACGGAGTCAGTCTTCAGGTCAGAAATGTTATCGCGCAAAAATTGTTCAAACGATGGGCTGCCAATTTCTTCCTCTAATTCCCATATGAACTTAATATTAATAGGAACGCCCTGCTTATGGACATAAGAGGCTGCATACAAGACTGCTAAGGCTGGCCCTTTATCGTCAGTAGTACCGCGCCCGCGGTAAACGCCATCGTCTATTTGCATGTCAAAAGGTGCGGTCAACCACTCAGAGGGGTCAGCGGGTTGCACATCTATGTGATTGTAGACAGTAACGGTGGGGCAATCAGCGCCACAGTGAAATTCTCCTATTACCACTGGCTGTCCGGCAGTTTTAACCAGTCGGGCAGTGGCCCCCTTTGACTGCAGCAAGTCAATTGCCATCGCCGCAGCAGCCATCATGGCTTCGGCTCGCGCTGGCTCCATGCTGACACTGGGTAAATCAACGAACTTCTTCAAATTACTTTCGTACTCGCCGCGCAGCGCATTTATATACGTCGCGACTTGCTCTGAATCACATTTGACTTCCATTGCCACTCCAAATTTTGACAGTGACAATTATAGTTAGGCATTGCCTCGATTTCCATTGACAGAGGCAAAAGCCAAGCGCATATGGTTGATAAATTTTGTGCTGTCCATAAATCCAGCAATTTTCGATACTGGGCTAATCACTCCACCTTCCACTGAAAGCACTGAAACAGTTGGATAGCCCTCAACCTTACAGAGATTAGCCAATTGCTTAGCTTCAGAATTGGTTGAAGGGGTAACTTGCAAATAGACAGCGTCTTTAGCAATTGCACCCACTTCAGGCTTTTGCAACTCGTCAGCGAACAGTTTGCACCAACCGCAACGGTCTTCCTTAAAAACCACTACCAAGGGTTTATGCTCTTTTTGAGCGCGAGTCAAAGCACTAGTAACGTCACTCTCCCATTCAATCTTCTTAGGCAGCGCGTCAGTACCGGAAGTCCTCTCTGCTCCTCGTCCAGGCATAAAATCGAAGCTAATGCCAAGAAGACTAATGCCCTGCCGCTCACTTGTAAGCTTAGCGGGAAGTTCAGGACGGCTTTGAATCTCAGTCGAATTGAATGCTGACATTTGCTGGTTCCTTGTAGACATTTGCCTTACACTTTCTCTGCGTGAACATATCTACACGGCTGGCAGAATTTTTGGACAACTGTCTAAAACTCTAAAAGACAAATTAGCTATGGGAACTTTAGGAAGAACTAGCAGTCTGTTGTATTTCGCGGGAAAAATTCTAGGTGACATGGACAAAGTAAATAAAATAGTGATGATTGCCGACTCAGACCAACACGTCTGCAATCTACTGAGCCGGTTTCTGGCTGATGCCGGCTATACAGTCACCCGTGCTGACGACGGCTACAAAGCCCTAGACAGCGCTAGGCTAGAGCCACCCATGGCCATTCTCACTGAAGTACTGCTACCCAGACTAGACGGGCTTGCTCTCTGCCGCCTGATTAAGAGTGATGCAGCCACCGAAAACATTACCAGTGTAATCGTCTTAAGTGTACTTGCCGCCGAAGAGCGAGCACTCACGGCGGGGGCCGATGCTTTCATGCAAAAGCCATTAGAAAAGAAGCGTCTATTGATGATTCTTGAAGAAGCAAATAGCAAAAGAGGACTCATCCATGAAGCATAGTGAATACAAGTGCGTCAGCACTGGCAATCCGCAAATGGACGAGATTCTTAACGGCGGCTTCCCCTGCAATTCTATAAATATCATCATGGGTCAACCAGGTACCGGCAAAACCATCTTTGCAGAGCAAATGGTGTTTCACCATGCTGCCGATGACGAGGATGAGCGGCCCATTCTTTACATCACAACTCTTTCAGAGCCAGCAGCCAAAGTGCTCATGTATCTGCAAAGATTTAGCTTTTTCGATGAAAGCAAAGTCGGAACTGTCGTTCACTACCAAGAAATAGGCACCCAGTTAACAAAAAACGGCATCGGAGCAATGGTCCCATTCATAGAAGAGGCCATACATTCTCTTGCTCCCAAAATTATCGTAATAGACTCGTTTAAGGCTTTACACGATCTCGCAGAGTCGCCCCAGCAAATGCGCCGCATGCTCTACGAACTGACAGGCTTGCTAACTGCCTATCAGACCACGGTGTTTCTGCTGGGCGAGTACACAAACGAACACGCCGAAACTTTGCCAGAATTTGCAGTAGCTGATGGCATTCTGCAATTTCTTCGCAGCTCACTCACGACAAGAGATGAACGCTTTTTGCGTGTGCTAAAGCTGCGTGGCAGCAGCTATCTAGAGGGCATGCATGGATGCAAAATAACATCTGCCGGGCTCGATATTTTCCCGCGACTGGTCACTCCTAAAGTAGCTGAAAGTTATGACGCTGAGCGCGAACGCGTTAAGTCTGGCATAGAAGGCTTTGATAACATTGTTGGCGGCGGATTGCTAAGAGGAAGCGCCACTGTTGTGGCTGGACCAGCAGGAGCCGGCAAAACTACTTTTAGTTTGCAATTCGCCCTAGCCGGCTGCAAAGAAAATGAGCGCAGCTTGTATGTCAATTTCCAGGAAAACCCATCTCAATTGGCACGCCTAATAAAATCTCTAGGCGCAGACCTCGAGAAGGTTCAGAAAGAAGGCTTTGAACTATTGTACGTTTCTCCAGTGGAGCTGCAAATTGATAGCATCATTGTCAAATTGTTTGGCCTAATTCAAGAAAAGAACATAAAACGGGTTGTGATTGATTCAATTAGCGATTTCTCTAGGTCGTCCAGCGATCCAGACCGACTACACGACTACCTGTATTCACTGCTTCAACATATGTCACTAAAAGGAGTGACTACATTAATGACCTACGAAACCTTTGGCGGCTTACTTGATGACGGCAAAGACACAAGCTCAATTAGTCGTTTTAGCAATATGTCAGACAATATTGTTTTGCTAGGGCTGGGCCGCGATCCTGACTACGTTAGAGATATCCGTTGCATCAAGGCCCGCGCAACCCAGCACGACCGCCGGGCTCACGCCTTCGAAATCACCAACAACGGATTTCGCCTTGCTTAGTGCTGAGCTTAGCTACTTGATATGGGCAGGAGCGCGCTCGGTCATTTGCAAACGAATGCCACGGCCGTCCATCTCAGCTAAGAAAAGCTTGGTTGGCACAGTAGTTTCTTGTCGCAATACGCCCCGCTCGGTAATGTCACCTCGAGCAATCATCTGAGCCACAATAGAGGCTGGAAAAGCAGTCATACGCATCATGGCCGTTAGACCAGCAGCCTGATCAGCATAATCAATGCAATCCCAAATGATTTGTACAGGCTTCTTCTCTTTCAAGCCCGACACCATAACTCGAACTAAAACCACATCAGGTTCATCTTTAGGCAATTTATCGCTCAATAGCTTGAACAACAAATCGCGAGGCACCACTGGTCCAGAGGCAGTTTCAACTGCTTCTTTAGACATCATGCCTAACTCTTTCAGCATATGAATGGCATCGCAGTGCCCCGGATAGCGAATAGTTTTATAGTCGAGGTGCTGCACTCGGCCGAGGTAACTCTGCGGCAGAGTGGAAATTCCACCGGAGGTATTGAAAGCTTCCATGGTGCCAAAAGGTCGAGGAAATTCAATTGATTCATTATCAGAAAGCGAAGGCACTGAGAAGATCTTGCCATCCCTCAAAACGGTGCAATCTTCGTTGTATTCGTTAATCAATCCATCAATAGAAAAGACCTGGCAGTAATCCATAAAACATTCGTCCGGATTAGCTGGCAGTCCGCCAACACGCAAACGAATATCATAAATTTCATCAAAGCTCTCGGCCGCGCTAACAGCAAGAAGTGATACCAAACCCGGTGCCAAGCCCAGATCAGGAATTATCGTCACACCTTGTTCTTTAGCCAATTCATCAAGCATGAACTCTTTAGCGACAATTTCTTCGTTGCCTCCAAGATCAACAAAGTGCGTCTTTGTTGCAAGTGCAATCTTAGCCAATTCATAGTTGTGCTTGTAAGTAATGCAGCTGACAGCCACGTCTATCTCAGCCATCAGCTGAGCTAGCTCTTCCTCATTGGTGACGTCCAGTTCAACGGGAATAATTTTCTCATCAGGCAAGCGCTTGACTAGCTCTTTGAGGTTATCGGTGTTGCTGTCAGCAACCACTACTTTTTCTACTTTAGTGCCGCGAATCAAGTCATAAGCTACGGCATAGCCCATTTTTCCGGCACCGAGAACGAGAAATTTCACAATATACCTCTATGTACATCTAGACTTAGCGAACTTAAATAATACTACTTAATAGGTAGAGCGGCGCTTACCACCATCCACACAAATTGTCGAACCAGTTATGTAAGCCGCTTGAACAGAGGATAGAAAAGCAACTACCGCGGCGAATTCCTCAGGGGTGCCCAGACGACCAGCTGGAATACTAGCCAGATAGTCACGGTTATATTCTTCTTCACTCTGTCCACTTTTTACCATACGAGCAGCCATTAAGTCGGTCAGTCTATCGGTGGCGATAGCACCAGGGGCAACACAGTTGACAGTGATATTCTGAGCCGCCACTTCACTAGCCAAACTCTTAAGCATAGCTGTTACAGCCGCTCTCAGTGAATTCGAAATAGCCAAGCCGCTGATAGGCTCCATCACAGACAGCGATGTGACACAAAGAATGCGGCCGAAGTTGCGCTCTTTCATGCCAGGCAAAAAAGCACAATTTAGCTCAGCCACAGATTGGAATAGCTGTTCAAACCCTGACTGCCAATCTTCAGCTGAAGTGTGAGCGGTATCGGTGGGCTTAGGGCCGCCAACATTATGCACAAGAATATCGAGACCCGAGTCTCTAAAAGTCTTCTCAACAAAATCGATTAGTTTCTTGCGACTTTCGCCCTGACTGAGATCAGCACTAAATATATGCAGCGGTGCGTTCTTGCGCCATAGCCCTGCAGCCAGAGCCTCTAAATTTGCTTGATCGCGCGAGGCGGCAACAACTTCAACCCCCTCGGCACTAAGAGCCTGCACAATGGCACGACCTATGCCTTTTGAAGCGCCGGTAACCAGAGCTTTCTTACCGCGAATACCTAAATCCATAGTCTTACTTTTATGCCTCTTCTACATTCTAAATTTGTACGAAATGGTCTTAGCTTCAGAAAAGAATTCAAGACTATAGCGACCGCCTTCGCGGCCCATCCCGGAAGACTTCTGGCCACCAAAAGGGGTGCGCAAATCGCGGGCAAACCAGGTATTGATCCAAATCAAACCTGCTCTAATTTGAGTGCTAGCTCGGTGCAAGCGATCGATGTCTTGACTCCAGACTGAGGCAGAAAGACCATAAGGAGTTGCATTTGCTAGGGAAATTGCCTCTTCTTCACTGTCAAAAGGCAAAATCGGAAGAGCCGGGCCAAATATTTCTTCCTGCAAGAAACGGGATTCAATCTCTAAACCAGTAAATACTGCTGGGCTCAAAAAGTTGCCTTCACCAAGCTCAGTGAGACGCTCACCACCACAGAGAAGATGACCTTCTTTCTTTCCGAGAGCCAAATAACTCTGTACTTTCTCCATATGTTCACGGGCAATCAAAGCACCCATCTCAGTTTCTTTGTCGAGGGGATCGCCAACTTTGATCTGGCGCACGCGCTCAACAATTTTCCCAACCACTTCTTCGTATATCTTACGTTCAACAAAGAGCCGAGAACCAGCCAGGCAAATTTGTCCTTGATTGCGAAAAGCAGCTCTTACAGCGGTAGGAATAGCTTCCTTCAAATCAGCATCAGCAAAAATTATATTGGCACCCTTTCCACCTAGCTCAAAAGAAAGCTTCTTCATGGTGGCACTTGCAGCCTGCATAATTGCTCTGCCAGTTGAGGTTTCGCCCGTAAAAGAAATGGAACGCACATCAGGATGACGAGTTAGTGCTTCACCAGCCCCACTCGCACCAAAGCCCTGAACAATATTCAAAACTCCATCAGGCAGACCGGCTAGAACAGTCACTTGAGCCAATAGATAAGCAGTATACGGTGTCCATTCTGCAGGCTTAAGCACTATAGTATTGCCCATAGCTAGAGCCGGTGCAATTTTCCAGGTAGCCAGATAGAGGGGAAGATTCCATGGTGTAATCAGACCGACGACACCGAGGGGCTCACGCACAGCAATGTGCCTCTCATTCTCAGCGCTAGAAAAAGTTTCTTCTACATAGCTTGGAGCAAAGTCTGCAAAAAATTGAAAATTGAAAGCCGAGCGCGGGATGTCGCCGTCAAAACTCTCACTTATAGGCTTGCCTGTATCAATGCTTTCAGCAATAGCGAATTCTTCTCGCCGGGCTAATATCAAATCGGCAATCTTGCGCAAAATATTACAGCGTTCACGCACTGACATCCGCGGCCATGGGCCTTTCTCAAAAGCATGACGGGCAGACTTAACAGCAGCGTCGATATCATCAGCAGTGCCAAGCGCCACAGTGGCATGGGCCTTTCCTGTCGCCGGGTTTATTGATTCAAAAGTCTCCTTACCAGAACCAGCCTGAAACTTGCCACCAATGAAATGTTCAATCTTTTTGAGATCGAGATTGAGTGAGCTGGCTACTGTAGCGTTAGACATCTTCGATTCTACTCCTTACCCTGTGTTAGTCGGCAAAAGCCGCGATTGCCTTGATTTCAATGTAATTACGGCCCGGCAGTTTTGCCACCTGCACAGTGGTTCGCGCCGGTGGATTTTCCATTGAGAAATAGCGACTATAGACATCATTGTATTTTTCGAAATCTGACATATCTGCTAGAAAAACAGTGATGTCAACAACATTCTCGAAGCCAAGGTTAGCAGCGGTCAAAACAGCCCTCAGGTTTTCAAGAACGCCTTTCGTTTGCTCTTCAATGTCATAAGCAACCACCTCGCCCTTGGCATCGAAAGTAAGCCCGGCTTCGATTCCCGTTTTGGCATCGCGACAACCCTGACCTGAAATGAAGAGCAAATTGCCGACCTTAAGTGCATGAGAATAAGAACCCAGAGGGCTAGGCGAAGCTTGACCAGGGTTAATTGCGGTCTTAAAGGAAGCGGCCATCTCATTCTCCAGGCAACAACACATGCTAAATCATTGGTTTTACACCATGAATGAGAAGTCGAGGCTGCTTTGAGCGAATTTATTAAGGTAAGAGTTTGAGACTAGAAGAATTAGATAGTTATTGAGAAGATTTATTGGTCGTGGAGACTTAATAACTGAAATGCAAACTAACTACAAGCCAACCCAATTGCCAACAGAAAAAGAGAGCGACCTACCCTGGCAACCCCTTTTTACTATTGAACGCAGCGGTAGAAAAGAAGTAACTGTCTACGGCATCATTTGCCTTGTTACCGGGATTGAATCAAGCTCTAAAGTACAGTCAATTGCTACAGTTAAACCGTTAGTGCAACTAGGCGATATCAACTATCAAGTTTGGAGCCGCTCTGTGCTCAAGCCCTGGCAGCTATTACAACATCTACCTATTCTAAAGAGACACTTTCCCCAGCTTAAGTCAGAGCATCTAGCTCTGTTCATGGCATCCCATAGCGCCGAGCCGAGACACCTTGAGTTGCTAGAAGAAATTGTTGCTATTACAGGTGCTAACGAAGCAGACCTCAAGTGCCCGCCAGCAGCCCCAATGTCAAGCGAGACCAAGAGTCTGATTGGTGTTGGCGAAGAAAAAGCAAGAAGACGCTTCCATAACTGTAGCGGAAAACACATAGGCTATCTCTCAGCCATTAAGGCTTCCGGTGGCGACCCTGAAAAATATTTGCAGGCAGACCAGCCTCAGCATGTACGCCTAAGAAAAGTTTTGTCAGCCCTAATTAAGCGCAGTGAAGAATCATTGTTGAGCACCACCGATGGTTGCCAGCTACCCAATTATGCTCTTTCAGTGTTTGAAATGGCCTATCTCTATCAGAGCCTTTTGAGTAAGACAGCCGTGGCATTTGACGATAGCCAAATAGAAGAGTGTGCTGAGTACTATCATGAACTTGGCCAGTTGATATTAGCTCATCCTCGGGCCATATCTGGGGAAGGCCGTGTCGATTTTAGATTGATTACCCAAGACCTATTTGGTGCCTGCGAAGTACCAATCGTCGCCAAAGAAGGGGCTGATGGTTTGCTCGGAGTGGGTATCGGCAGTTGCGAGAAGTACCCTCATGGCCTAGGTCTCTGCATCAAGCTTTCCAGCGGCTTTGACAATCGCCACATGGAGTTGATTCTCAGAGAAGTATTGAAAAAGCTTAAATTGATTGGGCCGCGTCCAGAAAAGCGTAGGACTCCTAGAGAAATTAAAATCGACCATATCAAAACTTATTTTCATTTTGACGTAAGCAGCCATCTCTAAGCTATGAACTTCTCTTTCAAAAAAATTCTAGATATCTCCCAACCCGTAAATGAAAAATCGGCCTGTTTTCCAGGTGATACTCCATTTTCACGCAAGATTACGCTCAGTTATGAAAGTAGCAATATTATCAATTTAACAGCACTGACCATGAGCCCTCATGTCGGTACCCATGCTGACGCTCCAGTACATATAAAAGGCTCTCTAACTGACGCAGACAAAAGCAAGAAGGTTGACACTACTGCTGGTGCGATGGATCTTCAACCGTTCGTCGGACCAGTGGCAGTAATTGATATTGCACCAACCAAAGCTGGTATCAGTGCAGAACTTGTTCAAGCTAAACTCACGGCGGTCAGCACTCGAGTAAAGCGGGTTCTATTCAAAACAGCACATACAATCAATTTTGAAGTCTTCGAAGAAGAATATGCCTACCTTGAAAGCAACACAGCAGAGCTGCTTGGTCAACTAGGCTTTATATTAGTAGGACTGGATACACCGTCAGTCGACCATATAAGATCAAAAGATCTAGCTACCCACAACGTTCTTGATCGCAGTGGCCTAGTTTGGCTAGAAAATCTTGATCTTAGAGCGGTTGACGAAGGCGAATATTTCTTAGTGGCTCTGCCTCTTAAGTTTATGGATCTAGAAGCCAGCCCCGTACGAGCTATTTTGCTGCTTTAGGAGAACCAAATGTTTGGCAAGACTGGTAAGACGGGAAAGAGCTGTTCGGCAATAGGTGCTGTCCACGTACACGCTCTTCCTGGGGCGGCTGGCTACAGCGGTAATATGGAACACATTATCAACACGGCATTGAGCGACGCTATAGCTTACCAAAAGGCTGGTGTGGACGCTGTTATTATTGAGAACATGCATGACGTGCCGTATTTGAAGGGTTACGTAGAAGTAGAAACAATTGCGGCTATGGCTGTGGTTGCCAGTGCCGTAAAGAGAGAATGTCGTATGCCAATTGGCATACAAATATTAGCCGGTGCCAATATCGAAGCCCTAGCAGTTGCTCACACCTGCGATCTCGATTTTATTAGAGTAGAGGGCTTCGTCTACGCCCATATTGGTGATGAAGGTATTCACGAAGCAAGCGCCGCGCAGATAGTGAGAAAGCGCTCTGCAATCAGAGCAGAAAAAGTACGTATATTTGCTGACATAAAAAAGAAACACTCATCCCATGCTATTACCGAAGATATTAGCTTGGTTGAGACAGCAACGACCGCAGAGTTTTTCAAAGCTGACGGCGTTATTGTCACGGGCCTTCGCACCGGCGATGCGCCGCCAGCCAGTGCGGTTAGTGAAGTAAAAGCAGCAGTAAAGATTCCGGTGCTGGTGGGTTCAGGAGTTACACCAGATAATATAGGCAACTACGCCAAATATGCTGACGGCGTTATTTTTGGCACGTATGCCAAGATAGACGGTAACTGGATTAACGATGTTGATAGCGAAAGAGTAAAGCGACTAGTTGAAGCGGCGAAAAAGCATCAGTAACTAAGGCTCTTTTGCAGATCTTTGAAGGGGTCTTTGCCAACACCCTTAGCATGATTGACCACACGAGGTGTCGATGCGGTAGCTGTATCAACTTGGGGCTTGCGAACTTTCTTTACCTTTGGTTGAACTACTGTTTTCGGCCGCTCAATATCAGAAGGTTTAACCTCTAGGGCAGGCTTCACAACACTAGAACTACCAGTAGTGCCTGGCAAACTAGAGGCAGTTGGCGGCGTCGCTGTAATTGCAGCTGTAGGTGTAGTTGTCGCTTTAGGTCGACTATCTACTGGTGGCACCACCGCTCGTGGCTCTACAACTTTAACTGGAGCGACAATTGCTTGCGGAGTAGGTCTTTTCGAATCAATCATAAGTTTAACGCCAATACCCACGGTCAAAAGCAAAACCGCGGCAATTGCCACCCAGTGAAACGGTGTTAATTTAGCAAAAGGTGAGGTTGGCTTGTCCGACTCGCTCTGTGGCATAGTGGGGAAGTCAGTACGCAGTACCTGGCTCTTACCAGCACGAGGAATAGCCGTTTCTAAATCTCTCGTAAGCTCAGCCATACTTTGATGACGATCATCGCGATTTTTAGACAAGGCTTTAAAGACAACAGCCTCTAGGCGTTCTGGAATATAAAGATCCGGACGCACTTCAGTAAAACGCGGCGGCGCTTCAGTTATGTGCTTACTCATGGTCTCAACCATAGTCTTGCCTAGAATAGGTAAGCGACCGGTGAGAGTTTCATAGATAACAATTCCCATTGAATAAATATCAGAACGACTATCCAGCTCAAGGCCTTGGCACTGTTCTGGGCTCATATAGACAGGGCTGCCGCAGACTTCACCCATCTGAGTCAAACGTTGTTGCTCACCGCCAGCGCTAATTAGCTTAGCTACACCGAAGTCGACTACTTTGACATAGTCTTTCTCGTCTTCGTAGTCAATCAGCATAATGTTTGACGGTTTCAGATCTCGGTGAATCACACCCATACGGTGAGCATGATCAAGAGCATCGGTAGATTGCGCCAAGATCTTCAAACTGCGCTCAACACCAAGCTGTCCTTCGTCTTTGATAATCTGCGAGAGGTCGGTGCCTAGTAGATAGTCCATGACAATGAAAGGCTGCCCCGAGGTCGGAGTAACGCCGAAGTCGTAGACTGTAATAACATGGGGGTGATTCATTTTTGATGCCGCTTTGCCTTCCTGGTGGAAGCGCTTAACGCTCATAGAATCGGCGATATGTTGAGACTGTAGCATTTTGATGGCCACCGTTCGGTCCATCAAGACTTGTCGACCCTTATAAACAACACCCATACCGCCATGACCAATGACGTCGATGATATCGTACTTGCCCATCAGACATGTTCCGACCATGGGGTCGCGAGCCAACGGTACAAGGTTTGCTCCGTCGTGAGGGCAGGCCGCGACGATGCCAGTGAACTGCCTGTTGCATTCAAGGCAAACCTTGCGATCTATGTCATGTAAATGTTCGGCGAACACGCAGTGATTAGCTCTCAAAAGACAGTTTTCTTAACCAATGTTAATGTACCCGACTAAAGGGACAATTAACCACCTTGAAAGCCCAAACTTTATCTATCTGGCCTTTCAGACCAAGTCTGATAAAACCATGCCCCCTTTAACCTTGACTACTTTGGCACCTTCAATCCATTCTGGACGGAAGCCATTTAGATCAGTGGTGGTAATTAATGTCTGCATCTCACTGTCAACTAAACGCATAAGCATACCTTGGCGACCGAGATCTAGCTCTGCGAGAACGTCGTCGAGCAGAAGTAACGGAGGCTCCTCTAAGCGGTTGGTCACAAGCTTCAACTCAGCCAACTTAAGGGCTAGCACCAAACTCCGTTGCTGCCCCTGCGAAGCATAGGCAGTAGCTGCAAAATCATTAAGAGAAAAGCTCACATCATCTCGATGCGGGCCACAAACAGTCTGCTTACGAGCAATTTCTTCGGCCCTCCGCTGCTTCAACTGATTGAGAATTAGTTGCTCCAGGTCTCGCTCGGTCATTTCCAGCAGCTGAGCGATACCAATAGCTTTTGCCTCGTCGTTTGGATCAACTGAATCGTTCTCCGTTTTAAAATCATTCTCCGTTTTAAAAAGATATTGAGCTGTTAGACTCTCTCGACTCCCAGATATCTCGGCTTGATTTACCTCAGCTAGGGGCAAAAGCAAAGCCAGCACATGCACCCGTTGTTTGATTATTTGACTACCATATTGTCCCAGCTGCTTATCCCAAACCCGAAGCTCTTCTTGGTCTGAGACACTCAATCGTGACTGTTTCTCAAAAAATGACTTGAGTAGCCGATTGCGTTGTTGAATAATTTTGTCATAGCGCGATGTTAGTTCATAATGACTAGACTTCAACTTACAAACCAGCTGGTCAAGCCAGTCACGGCGATGTTTTGGTCCTCCCCGCAAGAGGTCTAAATCTGAGACTTTAAAACTAACGGTGGTGAGACGCGAAAAACGGCGGCTTCCCGATTGAATAACACCATTAATTTTAGCCTTGCGAGACATGCGCTCACCAGCATTCAGCAACAAAGTTGCAGTTTCACTGTATCCCGCTGAACAATAGCTAACCTCTACCAGAGCCTGGTTTTCTCCGCGGTAGACAAGCTCACGATCATTACTAGCCCGATCCGAGCGACCACTGGCAATTAACTCTATAGCCTCAAGCAAATTGGTCTTCCCTTGGGCATTCTCACCAATTAAAACATTTCTGCCATCATGCAAATCAAGCGCAGCGCTCTTATAATTGCGAAAATTTCTAACACTAACTCTACTGACTCGCAAATTGCCTCAATGAAATCAACAAGCCAGATAGCAACGAGCCACCTGACAATCAGTAGCAATTTGATCTTTTAGCGCATTAAGATCAGCAAATTTCTTCTCATCACGCAAATTCTTAAGCAAAGCAACTTCAACTGTTTGACCATAAAGGTCTCCATCAAAGTCAAGCAAGTGGGCTTCAATAGTGGGCTTCAACTGAGCTTCTCCAGGGGCATTACCAGCCTTAAAGGTCGGCCGAACTCCAATATTAACGACACTCGGATGGCAACTGCCGTCATTCAATCTTACCGAGCCGACATAAACTCCAGTTGGCGGCACCAATTGATTAAAGGCGATATCAACATTAGCTGTAGGAAAACCAAGTTGCCTCCCTCTTTTCTCACCACCCACTACAACTCCGCGCAGGCTGAATGGCCGGCTCAGCAGCAGGCTTGCTAACTCCATATCGCGGGAGAGAATCAAATCACGAATGCGGCTGCTGGATACTTCTTGGTTTTCGACCAATACCATGTCCGCCACATGAACAACAAAATCGCGCTCAATACCAAGATCGCGCAAAAGATCAGCGTCGCCTTCACGATCACGGCCAAAATGGTGGTTGTGACCCACTGATATTGACTTGGCACCCATACTGGCTGCTAAGACATTTTGTACGTATTCTTTGGGTGAAAGCTTGCATAACTCTTCTGAAAAAGTAAGCACTAGAGCTAGTTCTACACCCTGCTTAGCGAATAATTCTAATCTCTGCTCAATGGTAGTTAGCAACATCGGAGCTTGACCTCTGGTCAGCCCTCGGGGATGGTCAGCAAATGTAACTACACCAGCTTTGGCATCCAGACGCTTTGCCTCCTCAACAGCCTTACCAATGACAACCTGATGACCTGGATGCACACCATCGAAAAAACCAAGAGCAATGGCTGAACGGTCGACAAGGCCAGGTTTTGGTTCAAAATAAATTTGCAATGCTAGATTCCAGAATTTCTAAGGGAAGGGCAATTACAAGTATAAGCTCCTACCAGGATTTTTCCCTGAAGCCAAACTTACTACCGTAAAGGCAGCGAGATCGGCTTCTGTGCTAAAATTTGACCTGTACGAGGGGTAGTGAAGCAAAGTGATTATTCCACAAGAAAATCGCCCCCTCGGCCGGTAAATATCCGATTTACCCCCAATAGCATAGGGCTCGGCTCTCAAGTCTTTGCAAAAGACTTGAGACAAGACGTTCAAAAAATTACAAAGAAACTAACAAAACCGTTTGGGATCTTGAATACACATGGCAAACAAAGAACAAGGGACAGTGGCAGCGTTGACTGAAGACGACTCCGAAAACAAAGTTGGACTAACTGAGGGTGCTAACGCTAGTAGTGAAGGCGAGGCTAAGGCTAGCGAAGCTTCTGAATCTATGGCTCCAGTGCCAATTTCAGCGGAATACAATGCCTCAGCAATTGACGTATTAGAAGGTCTAGAAGCAGTTCGACTGAGACCAGGTATGTACATCGGCACTACCGGCCCTAGAGGTCTGCACCACCTTGTCTGGGAAATCGTTGATAACGCAGTTGATGAAGCTCTGGCTGGTCATTGCAATAAGATCGACATTACCATCAATGAAGATGAGTCATGCACAGTTCAAGACAATGGCCGCGGCATTCCCACAGACATAGTTGAAAAAACAGGCAAAAGTGCTGTCGAAACAGTCTTCACAGTTCTCCACGCTGGTGGCAAGTTTGGTGGCGGCGGATACAAAGTATCTGGCGGACTGCACGGAGTTGGCGCCTCGGTGGTGAATGCTCTTTCTGAACGCTTAGAAGTAGAGGTTTATCGTCTGGGACGCGTTCACAGACAAGTTTATTTACGCGGTGATGCAGATGGCTTGCTGCAAGTTTTGGGCGAAACCGATTTGCAGGGCACAAAAGTTACTTTCTGGCCAGACGAGCTGATCTTCCACGACATTAACGAAGATAACGAACGCCTAAAGATTTACTTTGAGTGGGATGTACTAGCAACCAGACTACGCGAAATGGCCTTCCTCAACAAAGGTCTTTGTATTGTCCTCACCGATAACCGCAGCACAAAGGGTGCTGGAAAGAGCGAGACTTATCACTATGCTGGTGGTATATCGAGTTACGTCGAGTACCTCAACGAAACTCGTGATGTCTTGCACAAACCACCAATTTACTTTGAACAAAGAACCAACGACATCACAGCAGAATGCTCACTGCAATGGACGACTCTCTATTCAGAGTCTGTTTACAGCTTCGTCAACAACATCAATACGCATGATGGTGGCACCCACTTAACTGGTTTCAGAAATGCGTTGACCAGAGTAGTAAACGAATACGCCAAGAAAACAAACATTCTGAAAGAATCTGATGATCGCTTTACTGGCGAAGATATTCGCGAGGGTATGACAGCAATCATTTCAGTCAAAGTGCCAGATCCTCAATTTGAAGGCCAAACCAAAGAGCGCTTAGGTAACCGAGAAGTGCAAGGTGTGGTCCAAGGTATTGCCTCTGAGCGCTTGGCCGACTGGTTAGAGCTCAATCCAAAACCAGCTAAAGACATTTTGATGAAAGTTTTGCAATCGAAACAAGCCCGCGAAGCTGCTCAAAAAGCAAAACAAACCGTTCGTCGCCAATCTGCCCTATCAGGTGGTGGCCTGCCGGGAAAACTGGCTGATTGCTCAGACAAAGACCCAGAAAAGTGCGAAGTATTCTTGGTAGAAGGTGACTCCGCCGGTGGTTCCGCCAAACAAGGCCGCGACCGCAGCTTCCAAGCAATTTTGCCACTACGCGGCAAAATTCTTAACGTTGAAAGAGTTCAGCCTAGCCGCATCTACGACAACAACGAAGTGCAGGCTATGATTCAGGCTCTAGGCTTGGTAGTGACTGAGCAAGATGAAGATGGGGGCAAGAGCACCGGTATGCTCAGGCCTAACGCACTCAATCTTGATTTGAGCAAATTGCGCTACCACAAAGTAATCATCATGACCGACGCCGACGTTGACGGTAGCCACATCCGCACCCTACTGCTGACCTTCCTCTTCCGTTATGCTCGCCCCGTAGTAGACAACGGCTACGTCTATATCGCCCAACCGCCATTGTTCAAAGTATCAAAAGGCAAGCGAGTAGAGTACTGCTATAACGAACACAAACTCGAAGCAGTACTAGCCGAAATGGGAGAAAAGGGCGTTGATATTCAGCGCTATAAAGGTCTCGGCGAAATGATGGCAGAACAGCTCTGGGAAACGACCATGAATCCTGCCACCCGTACCCTAAAACAGGTAACTATTGAAGATGCCTCCGAAGCAGATCATATCTTTGATTTGCTCATGGGAGAGTCAGTAGCCCCGCGTAAGGAATTTATTGAGAAGAACTCACACCTGGTCGCGCACTTAGACGTTTAACTAATGAATGTCCCTAACGTCATTACGGTATCGAGAGTGGTGCTTGCCCTTGCCACTCTCGCTCTGCTGTATTTCCATGGCACCAACGATAATGAGCATCAGACTATTCTATGGACTGCATTTGGCTTGACGGTGCTAGTGATTTGGGCCGACGGATTAGATGGCTACTTTGCCCGAAAACTAAAACAAACAACCAAGCTCGGCGCCATCCTCGACATAGCCGGCGATAGAGCTGTAGAGATGGCTTACTGGATTGTATTTTCATCTCTTGGCTGGGTACCAGTTTGGGTACCATTGCTGTTTCTCGTTCGCGGAATATTTGTTGACGCCATGCGCAGCCAGGCCAGCAGCGAAGGTTATACTGCCTTCGGCGCTAAAACCATGATGCAATCTAGCATCGGCAAGTTCTTGGTAGCCTCAAACTTTAGCCGTTTCACCTATGCTGTAGTCAAGGCGCTAGCATTTTGCCTCATTATTGCAGCCCAAACCACCATGCTAAAAGACAGCTGGGCGCAGCCAACAGCCACCATACTGGTTTATCTCTCAGCGGCATTTTGCCTAATTCGTGGACTTCCTGTTTTGTTTGAAAGCAAGGCCATGTTCGTATACAAAGACTAATACATCAAGCAAGAACAGCTACTGATCTTGACCTGGTGGCACATACTCACCATTTGGAGCCAAGCCTGTACTATTTGGATTACTGCCAGGTGTCGGCCTGTTGTCGATTGAGCTTCGGCTGATATTTAATTCTTTCTCTAAAGTAGACATCGTATATTTTGTGTTTACTTCGCTAAGCTTAATCTGAGCAATTGTACCCTTCATAGAAGTAAGACAGCGGTTATCCTTTCCTACCGTTCTCTCAGCAAAAACCAATATTCTGTCCAACCAGCGATAATCTTGGTTAATCATCTTCAGATGAGCAGCCATATTGTCATAAGCCATTCGCTTTGGATCAGAGTAAGCCGATGCACTAACTGTACTTGATCCAGCATACCCCTGACTGCCATAGATTGCGCCTTTGGGGTTAAGCTTCGAATCACTGACGAACATCACCAGGTGATCGATTAAATTGCAGGTTTGTTGCTCTGTTGTAGTACTTAAACCTTTTGCCTTCTCAGCCGGCACAACCTGCTCGGCTATCTTTAACGCTGCCAGCCAATACTGCCGTGCTTTCTCGAGCTCATTTTTGCTGTAGTAGTACATACCGCCTTGATCGTACTGCACCCAGACCGGCAAACCACTGCGAGATACCGCCCCCCCACTGCCAGGCACTACCGCTGGAGCTGCATTCGTAGCTCTAGCCTTACGTTTTTTAGCGGCCGATTCTGCCGCAGGAACCGAAGCAAAAGCTGTCGCGGCAAAAATCGAGACCAATACTAGACTTTTCAATTTGACTGACATTTACTGCTCCCGCTTGAGGACTGGACGATATATATTTAAGCACTTCTCAAAAATAAGATCTGGAGAAAGCTCTGTTAGACATTCTCTATTATGGCAAACCTTATGATAATTGCATGGACGACAGGGCAAAGTGCTATCAAAGACAGCAGTATTAGCTTCACCATAAGGTTGCCAACGAACTGGATCAGTTGGTCCAAATATGGCAATAGTAGGCACTTGGGCAGCAGCGCAGAGATGAGCCGGCCCCGAATCGACACAGACAGCTAGGCTCATAAGGCTATAGAGAGCCATACTCTCGCGCAAACTGAGACGACCAGCGAAATTCAGAGCAACCGACTGAAGACCGCTTAAAGTAGCGAGCTCTTGATAGAGTGCGGTATCTTGCTTGTCGCCAGAGAACACCGGAACGAGATTTAGTTCGTCATGCAGGCGCTTAATTAGAGAAGCCCAACTAGCAAGGGGATACAACTTGTCAGGGTGAGCGGCAGCAGCATGAATGAGAACAAATTTCTTTCCAGAAGCCTGTGGCGAAGCCAGCAAACCCAAATCATAGACTTTCGCCAACTCAGCATCAGTCACCCAAGATTCAAGAGTGCGCTTCTCTGGAGGAACGGCGATATCGACAGCTTCAAGCACAGAAATCAGCGAATCAACTTCGTGAATATCCTCTCGCCAAGCGACTTTATCTGTTAACAACCAATTTCGCAGCAACTGGCCAGAGCCTTTCATGGCATAGCCAACTCGCCTGCTCGCCCCAGTAAGAAAAGCAAGTAGCGAGCTAGAAAATGACCGCTTGAGCACAAAGACAAGGTCATACTTAGAGCGGCGCAACTGCAAAACATAAGAAGCAAAAGATCGAGGCTTGCCAGAACCACTGTCATATTTATGAAATCGCGTTGTGTCGTAAACAATCTGCGAATCAATATAAGGACAGCCATCAAGCACTTCCCCACTCTTCGGCCCGGTCAAGATATCAATGCGAGCGTGCGGATAGGCGGCCCGCAAATTGCGCAAAAATGGCACAGTCAAAATAGTATCGCCAATGAAGCGATAACGAATCACTAAAATTGAATTCGCTATCGGCTTTCTCGCAGTGTTGCTTCTATTGCTGGTCATACTTTCAACATAGACTGAGACAAGAAGGCAGGAGGCGCTGATATCCACTGACATTTGATGACAACAGCCCAGGTTTTTGCGGCCATAGAGGGAGACAATGTCATACGCACTAAATCTTTTTCGGTGGTGACCAAAAGATCGGCACCACTGGCTATAAAATCAGCCTCTATTTCACTCATCTGAGCTGGGGTAAACCAATGGTGATCGGCAAACTGGCGCACCCTCACTGGTACTACACCCAATTCATTGAGAACATTTAAAAACCCCTCAGGACGAGCGATGGCGCACAAAGAATAAACTTTCTTGCCGGCCAATTCAGTGAGCTTAATGGGTTGTGCTAACTGGCCATTTCGAGCATAGCCAGTTAGATACGCCGGAATAAAGCGACAACTATAAATATTGGCATCTGGGGCCAGTTGCGCCAAATCCTCTGTGAGCCGTTCTACTTCACTTTGCTCGGCGCCTTCGGGCACTTTTGTAATAACAATGTCACTGGCTCTACTAAGTCCTCCGAGAGGTTCGCGCAATCGACCAGATGGCACGAGCATTGCTTTTTCGGGTTTGTCATTGAAATCCCAAAGGACGACATCAAAGTCGCGCCTAAGCTTAATGTGCTGGAAGCCGTCATCAAGAATAATTACTTGAGCAGCAAATTGACGAACAGCCAACTGAGCTGACTCTAAGCGGGAGCTACAGACAATGACCACCGCCTCAGGTACAGCTTGAGCAATCAAATAAGGCTCGTCACCAGCCTCCTCCACCGGAATTAGAGGCGTGCCGCTACCGTCAGCCACAACCTGCAAACCCTTTGATCTACGACCATAACCTCGCGACAAAATTGCTACTTTCAAACCAGCAGAAGAAAGGCGCTCTGCTAAATCGATAGTTAAGGGGGTTTTACCGGTGCCACCAACAGTAATATTACCAACACTAACAACTGGCACTGCAGCCGAGCGTCGACTGGCGAGACCAGCAGAGTAAGTAATCAGCCTGGCGTATGCGCCCAGGCCATAGCAATACGAAATTGGTCGCAACACTTCAGCTAAAAGGCTATTGTTGTTTGCTTTCACGGCTTACCTTTTACTAAGCGAAGGCACAGTGGTTTCTTGAAGATTGTCGGCCAACATATCTAAGGCCTTAGAGAGAGCACCCTGACTGGCATTTAGCAGTTCTCGACCAGCCGCTCCTGCCTTAAGCCGAGCATTGCCATCAAGGAAAAGCCGCAACAAACTCTCGACCACTTCTTCACTGCTGGCACATAGTGCCAGTGCATCGCATGCCACTAATGCCTTAGCAACGTCCTTGGTCTTCTCCACTCTTGGCCCCACCACGACCGGAACGCCGTAGGCATAAGGCTCCATAATATTGTGACCACCAACTGGAGCAATTGTGCCACCAACAAAGGCAATATTGGCCAAGCTATAGAAGTCAAAGAGCTTCCCAATCACATCGAGCAGATAAACCTCTCTCCCACTATCCGCAAAGCTCTCTCTGCGAGAATGTCGGCGCACGGTATAACCAGCTTGATCAACCATAGCAGCTACGTGATCAAAACGCTCAGGGTGACGGGGAACGAGGACCAAACGCACCTTGGCAGCAAACTCACCACCATTGGTATCAAGCATGCGGCCGTAGGCCTTGAGCATGGCAGTCTCCTCCCCTTCATGGGTAGAGCCAGCTACCAAGACAAACCGGTCAACAGGCAAATTGATTTGCTGCCTGAGCTGCGCAATCTGCTCGGCAGCAATTGGCTCTAAACCATCAAATTTCAAATTACCAAGCACACGTATGTTTACTTTTGGCCCACCCACTTCGCTGTAGCGCTTGGCCTCTTCATGAGACTGCACACCAATTTCAGTAAAAGCCTGCAGAACAGGTGAAAAAATTTGACGATAGCGCCTGTAAGACTGAAACGAACGCGGGGACATACGACCGTTAACCACCACAAGCTTGATACCCAGTCTTTTGCATTGATAACTAAAACCTGGCCAAATCTCTGTTTCCGCAATGACCACTAAGCGAGGCTTGAGTAACTCAAGATAGGTACAAGCAGCAGTGGGTAAGTCGTAGGGGAAATAAAACACTGAGGCAATAGCCCCGACTTTCTCTTGTGCCAGCATCTGCCCGGTGTAGGTGGTGGTTGAGACGACAATTGGCAGATGCGGATATTTAGATTGAAAGCTTTTGATCAAAGGCAATACAGCATTAAACTCGCCCACTGAAACGGCGTGAAACCAAACGCATCCTGAGAGCTTACCTTGACTATCCCTTAGCTCTTTAGAGACAAAACCTAGCTTCTGCCAAAGACCAGCCCTAGCCTTCTTTTTAACCAGAAGAAATGGGCCAGCGACAAATAGTACAAGACTAAAGCAGAAATAGTAGAGGAATATCATTTGGAGAAAGCGTCACAGCAACGACTTGAAAAAGCAAAATGACCATAGAAGCAGAAACTATACCTATGAATGGTAACGAATAGGGAAGAGAGAAGAAAGAGCACTAGTTTAATTTAGCCTCAAATCATATCTAGAGCGTCTACATCGACCGCCACAGATACTTGCGGGCCAAAGCGGCGCAGACGCATATATTCGGTGATCATCTCTTGGACTTTCGCACCCCCTTTGTTTTTGATAATTAAGTGATAGCGAAAGCGCCCCTTTATTCGTTCAATAACACAAGGTACGGGGCCAAGCAGTTTGACGTCATCCTCTGGTACATCATCTTCAAGCAATCGACTAATCTCTTCAGCCAACAAATCACTAACTGACTCGACCAAGAGCTGGTCTTCGCCACTAACCACTATTCGAATCAACTGACTGAAAGGCGGATACTCGAAATCACGACGATTTTCTAGCTCTGGTCCAAAGAAGCTGTAATAATCATGCTTACTGGCTAGACGAAGTGCTTCTAGCTCAGGGGCATATGTTTGCAATATCACCTCCCCAACGCGCTCACCGCGCCCAGCTCGACCGGCCACCTGAGTAAGAAGCTGGAAGCCACGCTCAGTAGAACGGTAATCAGGCAGATTGAAAGCAGCATCAGCTGTGAGAACTCCCACCAGCGTAACGCGCTCGATATCGAGTCCTTTGGCCACCATCTGGGTGCCAATCAAAATATCTGCTTCTCCTTGCGAAAACTGATTCAAAACTTTCTCATAGGCTCCTTTTCGTGCAGCCACATCTGAGTCTAGTCTCACCACACGAGCATCAGGATGGCGCTTATGTACTTCTTGTTCAACTTTCTGAGTACCAAGCCCAGACTCTTTCAAAAAAGGACTGCTACAACTAGGGCACTCTTCTTTAAGAGAGGCGCGAAAACCGCAGTGATGGCAGGCTAGATGCCCCTCCGGGGGCTTATCTTCAAGCTTCTCAGAGTTACTGCCTTCGTCCTTTTTCAGCCGTCTATGCAAAGTTAAGGTGACGCTACAATTTTTGCATTTAACCACATGACCACAGAGTTGACAAAAAACATGATTGGCAAAACCACGACGATTGATCAAAAGAACCACCTGCTCTTGCCGAGCAAGACGCTGATCAATAGCTCGACTTAGCTGCGGTGAAAAAATTGCTTTTTTGCCATCGGCAAATTCTTTGCGCATGTCCACCAAAGTAACTTTTGGCATTGCTTGAAGAAAAACGCGATTAGGCATCGCCAAAATGCGATTGCTCAGCTTAGCTCTTTGATAAGAAACAATATCAGGAGTGGCGCTCCCAAATAGCACGAGAGCACCAGTGCGCCTAGCTTTCTCAATGGCGACATCTCTAGCGTTATAACGGGGGCTCGGTGAAGACTGCTTATAGGAGCCATCATGCTCTTCATCTAAGATGATCACACCAAGATCTGGCAAATGGGCAAGAATAGCAGATCTAGCACCGAGTAATACACGCACTTCTCCACTGCGCAAACGCCGCCATGTATCATAACGCTCACCAGCACTAATGGCACTGTGCCAGACCGCTACAAGGCGACCGAAACGTGACTTCAAGCGACCAGATAACTGTGGAGTAAGACTAATTTCAGGCACAAGAAAGAGAGCAGAGCGACCTTGCTTGAGGGCCTCTGTTATCAAACGCAAATAAACTTCGGTCTTGCCTGAACCAGTAACACCGTGCAAAAGCCAAGGCTCAACTGACTGAGCAAGAGCCTCTTCTGGACTCAATTTCAATCGCTCAGCCAAGTCATTTTCTAATACGGCAAAGACATGCGCCTGTTCTGCCGTCAGAGGCAAACTATTATCCTTCGCTGCCCGATCAATAAAAGCCTGAGGCAAAGAGGAAAGCGAGTCGCGTTGAACTTCTTCACTGTATGCAATTATTAGGCCAGCAGCAACTAACTTTTCAACAGTAGCGCGACTAACACCGGCGGCCTCTGCCAACCTAGATATAGTGCAAGAGCTAGAAGACGCTTGATCATCAACTTCTATTTTTCTGAGGGCTTCTAACACAGCTCTCTGTTTAACTGTCTTTGCTAGCGGAAACGCATCAGCTAGCTTATCGGGCGGCAGCGACTTTAGAAAAGTGGCAGTCTTAGCCGCGATGGAGCCTTCTTCTTCGACTTCAGTCAACAAGACTTCAGCTTTTACCAGATCGCGCAGTGCTCGCTGAAACTGCAGAAGACCGAGCTTAGGTCGCGCTTTGCGACCAACCTGCTCAAAACGCTGGCGCAATAAGTTTAAACTTAGTGCCCCTTTAGCGGAATCACGCAGTAGAGATAGAATCAAATTAGCGGCATCGTCTGCCCTTATCTCCTCGCCCTGAAAAGAAGACTGAGGGCCCAGCTTGACCACCCTCTTAAGTTTAGTAGTTAAACAAGCAGGTATAGCTGCTGCAATTACCTCTTGCAATGAAGAGCAATATTGCTTACCAATATAAGCAAGAAAATCTATATAGTCTTGGTCAAAAAGTGGCTCAGGCTCAAGGACTTCTTGAATTTCCTTGATGGCATAGTCAGCTTCAAAGTGAGCCAAAAGTTCAATGACATAACCAGGAACAAGCTGTCTTGGCCCAAAAGGAACAATCACCTGAGCGCCAATAAAAACGCTGCCAAGCAAGGCTTCTGGCACTTTGTAAGTAAATAATCTATCCTTCAAGCCCTGAATCTGTACGTCGAGGATGACACTAACAAAAAGTGCTTTCTCAGGCAATGTAAAAATATCAGACTGAACAGTCATGGCACCGGTCTCACAAGCATTCAGCATAGTGCATTGCCTGCATCAAAAAAAGTACAACTGCCAAAACATAGCCAAAGCAGCTCTTTAATATAGACAACAATTGGAACAGTCGGAAAGCTCTAACTTTAACTGAAATAATTCAAGCTATGCCCCAATTACATACTTCTTCCAATCATATTCGGCGGCTCCTGCGTGCTTCGAAATCTCAAAGACAACATGTGACATTGGCCGTCTTGGCGTAGTGTTGAGCGGCATACCGGCTTCTTTCGGTGTGCGATCGCCTTTTTTAACGTTACAACGCAAGCAAGCAGCAGCTACATTATCCCAGCTGTCTAAGCCACCCCGCGAACGCGGAATGATATGGTCAATAGTGAGATCATGCCGTTTGTCGCCACAATATTGGCATATGTAATTGTCACGGTGCAGAATGTTGCGGCGCGACAAGCTGATTTCTTTGTAGGGAATCTTGACGTATGAACGCAGACGTATGACCGTAGGCAAGGGCAAATCGGTATAGATTTCTTTGCCATTGTTCTCGATTTGTTCTGCTTTGCCCTTCATCAACAAGACAACAGCACGGCGCCAGGTGCAGATATTGAGCGGTTCGTAGGATGCATTGAGCACTAATACTTTCGACACTTTACCCTCACTCGGCTACTTAAATTTTGCTAGAAGCAGGTTAGCAAAAGTTTACGTTGTATTATTATAACTAGTTATTAGTAAAGAGTCCACAAATAGGCATATATGGGCCTTTCTCCGGCCATGACAACGCCTCTCCTGTACCCCGCTGGCCGTGCCAAAGAGACTACAAAGCTAGACTGAGATTAGGTTTCAACACTCTGTGCCGGAGGAAATATGGTCTCAAGGCCAATTCTTAAGCGAACCGTTAAGGTTCTCTAGAGATTCGCCCCAGTGCATGTCTAAGGGTGATACCTTGTAGTTCTGATAGAGCGGGCGGTCCTACGGAAGGCCGTCGCCAATTTCGCTTGGTGTTTGCCACAGCAGAACCTCTATCAGGAATCTAGTTCCGCCATACCTTCTGGCCTACCCATTATCTAAGGAGCAATTACCCTTGCCAGTAGCATCGATGAGACAACTTTTGGAAGCAGGCGTTCACTTCGGCCACCAAACCCGCCGCTGGAATCCCAAGATGAGACCTTACATCTATGGTGAAAGAAACGGCATTTATATTATCGACCTTGAGCAAACCACTCGCGCTCTCGATAAAGCCTGTGAATACATCAGAAAATGCGCTTCCGAAAAGAAAAACATTATTTTTGTCGGCACCAAGAAACAAGCTTCTGAAATCGTTGAAGAGGAAGCAAAACGTTGCGGCGCCCACTACGTCAACCGTCGTTGGTTAGGCGGCATGCTCACCAACTTTGAGACTATCAGACTACGTATCAACCGTCTGAAAGAATTGGAAGAAATGCGCGATAGCGGCGATCTATTCCGTCGCGGTAAAAAAGAACAGTCTGTTCTCAACCGTGAACTGCTCAAACTGGAAAAATCATTGGGTGGCATCAAAACCATGCGTGGTAAGCCAGATGTGCTTTTCATTATTGACCAGAAACGCGAATTTATAGCCGTCAACGAAGCCAAGAAAATCGGCATCGCTACAGTAGGAATTATCGATACTAACTGCGATCCAGATGGCATCGACTACGTAATTCCTGGTAACGATGACTCCATTCGCTCAATCAAGTTAATTGTCGGCAAAATTGCTGATTCTATTCTTGACGGTAAACAAGGAGCAGGCGTTCAAGTTGAGCTTCCAGCAGAAAAAACTGATTGGAAAGAACATGGCGCTCCTGAAGTTGTTAGCGAGGCTGAGCCGCAAATGGCTGTTGTCGGCGCAGGCGAAGAGCCAGCACCAGCTGAAGCTTCTAGCGAAGGCTAATTTTCCAGAATTTTTTTATTGACGATTTCCACTTTCACATGAGGATAGGAGATGAGTACAGTGGTTGAAGTATCGGCGTCCATGGTCAAAGACTTGCGCGAGAAATCAGGCGCAGCGATGATGGACTGCAAGAAAGCTCTAGTAGAGGCTCTTGGCGATTTTGATAAGGCCTTCGAGCTTCTCAGACAAAAAGGTGCTGCATCAGCCAGCAAAAAAGCTAGCCGCGCAACTTCTGAAGGTCTTGTGGTTGGCCAAGTTAGTGCTGACGGCAAAGTAGCGTCGCTAGTTGAAATCAACTGCGAAACCGACTTCGTCGCCAGAAATGACCAGTTCGTTGCCCTTGGCAAAGAAATTGCTGCATTGGCCGGTAGCAAAAAGCCAGCTGATGTAGAAGCTTTGTTGACTTTACCTTTAGATGGCAAAACAGTAAAAGAAGCTGTCACCGAGACTATCGCTAAGATTGGCGAAAATATTTCAGTAAAGCGCCTCGCTGTCTTCGATTTGTCTAAGCCCCATGGCACTACCGGTCTTTACATCCACACATTGGGTGGCAAGATGGGTGCAATCGTCGAGATTGAAACCGATAAAGCAGTGGCTAACCAAGCCGACTTGCAAGCCGTCGCTCGCGAATTGGCTATGCATGTTGTTTCAGCTAAGCCTACATTCTTGACCCGCGACGACATATCAGCAGAAGTTATCGAAAACGAGCGCAGAATTGAATTAGGCAAAGCCGATCTGGCTGACAAGAAGCCTGAGATGAAAGAAAAAATCGTCACTGGCCGTGTTGACAAGCTCTTGGCTGAGCGTGTTCTCAGTGAACAACCTTTCGTCAAAGACCCCCAGCAGTCAGTTGCCAAATACCTGGCAGCCAAGGGCAAAGAAATGGGTGTTGAGGCTAAAGTTGTGCGCTATGCCTTATTCATCCTTGGTGACAATGGCGATGCTACCGAAGAGACTGAAGCTTCCGCTTAAACCAATGCCATGTAGATAGATAGACAGCCGTGATCGCGTTATGATCTGGCTGTCTTCTCTTTTGAAGACTATATGTCTTCTTAATAGAACGCTTTTGCAAAGGAATCACCAAATGTCCATTCACTATAAAAGGATTCTACTCAAGCTTAGCGGCGAGGCTCTTATGGGCACTCAAGGCTTTGGTATCGATCAAGCGGAAATTAACCGCATAGCCAACGAGATACAGATCGCATATAACCTCGGCGTACAAATTGCAGTGGTTGTTGGCGGCGGCAATATTTTCAGAGGAGTTCAAGGGGCTGGGTGGGGAATGGATAAAGCGGCCGCCGACCACGTTGGCATGCTGGCTACGATCATGAACTGCCTTATTCTTGGCGAGGTTCTCAACAAAAAAGGTATCGACATCCGCGTGCAAACAGCAATTGCCATGCCCACAGTGGCCGAGCCTTTCATTCGCTTACGGGCAATCCGTCACTTGCAAAAAAACCGCATAGTCATCCTTGGCGGCGGCACTGGCAATCCACACGTCACCACTGACACGGCAGCAGCCCTGCGCGCAGCTGAACTCAAAGCAGATGCTGTGCTTATGGCAAAAAATGGCGTAGATGGTGTATACGACGATGACCCAAGAACAAATCCTAAAGCAAAAAAATTAGATCACATATCGTTCGACGAGATGCTCAGACAGGGTCTTAAAGTTATGGACCCAGCGGCTGTGTCTCTCTGTCAGCAAAACAATATTCCAATACTAGTCTTCGATTTTGCTAAAGATGGCAGCATTGAACGCATCGTCAGGGGACAAGAAGTCGGAACAATTGTCGGTAACGCCGTAAGAGTGTAGGCAAGGCAGTAATTTAGATAGGACAGATTCATGAGCACAACCACAGAAGTCTTACAGAACGCAGAAGAGCGCATGAAAAAGGCGCTAGTAAGCTTGCACAAAGAGTTGCAAACAGTGAGAACTGGACGGGCCAATCCACAAATGTTGGACCGCATCGAAGCCGATTACTACGGCACCATGACTCCACTCAAAGGTCTAGCCAATATCTCAACCAGCGATGGTCGTTCGCTTACCATTCAGCCTTATGATAAGGGCAGCCTGAAGGCAATTGAACAGGCGATTCATAAATCTGACCTTGGCCTAACACCAAATTCTGACGGCAACGTCATCCGCATCGGCATTCCCCAAATGACTGAAGACCGCCGCAAAGAAATGAGCAAGATGGTGAAGAAAATCGGCGAAGAATCAAGAGTAGCAGTGCGCAACATCCGTCGCGACAGTGACCAAGATTTGAAGAAGATGAAAGGGGCACAGATTTCTGAAGACGAAATCAAAGGCAAAGAAGCTGACCTACAAAAGCTTACTGACAAATACGTCAAAGATATCGACAAGTACATCCACGACAAAGAAGCAGAGTTGATGGAAGTCTAAACCGGACTGTCAAAAGCAAGCTTAATTGGGATTGGATTTGGAGGAAGTAAAAATGTGTGGAATCGTTGGCTATCTTGGCCCTTTACATGCAGCACCGGTTTTGCTCAACGAGCTTAAATGCCTTGAATACAGAGGTTACGACTCTGCCGGAGTAGCCGTTATTGAGAACGGTCGCCTTTGCGTACTCAAAGCAGCTGGCAAACTCTCCAATTTAGAAGCCCTACTAGATAGCAAACGCCCTTCAGCTACTGTTGGCATAGGCCATACTCGCTGGGCCACCCATGGCATTCCTAACGACCAAAACGCTCACCCTCATACCGATTCGACCGGCACCATTGCCGTAGTTCACAATGGCATTATCGAAAACTATGAAGAGCTGCAGAACGAATTAAAGAGCCTCGGCTATCACTTCAACTCTGATACCGATACAGAAGTAGTGGCACATCTGGTATCACACGAATACGCCAAAGACAAAGATCTGCTAAAAGCAATAACTCGTTCTGTCAAAAGACTTGTCGGTATTTTCGCCCTCGGCGTAGTCAGCCAAGAGCACCCCGACCGCATCTATGCTATCAACCACCACTACTCCCTTTCGGTTGGTCTAGGAAATGACGAGAACTTCCTCGCTTCCGATTCTATGGCCGTGCGCCAATACACTAATCGAGTGATCAAACTTGAGCAAAGCGAAATTGCTGAAATCACAGCGGCAAAAGTAAGACTCTTTACGTTTGAGGGTGTTGAAGTCAAACGCAGCCCTATTGCCCTTGATACAAGCCCATATGTAATCGACAAATGTGGCTACAAACACTTCTTACTCAAAGAGATACACGAGCAACCACTGGTATTGCGTCAGACTTTATCAAAATATCTGCGCCATCCTAATCACCCTATTGACCTCAATATCGATCACCTAACCCCATCGGGTAGTGCTTCTGCGAACTATGGTGTGCACTTAACTGATGAAGAAATCAAAGGTCTTACTCGCATCAACATCTTTGCTTGCGGTACGGCCTACCATGCTTCAATGGTTGGCAAATTATTGATTGAAGAATTGGTAGGCATTCCAGTTGACGTTGATATAGCCTCAGAGATTCGTGGTCGCAAACTACTGTGCAACGAATCAACCCTAGCAATTGCCGTCAGTCAATCGGGCGAAACAGCCGATACCCTGGCGGCCCTTTCTGCTGCCAAGCAAAAAGGTGCTTACACCCTTGGTATCACCAACCGCGCCGATTCGCACTTAGCCCAACTAACGCAAAACCTCATCGTCACAGAATGTGGCATTGAAGTGTCTGTCGCCGCCACCAAAACTTACTTAGCTCAACTAGCCTGCTTCTACTTACTGGCCATCTACTTAGGCGAGCGCAGAGGCACACTAAGCCCAGAAAGAGCAAAAGACCTAAAAATCAAATTGAATTTAGTGCCAGCGATGATTGAACAAATTTTAGCTCGCGAAGACGACATTCGCGAAACTTCAGTCAAATACGCAGAAGCTCACGACGTGGTCTTCATTGGTCGTGGTCTAAACTATCCAACAGCCTTAGAAGGCGCACTGAAACTAAAAGAGTTGAGTTACATCCATGCTTCTGGCTATGCCGCTGGTGAACTTAAACACGGACCAATCGCTGTTTTAGATCAAAACGTGCCTGTGATAACAGTATTGGTACCCGGTCTAGTCTACGAGAAGACTTTGTCTAATGCTCAAGAAGCACGAGCCCGCAAAGCAAAAATGATTGCTGTAGCAGTAGATGGCGATGAGCAAGCCCAAAAAACTTTTGACTCCGTTTTAACTGTCCCGCCAGTAGATGAGCTCTTTTCACCTATGACCACTGTGGTGCCGCTGCAATTGCTCTCTTACTTTATTTCTGACTACCTCGGCAAAGACGTAGACCAGCCGCGCAACCTGGCTAAATCTGTCACTGTCGAGTAAAGCTCTAGAGTAAAGAGATAGAGTGCAAGCAATCAGAGTAATCATAATCGGCGGCGGATTCAGCGGCGCCATGACGGCATATCATCTTCTCAAGCAAAACCAAGTTGCTTGCGATATTACAATTGTCGAACCTTCTATTCAAAGTGGGAAACTTGGTCTAGGGCTAGCATACAGTACAACCTGCGACGAGCATTTGCTGAACGTTAGTGCCGCTGGCATGAGCGCTCTGGCCGAAGAACCCGATCATTTTCTCAACTATGCCCGGACTAAAGACCCAACGATTAGGGCTGAGGATTTTCTTCCTCGCAAGTTCTTTGGTGGTTATGTACAAGAACTTTTAAACACAGCCATAGCCGAGGCAAAAGCAGATTTTCACACTTTCACGGCAGTACAACAGAAGGCCATAGACATAGATGAAGATACTGATGAAGACATAGATAAGATCAGGCCTCTCAAAGTCTTATTGAACAACGATCAAACTCTTGAGGCTGACATAGTTGTATTGGCACTGGGCAATCTAGCTGGTGGGCAGCCAGCCTGGCTCGACAAGCTACCAATGACCAGTGCTCACTATATTCACAACCCCTGGAACACCGAAGCAATCGAAGTCATTGATAGCACTGATTCAGTCTTATTAGTTGGTACTGGACTAACTGCAGTCGACAAGATAATCGAATTGAAAGCCCTCGGTCATGTCGGCAGTATCACTGCAGTCTCGCGCCACGGCTTGCTCCCTCGTAGGCACTTAGACATGCCCGAACTGCATCCACCACAGTTTATATGGGACGACAACGCCGAATTCAAACTCTCGGCTCTCTCTGCCCTTAAACTAGTCAGGCGCCAATCGGCTCAGGCAGTTAACTGGCAAGCGGGAGTAGATAGTTTCAGATCAATTACGCAAAAATGGTGGGGAAATCTAGCCTTGAGGCAAAAGCGCAACTTCATGCGCCATCTGCAAACTTATTGGGATATTCATCGCCACCGCATGGCACCTTCTATTGCCGCAAAAATTGAGTCTTATCAAAAGAGCGGACAGCTGCGCGTTCTATCTGGTGGCATCAAGCAGATGCACGAGAAACTAGACCCAGCTGCAAATACAGAGGCGAAGACAGAGCGAGAATCGCAGGCCGACAGAATCGAGCAGAAAAATGCCAAAGTGAAAGTCGCAGTGACAATCCAAGAGCGTTATTCGAAGGCTCAAACAATTCTGGTTGATAGAGTAATCAATTGCACCGGTCCACAGCTAAAACTCAAGGCCATAGACAGCCAGCTCATGGCCAATCTTCACAAGCGTGGACTAATTGCACCAGATGCAACTGGTGCTGGCATTAACTGCCTGTCTTCTGGAAAGATCTTTGATAGCAACGGCAAGACTAACAATCGACTCTTTGCCATTGGGCCACTACTCAAAGCTGTGCTACTTGAAAGTGTGGCTGTGCCTGAATTAAAAGGGCAAGCTCAAGCACTGGCAAAATTGATTTGCACCCAACAGCCGCACAATATTTAGCCCATCTATATGTGCCTATTCGCGATGTTCGTAAGCAGAGAGATTTTCTCGGGAGCATCTCTTTGCTTACGAAGAAAGCGTTAGACAGTAGGCGTTAACGCATCCGCCCCAAAGCAACGGCCTTATTCAGTTGCCTGCGGCCTGTGCATAACTGCATACACAATTGAATATACAAACGAATATGCTCAGGACTACGCTGTGGTTCACGCGCTTGGCTACCAGATTAGATATCGATCGCGGGCATCAAGGCCGTAGTTCAAATTGTCAGCAGATATGCAAAGTATTTTCAGCGGGGGACTTCCAATAGAATTCTGCTCGGATATACTAATTACATAAGCGGTGAGCACCCACCAATAAATAAGTTGGGTACTTTGAGCCGAGGGGTTAAGTGGAAACGTCAGGTCTGCGCAGACCGGAAACTGTAGCGATAACCCGCTAGCTGTGAATACTGACTTGAAGCAGCAAGAAATATCGAGCCTACGCAATAGGCAGTCAGACGATAGTGAAAAAGCCACCGCAGATTTATCTGGGTGGCTTTTTCATATTATGCCGCTAACTCAAAATGATTAATGCGCCCGCCATAGTTTCACCATATTCAAAAATCAGAATGAAATTACTAGATTAGATGCCGACAGCTCCTTATCGTTCCTATCCAAAGCAATTCGTTCTTAGCAGTCCGTTCTCTCCTGAGGTAAGGTTCATGGCGCAACAATTGCAAGATGCATGGCAACCATTCATTGCGGCTGGCGAAATCGCTCTCCATGAACAACGGCTCGAAGATGCAGCGCATAATTTTCAGATGGCTCTGCTTGACGCTGAGATTTGCAAACAATCAGACCAGAGTATTGCCACTACTCTAGACATTCTCGCGGATACCTACTGCCGCTTGAACCGACTTGAGGAGGCAGAAGAAGTCAGCATGCGCAGCTTAAGAATCAAACAAAGGGCTGGAACATTCTCCAATTTCGATATTCTTAAGGCAATGTTCAAGCTATCAAAACTCTATTTCTACCAGTCAAAGCTTGGAGCCGCCGCATACACAACCAAAAGTCTTTTAGAGTTAAGCGAGCAAACCTTCGGTCCTAGCCATCCACTAGTTGCTTTGGTGGCTGGTCAACTAGCCGACCTATATTACGAACTCGGTTCTTCTAGAGAGGCGGAAGAGTTTTATCAACGGTCTCGCGCCGCACAGAAGAATGAGTTTAGCAATGGCTCCACTCTAGTGAGTATGTCACAGTCTGCTACAGTGCCAGTATGTGCGTAACGGCACTGATAGAGAGAGCCAGTACAGACTAAGCAAAGATGGCCCACAACCATCAGTTGGCCGGCAGCGAACCAAACCGAGCCACTCAGCTTGGTGCTAATATCTATGCGGAAGACTACTTCTTGCTAGCAAGAATCAACAGGAAGCGAAAACCTGGCCCTAAAGATATCTCAGAAAGTCCTGATTTTGGTAACGGTGCCAGTACTCTTTGAAATTGGCCTAGTTACCTATGTCACTAATCTCTTCAATCAGATTGAAACATCAAGGCTCAAGGCAATTCATGCTAGGGAACTTACCGGGCGCCTAAATTCAATTATCAATTCTCATGTACAGAGGGTTTCACTCCTCATTCTTCGTAAGATGAAAGAGCAACCTAGCGAAAGTGAAGCCGAGTTGGCACTAAAGAAAAAAATCAGAAGCGAGATTGCCGAACTAAGCATAGTAACCACATCAACCACTGAACAAACCAAGTGGAAACAGATAACCAAACTATTTGCAGAGATCGATACAGCACTTGACGAAGCCTCGATTGCCTATATAAAGGGCAATGAGTTAGAAGCAGCAGTGCGCTGGAGTCGGGCCCAAAGTAAACTCAACCAATTTATCACTATCTCAAATCAACTCACTTTAGATCAACAGAAAGACCAGGCAAAAAGCGAGCTTGATTATGAAACCTACGATCGCCGACTCAGACTGGCGCTCAAACTCTCACTTCTTCTCAGCGGAGCGATAGCCTTTGGACTGGCAATCTTCTTTAACCATAGCACCACAAGAAGATTAGACAAGTTGATGCAAAATACCAAACTTCTTTCTGTCGGAAGAGCGCCAGGGCTCCCAATTGGCGGTGATGATGAGCTAGCCAGAATCGATAGCATTCATCATCAAATGCATGAAATATTGATGCAATTAAGGCAAAAAGAGAGAGCAATTCTAGACAACGCCGCAGAGGCTATATGCTCAGTAGACGGCGATCTCAAACTGATTGAATTTAATAACGCAGCTACAAGACTTTGGCATAAAAGTGCAGATAACCTATCTCACGCTCGCCTCGTAGAGCTGATCAGCGATAGTGACAGAGAAAAAGTTGTGGCAAAGCTGGAAGAAGCCGAAACCAGTGCGACTGAAGTCAGATTTGAGGCAAAAATTCGCAGTGGCGAAGGTAATTCTACAACTTGGCTGGACACCGCTTGGGCCGTTACTTGGTCTCAGTCCAATGCCTCGCTGTACTGCGTTGTAAGCGATATTTCTGCTAGAAAAAAACTTGAACAATTGAAACGAGACTTCGTTGCCATGCTCAGCCACGATCTGCGTACACCACTAAGCTCCGTGCAGGCTTCTCTAGAGATCGTCTCTTCAGAACACTTTCAACTGCCAGACAACGCCTTGAAATATATAAATCGAGCAGAAAGAGCCCTGCAGTTATCACTGGCTTTAATCAACCAACTTCTAGAAATAGAGAAAATGGAATCTGGTGTAATTTCGCTCAATCTGGACGCATTGAGTACTAAAGAATTATTCAACAAAGCCAACTATTCCATTGCTTCCTTGGCCGATAGCAAAAGAGTGAAAATTAGCTATGAAGGCCCCTCAATTGAATTTGTAGGAGACACAGAAAGGCTTGTTCAGGTGCTCATTAATCTGCTAGGCAATGCCATAAAGTTTAGCGAAGAAGACTCAATGATTAAAGTGACAGCAGAGCTAAAGCAAGACTCCGCTAACTGCGCAGCTACGAGAATTAGTGTTAGTGACCAAGGTCGTGGCATTCCAAATGAAAACCTAGAACAAATATTCGACCGCTTTCAACAGGTAAATCCGCGCAACGAGAAAGAAAAATCAGGCACGGGATTAGGGCTAGCAATCTGCAAAGCAATTGTAGAAGCGCACGGTGGCAGAGTTGGCGTTAATTCACAAGTAGGCAGGGGCAGCACATTTTGGTTCGAAATTCCGATGGCCTGACAAGTAGCTACTAAACAGTGCTATCTATTGTTTTCTCAGTCTGTAACCAATTTTATTCACTGTTTCAATTAACGACTCTTGCTCAGGCTGATCAATAACTCGTCGAATGCGTTTGACTGAAGATCTAACAGCCTCAACTGTAGGGCATTTATCTGTGGCCCAGACCCTGGTAATCAAGGCATCGGTGCTGAAGGTTTCTCCAGGATGATGTAAAAGAAATTCAAGCAAAGCATAGTCGGTAGGGAGAAGAACAATTGGATGACCATTGAGAAAAATTGTTCGCGCATTTAAATCTAATACAAGATTGCCAACAGTGACTTTGCCGCGATAAGTATCAGGACGTCTTAGCAGAGCTCGAATGCGAAAACCCAACTCTCGAACACTAAATGGTTTGGTGACATAATCGTCCGCTCCACAATTGAAACCGATTTCCTTGTCTTTAATATGTCCCTGCCCAGTCAACATAATTATCGGGGTTGTTCCCCCAGAATCGCGAAAGCGGCGACAAATTTCAAAGCCATCAAGCCCGGGTAGATTGACGTCGCAAACGATAATGTCAAAGCTACCACCCAATAGCATATCAAGGCCACCAGGTCCGGTTCGAGCAATTTCCACAATATGATGTTCTAAGCTCAGCCACTTCGCCACGGTAGCAGACAGCTCATCATCATCTTCAATCATCAATATTTTCGCCATCACCACAATATTAACACTGTAGCTTGCTGGAATATAACTAAATTCTGCCACTAGGCTATTATTCCAGGCGGCGGATTGCGTCTCAACTCTGCCTCACTTACAGTGCTATAGAAAAGCGGTTGCCAGCTGTCAGATAGTCGCAACCAGTTGCTAGTGCCAACACCGTCGGAATTCTCAAGACCCACAGCAGTTCCTTCGCTGCGGGCATACCAGTCAGCCCCTTGATCAATCACGAGATTGGAGTCGGGTCTATCCGAGCGCACCATTCCAGAGACATAAATTCCATCAATATTTTGATTGTCAAAGCCACCACGCCCGTTGATCCAGGGTTGGAAGTTAAAGCCTGGTGATGGAGCCTTAAATGAAGCTACGCCATCTTCACTATTTTTTATTGGCGCATCATAGACGGCATACATATCGGCAAAATCAGCATCAGAAAGACCACCACCCATGCCAGTATTATTCTGATTGAGTACCTCCAACCATTTTCCATCTTTGGTATGAACATAGGTGCGGAAATTTTGCATTTCAACCATGGCCTCAGGATTAGCTTGTTTGCCTTTCTCCGGATAAACCATGTTCCAAGCCATAAGATAATTAAAACGAGAATCAGGGGTCGTTGGCTTATCTATACCAGCGCCTGCGCGCCCTCCATACCAGCCAAATCTATCCGTATTCTCTCCAGGGAAAACTGAATTTTGACTACGATCATTTTGAGCCAATACTTGCTCCACAGTACCGGCCACCGGATTGCTTCGGTCTGTGAGTGACTGATTATCAGAAGTCTCTTCAAATTCGCGTGAATAGTCTAAAGCTTGCTCACCACCCGCTGAAGAGTGTGGCGGCGGCGAGTCTTCACACTGACCCTGCTGGCAGCTCTCTGCATCTTGCGATGCATTATCAACAACTGGCTCTAGCGCCTCTCCAAGGTCACGCAAATCAGCCACTGCTTCCTGTATCCATTCACGAGCCATTCTTGTACTACCTCTTTGGCTAGCCCTGATTGCTCGCTCAACATCAAGAGAAATCTCATCAATTTTGTCTAAAAGACTATTCTTCGCCAGCCCATTTAAATGAGTGGTTTCATATATATTGTCGCAATTACCAAAATCAATTGAGCCACTATTGAGGCCAAAATTTCTCTCGCCCTGATTATGTGAGCAATCATTTCTCTGGCCAAAAATTGGCATAGAACTGCTAAGCAGTGCCTCAATGGCTTCGCTTCGAACCGGACTAATGAATTGCTCTTTAGATGACTGACCTATAGAATCAAGAAAACATTCTTTGCCCATGGACTGCGCCTCACTACTCATGAAAATGTTAGTAAAAGTGCTCACTGCAAGCAATGAGCGAAGAGTGACCATAAGGCGATAATAGAAAGCAGTCATGTCAAAGCCATGGCAGAACCATTAAAAGTTCTCATCAGCGCGATTGAGCCACCTTTGGCTTAACTACCGGCTACCCTGCTGACTTGCTTGATTGAGTGTGTTGGTCATATCGGCATATCCCTTCCAGCCAGTGACCACACCAGATTCTGCCTGATTAGCAGCTTGTACCGCCTCGGCTCTGGTCTGCGCGACTCTATATTCGGCAGTCTTCTCGCCGGGAATTTTCGCCAATAGTTCATGGGCTTCATCAATTCCTTGGGCTGCGGCCTTGCGCAACCAAAAGACAGCTTTAGCAAGCTCTGCTCCAGCGGCATGTTCCTCCGCTCTTACGACTCGCTCACCGCCAAGATAAAGCTTCCCTAGAGCCAGTTGAGCATTGGCATAGCCTTGCTCTGCAGCCTTCTCAAACCAATGAGCAGCTCTTTCGAAACTCTGATTAGCACCAATACCAGTGGCATACATATGGCCAAGCATAGTCTGCGAATAGGGGCAGCCTTGCTTCGCTTTAATCTTCAAAATATTAAAGGCGCGGCTGTAATGGTGCGCTTTCAACGCCGCGTGCGCCTGAGCTAGATGGGCATATGTAGAATGAGAATGAGATTTTGCCGATTTAGCAGCTGTATTACTCATGGCTGGAGGATACGCTAGGGCCGATGGCAATAAGAAGTAATAGAGCATAAAGACTGAGGCGTACACAGACACGCCCACGAAACTAGCATTAAATAAACCAAATTGCTCCATTTTATTGCTATCTAGAATTACGACCTAGAATTACGACCTAGAATTACTACATAGAAACAGAACCGCGTCTATCAGCAAGAGATGAGCTTGGCTCTTCTTCAACAATCTTGGGGGTAATTAGCAGCATCAGCTCAGTGCGGTTGCGCCCTTTCAATGTATTGCGGAATAGTGCACCAAGAACTGGCGCTTCAGCCATATATGGAGTCTTCGAAAGCTGTGCCGCTTCTGTCTCCGAGAATAGCCCACCAAGCACCAAAGTTTGACCATCTTTGATACGCACTTCTTGGGCCATAATGTCACGGTAGTTGAGCAGGGTGACAACAACGGTTGGCTGGTTCACGGGTCCAAAAGTCTGAGGCGGACCTAGGGGAGTCGATACTTGAGGACGCAAACGCATTGTAATGAAACCATCTTGGGTCACCCTCGGCAATACGTTCAAGAAAATTCCGGCTTTAGTCAACTCAACGTTGGCAGTAACCACACCCAAACTGACTGTCGATGTCACTTTGTGTATAACTTCTGATGCAATGGTGATTAGTGCCTCTGAATTATCTACCACCACGACAGACGGGTTAGCGATTAGCTTGGCTTTATTAGTTTGCAGCAACAAATTGACCGAGAGGTTTATGGCGTGGGGAACAGTGGCAATGTTGGCTCTTCCGCCGGCGCGCCCATCAGCGGCTATAAAATTGAAAGCACTTTGAGCAGTGGTGACGGCATTGACACCAGCAATACTAGGAGCAAGTATCGGCACGAGAGAGCCGATCAAGCCAGTATACGCAGTACCAGGTGTACCGGCACCATTAGCGGCACCGTTGGTGACGTTTGAACCAGTAAACGGAATCGCCGGAATATTGGGATTAGCCACAGAACTAGCCGGTGAACCCAAGCCTGGCAAGAATGATTTCAACGGTGCTTGTGAATTGCCCATAATTGAGCTAGAGAGACCTTCACCCTGCAGGTTAAGGGTAGCACCTAGTTGACGAATACCTTGGTTGCTCAATTCAATAAGCGACGCTTGAATGTGCACTTGCTTAGGACGTCTATCAATCAGGCGAATAGCATCTTCGGCGATATTAACATCATCTGCCGTACCCACTACAATAACTTGTCGACCTTTTACATCAGGTATGACAATAGCGCCACCACCATTAGGGTCAACGCTAAAATCGGCAGCGATTTCTAAATTGGCTCGAATTTGCTGCGTACCAGGATCGGTAGCAGCATTGTTAAAACCTACACCTTCTTGAGTTTGCGCACGACTGGTACCGCGCAACGTGCGGGGCTGAGTCTCCAGCGAATAGCTTTGCGTAGTATCAGTATCACTCTTGCTGCCCTCACGATCGCTGGTTTTCTCGCCGGTTCTTTCTTCGGAAGGACCGCCTAAATCAGCGCCTTGACCTGATCCCTTCTTTTCGCTTGCTGTTTCGTCAGTAGATTCATTGGCCAGCTGCCGCTTAGTGGTGGTTTTAAAATCTGGCAGATAGCCTCTATTGAAAATCGAAGCCGAAAGCAAAGCAGCAACATCGTATGGGTGCGAATAGCTCAGTTTAAAAGCTCTCGCCATCGGGCGATTTAGGCCCAGCTGCACCATGGCCTGAGTTGAGCCCACCACAATAGTTTTATTATCGAGCATGCGGCTTTGCAAACCAGCAGCGGCCAAAACATTGTCCATTGCTTCGTTGAGATTGACGTCACGCAAGTCGCCGGTAATTTTTCCGCTGCAAGACTTGTCGATAATGATATTGACGTTTCCACGGCGGGCGATTTCAGTAATTACATCTTTAACTGGAGTATCTCTAAAACTGAGGTGGTGTATTAATTGCCGACCTTCTTCTGTCTGAGCAAAGAGCTGAAAAGGTCGACGAATTTTTACGGTGCCAGTCACTCCAGGTAGGGAATTGCGTGTTACCGAACGCATAGACCCCTGGGCTATCTTACGACCTTCGCTATCAGAATCGACCGCAGGGTTACTACTAGAACTAGAATTAGTATTAGTATTAGTATTAGTATTAGTAGTAGAACTAGAGCCAGCACCAAAATCAGAATCAGAAAGATGGGCTGGGCCACTGGCACTGCCACTGCTAACTGGAGCATAAGACAATCCACTATTCTTTGAAGAAGAAGAAGAAGAAGAGCCGCTAGAGCTCTCGCCTACAGTGGGATTATGGTCGCCATCTTCAGCCATAACAGGGGCCGACGAAGCTGTAAGAGCACAAGCACACAAGAGTGATAGTGATACCGCATTTGATATCAGCAAATTAAGTGCGGGCTTTTGGCCTTTAAATTGCACTATGGGTGCCTCGGGTAGATCTTTTTCCAAGGCGCCATTCTAACTTGAATACCGCAGTATTTCCTTAAACTTATGGTCGCTTATTGCCAGTTAAACCATATATTGCAATTTCCAGATTATTTCTTGCTTCTCCAAGGTGCGGATTTAGCCTAAGTGCTAAGCGCAACTCCGAAACCGCCGAAGAGACATCCCCTCTGCCGTACAATGCATATCCCAAGTCATTTCGGGCCTGAGCATTGAGTGGGTCTAGCCTCACCGCCTGACGAAATTCCTCCACCGCACCGTTCTTGTCTTTGTTGGCATAGAGCGCCCGACCTAACGCCAAATGGCTGTCCGCAGATGCTGGCTCAAGCAAACTTGCCTGCCTGGCTGTTCGCAAAGCAGGATGGTAATCACCTGACGTCAAAAGAGCCTTAGTTAAAACCACATGAGCCCGCGCTGAACTGGGTTCGACTGAGACAGCTTGACGGGCGGCCTTAATTGAACCACTGATGTCATGGGTTGCCAAAAGTGCTTCCGAGAGACCAGCAAAGTTACTGGCGCTTGGTTTTAGTTGAGTAGCAAGGCGATATTCACTCACTGCTTGAGAAACTTCCGCTCTAGCGAAGAGACTATCAGCATAATATTCGTGCGACTCTGCTGACTCTGGTTTGAGTTGCATCGCCCGTTTAAATTCCAGTTCAGCGTTGGCTTCATCCCCGCTATGAGCAAGAATTTTAGCCAAAACCATATGGGCAAAATAATCTTCAGGAGCAATGGCCACAGCACGCTTCATCTCCGAAGCCGAACCTTCCAAATCTCCGGCCAAATAAAGGTAGCTGGCCAGTCTTAACCTTAAATTTTCATCATAGGGATCATCCGTGATTTTCCGCCGCAGTTGAATCATCAAGTCGCCCATTGAACGCAAGTCAACACTGGCGGGCTTGCTGCTCATGAGTTTCAGCAAAGATGCTTGGGCCACGGTTAATGAATTAGACTCAGGCCTAGATGTCTCTGAACTAGTACTACCATGGGCAGCCAGCTGAATAGAAGCTGAAGCAAAGCTCAAAGCCAACAAACAGAGCGAAAAAACAGCCGCCCGGCCTTTGAGCAACTTGAAATATCGGCTAATAACTGAGTTTCTCGCTACAATCATTGCCAAATGATAGCAACAGAAACCCATAAAGAAAGTGAAGACAAAGCCATCTCACCGCAGAGCGCCTATATTCACATTCCGTTTTGCACCCACAAGTGTGAATTTTGCGATTTTGCCGCCTTCGCTGGCCTTATTGAGCTAGAAGATGAATATTGCCAAGTCTTAGCTAGTGAGATCGAGTCGCGCTTGGCCCCGCGAACTGAGCCTCTGAGCCTAAAAACTGTTTTTTACGGCGGCGGCACCCCAGGACTCATAAAGCCCAGCAACATCGCCATGATTCATAGGCAACTATTAAAATTTGCGCCGCTGCAAACCGCACTGAGCCCTAGCGAAATTGAAATTGCCCTAGAAACGACTCCCCACTCCATCACCGAACAAAAAGCGCAAGAATGGCTGGAAATCGGTATCAACCGCCTTTCAATTGGCATTGAATCACTTTCTGACGCCGAACTAACAGCCATCGGCCGCGATCACAGCGTTGCTGAGGCTGTCGCTGGCATAAAATTGGCCCATCAGGCAGGCTTCGAAAGCATCAGCATTGATTTCATGTATGGCTTACCCACCCAAACATTACTTAGCTGGCAGGCCACACTCGACGCTGCCATCGAGCTGGCCGAACAGTGTCCATCTATTAAACACATATCAGCTTACGGCCTGGAGATAGCCAAAAATTCGCCCCTACTCAGTCGTTTTCCCCGCGACTCTTCTTGCTATCCATCTGACGACGTCTGCGTTGAAATGTATGAAGCCCTAGTAAGCAAACTTGAAGCGCATAATTATCAGCAGTATGAAGTATCAAACTTTGCCAAACCTGGCCAGCAGTCGCAGCATAATCTCACCTATTGGCGCAACGCTCCTTATTTTGCCTTCGGAGTTGGCGCCCATCGCTATGTCGACGGCGTGCGCAGCGCCAACCTGCGCTCCTTAAAAAAATACATGCGCAGCCCCCTGACTGATGAAGTTAGCGAAGTGATCGATTCCCAAACTCGTATCAAAGAAGGCATAATGCTTGGCCTGCGCTTGATTCAAGGAATTGACCTGAGTCAATTCGAACAAGATTACGGCGTCGACTTACTGGCCAATCAAAAAGTCGAGATAGATTATTTATGTGAGCAAAAGTTGCTTGAATTATCAGACGGAAAACTAAAGATTACACCTCAGGGCATACCTATAAGTAACTCAATAATTGGCCGCCTAATTTGAGGATATTCATGGCTTTTAGGGGAATACCAGAATATAGGCGGTAATTTTTCTGTTGTTACTAATGGCTTGGAGTTTAGGCTGTGAAGTCCTGTCCTGAGTGCTACTCAGAATACGAAGATGGTCTTGAAAGATGTCCTGCTGATTCCAGTCTTCTGAAATCAGGGGATCGTGACCCGCTCGTGGGCACTAGATTGGGCGACCGCTATGAAATAGTGTCGGTAATTGGTCGCGGCGGGATGGGAGTTGTCTACAAAGCTCGCCAGGAGCAGATGGATAAGCTCATGGCCATCAAGATGCTGCACTCGCATATGGTGTCAGATTCAGAGGCCGTCAAACGCTTTTACCGCGAAGCAAAAACAGTCTCGCAGGTAAAACACCACCATATTGTCACTCTCTACGACTTTGGTATGAGCTCTCAGGGGCAACCGTTTCTAGTTATGGACTACCTGCAAGGGGTCAGTCTCAAAGATGAATTGAAGCACAACGGCCCCCTTTCCTTTGAACGAGCGGATCGTATATTTGGTCAAATTGTCGACGGTCTGGCTGCGGCCCATTCACTCGACGTTGTCCACCGCGACCTCAAGCCCGAAAATATTGTGCTTTCATCAAATGCGCCAACTGGAGACTGGGTTACTTTAGTTGACTTTGGTCTTTCAAAACTAAAGGAGCCTAAAACTCAGGACGCTTATACTATTACTAAAACTGGTGATGTTTGTGGCAGCCCGCCGTACATGAGCCCAGAACAGTGCTTAGCGGCCTCGGCAGTTGACCCCCGTTCAGATGTCTATTCGCTGGGAATTGTCGCTTACGAATCTCTCTCAGGCTTCCTGCCCTACAAGGCCAAATCTGCAATTGAAATGATGGACTGTCATCTATACGGCACGCCCACACCTTTTTCTCAGGCATCAACTGATTTTAAAGTCTGCACTGAAGTTACCAATGTACTGAATAAAGCCCTAGCTAAAGAACCGGAGCAAAGGCAACAAGACATTCTAGAATTCGGCAAAGAGCTTCATGAAGCTCTAGCTCGCGATGGAATTAAACTCAAGTCATATAAACATCGCATGGAAATTGCCGACTTTAAAGACATGGAAAGCGAAGCCGAAGCTCTAATGACCGGTTCCTATCCGACTTTAGGCCTGGCTGCAGAAGGGCACCTAAATGCCATTAACAATCAAACCGCCATGGAAATTGCCACCAATACTCAAGTAGATTCTAACTATAGCAAAGGCACCAAGAATACAAAAAGTTCGATGCAGACTGGTGCTCACGAAGTAGTCGACTTTTCTAATAACAATAACTCTAACAACAACAACAATAGTAACAACAACAATAACAACAACGGCAATCACGACAACAACAAAGGTGAAGAACAAGAGTCTAATGCGCAGCGCAACTGGATCTCTCGTGTAATGAGTGCCGTATTCGGACCTCGTCCGCCATCACCCGTTGAACCTGAAGAAGAAGAGCTCGAATCAAATTTACCGTATGCCAATTGTCCATACTGCCAAGCACCAGTAAGAGCAATGATTCGCTTTTGTATTTCTTGCCAGCGCCAACTGCCTTCGGCTGCAGAGTATGCCCGCATGCGAGTGAGCGCCGGAAGCAAGCTTGTACCGGCGAAATCACAGTTCAATACCGGCAGACATGCTAAACCCGGCTTCAGCAACCGGGCCAAAGAGTCAATGAATCGCCAGGCCTATCCTGGTATCACTAAGTTTCTCATGATTGGCCTAGTTGGTGCTTGCATTTATGCTGGCTCTGTCGCCCTCAAGAATCCTGAATTCGTCAAAACGATGAAGCGAACAGTAGCGGCATTTCAAAAATAGTTTGATCTAATCTATGGCCAGCAAAAGCAAAGCAAAACTAAAGCAGCTGAATAGAAAAGATAGAGAAGAAACCGCTAATGCTATCTATTTTACCGCACGAAAAATAGCAGACAAAGAGCTAAAAGCAAAGAACTTCAGCCAGTCATGCAGAGAATATTTAAAAGGTGCACGGCTACTAGAGAAAAACTTTTCTGATAGCGGCATTCTCCTCTGCTCCCTATACGCTGGGGCTGGCAATGCCGCTCGCTGGCAAGGCAAATACGCTCTCGCCTTTCGCTACTTCGACAGGGCAATAACCTATTTGAAATCTAACCAAGATTTCTTCATAGAACTATTGCAATATATTGTCGATGGATTGTCTGACATGTCGACTTGGGTAAGAAGCGAAGCACAAAGAAACACTGTAAAAAAGTGTGCCCGCAAATTGCTGCGCAAGTTTGCAAGCACACTGAAGAGACCCGCTCCACAATCCAAAGCAACGAGCTATGTGATGAGCGGCAGACGCATTCAAGATCGATTTTCCCCTCTAGAAGTCCAATCTGAATCAACAAAGAGCTGGCTAACTAGACAGGCATTGTTCACACGTATCAAGCTTCTCTCAATAGTTGCATGCTACAGAAAGCCCAAAGAATTCTATAAAGCAGCCTTCGCTCAAATGCACAGAGTTCCATTTAGACGCGGTGCTTTCTACTTCTTCAGCAGCAACGACAAGGGCGGATTCATGACCATAAGAATGGCGGTGGCCAACAACTCCAAAACAAGCCTGACCGATAAGCGGCCAAAGATTGTATTCGCAGCAAAAAAGGTGGGCGACAACAACTCTTGGCTGAGCGGGTTTAGAGTAAACAGAAGCGGCGATCTACTGGCCTATGGTCTATCCAAAAATGGTTCTGATTTTGAGACATGGAGAGTACGCGATCTTAAAACTGGTAAAGATCTTCCAGACCGAATTACAGAAGTTCCGGCTGGCTCAATCAGGTTTCACCCTAGCAAACGCGGCTTGTACTACCGCCGATCTAGCAGCGCAAAGAGTGATACACAAGAGCCGACCTACACCAGAGGTGCGCCAATTTATTTTCACCGACTGGGAGACGCACCGGCCAAAGACAAAATCATTCACCTCCCCAATAAAGCTGACTGGGTAGATCTCTACCCCCTAAATGAAAGTAAGCACGTCCTAATTTCAGAATGGCCCAAAGGAAAACTCCAAAACTGCTTTTCAATCAAGTCTTTGACCACCGGCAATATCTGCCCGCTCTTCCCGCGTAAGAGCGGCTACTACTCTTTGCTGGGCGAAGCTAATGGCAAACTCTATATAAAGACAGATAACGGCGCCCCAAAAGGAAGAGTTTTAGCCCTAATCTTCGACTATCACCAACTGCGAGTAAAGAGCATTGAAGCAGCGATCAAAGAGAGCCAATTTACTTTGCAAGACGTGCGCCTTCTGCAAGACCGTCTAATTGCTTCGACTCTTGATCTAGAGGGAAGAACAAGACTATTACAATTTGACCTCAATGGTAATGAGCTTGATGAAATAGAATTGCCTTTTGAAGGTACATTGAGTTCGCTCTCAACAAACTTCAAAGACACAAACATCTTCTTCAGTCTAGAAAATTTTGCCACTGCCAAAACAATCTATCGCCATGATTTGACTAGTGGTGCTACAACTTTAATGTATGAGCCCAGCTATTCTATGGCCAAACGAGTAGTACAAAAAATGGTGCAAGTGAAAAGCAAAGACGGAGTTATGGTGCCAATGAATATTGCCTATCTCAAAGGCACCAAATTTAACGGCAATAACGGCACGATTTTGTCAGTCTATGGTGGCTTCAGTATTGCCAATCTTGCTCATTTCTCATATCAGACAGCAACCTGGCTGGCCATGGGTGGCATCTGGGCTCAACCCTATTTAAGAGGAGGAGACGAACTCGGTGCCCTTTGGCACTCAGCTGCTACGAAAGAAAATAAACAACGCACCTATGATGACACTATATCGAGTGCCGAGTGGCTAATTGCTAACAAGGTGGCAAGAGCAAAGAAAATTGCAATTTACGGCGCTAGCAATGGCGGCCTAACAGTAGGAGCAACAATTACCCAGAGGCCTGATTTGTTTGGGGCGGCAATCTCTGACAACGGCCTCTTTGACATGCTCAAGTTTGCCAATCACGGCCTTGGTTGGGCCTGGCAGAGTGAATACGGATCGCCAGAAAACAATAGAGAATTTGAAGCTCTTAGGGCCTACTCTCCCTACCATCAAATAGCCAAACTGAAGGTAAAGGCTAGCGACTTCCCCCACCTCTTAATAAATGCCTCCGCTGGCGACAACAGAGTGGTTCCCTGGCATTCTTACAAGTTTGCTGCAGCTTGCCAACAGCAACGGTTAAACGTTCTACTCAACATAAAGTGGGATGATGGTCATGGCTGGGGAAGGCCAGACTGGTCAGTGCGCGACAACTTAGCCTACTTGCAATGGGCCTTAAAAATGGACTAAATATGCCTGATCACTAGGCAGCCATTAGACTACAAGGAAAACCACTTGAAATCCTAAACTAATTTGTACTTTTCAACTTACATAAGGCATTTGACCATGTAACATAGCTGCAGTGGACAGTAGTTGTAATAGCAATAGCGACAATAGGCATCCTTTATTCCTTCTCTTTCTGTATTTCTTCCCTTTCTGAACTAGGTGGGATTCAATGTTAGACATTTTCAAAAAGCAGTTTATCGAAGTTATTGAATGGACAGAAGAAAGTGACGGCGTTCTCGCCTATCGCTTTCCTACTCTCGACAAAGAAATTCAAACTGGCGCACAGCTGACAGTACGCGATTCGCAAATGGCACTATTTGTCAACGAAGGCAACGTGGCCGACCACTTTGGTCCCGGTCGCTACACCCTCAACACCCAGAATTTGCCAATACTCACCACTCTGATGAACTGGGATAAGGCCTTTAAATCGCCTTTCAAGTCAGAAGTCTACTTCTTCTCTACCCGAGAACAAATCGATCAGCGATGGGGCACACAGACACCAATAGCTATTCGCGATAAAGAGTTTGGTGTAATCCGCCTGCGTGCGTTTGGTACATTCTCTTATCAAATAGAAGAGCCAAATACCTTCCATCAAAAAATCAGCGGTACGCGTCAAGTCTATACAACTAGCGAACTAGACGGCCAGTTGCGTTCAATGATATTGACCCAAATAGCTACTAAATTGGGGCAAGCTGACACTGCCTTTCTCGATATGGCCGCCAATCAACAAAAGTTTTCAGAGCAGCTAAAATCAGAACTTGACCTGCCTTTCTTGCAATACGGCCTCAAGCTCAACACCTTCTTAGTGCAGAGCGTCACCTTGCCAGAAGAATTACAAGAGTACCTCGACAAGCAATCACAGATGAACCTTGTAGGCGACTTGAAAAAATATGCCAATTTCCAAGCTGCTGATAGTATTGCAGCGGCAGCCAATAACCCTGGCGGTTTAGCTGGTGCCGGCGTAGGCCTAGGAATGGGTGCCGTAATCGGCCAGACCATGGGTCAAGCTCTTGGTGGTCTAGGACAAGGCATGGGTGCTAACACAAGTAGTGAAGATGTTTACGCCAAGCTAGAAAAACTGCATGGTCTTGTCAGCAAAGGCATATTAACCCAAGAAGAATTTGATGCTAAGAAGGCAGAGCTACTCAAGAGTATTTCCTAAATGCTTACACTGAATTGTCCTTCCTGTGGGGCAAACGTAAACTTTCAGTCAAAAGTATCAGTTTTTGCCGTCTGTTCGTTCTGCAAGGCCAGTCTTGTTCGTCAAGGAATGGATCTCGACAAGATTGGCCAAGTGGCTGAACTTTTAGATGATCTCACTCCCATTCAGATTGGCACCACAGGCATGTATAAAGGGCAAAAGTTTGAAGTAGTCGGGCGCATGAAAGTGGGCTACGACGAAGGCTTTTGGAATGAATGGTTTACCTATTTTGCCGACGAAAAAACTGGTTGGCTGGCGGAAGCACAAGGTTTCTATGCCGTGTGCTTTCCCTGCTTCGACATGGTGCCACCAGTAGGAAACCTCCATCCCGGAAAAGCAGTCGATTTTGGCAAGTTTGGCATTTACGAAATAGAAGACATTCGCCAAGTGAAATGTTTATTCAGCGAAGGCGAATTGCCTTTTAATGCACTGCAGGGCCGCAAATCAGAAAGCATTGACTTAACCGGTTTTGAAGATGAAATGGCAACCATCGAACGTGCCGAGAAAGAAAATAGAGTGTTCCTTGGTACATACGTAGACTTTGACGATCTTCAATTCAAAAATTTGAGGCGTATAGATGGCTGGTAACGAAGGGGCTGGTAACGAAGGGGCCGGTAACAAAGACTCGGGGAAAGGAGAAGCCACACAGGCTGAAACTACCGATTCAAATGTGCCCCCAAAAGAGCCCGCAACGCCAAAACCAACGGCCAAGATGTTTGCCTGTACAGCTTGCGGCGCCTCGGTGACGATAAAATATCCTGGTGCCACCATGGCGGTGGTCTGCAGCAGCTGCAATTCGACTATTGACGTCACCAGCGAAAACTATCGAATACTTTCTACCTATGTTGGTAGAACCTCTCTTTTCAAACCATGTATCCCGCTTGGGGCAAGGGGCAAGCTCAAAGGTAAAACTTGGGAAGTAATTGGCTTTCTTGTGCGCGAAGACACTGCCAGCCATTACTTTTGGTCGGAATATTTATTGTTTAATCCCTACTACGGCTACCGCTGGCTGGTAGAAGACAAAGGCCACTGGAACTTTGTGCGCACGATAAAGCGCAAACCCGAGGCCAAAAACATCAATCAGTACCCAGCAAAAGGCCAACTGGCCAAGCTAAACGGCAAAAACTATCAAATCTTCAACTACGGCACAGCTGCAGTTAAGTACGTACTGGGAGAATTTTATTGGCGAGTAAAGGTGGGCTCGACTAACCTCACTGCTGATTTTATCGACCCACCGCAGATGCTTTCGGCTGAGAAAGATGGTAAGGAAATTGTCTGGAGCTTGGCTGAATATTTAGATGCCAAAGAGATACACAAAGCTTTCAAAGTCACAGACAAATTTCCCTATCAAAGCGGAGTGCCGGCAACAAAGCCACCAACAGAGCTTAAAGCATGCACTCAAATTGGCACACTTTTAGCCATATTTGTCATTTTCATAACCTGCGCCCAATTTTACTTTACGAGCATAGCCTCACAACAAACAGTTCTCCATTACGACGGCACATTTATTACCAATAGCAAGAAAGCCGACATTACTACGCCAGTTTTCTCTATGGGCGATAAAACAACCAACGCCGTTATTACTCTCAGTGCTCCGGTCAGCAACAGTTGGTTCTATGTTTCAGGAGAACTAGTAAACGACACTGATGGCACAACTTACCCCTTTGAAAAGTCAGTAGAATATTATTCTGGAACAGATAGTGACGGCTTCTGGTCAGAAGGAAGCAATACAGCTCAACTAGGCATCTCGTCCATTCCAGCGGGAAAGTATTACATCAATATTGATACCGAAAGTGGTGACTTCACACAAACTCGGCAGCAACAATTTTCAGTTACTGTCGGTCGCGATTATCCAATTTACGACAACTATTGGTGGACTTTGTTCGGACTATGCCTTATACCACTTTATTCCTTCTTCGCCATGCATAGCGTAGAAGCAGCCCGTTGGTCAAATAGTGACTTCAGCCCCTACCCAGACCCAGAGAGCTATTCAGACAGCGATTAGTGCGGCAGTCAATGATCATAAAAGAGGACTTAAGAAATGACGCGGTTCTATTTAGTTACAGGCATTCTTCTTTGCGCACTATTTGTTTATGCTGGCATGAGGAGTTGGAAAATTATCGATCCGTGGGCCATTAGTGGTGCGAGACCCACAGGCCCTGGTAGTCATTATCACAAGTAAAATAGTCAAAAGCAAAAAATTAGGAGAGTAAAGTGGAACAAGTTCTAACAGTCAAATATGTACTAGCAGCAGTGGTGTATTCAACGCTCGGTATCGGCATTCTCTGTTTGTCAACAAAAGTATTTGACATGCTCACCCCTGGAGACATGTGGAAGGACATTGTCGTCGAAAAGAACCTGCCTCTAGCAATCACTCTAGCGGCAATGATGATAGCGGTGGGCAATATAATCGCCGCTGCGATTCACGGGTAGTCAACTTGACATACGCTCTGCTAATAACCGTATTTGTCATATCGACCTGCGGTCTAGTCTACGAACTGATTGCCGGAACTATAGCGAGCTACCTGCTAGGAGACTCAATCACTCAATTCTCAACTGTAATTGGCGTCTACCTATTTTCCATGGGTGTCGGCTCCTTTCTCTCCAAATACATTGAGAAAAATATCGCTCTGACATTTGTTCAAGTCGAGCTGCTCATCGGACTTATTGGTGGGGCTTCAGCTACGTTGCTCTTCCTGATGTTCAATCACATTGATAATTTCCGCATTTTGCTTTATAGCCTAGTTTCAATTATTGGCATCTTAGTCGGACTTGAAATACCACTGCTAATGCGAATTCTTCAGCAAAGACTCGACTTTAAAGACTTAGTGTCGCAGATTTTCACCTTCGACTACGTGGGTGCCCTGCTGGCCTCACTGCTGTTTCCGCTCTTGCTCGTGCCCTACCTCGGCTTGATGCGGACATCTTTTTTATTCGGTCTCTTTAATCTAGGAGTAGCACTGTGGACCATTCACTTATTTAAGGAAGAGTTACCCTGGCGCAATTCATTAAGGTCGACAGCTTTTATTTTGATTGTAGTGCTTGTAGCAGGCTTCGCATTTTCAGAGAGGCTTATGGGTATTGCAGAATCGGCCACTTACCAAGATCCTGTAATTTATTCAACAACAACACCCTACCAACGCATAGTTCTAACCGGCAATACCAAAGATTTGCGCCTATTCCTCAATGGCAATTTACAGTTCAGCTCTCGCGACGAGTACCGCTATCATGAAGCCTTGATTCATCCAGCTATGGCCAGCCTGACAAATCCTCAAGATATCCTTGTGCTCGGCGGAGGCGACGGCCTAGCAGTCCGGGAAATTCTCAAATACCCTACTGTGCGCTCTATTACTCTGGTTGACTTAGATAAGGCAATGACCGATCTCTTTAAGAGCCAAGAAGTCTTGACCCACTTGAATCACGATTCGTTGAATAGCAACAAAGTTAAAATAATCATCGACGACGCTTTCGTCTGGCTGCGAAGTACTCAACAAAAGTTTGATCTAGCAGTAATTGACTTTCCTGATCCAAGTAACTACTCGCTGGGTAAGCTCTACAGCGATACCTTCTATCGCGCACTGAAGAAAGTGATGAAGCCTGAAGGTATGATCGTTGTGCAAAGTACATCACCATTCTATGCCAAAAATTCTTTCTGGTGCGTTGATAAAACTATTGCCTCAGTGGGCTTCAATACGACTCCCTATCATGCCTATGTTCCGGCCTTTGGTGACTGGGGCTACGTAATCGGTTCGCTAAGACCATTCAAAGCGGCAACTCAAGAGCAGTATCCCAAACATTTACGCTACGTCAACAACGACACTGTCGCTCAAATGCTTTGTTTTGCACCAGATATGCTGCCGACAAGCACCGCTATCAACAAACTCAATAACCAGTCTCTGGTGCACTTATTTGAATCAGAGTGGAGCGAATATGTCGACGCCCATTAGTCGAGCAGCATTCCTCAAATTACTGGCAGCCTTGGGTCTCTCTGCGGCTGCTGCAAAATTTCTAGCCGAGTCTAAAATTAGCTCCGATTTGCTTAGCAAGTTTGAGCAATCAACAAACTTAAGACCAAATTTTCCTTGTCGAATATTAGGACCATCGCAAAAGCTTGGCCACCTGCTGCGAGACAAGCAAAGAGCAGGGCCTATCAGTAAAACCAGCAAAACGACAGTCACCATAATTGGTGGCGGCATGGCCGGCCTATCTACAGCCTGGTGGCTAAAGAAACAAGGCCTAACAGATTTCTTGATACTTGACTTAGAGCCAGAAGTAGGCGGCAACTCAGCTTCCGGAAAAAATCAAATTAGTGCTTATCCTTGGGGCGCACACTATGTTCCGATTGCCAATTCAGAATCAAAATATGTACGCCAACTCTTTGAAGAACTCAAAATAATTCAAGGTTATGACTCTTCCGCTGAACCCATCTACGACGAGCTAATGCTCTGCCATCAGCCCCAAGATAGACTATTCAAAGACGGGGCCTTTCATGACGGGCTTGTGCCCAAACGAGGCCTGCAAAAGAGTGAGAGCGATGACATTAGTCGCTTCTTTGAGCAAATGATTGTCTTCCGCCAAGCTAAGGGGAGTGATGGCCAACCAGCCTTTGCTATCCCTCTTGATCTAAGTTCGCAAGACCGACAATTCAGAGATCTCGACAAAAATTCAATGGCTCAGTGGCTCAAGGACAACCAATTTACAAGCAAACCACTGCTCTGGTATGTCGACTATTGCTGCCGCGATGACTACGGCTCAACTGCTGAATTTGTCTCGGCTTGGGCAGGCATTCACTATTTTGCTGGCCGTCGAGGCACTGCAGCCAATTCAGAACAAAATGCCGTGCTCACCTGGCCACAAGGTAATGGTTTTCTAGTGGAGAAATTGAAAGAACCGCTCAGTGAAAATATTCAGGTCAATGCTCTTGCTACTGAGATAAGAGAAGGAGTAGGTGGAAAAATACTGACCACCTATCTCAATACCTTGAGCAATCAATTTTCGGCAATAGAATCAGACTTTGTGGTTATCGCCGCACCGCGCTTCATCGCCAATCGACTACTACCTGCGAATACACCAAAACATGTCCCGACTTATGCCCCAACATATGCGCCTTGGATGGTAGCAAACATCAGCCTAAAACACCTTCCAACAAGCCAGGGAACTCTGCCGGCCTGGGACAATGTTAGCTATTACAGCCAATCTCTTGGCTATGTGGTGGCAAATCACCAAGAAATAACTACTAGATTCAAACCTACAGTAATCACTTATTATTTCCCTTTATCACAACAAGAACCAAAGCTAGCGCGCAATGCGCTCTACGCTGCCACAACCGAAGAGTGGTCAAAGTCTATAGTGCAGGATCTAGAAAAAATGCATCCTGGTATAGCAAACGAGATCACTTCAATCGATCTCTGGCCCTGGGGGCACGGCATGGTTAGACCATCAGTGGGTGAAATCTGGGGCGAATCAAGGCAATCAATGAGAGAACCTAGGGGCAATATATTTTTTGCCCATTCAGATATGTCTGGCATTTCCAACTTCGAAGAAGCTCAGTATCATGGAGTGGAAGCGGCCAAAATGATTTTGGCTAAGACAGAAATCAAAAGCAGAGCACAAACAGAAACAAGAAAACAAACAAGAAGCAGAACATGAGCATTTAGCATGCAGGCAAGCTTTCCCACTCAATCAGACAGCAATAGAGAGGCGCAGCACACAGCGGCCCTCGGGCAACAGGCTTGGCTATCATCGGCTGGCTGGGACTGTCTCTGGATCATTTCACCAGCCTTCGTCTCCACCGCTTTTGTCATACTATCTCGCCAACAAATGGAGGCCAGCCAAAATATCCCTCTCTGGGTTTGGGTGTGCTTCGTACTATTAGTGGACGTCGCTCATGTATACGCCACTCTTTTCCGTACATACTTTTCGCCCCAAGCATTTGAGAAAAACAAAACACTGCTATTGGCTATGCCTGCAATTGCTTGGATTGGTGGCAGCTTACTCTATTCACTTGATGGCATTTATTTCTGGCGAGCCTTAGCTTATTTGGCAGTATTTCATTTCATTCGCCAACAGTTTGGTTTCGTTGTTCTCTATTCGCGCAATGACCCCAAGCTTATGAAGCAATTCAAGTGGCTGGATAGCTCGGCTGTATATATGGCGACAATCTATCCTATTCTTTTTTGGCACTCAAACATGCCCAGAAATTTCAGCTGGTTTGTGGCCGGCGATTTTATCGAGACAATGCCCGAACTCTTTACTGGCATTACTTTTACTGAAATAGCGTTTACCGCTTATCTAATAGTAATGGCAAGCTATATTGTCAAAGAACTAATTTTGCTCAAAAAAACCGCTTTCTTCAACATTCCCCGCAACCTTTTGATAGCTGGCACAGCCCTGAGCTGGTGGACTGGTATCATCGCCTTCAACTCCGATATGGCTTTTACCATTACAAATGTTGTCAGCCACGGCATTCCTTACATGGCACTGGTATGGCTATATCACCATGAGAGAACGAGCGAAGCGGATAAAACAGCCAAAAGCCAAGAAAGAGAAATAGGAGAAAACAAGACTAGAGTTGAACAACAAACAGGTAAGAAAAACTGGTCAAATATCTCCCATGCCTTGCTCAGCAATGTGCTCTTTTTCTTTGCCTTCTTAGCCCTGCTTGCCTACCTTGAAGAAGGTCTCTGGGACGGTCTTATTTGGCGCGAGCACCTCAGCATATTTGCCTGGTTTTCCGCTCTGCCCACAATCAATGACCCAGCAATACTAGCGCTGCTCATACCTTTCTTGGCATTGCCGCAGTCAACCCATTACTTACTTGATGGTTATATCTGGCGCGTAAAAGACCGCAGTAGTATTTGGTCGGCCTAACTAAACTTAGTTAGGCTTGAAATTGCCTCTAAGGTTCTGACCAATGCGGAACCCCTGAATTAGATTATGTCTAGTCAATTGAAAAATTTCGTGCAGAGCCGCTGCGTCAGTAATGCCATGCTTATCAGAAATAGCATTAACTTGCTCCATTGCTACAGCTGAGAAATAGACATCAACATCGTCGTGAACGTGCCCACGACCTTGATTGGGAAGTTTCAAAATGGCTTTACCAAAATCATTGGTAACAGCGTCTGCAATTTGAGCGGTAAGAAGATCGGCGTAGAATGAATCGGCCTTAACTGCCATATCTGAGCCCCCATGATTCCTTAGAATCTAAGTTTACGAACCAATCAAAAATAAGCAAACTAAAAATCAAGTAAACAAAAAACCTACACTGCCAATATCAACTTAAAAGATCTAGTTGCCTACGAACTTCTTGGATGTCTTTCCACATCAGCCACTTCGGTGAGCCCACTTCTTTTGAGTCATTGCGCAACAAATAAGTAGGGTGAAAGACAGGCATAACTTTAGCACCGAACTGCCAATCGAACCATGTACCGCGAATGCGACTTATAGGATCCTTAACATGTAAAACTGCTTCAACGGCGGTCGCTCCAGCAAGCAAAATCAAAGCGGGCCGAACAAGCTCCAGCTGGGCATTTAGATACTTGCGGCAGGCCTGAATTTCGTCTTTTTGGGGTAGCCGATTGTTGGGTGGATAACACTTTACGACATTACAGAGGTATATCTCTTTATCGCGATCGATTCGACCCGCTTCAAGAATTTTATCGAACAATTTGCCTGCCCTTCCAACAAACGGAACCCCAGTCTCATCCTCGTTTCGCCCTGGGGCCTCAGCGATAACCATGAGCTTAGCCTGGGGATTCCCAGCAGCAAAAACAACATTAGTGCGCTTTAGACATAGCCCACAATCATTGCAAACCCTAGCTGCAGACTCAACCTCAGCAAGAGTTTGCCAGATTGGCGGCGGAGCCAGGTGGAGCTGCTCAGACATTATCTGCCTCTAAAAACTTATTAAGCAAAAGAGCCAGAAGTAGCTACATCAATAGATACATTTGCTGGTTTAAAGATTTGCCTAGGGGCGGCTTCTAGCTCTGCCACCTCAAGCTTCTCCACCGTGCCTATTTCCGCTCCTAAGCAGCGGGAGGCTGCTATGGCAAAGTCAGTGACATTGCCCGTAGTAAAAAAGCGAAAAGCATCTGTTCGATAGTCGTTAACTGAAGCAGTGTGTAAGCCACTAGCTACATCACAAATTACGTCTCTAGTGCAGTCACTACTCAAGCCAGCAACTGGTACTGTATTTAGTACTGTATTTAGTACTGTATTTGGCACTGCAATTGGTGGCGCATTATACCCTAGTAGCTGATATGCCAGAGCATGAGCTGGATCAATTAACTTAAGACCATCGGGGAATAGTTCCTTGAGTTCATAAGAAACAATACTCTCAATGCGATCAGCAACAAAGGGGAAGTGAGTGCAACCCAGAACCAAGGCATCGACTCCAGCCAAAATTCTTAGATACTCGGTTAAAGCCAGCCTAAGTTCCGCCTCACAATCGGCTTCACCCAAACGTCCACTTTCAATGAGCGGTACTAATTTAGGACAACCTAGCTCCTGAACAGCCCCCTGGTAGCCCTTGCTAATTAACGCCTTGGAGAATGCCTGGCTATTAGCGGTGTTAATGGTCGACATTACGCCAATTGACTTAGGTGGATTGGCCACAAGCCATTCAGCGGTAGGCTCAATCAAATCAAATACCTTAAGGCTAGGTAAGCCAGAAGCGGCTTGCAGCGCAGCCTCTTTGGCCACAGCAGCACTGGTATTGCAGGCCATAACTATAGAATCGAGCTGGAAAGAAGTTAGCCAGCTAACGATTTCATCAACAAAGGCAGCAATCTCAACTTTAGCTCGATTGCCGTAGGGGCAACGCGCGGCATCACCAAGATAGACGAACTCAAAGCCTTCTCCCTGAGTGACAGTAACTAAATGACGCAAGACAGACAACCCACCAACTCCAGAATCGAAAAGACCAATTCTCTTGGTTGTGCGTTTGTATAGTTGGTCTTCAGTTACTTTTCTAGTCAATTTTGTATCAACTCTTCTCTCGGTACTACCAATCTCTCTACTTGTTTGCGCCACAGCTATTTGGTTGGTTTCCAGCTACCCGTCGCCAATTTTGAAGGCTTTTGAACATCTGCAGAAGAACCTACTGAACCGGAGGAATTATTAGCAAAGCCATTTTGCGATTTTATCTCTTGTAAATAGAGCATAACACCCCGAGCCAGCGCGCTAGCAACCTTTTGCTGGTAATCAGAGGAGATTAACCTGTCTCTTTCTAGCTTATTGGTAATGTAGCCGACCTCAGCCAGAATTGCAGGAATTGGAGTGTGATTAATGACATAAAAACGAGCTTTTCTTACAGAACGATCAGGAGCTCCAAGACCACTCACTAGAGATGCATGCACCCGATCAGCAAGGGGGCGACTTTGGTCAGTCTGAAAATATGTCTCAATGCCATATATATTCGACGTACTTTCAAGCGAGTTAATATGCACCGACAGGAATAAATTAGGTGAAACTGTATTTGTAATTTTCACTCGATCTTCCAGCGATACGAATGTATCGTCTGAGCGAGTGAGCACAATCCGAGCTCCTTTACTTTCCAAAACCTTCTTGAGCTTGGCGATGATTTGCAAGGTTACTTCTTTCTCTTGTACATCACCACGCACGGCACCAGGATCATTCCCTCCATGACCAGCATCGAGCACAATCACAGTCTCGCTCGGAGCACGTGGTACCAATATCGGACCGTTGCCCCCGGCCAGCACTCCACTTAGATTGCCATTGCGCGCTATACCGGAGTTTCCACTTAGGCCCTTGGCCAAAGTGACAGTCATATAGTTGGAACCAGAATTAAACGACTCATCGATCGAAACAGTATCGTCGGTCAGTTGCAGCACCAACCTACCGGCACCCTCCGCATCTCCAGGCAATCCCACCCGCATAGACGAGACCAGCGGCGAGGCTGACACATCAGGCAATACGGCATAAGCCAACTCTCGGTAGTCAGGCATATCGACAACATAGCGCTCAGGATTATGGAGGCGGAAAGATTTGAAGCCGAGCGGCTTTCCGTCAGGGCGCTCCACTCTAAAAATTTCTAGTTTCGCACCAGAGCCCTGTGCGTCAGCAGTTTCTAAAGTTACTAGAGGAGGCGGTCCTAGGGGCAGCTCTGGTTTTTCGAAATCGCCGCTGCCAGCAATCTCGTTAGAATCGCGACTAGTATTAATCTCCCTACCTGGATTAGACTCTTTTGAACTAGTCGATTCTATAGCGATATTAGAATCTCGACTAGCCAGTTTCGCACCACCAATGGTGCGTTCATTACCCTTCAGCGTTGGGAGCGTTGGAAAAGAATTGACAATGGAGTCTCCATCTAATGAAGAAATAGCAGGCGCAGAGGCTGGGATGCGTGCAATTTTGGCTGCTGCAGGCGAAGTCTGAGCTATGGCCGGAGCCACTGGTGCGCGTGCAGACTGTTCATCTTCAGTCGTCTTGCCGCGTTGTTTCAAGGGTTGCCTGACAGAATGCTTTGCCGAAGCTTTTTCATAATCCTTTATAGACTCTATTTTGGACTGTCTTTTAGATTCACCTGTAGATTCTAGTGCCGATAGTTTCGCAGAATCTTTTACCGTCTCTTTTGCAGAATCTTTTTCAGAATCTTTTTCAGCTTCTCCGGCCGACGGCCCCGCAGGCGCACTGAAATACTCTTTAGTTTTAGAGCGCAAACGCGCCAACCAACCAGCTTTAGCGGCCTTTGACAATAGAGAGTTATCTGCTGTGGCAGTCGTTGAAGTTGAACTTAAACTTGAACTTGAAGCTGCTGCCATTGCCAAGCCCGGCTTTCCGGCGGCCACCGGGGGCATTTGCTGAGTTGAAGCCAAACGCGCCGATGGGGCCTTGCTCGGCAAAGAAGAATTTAAAGTTCCTGCGCCCTTCCAGGAAAGCTTCAAAACTCCAGGAGCTGCGCCAATCGCTACCTTCTTCAGAACAGCTGGGTCGCGGGCAACGAAAGAGACTCGCAAAATACTAGGGCTTGCCTGAAATTGCCCGATACGGATTTCCTTAATGCCGGTAAAAGCGATATTACTTAGACCCTTCTCAGGTGAATTCAGTCTAATGACTTTAGTCGGATAATTCCAGGTTAACCCTTCAAAATCAGCAGTCAAAACAGTATCGCCATTGCTACCAGGCAAATACCTGAATTGCGGTCGACCGGCCACTACCGATGATTCAGTCTTTAGAGTGACTTCACCACCAGTCGTGGTTAGCGAACCATCAGAAGCTTGCGTAACCCGCACACCTGGGCCCCTTTCAGCATAACTCTGAGCGAATACAGCACAAGGGAAAGCGACACCGATAGCAATCGTTGGCGCTAAGAAAGCAAAGGCTGTGGCAAAAGTTGCGTTTTTAAAGGGCCTAGGACTCATTAATTCCTTGATTTCTCGGGCTTTTTCCCACTGGCCAATATTTCAGTCTATAGGGCTCTATAAGCCTTGGAGCAAGATCTTGAGAGATTCACCAGTTATAAAGAGATATTCTGAAAATTCTAACACAGAGACCCATCTGACCTATTTGCAGCCATCTATATCTATTTGGCAACCGAGGTAATTGTTCAGTAAATTAAATAGTATTTGGGGTAGGACTATCCCCTTCCTGCTACTCTAAGCAGTCGTGGAGAACGGGAATATTTCTGCCCCAGGCGATTATTTCCGACAAATCTATCGCATCTTCATCAATCGAGATGGGTGCGCGATTGCGAATGAACTTTCATTTCGTAGCAGGAAATTGGAATGACAAGTCATAGCAGGCAAATCACTTCTGGTAAAACATCTGGTGAATCACCACTGGTAAACCATTGAGATTTTCCAATTCTGACTGACATTCAAACAGCGTAACTAGGGAGTAAAAAATGGGTGATCTGCCTCTACAAGTTGCCGTCGGATGCGGCCTACTTGCAGTTCTTTATGGTGCTTGGGCTGGTAAAAGCGTGCTCGATATGAGCCCTGGAAATGAGCGTATGCAAGCAATTGCAGCCGCCATTCAGGAAGGCGCTGGAGCCTACATGAACAAACAGTACACCGCCATCGCTGGCGTTGGAGCTATTCTTTTCTTCGTGATTGGATTCGGTTTGGGTTGGCCATCGGCTGCAGGCTTCTTAGTCGGAGCGGTGCTGTCATCCATCTCAGGATTTGTCGGCATGTACGTATCGGTACGCGCCAACGTTCGCACTGCTGAAGCTGCTAGAAATGGCTTAGAGACAGCGCTAGCCGTCGCCTTTAAGGGTGGTTCGGTTACCGGCCTGCTCGTAGTTGGCCTAGGTCTACTCGGTGTCTCACTCTTTTATGGTGCAACTCACGACGTAAACGCTCTTGTAGGTTTGGGATTCGGAGCTTCTCTGATCTCAGTATTCGCCCGACTTGGCGGTGGTATCTACACCAAAGCTGCTGACGTAGGTGCTGACCTTGTCGGTAAAGTCGAAGCAGGTATTCCAGAAGACGACCCAAGAAACCCAGCAGTTATTGCCGATAACGTTGGTGACAACGTTGGTGACTGTGCTGGAATGGCAGCCGACTTGTTTGAGACTTATGCAGTCACAGCAGTGGCCACCATGTTACTCGCTCACGAGCTTTTCAAAGAGCAAATCATTGCTGGAACCGCTCCTTATGTAATCGAATATCCTCTTGTTTTGGGAGCAGTCTCAATCGTCACATCAATCCTTGGCTGTATGTGCGTCAAGCTGGGTAAGAGCACCAATATCATGGGTGCTCTATACAAGGGTCTGATCGTGGCTGGTGGTTTAGCTGGAGTAGCTTTCTACTTCGTCACAGACAAGATGATGCAAGGCCTCTCAATTGCTGGCACTCCAATTCCTGCAATAAACTTCTTCCTCGCTTCAATGGTTGGTTTAGTCGTAACCGGTTTGCTCGTTTACATTACCGAATACTACACATCAACTTCATATGGTCCTGTTAAGTACATTGCCAAAGCATCAGAGACCGGTCACGCCACCAACATCATTGCGGGCTTAGCTGTATCAATGAAAGCTACAGCCTGGCCGGTACTTTCAATCGTTGTTGGGATCCTCGTTGCTTTTGCCCTCGCCGGGGTCTACGGTGTTGCACTAGCTGCAATGGCAATGCTATCTATGGCAGGAATTATCGTAGCCATCGACTCTTACGGTCCTATCACCGATAACGCAGGTGGTATTGCCGAAATGGCAGAAATGCCAAAAGAAGTCCGCGAAGTAACAGACCCACTAGACGCGGTCGGTAACACCACCAAAGCAGTGACAAAAGGCTACGCCATTGGCTCCGCCGGCTTGGCTGCCATCGTGTTGTTCAGCTCATACACTCAAGAATTGAACATGAAGATCTTAGAAAAAGGCGGCACTGCAATTACCTTTGACTTGTCTAGCCCATATGTTCTGGCTGGGTTATTCATAGGTGGTTTGATTCCATTCCTCTTCGCCGCTCTGGCCATGGAAGCAGTTGGAGCTGCCGGTGGCTTGGTAGTCGAAGAAGTTAGACGACAGTTCCGCGAAATTCCAGGCATCATGGAAGGAACAGCTAAGCCAGATTATGCAAAATGCGTAAGTATCGTGACTGGTGCGGCCATTCAAAAAATGATTGTCCCAGCTCTTCTGCCCGTTCTAACTCCAGTTGTGATTGCCTTGATCGGCGCCTTCTATTTGAATGCTGCCCTTCCTGGACAATACGCAGCAGCCAAGATTCTTGGCGGTATCTTAGTTGGTTCAATCGTCACTGGCTTGTTCGTGGCAGTGTCCATGACCTCCGGTGGTGGCGCATGGGACAACGCGAAGAAGTACATCGAAGAAGGCAACCATGGTGGCAAAGGTTCAGACGCTCACAAAGCTGCTGTAACCGGCGATACTGTTGGCGACCCCTACAAAGATACAGCAGGTCCGGCTATCAATCCGATGATCAAAATCTTGAACATCGTAGCTCTACTTCTCGTTGGCCTCCTTGTTCAATAAGAATTAGAAGATCAGCAGAATCTGGTAGATAAAAAAACGGCCGGTGCCCCCAAAGGTCATCGGTCGTTTTTCTATTTTATAGAAGCCCATAGAAGTAAATTACAGAAAGCAAACAGCCATCAAGCTTACACTGCCGAACCGAAGTGAGACCAAATCATGCAAATTCGCCTTTACAGCCGCCAAGATGACAAAGAATTCCGCAAGCTAATGCAGTCGATCTACCAATCTAAAGGCAGTGAGCTTGATCTCGATGGCAAAGACAATGATTTGCGCAATGTTGAAGGAAGCTATTTTGGCAATGATGGTCTTTTTCTAGTAGCCGAAGACGATGGAGTCATCCATGGATTTTGTGGTGCTAGAATCGAACCCGGAACAAAAGTAAACACAGAGACACTGAGCTTAAATGCGACTACAGAAGCTGCGCGTGACACTCTGTTTATCAAACGACTTTATGTAAGCCCTGAGTTAGAAAACCACCAAGAATTAGTCGACAAACTCTTAAATGTGGTAAAAAACCACGCCTACCAGCTAGATTTCGAAACCGTACTGTTACCAAATTCATAGAACACTGACGCCAAAGGCATAAGATTCTCCATGCTCGATACCGTTGTGCGAATTACCAACTACGAATTACCAACTACAAAATACCAGCTACAAATCACCAGCGACTATTAACCACTGACACCATAAGAGGTGACTCGTAATCAAAAAGATTTCTATCCGGCGAAAGCGATGAGTCAAGAGAAACCAGCAGAAGCGCACCCTCCTGCCAAAACTCATGATCGAAGAAGCACCAGAATGCTCCCAGGTATAGTTGAAGATATTTACGACTTACTCCCTGCCTAATCGCTTTGATGTTTCGCACAGCTGCCTCAATAAACTCCAGCAGCTTTGCTGACTCAAAGCTGCAACTCTCTCTTTTCTGAGAGGTTGACCGCACAAAAGAATTACCTGGCGTTGAAGAAATGTGCCCGAGAATCTCTAACATCGTCAATGCCGCGCCAACAGCACCAGCTGGTTGATCAACCTTTTGGCATATGGAGTCTACAGAAATCGGAGTCGCCGAGATTAGCGCAAGAACTGCTCGGTCCAAGTCCCCAAGATCGTTGGACGAACTAGCTGATTGGTTGAATTGACCAGAATCTGCATTAGTGCCTGCGTCCACATCAGAGTCTGCAACCTCCTCCGGTACAGCAGAAGCACGCTCATAAGCACCAGTAATGCGACTACGCTTAATCATAATCTCTCCAAAAATTGGACAATTAACTCGCTCTGAAGCCTCCTCAAAGCTACTTCCGCGCATTGCCTCGATGAACGCACCTATCGTATTTATTATGCTTAGCCCAGTTGATGTGGCAATGCCAAAAAGTTGATTGAGCTTGGTAGAGGTGACTACAGCTCCATGCTCCATCAACCACACGGCTCCCAAGCGTGCGCGAACATTAGTTGCACCTTCGTATAGAGTACCCACAGTAAAGTAAATTTTCCGTCGGCAAACTTTGCATTTTACGCTTCGCTCATACATCGCCCGCGTAGCACTCTCAAAAACATAGCCACACTTACAGCAAAGTCGCCTCTGCTGAATCTGTACCTGCAAAATCAAGTCTAGTGCTGTTTCTTCGTCAGGCACCAATGAGTAGAATGCGGGTAAACAGCTAGATATCACCTGCTCATTTGCGGCACTAACTAAATTGTGTTTCAGTCCCATGTCTTTTTGCCTCTCTGCTTCTTTATATACGAAAGCTCGAGCGAAAAAGTTCAATGGACAATGCTAGCTCGCAGATTTGTCGGCTACTTAAAACCGAAATAGAAACTGCATCGATATCGATGTAGTTTCTATTTCGGAGCTAGAACGAGAACTAAATTTTCCCGAAAAGCAAAGCCTAGCAATAATATGCTGACACTTACTGAGGTTCAATCCCGACCCTAATTTGGGGTAAGTTCTTGCCCAAACTATTGAGGGTTTGATATGTCAAGGCAGCCACGTCTGCTCTTGTTGCATTTACGTTTGGTTTGATTTGACTTGGGTCTGGATAACTAACTAGAATTCGAGCTTTAGCTGCTTTAGCCACTGATGGTGCGGCCCAAGCTGGAACAGAAGAACCATCTCCGTACGAATTAAGAATTGAAGTATCAGCGGCACCTTGAGCCGGCAAGGCTTTTGCTAAGATTACCAGTGCTTGGGCTCTTGTAATTTTGTCTTCCGGCTTAAAACTTCCATCGGGGAACCCAGTAACCAAGCCAGCTTGACTAACGGAAGCAATGGCTTTATTCGCCCAATAGGATGCAGAAACATCAGCAAAATTAGCTGGACCAGATGCGCTTGGAAGGTTCAATGCTTTAACCGCAATTGCGGCAAACTGCGCGCGAGTGATTCCATCATCAGGCTTGAAGGAACCATCAGGAAATCCACCAATAATACCGCGTTGAGTCAACTCACCGACATATGATTCAGCCCAATGTCCCTTGGTATCGAATGGCACACTCGACGAAGATACAGGTGAAGAAGGGGGCGCATTAGATATTAGTCGCGACAAATCAGAATCAAGAGCATCTAGATCGCGATTGATTTTCATCGCCTCCCAATCGCTCAAGCCACCCTCCGAATTTCTAAAGGAACTCTCAACAGACCTAATCCGAGAGTACTCTTTATTCAGGTCGCTGAGCTGATTTGAGCTTAGAGTGCCAGAAGCCTCAGCCCCGTTGAGCTTAGTTGTTATAGCAAGCTGCTTGCCAGCAATATCCGGCAAAGGTGCCAGAGACTTTTCTAATCGGCTAGAGACGTCATCATACTCTCTCACAATTGCCGACACTTGCTGCTCACTATACTGTCTATCGCCACCACCCATCGCTGCCCCAAGGCGATTAGCACGAGCCAGGTCACGTCGAAAATCGTCAGCCTGATTTGCAGTAAGGCGCCCCGAGGCTAAGGCATCCTCGATTTGCTTGGATAAGCTACTCTTCTTAGAATTCAAATCGGGAAGGGCAGAGATCGATCGCTGCAATCTAGCGCTAGTTTGCTCTAGATCATTGGCCAATGCCAAAGTTTCACTATCACTGAGCTGACCGTCCGCCTTATAAAGCCTCTCGCGCGCCGCAACTCGCTCCAGCTCAGTTCTCAAATCTTGATATTCGGCCTCACTAATTCTCTGGTTGGCCCTCGCTTGCTCAAGCTTATTTTGAAGCCGTGCCTGCCTCGAAGCAAGAGTATTATTCGGTGCCTGGGTTAGGCTGCGATCTATTCTTTTATTCAGCTTCTCGAGCTCAGCGGCCAGAGAAAGGGTCTCGCTATCGGTCAAAGCACCATCGGCCCTATAGCTGGCTTCAACAGTGGCAATTCGATCAAACTCTTGCTTCAACACTGAAAGCTCTTGAGCGTCAAGTTGACCAGAACTCTGACCAGCTACAATTTTTTCAGACAGCGAGCGCTGCATGTCATTGATTCCAGGCAACGCATTACCACCACTATTAATACCGCCACTGGTAGCAGTGAATCGCTCCAATTTGCTGTTTAATCTTTCTAAATCTAACGCTAGAGAAAGCTGATCTTCAGTTGTGAGAACACGTCCAGAAGCTGTCATCGATACTTGGCGACTGCCAATTCGGTTTAACTCTTGGCGATAGCCGTCCGCATCAGCAGCTGATATTCGACCTGCTACTAATAGGTCGCCGATACGGACTGAAAGTTCTCTAGTCCTATCGGCGAATTTGAAATCTTCGCCAGTCCGGGCTTTGAGTTGCGATTCGAGAGAGCTCGATAAGCGGTCCAAGTCAAGAGCCAACTCAAGGGTTTGCGTACTAGTTAATTGCTGACCTGGCGGGTTTACGGACTGATACGAACTTTCCTTAGCACTAATGTTAGCCAGTCGGCTCTTAAAGCCCTGAGTCTCTTGGGCAGTCAAACGACCAGACGTTAAGGCCTCATTTAGGCGCATTGTGATATCAAGTTTCTTACCACTAATGTCAGTAAGCCCGACGGCGGAGCGTTCGTGCAAGCTCTTCTCAATATTGCTAGAGAGAACATCAAGTTCAAGTGTCAAGCGTGCTTTTTGAAAGAAAGAAAACTTGCCAGTACTTCTGTAACCTTCCTCCAAATTTTTGAGACGCAGCAGCTCTTGTTTAAATGGCTCTGCTTCAGTTGAAGTAAGACTACCCGCAGCCAGCGCCTCAGCCAGCTTTCTGTCTAAATCGCTACGTCTTTTTTCGACATCTAATAATGATGGAATTTGACCGAGGTCACGGCCACCAAACTGCGCTTGGGCTGGAGGCAAATTTGTAACACCACAGGCAAGCGAGGTGATAACCGTTAACAGAGCTACCGAACCAGCCAAAGACACTATAGAACGCATTCAACCCCCTTTGCAATGACATGATGCTGACACAATATTGTTGTGCGACCATGTTATAGCGCAAAAGGTTCCATAAAGTCTTCGGGTAGATGGTCCAAACAGTTTACTCGCCTTCACCTAGAGCAAATTTAGCCAAGAAGACGGGATATCAAGCCAAAATAAGACTCAAGATCGTCTCTAGAAATCCCTAAGCGCGGTCCAGGATTATCTTCAGCGACCATGTCCGCAATTGCTTCTTGGTTGTTAAGAAGAAAAGCGATAAAAGACTTCTCCTTTGCGCTCATGGAAGGATCAAGCCGCGCCAGATGAAGCTCAGTAGACTCTATAAAGCCGTTGCCATCTTTGTCTAACCTATCAAATGATTCGTAAGCATAATCACGAATCGCTGCAATATCTTGAGTTTCCTCATTATCACTTTCTCTATCCAACCAGCTGCGATCGCTTTGCTCTTCACTCATTTCGTTTGCCTTTTCACTAGCCATCTCGTTACCCATAACTCTCCTACTCTCAGCGGCTCACTAGTGGCCGACACTCAAAAAAATAGTTTCAGATTCAACTTAGATTCCACATCGAATCCCAGTCGAAACAGTTTAGTGAATAGCGTTATCGGGCATGTGGCAATAGAGGTAAGATTTATGTTCCAAAATAAAAGCCGTGTGCCAGAGCAATTTCAGGCCGATATTAAAGCCGCGGACCAATCTGAGAATCAACTCAACGAACCAATTAACAAAATGTGGCTAGCTGTCGTAGCCGGTTTATTAATTGCTACATCTAATACATGGCTTTTTCATCCACAGCTAAAGCAATCTACTTACAGCGCTCCATGGGTATATCCGGGAGATCAACCCTTACTCGGAACGCACAGTATTTAAGTCGTAAGTATCGATATCAGACTCCTAGGCAAAGCTGACTCGGTGGATTTATACATAATATTTTTAGAGCTATAGCGTATTAAATATCAAGCGAAATAGAAAATAAGCGAAAGCAGCTGAACACGGAATCGTCAGGAACCAAGCCCAAGCCATTTCTCGGGCAACGAGCCAATGCACCCCCCTGCGCCGATTAGCATAACCAACACCCATAACAGTAGAAGCAATTACCTGCGAGGCCGAAACAGGCCCACCGGTAATTGAGCCGGTGAGCACAACTACTGCCGAGGCAAACTCGCTAACAAAGCCATGCACAGGACGTTGCTTAAATATGCCAAGACCGACTCGTTTAAGAATTCCAGGGGCCATGCAAACGACTCCTGCCGCCATACATAAACCAATAGTAATTCTCACCCACAAGGGAATAGTGTCACTCGAAGTTAAAGGATTTTGACGTCCTAACAAGCCGGCAGCGCTGATAGCCATAACAATAACACCCATGACCTTTTGAGTATCATTGGCACCATGGCCGAAGGCGAGAAGCGGAAGAACAAACCATTGCATGCTCTTTAGGGCATTGTTGACCTGATTAGTTGCTCTCGCTAGCAAAAACTGAAGCAGGTGCAGGGTAAAATAGCCGGCCACAAAACCAATCAACGGAGAAAGAAACAGAGTGGCAATGACTTTGCAAACTCCAGTCGGATGAATTAGGGCATTGAAACTTCCCCAAACAATATACTCAAAACTCCCAGTCGCAGCAAAGATAGCACCAATTAAGCCACCAACAAGGGCATGAGTGGAACTGGAGGGAAGCTTGATCGAACGAGTAAGAAAATTCCATAGCACGGCAGCTAGCAATGCACATGCAAGAACACAAAGAAACGGCTCACCGCGAGGATAGTTAGTAATTCCTGAAATTGCGGAGGCAACTTGTGAACCACCAAAAAGAGCACCCAAAAACTCGAAGATGGCAGTTAGTAAAACACCTTGCCACATTCCAACAGAACGTGATGCAATTGGGCTGGCTGCAACCGAACTGCCGTCTTGAAAGCCGTTTGTAAAAGCAAACAAACAGCCAAGCAATACCACTAACACAAAGTAGAAATTAATGGTCCGTGCCTCTGTTCTTTTGCTCGACCTGAGTTTCCAATTACTCTAAACAACTGCAAGATGTAGTCAATTTAGCTAATTTTGACTATCACATGGTGTAACTTCTCCGCCACCATGTCTATGCGAGACGCTGTTTGCACCATGGTTCTATAAACTTCGAGGGTGCGTAAAATTGTCTTAAAGTCGTTCAGTTCAAATAGTTCGCGCATGGCCTGCCTATATACTTTCTCGAACCGATTCTCAGACTTGCGAGCCAGTTTGGCTTGAGCAGACGCCTCTTCTAAATTGACGTTGAGATTGCGGAAAGAGTTGTACAAGCAGCGGCTACCTTCAACCAAGTTACGTGCCATCTCAGACAAACTTGAATCACGAGGGCAGTAATTGAGCGCCTCCACCTCGCGGGCACTGTTCTTAGCGCTATTGAGCACTTCATCAAGCCTGACAGACAGGTCATATATATCTTCGCGATCAAAAGGAGTGACAAATGATTCAGCTAACTTGCTCTGTAGCGAGGCCTTTAGCTCATCGCCATGATGTTCCAAATCACGAACAACCTGGCAACGCTCGGCGGCTCCAGTACTGAGCCAGGTCTCAAGACCTTCTACCCCCCTGAGGGTAGTGTCGGCTTGGGCAACTAGCAAAGCGTAGAAATCAATACGCGGAGCAAAAAATCTTGCAACGCCAGGCGCTACTAGACGTTTCCAGAGGGGCTCTTTAACAGATGCTTCCATTCAAGTTCTCGCCTTGAACCAATGCCCTTTTGACCTCAGATAAAAAGTCGTCGGGATCGATTCTGCTTTCCTTCCCATCTACCAACTTAAGCCGGGCAATTATCTCATCGTTGCCAGTGAATTGCCAGCACCCTCTGCCATTTTCCATGTTTGTCAGAGTCTTGGCTAAATCACTCAGATCTAACCGTTTGGCTAGTGGTTTTGAAACGAAATCGACCCATGTTTCGTAGCGGTAGTAGAGTTCATAATGCCTTCCCTGCATCACCAGCAAGCGCATACGTTCGGTGCGATTATGCAAAGCCATCGGATGCAGTACCGACGAAATCCAGCTAGGACAATGCTCTCTAGCCATATAAGGAAAACTTTTGTCTTGCACTCGCACTACCAACAGATCGACTTCAGGGAATTCTTGAAGAGTGATCAAGTCAGATGCGATGGCATTCTCTGTGGTATCAAGAAAATCATCTTCTTCCTGCCAATAACGCTTAAGATTGTCAATTTTTCGAATGATATTGGGCAAACGAACCAGCAATTCCTCATACAAGATGGCCGTAACTTCGGGATATGGTCGAGCAAAAACTCCCTGGTTCAGAGGGGAGAGGTCTGGATTGGACCAAGCTGATAAGACGAAGCAAACTCTGGCTGATTCGCGATCATTAAAGGTACCAAAATCACCGGCTCGGGCAATATCCACCAGGGTCGATTGCTCTTCCAGAGCCGCCTGCGGATTGAGCAAGCAGTAAAGCGACACCAAACCATCTTCATCAAAGTGATTATTTGATACCACATCGCAAGTCGGAGGCAAGATGTACTCTGGACTGTTGAGATAGCGATAAACTATCTGGGCCGATAAGTCAGCTTTAAACTCCACTGGAGTAGTGCTTTTGGGCCAATGGGAAAGGGTGAGCACGGTCGCGTGGTTAGCCTTTCCGTCAGCAATGATATTGGGTAGATTCGCCAATCTGTGATAAGGAACATATCGCACGCAAAGACACCATGATTCCTGAAATCCTGCCAACCCTTTACCAGCTTAGCAAAAAGAGCCCATGACAAGACCTGCTTATCAGGTCTAGCAGATAAGTTTTAGGAAGCAGCAAGATTAACTAGTTCAGCTATGTCTACTTCAGCTATGTCTAGTTTAGCTATGACTTGTTTTAATTTAGCCTGGTTCGACCAAACATATTATCAAGCCAGTCTCTAAAAGCTCTAGCCCAGTCAGAAGAACGGAAGGCTTGCCTCTCCATCATGCGATTGTAGGCCTTCTCTATGGCCATGTCGTAAGGAGAGAGAGCATGAGCCATTTCATAAGCCTTCAATGCTTGTTCATAATTACGCCCGTAGTTTTCTTGCAGCTGACCAAGCAAATAAAGGCCTTCCACCGACTTAGGATCGCTCTCTAAAAGCCGCTCTAATTCAGCTTTAGCCAATCTCGCCTTACCCTGCTTGTAGAAGATAGTAGCAAGGTAATAATGGAAAGCTGGCCTGACCAAAAACTTCTCTTTCTTCAACTGTCCATAAAAGTGATTGAGTTGCTGTTCGACGTCTTGAGCAGAAAGCCGACTAATGACTTCACCTAGAACCTCAGACGAAACCAGGGGACCACCAATAGCGTGAGCTTCTTTACCCAAGTAGTACAAACCTGGATTAAGAGCATCATGATAGCGACCATCCCAGAACAGACAGCGCAAATAATATTCAGCCGAGCGATTGAACGCCGGCGACTGGTTGTAGAGCTTCTTAAGGGGTTCAATAGCAGCTGTGAACTTACCCATGTTCATCAAAGCGAGAGCCTTTACCTGCAGCGAGAGGTAATAATCAGGGTACTGAGCCAGGTCTTCATTAGCCAGTTTCAGAGCAATTAACGGGGCACTCTCCTGATAAAGTTCACCTAGTTCAACAGGCAGATGCTTCACTTTGTAGCCAGCCTTGTATGCCCGACTTAGTACTATCTGTGCCTCAGACCAATGCCTGTGCTCTTTAAAGTTTTTGCCCATGAAGTACAGGATCTCAGGAGAATCTGGAAAGCGTTTGAGAGCCTTGTTAAGCAGCTCTGTGGCAGCGGCTGAATCGCCTCGAGCCAGTATGTGATTCATAATCCCCGCAGTACCCCGAGGATCTTGCGGACCAAATTTATCGGCGAGTTCAAATTCGGTCATGGCTTGCTCAGGTAAACCAACATCGTCAAGCACCAAACCATAGTAAAGATGCACTTTGTAGTTGTTCGGATACTTCGTAGCTAAAGCTTCTAATTCGGTTTGTGAAGCCTGAGTCAGCTGGCGCCTATCTAATTCTGCTTGAATTCGTTTTAGCACCTTACCAACCGCCACCCCACCAGGCAATTGTTCGTCTGGTAATTCATCTCTTCGTAATGGGGTTTCAACTTCTGTTTCAGCCAGAACAGTGGCACTGCCTGCCGCCTCACCGTGAGCGAAACCAGGGAATAGAAGAATCAAACTAACAGCAAAGGGCAGTGCTGGCCTGGTGATGTTACTGGCAATGGCAATACGATTTTTTCTTATCACTCTGGCAATCCTTGATAATCAGGGGAAACTCTTGGCAATTCTTTCAGCTTAATTTTCAAGCAATCACTCTTTCTAATTTCACCACTTTCACAGGAAGATTCTCACCACCGAGCAAGACTTATTCTACCCCAAGTGCCTGACAGATTAATTCTCGCTAAATGGAACCACCGTATAAGCAATAAAGGATTTAAAGGCCCGCCTTGCGTGGCATAACGTGTATAAGAAATGTTTGGAATTCAGCCAAGGGCTGTGGCCTCTTTTAATAGAATCAAGTTATCCAAAATTAGATAGATCAAGGAAACCAGCGTTATTTGCATATTTCCCGGGGGGGATCGCGGTATGAAGGCACGACGAAAGAGTAATGGTGGCCAAATTGCAGAATTAGCCCCTGCCCTGCTAATTCTTTTTCTCGTTATCCTCTTTCCGATGGTCGACCTACTCTATCTCAGCATCGGATATTGCGCTGGCTGGTATCTCAATCAGATGACAGCTAAGGCCTGCGCCACCACGCCAATAACGACGATTAATCCGACCACTGCTGACTATGCCCCTGCGGCTGCGGCCATGAAGTCAGCCTGGGAGGGAAGCGGTTTAGCAGCCTTTACTGGTGCAGTAGTAGTGCAGAACGACGGCAGCTCAGTTGCATTTGGCTCTTCAGTCGACCGTGAAACTGGCAATCCCATGAGATTCGTTCAAGTAGATACCCAAGTACAAATCAAACCATTTTTGTCCCTTGGCGGATTGCCATTCATGGCGGCCTTGAACATTGATGGCTTAACCAGGCCAATAACTTTCAGATATAGAGACAATAGACCTTCGGAAGAAACCGGTGTCAATTAGTTAAAGACATGGCCTGGCATTGGAGATGAGACAGTTGAAAACAACAGTCAGAAATAGAAGAAAACAAAAGCATGGCAGCAGTTTAATTGAAACTGTTGTGGGCTGCATTTTCATCGTCACAATTGCATTGTTTTTACTAGACGTTGCATCAATAGTCATTTGCCAAACACAAAATGATGCTCTCGCTAAACATTGCGCTAGAGCAGCTTCTAACTACGAGAATTATGCATTGGCACTGCCCGCAGTAAATGATGTTGTAAATCAGTTTGTAGCCAGTGGTGGTGGTTCTAAGATTTGCCAGTATCAAGGCAAAGACTTGCAGTATCCAAACGGAGCGGCCCAAGTCTTGGTGGTTACAAGAGTTACTTGTAACTTCCCCGTACCAATTCCCTTCGGACCTTCTTCTATGGTCTTCTCAGCAGAAGCCACAGAGCCAGTTGTCGCCGATGTTGTTGCCCCTATTCCTTAATTAAGCACCAAATACTTAGCCAGTAGACAGCAGAATCCTTAGCCTGCTGTTTTCTGTAGCGAAGTATATTTAGGAATTAAGACAACCGGTACTTTCTCAATAGTCTCATCAACAGGATCTTTGACTACCACAGCCGTTTTTGGGTCGGCAGTGATTGTTATTTTGGTTAGTTTCTCCACATTGGTAAGACCTGAATCATAGACAACCACCCCACCGAAGGGCTTACGCAGTGCCACTTCGCAGCGAGCTACCCCTTTAGTCTGACGCAGAGCTGTGCGAATATTGACAATGCATCGGCCACAGCTAACACCCTCAAGGCGAAAGTCAAAGCGACGTAAATTCTGTTGCTTGGTCAGAGAATTAACAACTTTAGTTGTGCTTGCTTTGGTATTGGCTGAAACCGTCGGCGCAGCATGGGTGGAGCCACACATTGACAGATTTAAAAAAGCTGAAAAGAGAAGTGCCGAGACGAAAAATCTACGAACGTTAGTCATTGTCACTCCCTCCAGTAAAAAATTCCGACTGACTCGATGTGCGAGATACTACACTTTATATCAGATCACTCAAGTAAGCAAAAAAGGTACTTTTTGAAATCCGAAAAAACAATCAATTTACTAATAGGCTGGTTGCTCTACCCCCTTGGCGATCTAGTTGGACAACTATTGCTTGGCAAATTCGAGCCCGAGCGCATTTTGGTCATGACTCTAGTTGGCGGACTGCTATACCGCTTTGAAATACCAGCTTGGTTCAGAATACTTGACAGTGTAAGCATCGCTGGTAAAAAGCTGACGTGGATTGGTCGCACTATTGGTGCCATGCTTTATTTCAACCCGCTCTGGATTGCCCGCCATGTACTTTTCATTTATCTTGCCACTCATCACTTCCAAATAGGCAGTGATTTTAATAGTGCTATCGCTGTGATAATAAATTGTCTTGTGGTTGGGCTCAAATCTTTTATCACTAACCTACCAATATCGGTGGTCGGCAACTTGATCATTCAAACAAAATTGCCAGTGCAATATAGATTCGCTGGCTCAGCTACTCTTAGCGCTATTTTTGCAATCAGCTACGCCATTGAATACTTGCTCTTTCGCTAATCACTTTAACTATTCTTCTTAAGCAACTCTTTTCTCTAAAGCAATGCTTTGTCAATACTCTCACTATAGTCGGGCCTAAGAACTCCGACTTCAGTAATAATTCCATCAATCAACTTAGCCGGAGTGACATCAAATCCTGGGTTAAAAGCTAGGGCTCCAGGCACAGTGGCTGCCGCACCATTGATGGTGAGAATTTCACTCTGCTCCCGCTCTTCTATCGGAATATTCCTTCCGTCTTGGAGATTTGGATCAAAAGTAGAAAGGGGAGCGGCAATATAGAAAGGAACTCTATGATAGTGTGCGAGAACAGCTAGATTGTAAGTACCTATCTTATTGGCGCTATCTCCGTTTCGAGCGATTCGATCAGCCCCGGTAATGACCATATCAATTAGTCCTTTGCTCATTAAATATCCCGACATAGAGTCACAAACCAAAGTAGTTGGTATTCGATCTTGGGCTAGTTCCCACATTGTCAACTTGGCTCCCTGATTACGAGGCCTGGTTTCGTCGACATAGACTGAAATATCTTTAGAAGCAAAATGAGCCGCACGGATGACACCAAGAGCGGTTCCGTAGCCACAAGCAGCAAGACCGCCAGCATTGCAATGAGTGATTATACGGGCACCACTTTGCACCAATTCAGAACCATACTGACTAATTGCTAGATTGGCACTAAGATGTTCAGCTAGAATTGATTCTGCCTCACTATAAAGTTGGTTAGCGACCTCGGCCCAAGAACAAGAGCCAGACGGCGCCAAACTAAATGCAGCCTCAAGAGTCTTGGCCATGCGTTCAGTTGCCCAGCGCAGGTTGATAGCAGTTGGTCTGGTTTGATTGAGTTCGTCTTTAGCCTGATTGAATCCACTCAAGAAAGCTTTCTGATCCAGCAGATTTGACTGATTGAGTTCATTTACCCTAAGAGCCAAACGTCGAGCCTCGAAAGCCAAACCAAAGGCTGCAGCCACACCAATAGACGGCGCCCCACGAACAACCATATCTTTGATGGCAAAGAGCATATCGTCCTTAGTACTGGCATCAAAATAGCAAAATTCTTGTGGTAATCGGCGTTGATCAACCAATAACAAGCGACCATCTTCAATTTTGATTGGCAAGACACCGGGTTGAAACGACTTAGCGAGTGAAGCAGACATATAATAGACCTTGCTTAGCTAGACACCTAAATTATAGAGACATGGCAGACCTAATTCGAAAACAAACTCAAAAGACAAGGAAAGGCCTTAAATACGGGACACTCGCCGTATTGGCAGCTCTGTTTTTTTTAGCCACAATCAAACTAGGTAAGACCCAACAAATCAGCTCAAACCGACTGGCGCTTGGAGCCCAAGCGAAAGTGCAAAGTGCTTTCAATCTGGACATTAATCACCCCAGCGAATATGACTTTCTCTCTCGCGTTGAGATCGAGAGCCTAAGAAAGAGTTTTGCCAATCAACACCCAGAACTGCTGCTCTATCAATACACACCCATGCCAGCAATATTTAGTCAAATAGAAGACGGCAAGCCATGGTGGGGCCTCGATGGACAAGTATTCTACGACTCGGGTAGCAAGAGCATCGAGGGCCTTTCAGAAGAGTCTCGCTTCATTAACAACCCATTTATGCTCGTATGCGCCAACATGCTTCTATCAGGCTACCACTATGACGTCAGCAAGTTTCCTAGCAAAGAAGACTTCGCGCTCAGTGGCCTACCTCTAGAATGCGCTCCGAGTCAGGCATTAGTCTACCCGCGTGAATCTAGAGAGGACATTACCTACAACGTCACTAGCTTTTTGCAAGCCAGTGCAAAAATCGTAGACTTACCTCTGCAACTCGGTAGTGCGCCATTTGATCTGGTGGCATACAATGCCCGAGACTTCGGCTTTAACTATATTGCTGTATCGCCACGCTATTCACAGAACATCAATAAAACTAGCGACAGACCAATTGAAATTGCACAGTATATCCACTGTGGTGGCTCCTGCGGCTGTAGCGGTGGTTGTAATAATATGAGCCCATACATTGACGGCCTGCACTCACTCTCATTGAAAGCACTTCCGGCTCACGCCTATGTCTATCTCTGGCGAGCTAGGCCCACCTCTGTCGATCAATCGCCCGACTTTATGGTCCATCTCAATTTTATCTAGTTACTAGGTATAAGCAAAAGGCCCAAGCAATGTACTTGGGCCTTTTTTGATTTATTTCTTCTGACAGAAGCAGAGCTTATTTAGCAATGAATGTTTAGAAGGGTTCTTAATAGCCTATTTACTAGGGTTGCGTTGCTTAAGAAATTCTGGAATATCGAGAATATCACTAGCCATTTTCTTCAACTCGTTGCTCTGGCTCTGCTGAGCTTGTTGCTGTACTTGCTGAGCTGGTCGAGCTTGTTGCTCAACGCGCTGCTGTTGCTGATTAGAGGTGCTAGCTTGGGTTGGTCTCGCCTTGGGCTGAGACTGTACCAGCATATCGAAACCAGTAGCAATAACAGTAATCAACACTTCACCATGAAGGCGATCATCAAGCACCGCACCAAAGATGATGTTAGCCTCGTCTGAAACAGCTGAGTAGATAACATTTGCTGCTTCTTGAACTTCATGCAGAGTCAGGTCTGGGCCACCAGTGACATTGAATATGACACCAGATGCGCCGTCGATAGTTGTCTCAAGCAAGGGGCTATTAATAGCATTGCGAGCAGCTTCAACAGCTCGGCCTTCACCAGTTGCCCGACCAACCCCCATGAGGGCTGAGCCAGCAGTCTGCATAACGGCCTTAACGTCAGCAAAGTCGACGTTGATCAAACCAGGCACAGTAATGATGTCAGATATACCCTGCACACCCTGCATCAATACTTTATCGGCTTCGACAAAGGCTTCTTGCATTGATGCTCTGTGGTCTACGACCTCGAGCAAACGTTGGTTAGGTATGACAATCAATGTGTCAACACGAGAACGAATTTCATTGATGCCGTTTTCAGCTTGATTGCTGCGACGCTTGCCTTCAAATAGGAAAGGTCTTGAAACAACGCCAACAGTAAGTGCACCCATTTCTTTCGCTACTTCAGCGACAATAGGAGCGGCACCAGTACCGGTACCACCGCCCATACCAGCGGCGATAAACACCATGTCAGCACCTTGAAGGGCCTGAGCAATCTCTTCGCGGCTTTCTTCGGCGGCTTTCTGACCGATGCTCGGGTTGCCACCAGCACCAAGTCCACGGGTGAGCTTAGAGCCTATCTGCAAACGATTTTTGGCCGCGGCCAAATCGAGAGCCTGAGCATCAGTGTTACAAGACCAGAATTCCACTCCATTCAAGCCTGCTGCAATCATGCGATTAACAGCATTGGAGCCGGCACCACCAACACCAACAACTTTAATGCTGGCCTTCATTTCGAAGCTTTTGGCAGCTTTCTCATCAATTTTAGCTCGCTCAAGCACAGCCTTTAGACCTCTTCAAACTAATACGACAAATTGGCTAAACAGAAAATACTTTTTAACAGACTCTAACTAAATCGAGCGACATAGCCCTCTTTACTGAGGACCATCACTCACCTAGTGCGCCAGTTGAGACAGTTAGTAAGAGACAGCGATAAAGGGCCAATTGAGGCACCTATTTTCGAAGCACGTTACTGCTACCTTAGCTTAACTTATGTTAGAGCCTATCTAGTGTATTTGCAAGTTGCTACACATCTACGTGTAGTTAACCTTTTCACATACCCTAACGGCATCCAACGAGGGGCAAAGCCGGTTGTCAACAGCCGAGAAGGATGCCTTTACAACTACCCCAATAATGTCTTTACTGGCAAATATGTCCAAAATAAAATTTTAAACTGGCCCAACCAAAGCAACATTACTTAGCTTTAGAGGCCAGCTTGATTTTTTCAAGGGTAGCTGTATATGCCTTGTTGTCAGGATGGATATTGACAGCTGACTGAGCATAGTCAATGGCTTCTTTGAACTTGTGGTTTGAAGCCATGATTGCGGCCAGTAAGCGGAAGGCATCAGCATTCTTCTTGTCGAGTTCTACGCAGCGCTGCAAATAAGGCAGAGCCTCACTACCTTTATTCGAAGCAGCGTAAGCCGAGCCCATGTAGAAGTGCGCATCAGCGCTGTCTGGAGCCAGGGTAAGTGCAATTTTTTCTTCAGCAATCTGACCAGGAAAATCGCCCTTTAAGCCAAGCGCTGCGCCATAGTCGCGGTGAGCAGCTGCATCCTTGCCGTCTAGTTTGATTGCTAGCTTGAATTCTTGAAGGGCCTGATCAAGCTTCTTCTCATTGCGAGAAAGTAGCTGAGCGTACTTCAAGTGGTATGGCGCCTTGTTCGGGGCCAAACGCACCGCTTCTTTTATGCTGTCACAAGCCTGCTGCAAATCATTCTTGCGGCCGTAGCAACGAGCCAAACCCATATAAACCTCAGGGTCTTCACTATTGAGCTTAACTGCAGCTTTGAAAGCCTCGATTGCCTTATCAGTGTCACCGCTCATCAAGTAGGCCTTGCCCAGTTTGACATGGTTAACCGGATTGCTTGGATTCTGCTCAGCAGCAGCCTGATATCTGAAGATAGCACTCTTAATGTCTTCAGCGTCTTTATCATCACAGAAGCCAGGCAATGCCATACCTAAGAGGCTGGCGCAGGCCAAGCCAGAAGCGACTGCCTTGAGCGACAAATCAGATACAACCCGCATTTTCATATACCTCACTTAAAAATTCACAACTTCAGTTCAAAATCAACAATCACTCTACAGAATCAAATTAACTTCTCTACTTAAGGTCCCTTCCCCACGAGACTCACTAGTGAGATAGCCTGTCTAAACTAGCAGTATTCGGCATACTTTTGATCAACAACTCACTCATTGCTGCTTTGCAATTATTGTCATTCGGGGCAAGCTGCATGGCCTTGCGAATACATTCAATAGCCTTACCGGGTTCTTTAAGGGCCTCATAAACCCTAGCTTTTGCCAAGTAGGCATAATGATTGCGCGCATCTAGAGAAATTACTTTATCAATCATCAGCTTTGCTTCTGCATACTGCTGCTTGGCCTCATAACAAGAGGCAAGACCCAACACTGCCATTGCTACCTGCGGCTCTCGCTGATTCTTAGTCATCGCCTTTTCAAAAAAGGCTGCAGCCTGACTGTAATCGCCCTTAAGAGACAGGGCTAGGCCGAGATTATAGAGTGAGACAAAATTGTTAGGTTCAACGGCAAGAACCTTCTTAAACTCATCAATTGCCAAATCGACAAAGCCGATCTGCTCAAGGCAGATGCCAAGATTGCCACGGGCAGAGACATTGTCCGGTGTGGCTTCAACTATCTTTTTGAACTGACCACCAGCCTCATCATAGTTGCCGCGCTTCATGTAGATAGCGCCTATTGTCTCGCGCGCCTCAAGGCCCTTGAGTGGGTTGTCGCTCAACAATGTCAATGCTTCCATCAAGGACATAATCGCTTGGTCTTGGTTGCCAAGCCTATTCTGTATACGCCCTAGCTCAAGATGAGCTTCAGCAATATCACGCCTCTTAGCAATCAAGCTTTCTAAAAGCCGTGTCGCCTGGGTAAGCCCTGTCAAGGTGTTGGTTTTTTCAAGTTGATAAACCTGCTTCATTACTTGCTCACTCTCAGCCTTTTGTGACTTGAAGCTAGTGAGATTGTTCAACCCAGTTAGCGGAGAGGCCGATGCTGCATGACCTGACGCTGCGAAGGGCAGGGCCAGAGCAGCGACAAAAACAGCGAAACGTCGATCAAGACTGCCTTTCTGAATGGTTTTGATACGACATTTTGAATCTGAGATAAAGATTTTGAATTGAGGCAATGGTGAACCGCTAGCGAGAAAGAAAACAACAAGTCATTATATGAGAGGTCAAGGTGTTATCGGAGCGCTTAAAATAACTCCTATCTAAGCTTTATTTTCACAGGCAGCACAAAGGCATCAGGAAAGGCAAAAAACCACAACATGGAATTTCATTGGGCGTCTCTATTTGCCTCGCAGCATGCAACTTTCTGGAAAGTTATCATGCCCCCGTTTCTCTATTTTGCTCATGGCTACCTAGCTACCTGGATGGCTGTAGCTGCTCTTTTCCGCCCCTATGAAGCCTGGTATATACCTTTCACCAAAATCCAGCTACCACTGACACCGGGTATTTTTCCGAAGAGGCGAGCGAAACTAGCACAAGCCGTTGCCGGCACCATAACTGAAACTTTACTCACACCAAAAGACATCAAAGTGCAAGTTGAGCTTCTTTTGACTGAAGCAAACATTCATCTAGCCATTGGCTTGTTTGTTGATTCTGTCCTAAAAGAGTTCAGAGATACTACAAAATTGCACCGGCTGGCTTCAGATATTGCCGAGTTGAGCCCCACTCTGATGGAGCATTTTGTGCGCTCGACAATTGAATCACTAGAGCATGGCAAGGACAGCAAAGTAGCGGCAATCACCGAAAAAGTCTTTGATCAAGTGGTATTGACAGCGCGCATCTCTCTAGACCAAGCCAACGAATTTGCCGCCCGCATAATAGAAGCTTTTCTCACACCAGCAAAAGTGCGTTCGTCGCTAATCACACTGCTGAGCCCACAGAACATTAGTTCGCTTGACGAGTCAATTAATGCTCATGCCAGCACACCTTACAAAATTCTGGCAAAAATAATCGGAGTCAAAAGAGTTTGTTATGAGTGTCGCAACTACTTAGAGAAAGAACCAGAAGAATCAGAGAAGCTGATAGCTGACCTAACAAAACGTTTTGGCATAAGAGATCAACTAGCAATTCAAATTGCCAACTTCGACCTTAGTTCAATGCCCCTGCAGAGCATTGCAAAATTCAAGGCCAACATGGTCTCATTTGTTGAATCTTTCTTGGTTGAACACAAAGCAGACATTTTGCTTTCGGTGAGAAAAGTCGAAGGTGAGGCCATGAGCGCTGTGCGCCAATCAATTGTGCGATTCAATCCAGAATCAATACCAGAAGTCTGGCTAGAGCGCGCCAAAAACGACCTATCACAATTTACCCATTCATACCTCAAACGCGAACTTGGAGAACTTCTAGAGAAGGCCATCCCAGCATTGGGTATGTATAACCTGATTGCCACAAAAATAGACTTATTCACCGCTCAACAACTAGAGGCTCTAGTCAAAAGAATTTGCAGTCAAGAATTGAAGGTCTTAGAATTGTTCGGTGGCCTAATCGGTTTGATGCTTGGGTTCGTACAAATTGTCGTCAACGCCATCGCCCCGTAAATCGCAGGTAAGCTTTTAAGCAGATGCCGCATTATGCAAGATCCCCAGCACCAAGACTGAGCACGCTTCCGCATACCGGCAAGCCGCCCCTTTACCGTATTCAAATTCCCAACGATTTTAAAGACCTTCTGGTTGGCGCAACTCTGGGCAGTCGCTATTGGGTCTTAAGCGTAATTGGCCGCGGTGGCATGAGCGTAGTCTACAAGGCAAAAGTAAAAGACAGCGGAAAAATCGTCGCGGTTAAGACTTTGCGCACAGCCGGCATGACTGACGACATGGTGGTAAAGCGCTTTCAGCGCGAAGCTGAGCTACTCAGTCGGCTCAATCACCCCCGTATTGTTAATTTGCATGCCTACGGCTCAAGCGCTAAAGGGCAACCATATTTTGTTATGGATTATCTAATCGGCCAGAATCTAACGGATTTACTCGCCCGTGAAAATCATCTTGAGCCGGAAAGATTTCAAGACATCTTTGTACAAGTTTGCGCCGCCATCGAGCACGCCCATAGACAGGGCGCGATTCACAGAGATATCAAACCCGGCAACATCATGCTAACCAGGCAAGGTGCCACCACTGACTACGTCAAAGTGGTAGATTTTGGCATTGCCAAAATGGCAGAAGAGGCGCAACGTCTAACACGGATGGGAGAAGTTTGGGGCTCACCTATTTATATGAGTCCAGAACAGTGTATGGGCGCGCCGGTCGATGCTAGATCAGACATTTATTCACTGGGAATAGTCATGTACGAAAGTTTGACAGGCAAAGTACCGTTTCTTGGCAGAAACTATGCCGACACTATGACTAAGCAAATTTCAGACGATCCCGCACCATTTGCCAAAATTCGACCAGATTTGAAGATTCCAGGCAGCCTCGAAAAAATTGTTATGGCGGCAATGGCCAAGCAGCCAGAGGATCGCTATCAATCATTAGGACTGATGCGCAAAGACTTAGAAGCAGCCCTGAGCGCCAGAGCAACAACTGAGTTACCGCTACCAGCCGCTGTTAAACCAAACAAAGCAAAAGTCTCAACAACTGGCATGAAGAGGCCCAATGAAAACAGCGCTACATCTGATAAGCTCCGCTCTCAATCACAAAAGATAGAAGCAAAAGCTGAAGCAAAAAAGACAGCAGAACGCAGGGTTCCATCAAAAAGAGACTTAGTTGAAGCGACCAGGCAAAAACGCAAACGCAGTACCACACTTCATGGCCTGCCAGAGAAACGCAGCCTAAGCAGAGGCAAGCAACTGCTAGTAGTGGCTCTGACTTCTCTTTTGTTTTCGCTGACGCTAATAGCCATTATCAGCAATGCCGAAGCAATCAGCCATTTTCTTGCGTTCACTATTAAGGCCTTAGTCGGCGGGCCAGAAGACAACCAGTCACCGTTTTCAGAACCAAGCCCTGAGAGTCAATCACAATCTAATAGCGACCAGAATGCACAGCCCAATCTGCAACCAATACAGTAATAGAACTAAGTAAGATCTTTATCGTATTCGTCTTTTAGCTTAGCCAATCCATCTTTATACTCGCTAATTATCTCGGCTAGCTTGATCATATGCTCGGCACCCTTTAGATCGCGCCTGGCAAAGGCATCGGAACCCTTAGTCGAGATCAGCTCAAGCTCTTTGTCAAAGGCAGTTATAACCCTCACAATTTCACTTTTCAAGGAGTGCTCACTAGCGGCCACCACCAATGGTGCAGAGCTACCTAGCGAGGCGGAAACAGGAGTAAAAGTAGGCAATGGAACCGGAGAGACTGGCACTGAGAATGGCTGTTCAACAACTTCAGAGGAGGCTAGTTCATGTCCGAAATCAGACGCGGCAATTGGATGCTCGACTGGACCACACCACGGACTGGCTGGCTGATCGACCTCCTGAAAGAGGTCAACGCCGGAGAGAATCAGTTCCTCTTCTAGCTCTGCAATCGCTTCAACAGCCTCTTCCTCAATCTCAGCGAGGCTGGCAAGCTCAACCTCACGTTGAGCCGAATCTAAATTAAAGACAGACCCTTCAGCGAAATTTTCAACTTCATCTTCAGCTGAGTCATCAAAAGAGCTATCATCAACTACTTGTAGATTGTTTGTATCTCCGTTAGCTAACTCTCCGCTCTCTAGCTCTTCACGAGAGGAACTCTCGTCAGCTGCGTTAGCGGGAGCAATTTCTTGCTCATCAAGAGCGATTTCGGCTTCAACTAAGGTCGGATTTTCCAGACCCGAATCTGGCAACTCGACTTCTAAATATGGGGCTGACTGTCTATCTTCATCACCATCATCAAAACTATCCTGACCAGTGTCTTCTGTCTGGTGAGGTTGCTCATCAACATCTGCACCAGCAGCAGACTGATCGGCTATTGCTGGCTCAAACTCAGATCTCGATTCTAAATCAAAATCTGGCTCTGATTCTGGCTCTGGCTCAAGTTCTGACTGAGCTTGCTCAGCTGTATCAGCAATTTTCAAGTCTTCTTCCGCTAGGGCTCTAGCTTCTACAGCATGCTGTTCAGATTCTGTTTCTACTGTTGGAGGCGCCTGGTTGGCGATATCAAAAGCGAAACGAGCAACGCTGAACTGCCCAGTAGTGGCAATCTCAACGGTCTTTGTTTCTTCTGTCTCTTCTGTTTTTTCAGCTACGGCAGGCAGCTCAGTCTCGAAGAAAGTACTTTCACTTGCAGCCTCTTTGATAGGCATTGGAGCCTTAGGCGGTGAAATCATGCCTGTATGGGTGCTACTAGAGGATGGATTAAAATCAGCCTTGTTTCCAATTTGCGCAGCAGCCGGAGCGGCCGACCAGGGAGAAGCACCGCTGGCGGTGCTATCTACTGGCGCAACAAGGGGAGTATAAAACGGATTGGCATCGCTATCTTCGACCTCAGCAGAATCAGAAGAAGAAGAAGAAGAAGAATCAGAGGCGGGGGGAGCAGGAGCATTAAGGGGAGAGGCTGCCGGTACAAAAGCAGACGGCCCTGCCGGCCCTTGAACTGATGGAACTGGTGGAACTGATGGCGACTCAGAGACTGGGCCAGCGCTAGGCTTAGCAGCCGAAGTCGCAGAGAAAGGTCGAGCAAAAGGACTAGAAAAATTGGAAGAACTGCCTGTCTGACCAGAGGACTGAGGTTGAGTCGGAGTCACTGGCAAATTCGGACGCTCTGAGGTGCCACCTGAAGGCGCTGAGCTAGAGGGAAATCCTAAATTAGAAGGCATATCGGCAAAGAGATTGCTGGGGAAATTTACAGGAGGATGGGCACCGCTATCTCTTTGAGCCTGCTTTGGAGTCTCTTTCTCCACTGGTACAAAGTTCCAATCATCACTGGAAGCCGCTGAACTGGCATTGCCCGCGGCGGAACGTGGGCCAGACAAAGACTGCGATGTTCCGCCGACGAAAGAATCAGAACTCACGACCGGGGTAGAAGGTAAAGCGGGAAAAGCCGGCTTAAAGCCTGAAGAGGCTCCGCTCGGCATTGGCTTAGATGGGTTATTTGCATCAACACCGCGCCAACCGTCATCGCTGCTTGCATTCTTCGCTACCCCCGGTGGAGCAGAGTTTGGGGGATTAGAGAAAGATGAAGAAGTAAAAGACGAAACCGGCGGAGAGTTAGGAGCAACGGGTGCAAAATTAGGCGTAGAAGCGCTTGCAGGTATAGGCGAGTTTGTAGGTATAGGCGAGTTTGCAGGTGTAGGCGCAGGTGTGGGTGTAGAAGTTTCTACAGGCGCATTTTGAAACTGACGAAGATGCTGCAATGGTTGAGGACCGGCCGCACCTCGAACAGAGCGCACCACAGGTTTCCAATCGTCGCTGCTACTCTGGGCATTGCTACCGGGCTGATTAGCCATCATATTAGACGGCTGGCTAGGGGGAAACTGACGGAAGCCATTGACAGAATTATTGTTAACCGATGTAGCTCCTGAATTGCCAAAACCGCCAGGATATTGATTTCCCTGATTACCGGTTGGGCCCTTGGGGTTGTTTGCTAAATTCGCCGAAGAATCGCTCGAGAAATGCTGTCTATAGCGCTCCGAATAGTCAATGTCACCGCCGAGCGCGCTCACCGCCGGCTCACTGCTAGAGTTTGTCGGAGTTACAGTGTCTAAAGGGGGGGCGGCAGGAGTAAATAGATCAATGGGCTTAGAAGGCGGCACGTCTTCTTGGGCAACTTGCACCAAACTATCAAGCACGGCTCTGGCTGCCTGCTGGATATCCTCACTCTTCAATTGCTTGGTACCAGCACTCCAATAGACCATAGCACCATCGAAGTAAGGCATCATCTCAATCATCGGCATATAATTGGCTGGGGCCGAATTAAAGGTAAGAAGCTTATCTGCTGGAATAATATGAGCGGTAATGGTCTCAAAACTCCCCCGAACCACGAGCGTCCAGTACCTAGTCGAAATGCGACCACTGAAGACCGATATATATTGAGCGCCAGAGTGCCAGTTACCAACATTCTCGCGATTGATACTGGGACGAATCCAAGTTAGCTCTAGATCGGATGCGGAGGCAACCTGATTAAAATCGTAGGCCAAATTTTGAAACTGATCGAACATACGATCGACGATACCAATCATCGAATCATGCTGGGCATTAGTACGAGCTTTCTCAGCGGCTTCCATGGCCACGCGATTCGCCGGAGAGGGAATGGCTGTGTTCTGAGGAGTTGGCTTGCTACCACCCATCAAGCGAGCCTTCCAAACACCAGACAATTGGTCGTCTAGACTAGCCGACTGTTCCGGAATCTTCAAAAACTCAGGGCCGGAGGCTCTAGCCTGTTCTTCTCGCGCCACCTGCTCTGCCGAAGCCTGTTCCGCCGCGCGGAAAATTTCAGCCTCTAAAAGCTCCTCTGGCGTCATCTTCGGCGTAGCAGTAGGTTGATCACCAGTCTCTTGCAGAGCTCTGGCAGCTTCTGCTGTCATTGCCTTCAGCTTCGTCCTCGTGGCGCGGGGCTTAGTCCGGGGTTTTACATCATCGCCGTCATTAGACTTTGATGAACCACCCTTGCCACCCTTGCCCTTGGAATTTGGCCACATTTAATACAAGCCTCCACGGCGCCACAAAAATAACGCTCTACTTTCATCTACCCTTGCTCAAAAGAGCCGAAACAGAACACTCAGGCTGTTATAAGAGAAATTTGTAAATTAATGAGACTGAAGCAAAGTAAATTTCAAAATTGTTTCTTAGAACTGGGGAAAAGCGACGTTCAATCGAGCTAAGATATGGTTGAAGTCAATATAAAGAAAGAGATGTTAAGCGAGACCACCCGCAACGGTTCTCACCTACATGACAATATCGTCGTACGTGGGGCCAGGCAACACAACCTTAAAAACATAGACGTGAAGATTCCACGAGGCAAACTGGTGGTAATCACCGGTGTGAGCGGCTCAGGGAAGTCTTCACTGGCATTTGATACTATTTTTGCCGAAGGGCAAAGACGTTATGTCGAATCCTTGTCAGCCTATGCCAGACAGTTTCTTGGCCAGTTAGACAAGCCCGACGTCGATGGCATCGATGGCCTCTCTCCAGCAATTTCAATTGACCAAAAATCAACCAGTCATAATCCGCGATCTACAGTCGGAACCGTTACCGAAATTTACGATTACCTGCGCTTGCTTTTCGCACGCACGGGTACACCTCATTGCCCCCAATGTGATCGCCTAATTAATCCGCAAACGATTGATCAAATTGTTGATCAAGTCTTAGAAATGGCTGACGGCACAAGAATTCAGATTCTAGCGCCTCTTGTTTCAGGCAAAAAAGGCGAGTACCAATCACTCTTTACTGAGCTGAGAAAAGAAGGTTTCGTTAGAGTCAGAGTAGACGGCGAAGTGCTCGAACTCGAAGACGAAATTAAACTAGATAAAAACAAGAAACACTCCATCGACTTAGTTGTCGACCGCCTCGTCATCAAAAAGGGCATTCAGTCAAGGTTGGCAGATAGCCTTTCCCTAGCTCTCAAATGGGGCAAGTCAAACGTCCTAGTTGATACTGTTAGCGGTGCCAAAGCCGAGAACAAAGTAGATACAAAATCTAGCAGCAAAGGCGAAGCTATTTCTGAAAATAGCAGCGCCAAAGAGATGTTATTTTCAGAGAATTTTGCCTGCGGCGCCTGTGGTATTAGTTTCGCCGAAATTTCACCACGAATATTTTCTTTCAATAGTCCCTACGGTGCCTGTGATTCCTGTCACGGTCTAGGTTGCAGCTTTGAAGTTGACCCGGCTCTAGTTGTGCCTGATTCTAAGAAGAGTTTGAAAGAAGGAGCAGTATATCCCTGGTCAAAAACCAACAATCCTTATTATGACCAGCTTCTAGCTTCGGTGGCTAAGCACTATAAATTTTCGGTTGATACGCCCTTCGACAAGCTGACGAAAGCCCAGCAAGGCATTGTATTGTACGGCTCTGGTGTTGATCGCATCAAACTGGGCCATGATTCTTTTGATGGTCGCGAATTTTGGGAATACAAGAAACCTTTTGAAGGTGTAATCAACAATCTCAAACGCCGTCACGAAGAGTCTAACTCTGACAGAGTGCGTGGTGACATTGAAAACTACATGACACAGATGACCTGTGCAGCATGTAGCGGCGCACGCCTAAAGCCCGAGAGCCTTTCTGTGAAAGTGGGATCTCTTTCGATTGCTACCATCAGCAATCTCTCGGTAGAAAAAGCAATGGCTTTCTTTGCCAATCTACCCGATAAATTATCAGCACGTCACAAAACCATTGCTCATCAGGTTTTGATCGAAATCAATGCCCGCCTCACCTTCCTCAATGATGTCGGTCTTTCCTACCTTACCCTAGACAGACAAGCCGGAACTCTTTCTGGTGGAGAAGCACAGCGTATCCGTTTGGCTACACAAATAGGCTCAGGCTTATCAGGCGTGCTCTATGTCTTAGATGAACCATCCATCGGTTTGCACCAACGCGACAATTCGCGCCTAATTGAAACACTGAAACGTTTGCGCGACCTGGGCAATACGCTATTAGTCGTAGAACATGATGAAGACACGATCAGAGAAGCCGATTGGCTGATTGATATCGGTCCGGGTGCTGGTGTTCACGGCGGAGAACTCGTGGCCGAAGGGCAATTGGCGCAGATTGTCAATTCGCTAAGATCTTCTACTGGGGCCTATCTAAGCGGCCGCAAGAAGATCCAAGTACCAAAGAAAAGGCGAGCTGGCAATGGCTTAAGCCTGACTATTGAAGGGGCAACACTGAACAACCTACAAGACATCACCGTAGACATTCCACTAGGTAAGCTTGTCGCAGTAACGGGTGTAAGCGGTTCAGGCAAATCAACCCTGGTGAACGACCTCCTTTATCAACATCTACGCCATTACTTTGGTCGCACAGTACCGGCACCCAAAGGTGTTAGAGCTGTAAAAGGCGTTGAAGCCCTAGACAAAGTAATTGATATAGATCAGTCTCCCATCGGCCGCACGCCACGTTCTAATCCAGCCACCTACACTGGTTTATTTGACATAGTGCGCGAAGTTTTCTCGATGACCACCGAGGCCAAGGCCAGAGGTTATCTTCCTGGTAGATTCTCATTCAACGTCAAAGGTGGCCGCTGCGAAGCTTGCCACGGAGAAGGCATGAACGAGATTGAAATGAATTTTCTCCCTTCTGTATTTGTCACCTGTGATGTTTGCAAAGGTGCTCGCTACAACAGAGAGACTCTTGAAGTTAAATTCAAGGGAAAATCAATCGGCGAAGTGCTCGAAATGACCGTAGAAGATGGTTTGCAATTTTTCGAAAACATTCCTAAAGCGCAGGCCAAGCTGGCGACACTAATGGAAGTTGGTCTCGATTATGTCAAGCTCGGTCAGCCAGCCACCACCCTTTCAGGTGGAGAAGCTCAACGCGTAAAACTTGCCGAACAGCTCAGTAAACGCTCCACTGGTAAAACTATTTACATCTTAGACGAACCAACCACCGGACTTTCGTTCCACGACGTGGACAAGCTCTTGCACGTACTCAATAGGCTGGCAGATTCAGGCAATACAGTCTTGATCATTGAGCACAACCTTGATGTCATCAAACAGGCAGACTGGGTGGTAGATCTAGGTCCTGAAGGCGGAGATAAAGGGGGTACAGTTGTGGCCACCGGCACACCTGAAAAAATTGCCAGCCTGAAGCAATCTTATACAGGCGCTTACTTAAAACACTACCTAGAGCAGAAAGCTGTGCAGAAAACCAATAGCTAAATAAGGGGTAATGCTAAATAATAGTCATGAGGCAAGACCTCAAGGCCGTTACCTTGATGTATGATCGGCGAGATAATGAACAGCGCTAAAAAAACTTCCGATAGTCTTGATAAAGACGAAGATAAATTGCCAATTGGCGAAAATCTAGGGCAAGATCCAGTTTTCGACAGCCTCCGCAAACGGGGCCATCGCATTACAGCGCAGCGCGAAACAATTCTTCAAATCTTCAGAGAGCAACCCCACGGCGAACATTTATCGGCCGAAGAATTACATGCGAAGCTACTTGAGCGAGGCTCAAACGTCTCTCTGGCAACAGCCTATCGCACCTTAAAACTGCTTTCATCTCTTGGCTTATTACGTGAACTTGATTTTGCCGAAGGACACAAACACTACGAACTAAAGCAAGACACCTTGCCTCACCAACATATTATTTGCACTGGTTGTAATCTGACATTAGAGTTCGAAGATCATTTTCTCGAAGAGGCTGGTCAGAAAATCGGCTCCCGATACAACTTCGAAGTAATAGATGCCCAATTCAAAATTTTCGGTTTCTGTCCAAGCTGCAAACTAAAGAGAAGATGAAATGACACTAGCTGACGCCCTCGAAGGCCAGACTTTTACTATCAAAAATACCGATGGCGAAGACGTCACTGTGCAAGCCATAAGGTTTGGCATTGCACAGGGTGCCGTAGTCAACATCGAAAAGAACATTCCTGGCGGTCCTGTCATCGTCAGTCGTAATCAAATGGAACTGGCAGTAGGTCGACAATTGGCTCAACAGATTGAAGTAGAAGCGCAATAATTTAGCTAACAAGAGGCCTGAAAGCGTCATGGACATTCCTTTTAAGGTTGAAGCACTAGAAATAAATGAGCGCAATGCTGGCTCTAATAGCAGCGAACGTCTCATTTGCAAAAATTGCTCCTTCCCCCTAGCAGCCGCATCAAACTCAATTTCAAAAATTTGCTGCCCTCGTTGCAATACATGGATGGATATTGACCCCAGCTGTACAGGTAGCTGCCTAAAATGCCACAAAACCCAGCAGAAGGAGCCTTCGTCATGCGTCGAGCCTTCATTAGCAAAATTGAAGGAAGAAAACGAGATTTCTTGTCAAGCAGCGGGAAGGAAAAGTCATGGACATTTACTGAAAAAGTTTAGCTTTCTTGTGGAAAAGGCGCGTGATTACCTGATCGGTAGGGTTTTCCTGTAATATTGATAGGTAAGGGTCAAGCGTTCTCACAGACATTCAGGTTAAATTGCCCTTCGGCCGACTCACATATTCAAGAGTTAGCAAAAACATGATGCAAATACCTGTCTGTCCGTTTCTGTGGAACTAGGGAATCACAATGGCAAAAATAAATCCCTGGAAGGTGACAGGGTACAAAGCAGGACAAAATGTGGTTTGCACAGTAAAAAGTGCAGACCAAGGTGGCTACGAAGTAGTAATCAAAAAAGACAATTTGCCTGGTTTTATCAAAACCACTGCTGCTCTTAAAATCGGCGACGAAATTCTTGCCCAGTTCGTCTGCGTTCATAAAGATCGAGTGCTATTGACTCCTATTTTCCAAGGCAACCGCGGCGCTCCTGGCCAGGGTGTAGCCGGTGGCGTCAATTGGCAAGAACATAGCCTAGAAAATCTTGACGAAGCCTACGAACAAAAGTCTCAAGAACAGCGTGCCTACCGTGGTCTTGACGACACGGCTGAAGCTCAAGCTCAGCAACAAGCAACCAAGGCTTATCAGACCGGACACGCTATCCAACTTGGAAATAGCTCAAATCAGACTGGCAGCAACGCGCCAATTTTGCCGCAACAGTCGCCCCAATCTTACGCGCCGCCTCCAGAACATTACGCTGAGAATCAAAACCAAGAGCAGCAATGGGAAGCGCCCAATCAGCACACACCACAAAAACGCTTCCGCTTACGTCGAGCTATCGACTTATTAATGCCGCCTCCAGATCAAGAAAGCGTGGAAAGCTTGAAAACCTTCAAGATTTCTGACTACGACCTTGAATGGCTTATTACCGACGTCGAAGGCGGCATGCGCACAGGCTGCCTTAAAGCTACATGCGAATCAAAAATGTCTCGCGCCGCCATCCTGCTCTACAACGGCAGGGCCGTTGGTTGTATTTATGGATGCAAGTCAAACCCTGATGCTAAAGCCACCGAAGAATCACTGTCCTTGACCCTCAGTGATCTAGAGGCCGCAGACACAGTGGTTACTATGTACGATCTTCCCGAAGAAGCCGCTCTTGCCATGTCGGCCTTATTTCTTGGACTTGCCCTCGAAAGAGAAGACAATCTCGATAGCCGCTCATACTTTGATCATGTAATGAACTGGTTTGTCACCAGCGCCAGTACTGCTTGTGTTGTAATTACACTGCCATCGAGCAAATCGACTTATTTAGTATTTGTCGGCAAAGGTCAATTTGGTGGCGCCTTCTTTGTTGAAGAACAACAATTCACAAAAGATCGCAATGCTATCTATCAGCTCTTCGAACAAGACCAAGGTGCCGTTGTAGAAGTGAGCCTGCTTGACCCCAAAGCTATTGCTCCTGGAGTTCGCTTTGGTTATAGCTTGACCATGGCTAGACAAAAGAGACCAAGTTTCTAGGTCTTAATTTCAATTTCGTAAAGGGAAGATTTTTTCGAAAAAATCTTCCCTTTTTGCCGCGTTCAAAAGAGAAGAAAAAAGAGGCCATCACTTTTGGTAAGGGCCTCTTTATTTGCGAGTTTCTAGCTATCGCTTCATGCAGATTCTCGGCTTGCCTTATTCTTGGCTTGCCTTATTCTTGCTCGTGTCTAAAATCGTCGCCACTGTATTCGGTGGAAGAACGATCTCCTTCTTCCTCTCCTGAGGGAGAATCAGAAACAGAAGCAGTGCTAGCAATTGGAATGCGCAGCTGGCTAAAATCACCAACCGGAGCAGCCTCATCTTCGGAGCTAAACAGAGCTGGTTCAGTTGAATTCAACCATGATCCATGGGAATCAGAGGCTAAATCAGATGAATCATTTGCTTGCTCATGAGCGGTCTGCTGACGATCTGCTTCTTCTTGCTCAGCTTTTGTTTTTAGACGATAGATACCGGTTACTGGATCAACCTCAGCAGCAATTGGTGTTTCTGGAATTTCTTCAGCAACACTAACTGCAGCCTCTTCGTTGTGACCATTCGAAGCAGCATCATGCTGATGCTCAAATTCTGAATGCTCAGAATGGTGCTCACCAGAACCTGAACCAGATCCTTCATATGCAGTTTGATGTTCTGAAGTTTCGGCAATTGCCTCTACTTCGACGGCAGCTTCCGCTTGATTATGTCTAAATTGCGCATGCTCACCTTCTTCAGCCTCAGCACTTTCACCCAGCTCTACTGGTTCGAGAAAGTCATTGGTGATGATAGTTGCCTCAACTACCTTGTCAATTTCAATGTGAGCACCAGAGTGTGAGTCCATTTCTTGGTAGACGCTTTCTACCGCAGAAACACTACGAGCGAGATCCGCAGCCATATCCTGTTCGTCATCAGCAAACTCATCATCATCTTCGTCCGTAAGATGAGGACGCTTGACGATCAAAGAACCTGTATCGTGCTCATCATCGCCATTACCAGAACCAGATTGACCTTCATGACCTTCGTAGTCATCACCATCAAAATTGACGCGCTTACCAGGCACTTTCCCTGATGCTCTGGCATCAAGCAAATCTTCTGGCATTTGAGCGAGAATTTCTTCTGGTACATCATCAAATTCATGGCCATGGTCGGCACTTTCATCATGTGAATCATGACTATGTGAACGATCACTGTCATTGCTGAATCCAATATCTCGACTATCACGACTAGGCATGACACGACCGCTAACAGCACTTGCGGCTTTGAGGGGTTGATTGCCACCTCTGCCACTGCCACCCCGAGACTTACCACGACGATTCTCTTCATCGCGATTTTTAAAGGCAATGATGCGACGATCTTCTGGAGGTCCAAGTTCTAGTTGTGGAATCACACCTTGACCGACACAGCTTTGGCACTTGATTGAGAACAACTCTCTCAAGCTTTGTCCTTGTCTACGTCTAGTCAATTCAACTAGACCCAAATCTGACAATTGGCCAATTTGTGGTTTAGCGCGGTCTTCTTCGAGAGCACGTTGGAAAGCTTCCAGAACCTGCTGCTGGTCCTTGCGACTATCCATATCGATAAAGTCAACAATGACCATGCCGCCGATATTGCGCAAGCGCAACTGTCTTGGAATTTCTTGGGCAGCCTCGAGGTTGGTGCGGCGAACAGTTTCAGCTTGAGTGCGTGAACTGGTGAAACGCCCCGAGTTAACGTCGATTACTGTCAGTGCTTCTGTTGGTTGAACGTTTAAGTGACCACCAGATGGCAGCTCTGCCCGGTCAGAAAGAGCAGCTTCGATTTCACGATCAATTCCCTTTGCCAGTAGCAAAGGAACTTCATCAGTATGGAATGAAACCTTAGTCTGTTTGCTGGCCCATCCACTCAAGTACTCTTGAGCGCGTCTTTGACCTTCAGGGCTGTCCGCAATAATCTCACTGACTTCATGAGAGTAGGCATCGCGAATAACACGGAAGAGCAGATCTTGATCTCTATAGATTAGAGTTGGACCAATCGAAGCTTCAGCTTCAGAAACGATTGTTTGCCAGCGATCCCAAAGTTGTTCGAAGTCTTCAAACAATTCTTGATCACCCTGGCCTTTGGCTTCGGTACGGATAATTAGACCGACGCCTGGAGGCTTCATCAAGTTAACCACAGACTTCAGTCTGGCTCTTTCTCTAGCTTCAGAGATACGGCGAGAAATTGAAACTCCCCGCTCTTCTGGCACCAGAACTAAAAAGCGACCAGGCAAGCTGATGGCTGTAGAAACCCGCGGACCTTTATGACCAGTAGGCTCTTTTGTGATTTGAACTAATAGCTTTTGTTTAGGCACCAGTCTCTCTTTAAGAGGACCTTGTCCTGGCACATCGTTAGCGTGCAGGAAGCCCATTTTGTCTTTGCCTAGATTGACGAAAGCGGCGTCAATACCGGGGAGAATGTTCTCCACCGAGGCAGTGTAAATGTCACCGAGGAGCAGTTCGCCGCGATTGACGAAGAATTCGACCACTCGGTCGTTCTCCAGCAATGCAGCAATATTATCTTGCTCCGAAATGACGATTGACTTTCTCATAATTTCCCTCTAAATGGAATTTAAATTGTGTGAGCGCACATTGGAAAAATTGATGCTCGGTTGAGTCAAAACCTCAAGCCGAGTAATACGCCAGTTGAGATTGAGCGTCGGACAAAGCAGTGCTAGCAAATCAGTTGGCTTAATATGGCCAACTCCATTGAGCCCAGTTCCGGATCCGGTGGCTATCTCAAATTCGAGCGTTGGTGCCTCATTCTTTAAATGTTCAGTTTTGATTTGATCATCGCAAGGAGAAACAAGTTTCAAGCTAAGAAGACCCGGCCTTATGTCTTTGCCCTGAGGATTCTTATTCTTGTTCTTGATCTTTTCTTTGCTAGATCTACTTGCTGTCGCGCTAGCTTCTTGCACCGGTGCATAAAGGTGCTCGCTATCGATCAGCTCTTTAATACCGATTTTCAGTGCCTCTACAAGTGCAGCAGTAGAAGCCTTCTTATCGGCGGCTGAACTTAAACTAGTGTCTAAGTTCAAAAGAGAGTCTTGAAGTACGTGTAATTCAGCCCGATATCGAGCTGCAGTGACCAGCGACGCTATTGAGGGTGTAGCCTGAGCATCGCCGTTTATAGGCGGTAGCTTAGGCAACTCAACAGAGCCGACAATCTGTACTTCAGGAGGCAGTTGCTGGTTTAGTCGCTGCATAAATTGCTCGCAAGACATTTCTTCGGTTAGCTCGATATCGGCTAATTCTCGAAGTCCTTCCTGGAACAGTGGCAGCGGACAAGCCAGCGAAAGTTTTGGCTGAGGGTTGAACCCTTGTGTATAGGCCATTTTCAGAGCAGCCCGACGAGCAGCTCTAATGAGCAGATTTTGCATATCTAAGTGCCCGATGAATCTCAGGTCACCAGTTTTGGTGAAAGCAAATCTGATTTTATAGTTTTCGGCAACAGCGACAGGCTCAGCTTCTTTTGGTGCCACAAAGAAGAGAGAAGGGTGTGATTCTGGATCACTCTTGTTAGCGTTCAATTCTTTGACAAAAGGATTCTTCTTCATCACCGCTGGAATTGGATTAGCCAGAATGTGAGTGGTATCAAGCTCAGTGCAAATACCACAAGCATGGCAAACATTCTCGGTACAAGCTGCCGTTTCAACAGCGTTAACGGCCTTTTCCCATTCACGCTTGAGCCAGAAATCATGCAAGCCAATGTGGACAATATCAAACGCTTGCCTTGAGCCAACTTCTAAATTCGGACAAGCCAAATCTTCAAGACTAGTTGAGAGAGAAGCCGCCGCTTGATGCCACAGCTCAGGTTGATAGCGATCATCCCAAGCATCAAAAACCGCACCTGATTTCCAGGCCCGATAAATTAGCTCACCAACCATACGATTGCCCCGCGAAATAGCGGCTTCAAGCAAACTAATAGCAGGGTCAGTAACGTTCAAGGTCACTTTGCGCAAACCAGATTCGCGCAGCTTAGATCTAAGCACACCGTGGCGTCGAGCAGTCTCGCGTGGGTCGACCTGACCAAACCACTGGAATGGCGTAAATGGCTTGGGAACGAAATTAGAGATTGTGCAAGTTATCTCAATGCCCTTTTTATACTTAGCGGGATCGCTATTGCGAATGACATTGCAGTGCACTTCGGCTTCTTTCAAAATATCGATAATGCCTTGCAAATCACTATCATCTTCAAAAGGCAGGCCGCACATAAAGTAAAGCTTGACTGAAGCCCAACCAGACTGATAAGCCGATTCAATAGCACTAATAATCTGCTGATGTGACAGGCCTTTGTTTATCACGGCCCTAAGTTTCTCTGTGCCCGCTTCTGGTGCCAAAGTGATGCCACTCTTGCGCACCGCTTTCAATTCTTCGGCAATCTCAAGATTCATGCGGTCAGCACGCTGACTAGGGAACGAAAGAGACGCACGAGTAACACTGTGTTCGCGGTTAAGAGCACGAACAGAATCATGCAATGATGTGTAATCACTAACACACAATGACAAAAGCGAATATTCCTCGTGGCCAGAATTAGCTAGAGCCTTCTTCGATAATTCGACCAAATCTTCAGCTGAACGCTCGCGCACTGGTAAGAATGTATAACCAGGCTGGCAGAAGCGACAACCACGATCACATCCCCTTCTCACTTCAAAAGTTTCACGATCGTGTACCAGCGCTAAATATGGCACAAGATTGGTAGTCGGTTGATTGCTATCAGTCAGAGGGGCAATCTGCCGCAAAACCCGCTTAGGAATAGCAGCACCACGCAATTGTTCAATAGCTTCAGCATGCTCAGGCAGAGCCGCTAACAACTGTTCAACAACTTGCTCGATTGCTATAGGTGTAACAACCACATCGCCAGCTTTGAGATCATAAAGTGCAGGCACATATACACCAGCAACTTCCGTAGCGAGCTTAGTCAGTAGCCACTGCCGGTAGTGCGGCGCTAATTGCGGCTTATTATTTACTGTTTCTAGATGCTCTGCTTTGAACTGACGCACAACATTCATCACAGCAGGAATGGCCAGTTCGCCATCGCCGATAATAAAGAAGTCCATAAATGGCGCCATCGGCTCTGGGTTCACAGAAGACGGTCCACCACCAAATACTAGAGGAAATAGCTCGGTGCGCTCATTAGCCTTAACCGGCAGCTGGGCCAAGTCAAGCATATTCAAGACATTGCTATATGTAAGCTCATACTGCAAAGAGAAGCCAAGCAACTCGAAGTTGTAGAGTGGCTGCCGCGACTCAAAGCCAAATAGCGGAATTGCTGGTCTAGCATCGCGCATCAAAGCCTCAAGGTCTGAAGCTGGTGCGTAGGTGCGATCAACCAACAGCCCTTCGAAGTCATTAACTAGCTGGTAGAGAATTTTCAGACCAAAATTAGACATGCCAAGTTCGTACATGTCGGGGAAACAAAGAGCCAAGCGCACATCGCAGCTATCAAACGGTTTGCGCCGAGCGCCCCACTCGTTGCCCAGATACTGACCCGGTTTGAAAACCTGGGGCAGAAGACGCTCGACAAGCAGATCTGAGATCATTTTGCTTGAGAGTTTATCTCTGAGAGGGCTGACGATAGAATTTAAAATGACCTATCTCCACAGACAAAACGGTCAATGACCGTGAACTGCCCAGAGATGCCAACTGTATAAAATGACGTTCGGAAGCGCCGAAGCGGCTTCTTAGATTTTATTGGGTAGCATCAAAAGGGTTCTTGAGCTAAGTGCGTCCTCAAGTGCAAGAATTATAACCTTATTTGCCCATCAATAAAGAGGGCATAAAGTTTAATTTCCTAAATCTTGACCCTTTTCTCCCCCGAGCGAAGCAAGACTGGTCACTTCCCCCACTTTACTTCTCCGTGCTATAGTCGCTAAGAAGCCCATAACCCGTACCCTTACTTAATTGATTAATGATCCTAGAGGCCTTTGCCGAGTTTTTGCACAGTGTCCCTGAGTTGCCAGCCAACCAGGCGCTTTCGCTCTGGCTCTGGGAAAGGCTGAAGAAGCCGCCCAGTTCAGCGGTTGATCAAGTTATTCACTGCGAAGTTGATATTTCCTCCGGCTCCGGCAGGCAGTCGCAGCGCCTCAACCTCGGTCGCAAAATTCGCCTTCCGCAGGAGGCAGAATTATTGATAAAGGCCCAAAAGTCAGGGGCAACTATCGAAACGGGCTCCGAAGTCTATTATTTTTTCGAAGGCGCTTCTGGTTCTGGTGTAAGGCTGCTCAATAGCCTCTACGAATACTCAATGAGTTATGAGCAGCAAAAATGGTCGCGCTTTGTCCATGGCGTCAAAGCCAGCGATTTTAAAATCAAAGACTAGCGCTCTTTAGCACAGCCTAAAAGCCAATTATTACTGCTTTGGGAACATTGCCGGCCCTTCCTTTGTCTATAATTACTATTGCTGGGTACGGAAAAAGACTTCAGTGCCTGGCAGGAAAGTACAGTCAAGACCGAAACGATAGACAAGACCAAAAGTCAGGAGCGACAAAGTGAAATTGAAGAGAAGCACCGCCTTTTTTGCCTTAATGACAATAGCGGCTGCTTTCAATATCGGCACTCAGGCTCAAGCGGCAGACGAATTGAAGCTAAAAAAAGGCATTTCGTTTGTCCAAGACACTGACTCTGGTTTTCCAATCGAAGCAGAAAAGTTTGATGATTGTCAGTTAGAGCCAGGCAAGGCAACGGTTGTTTTCTTTGGCGCCTCGGGCGACCTAAACACAAATCGCCAAGCCAAAAGAGTTGTAGATCTCTATCGACAATCGAACAACAAACCAGTGAAATTTATTTTGATTGACGTTGACCACGCTCAAAACGATCAAGCTCGCAGTTTGATCAAAAATCACTACAAGGGTTACATTCCCTTTCAAGTAATCTTAAACAAGAGCGGCACTGTAGGCTGGAGTTCGATTGGTGAAGTGGAAACTTCAACTCTCAATCAACAACTCGAAAAAGCTCTGGCGAATTAGCTAGTCTGTCAAATGAGCCTTACGCAAATCTTTGAGCACTTCAGGTGGAACTGAGATTGTGCCCATCATTGACTCGTATTCTTGGTAAGGGCCGTGGCAGTCAGAGCCGCCAGTGACGAGCATTTTGTGCTTATGGGCAAAACGTAGATACTGCCGCAAAAGCGGCAGCGAATGAACGCGGTGATAAGCTTCAACACCAGATAGTCCAACTTGCTGCAAAGCCTCTATCAGTGGTATCACATGCTTTTCTTTGCCTGGGTGAGCAATAGAAGCGATACCGCCAGCAGCCTTAATTGCAGCCACAGCTTCGAAAGGGTTAATACTTTTTCTATCAGCATAAAACTGCGAACCGCGCACCATAAACTTCTCGTAAGCCGCAGTTAAATCAGGCGCACCACCGGCTCGAACAATTGCTTCTGTAAGATGGGCCTTACCAATTGACCCCATCCCTGCGCACTCTTGCACTGCTTCAAGAGTAATAGGCACACCAGCAAGCCTAACAAGCTCAATACAATCCAGCACATGCTCGGCTCTTGCAGCCTTCTGCCTAGCTATCGCAGCAGATAATTCTTGATTATCTTTGTCGATGAAATAGCCAAGAATGTGCACGTCATGGCTAGCACCCGTGTGGTCTTTGTAAATAGTATTGAGTTCGATCGCTGGAATAATTTCCAAGCGCCCACGGGCAGCTTCTAGTCCTTCATCGATACCACAAACAGTATCATGATCAGATATGGCAATGTGTTTCATACCAATCTTGACGGCATGCTCTACCAGTTCGGCTGGCGACCAGGTGCCATCAGAATGGTGAGTATGCAAATGTAAGTCAATCACTTTTCTTGCCGTCGTCGTGGAATCTTACACGTTTAATTGCCTGAGCTTTACCACTGTTAGGATCAACTGTAATTAATACACCGCAGCACACTGTGGGCCCAGAAGCAATTTCAAAACGTGATGGCAGTTGCTTGACCATCCGTCTAAAGACACCTTCCACAGCCATGCCGATGACGCCATCGGTTGGCCCGCAACAGCCGGCGTCTGTAATAAAAGCAGTGCCTTTGTGCAAGAGCCGTTCGTCCGCGGTCTGCACGTGGGTGTGGGTGCCTACAACAGCGGAAACCTTGCCGTCGAGATACCAACCCATGGCAATTTTTTCTGCGGTGGCTTCGGCATGAACATCAACAAGAATAATATTAGTCTCTTCCTTAACCTTGGCCACTAGCTGCTCAGCTACGAGAAAGGGCGACTGTAGTGGTTCCATAAAGACTCGGCCCATAACATTTATGACCGCAAGCTTATGCCCACCTTTCTCTAAGACGCAGTAGCCTTGGCCAGCAGTGCCATCTGGATAGTTGGCTGGTCTCAAAAGTGTTGGTTCTTGATCGATGAAGTCGAAGATTTCTTTGCGGTCAAAGGTGTGGTTGCCACCAGAGAACACATCAACACCAGCTTCTTTCAAATCAGCTATATTGTCTTTTGTAACGCCAAAACCATGTGCGGCGTTTTCTACGTTGACCACGACAAAGTCTGGAAACCCTTCACCGTGGCCATTGTTCGCGGCCGACTCAGGCTTTAGACTCTGTAAGTATTTTTTCACCACGAGTCTACCTGGCTTGCCTATTACGTCGCCAAGGAAGAGGATTGTAATTGTCTGATCAGACTTATGATTTGCGGTCATGCTTAGAGCTTACACCATAGAATCTTTTGGGAACCACCATGCTGCCTGTACGTAAAAATATGTCTGCAAGAAGAATGCCCAGAAACTCTGGGTTGTGCCTGTTGGCGCTATCCCTGAGCAGCCTAGTTCAGGTCTCTCTTTGTACGATCGGTACGCCTGCTACGATGGCAAGTGCCGCTGGCCCAGCACTTAGGCCAATCCCTGAAAGCACACAAAAAACAATGAGTGAGAAGGCTGAAGCAACTAAAACACCAGCCAAGCCCACACTAAAGCCTATGACAGCGGTGGCACAGCCTTTAGTGCCAGCAAAGTCTGCACCCACAACAACTATCAATACTAAGACCACTGGCAAACCAGCCAGCACGAAGGCCGCCCCGTTAACAGCAGCGCCAAGCACACTCGCTAAAAACAGAGCGAAAGTAAACCTCGGCCGAGCGTCCATGGTGCCACCACCTCCACCCAATACTCCTTCTATGTTGTCCGATCCATCAATGATAGGTCTAGGAATGGGTTATGGAGCCTACGGCATGCAAGTGGAATACATGAGCCGCGAAGCCCTCAAAGATAGAGTGAAAGAACTCAGCATTCAGGTCAAAGACGCCTCAGCTGAATTCGAAAGTAGAAAACGCCTGAAAACCGAGAGAGAAGCCCGCGCTAAGAGCTTTGAGCAGCTCTACACTGAAGGAGTAGTCAGTCGCCGCGAGCTAGAAAATAGTCAAAGAGAAGCGACAGATTCGACTGATGAAGTGCAGCGCCTAGAGCACAAATTCAACGAATTGAGCAGTCTCTTAGAACGCGTCAACAAGCGCCTGGCGGCCTTGTCCCAGCCAGCTAGCCGTAAGAGCAATCAGAAAACCCAACAGAAGCTGAAAAAATCACAGGCAAAAGTAATTGCCCCTGCCAAGCAGCAAATAAAAGCCACCGATTCGAAATTAATAAATTAAGCGCTCGCAGAGCCAAGCTTGAGGAAGCTTAAGGTCGCATAGTAAGCGGCCTTTATTGCCTCACCCAAATATACAAACGCTACTGTCCATGAGATTTTTCTCTACTTAAAGAAAGATGCCAAGTCCGCAAACGATGAATATGAACCGGTTCTCAGGTTCACAAGTGCAATGGCAAACGAATTGCGAAAATCCGCATATTAAGCCGGTTTCGCGCTAACATAACCAGCACAGAACAACAGCACCGTTTTCAAAGACAGCCCCAGAAGCCATTCTGCGGCACCTTAGCTCACGGCTATTTTCAAGCTTGTTAACCGCAAGCCGGTCTTTGAGCGCTCAAGTTCAAAATTACGACACTCTCGAGGAAAAACGATGTTTTACAATCGCAATTACAAGGGTTATCAGTCCGAAACTCACAGAGAATTCAACATGCCAGTAAGAAATCGTCTAAACAACGATATCTATCGCTTCGAAATGCATCAATATGATGTTCCAAGCACCGACATCTTGGAACTAGACGATCAATTCGTACTTGAATTGGCTCTCCCAGGCGTTGTACTTGACGATGTCGAACTCAAAATCGAAGGCAATTTCCTCACAGTTATCGCCAAGCGCACACCAACAATGTTCGAAGAAAAAGCAAGCTACTTGCGCAGAGAACTTCCTGCCACATTGATGGTACGTGAGTTCGAATTCGAAACAGAAATTCTTTGGGAAAATGTAGAAGCTCGCCTAGACAGAGGCTTGCTCTTCATCAGCTTGCCTAAAATGGAAGCAGCTATCCGCATTCCAGTGTCACACGGTTCAATCGAAGGTCATGTATCTTCCACCAAAACCCGCACACTAAAAACCGAAGTTCGCTCCGGCAAAGAAATCACCATCAAGTAAGCAATTACCCACTGGTAGAGACGAGATTCGAGAAGAGAGGGCCCAAAAGGCTCTCTCTTCTCGGCTATAATCAAATTCTTGAAGCATTGTCGTGGGCATATACAATGTAATTGTGTATTGTTCTAAAAATGTAAGCGGTCAAGAGTCTACTGGAAAATTATTAAAATACTGGTTTCAAGTAAGGTGAAATACATATGGCTCAACAAGAACCAGAACCAATTACCGTAAAGGAAATCCTCAAGCTCGTTGACCAGTTGTCGCCAGAAGACCACGAGCAACTTGTCCAGGATATGAAACTTCAATGGCTACGTCGAGAAGTCCAAAAAGGTATCGAACAAGCAGACCGTGGTGAGTTAATCAACGGTGACGACGTTTTTGCAGAACTCAAACAGCGATTTCAAAGCAAGAGCGATCAAAAGTGAGCCGCCTGAAGTTTACACAACTGGCACGTGAAGACTTTCTGGAGATAGGCGATTACATTGCCAAAGACAATCCTATTGCTGCTCTCGATTTTGTCCACCGGCTTCAAGAAAGGTGCACTTTGCTGACTGATCACCCCGCTAGCGGGCGCAAACGTGACGAGATAGAACCAGCCATGAGAAGTGCCACAGAAGGTGAGTATGTGATCTTCTATCGAGCACTACCAGACGGCATAGAGGTTATACGAATAATTCACAGTAAGCGCGACTTAGGGAAAGTAAGTTTTTCAGATTGAGACCATTATCTTGTTACACACGATTCGTCAGACGAAATCGTCAATTTGCGGAATTACTTCAGCGGGCATTTCGCTTGCTCCCGCTTTGAGTGAATCCGGCAAAGCTGGATAACTACCGAGTTGGTCACGGTTCATCGGCTCCTGACCCATTTGGAGGAAGATTCCAGAAGGCGATGATTCTTTGACAAACTGACAATCAATCAAATGTGGTGCCACTAGTTCTGCGTAACCAGGGCCAAACCACGTCAGCCAAGTTGGATCGGTAGGAAGCCCGGTCCAACAGCGACCAGCTGAAATTTCATAACATTCAGTTTCGTTGAAAGCATGATAAATGGTGTTTTTGATCAATTTAGCGTGACGGCGAACATAGCAAGCACCATAGAAAGCATTCAATCTTTTGGCCAGTGCCAGAAACAGCTGTACGACTGCATTAGCCCACGGCAAGTCAGACTCAAGTACCCGGCCATCAAACGACATTTTGATACTATGCCGCCGCGCATACCTAATGGGATAGTTCTCTAGCTCTTCTCTTCTATCAGCAAAAATAGCAGACCCACTGAGACAAGGCGACGAGGCGTTCCAAAAGAACATCCCAGCACAATCCTTAGACAACTCGCTAGTCCAGAGGTCAGTAAAGGGCTTATCACTACCTGGTAGCAATCTGTACGGATATGGCTCAAAGAGACCGAAACGAGTTGGCAAAGCTGCTGGGCAATGCTCTCTCAATATTTCCAAAAGCTCTTTAGCTGCCTCTGCCTTAACTGAAGAAAAGGGCAAGAAAAATTCGAGTTCGACCAAATTAAGTTTAATTTCAGGCACAGCAACAACTTTTCGCTTGGCTGGCCGAAAGCGTGAAAACCAACTAGGGCGCGGGAAAAAGATCTTGCCTTCTTGTAGATCGTATGCCGCACCTTTGCCTTTCTTCGCTAAAAAGCAGCAAAGCTCTTTGGCAATATCAATAGAATTGTCTGGAGAACCCATTGAAACGTTAATCTGCCAGACCCACTTTGGTGCAGATACAACTTCTAGAACGCTTTCCTCCACATCTTCTGGCTCTACTGAATATGGCCCCCAAACTGAAACTGCAGGGGAAGGGCCATCCTTGCTTGCCATCATCAGCCAAGCATTGTCTTCATCAGGTGTAATTTCCGCAGTAATACCAGTCTTGCTGGAAGCGAAGTCATTCAAGACCGATGTATCGAGAAACTCACTAGTAGTGGTCCAGAAATCAAGACTCATGCAGGCCAATCACTCCATCAAACCGGTCCTAAGCATAGCTACTTCGCCTTAAGAAAACCATTAGCTGCAATCAAGGCAAAATTAGGCAATGAGCATTCAAAAGTCAAAATCTAGAAATCAGGAATCGGAGCCGTGAAAATGCATACTAAGTATTTCTAGACGCAGCTCACCCTTGCGTCCATTCTTGTAGTAATCAGCAAGCAGTTGCTTCTCGATTTTATAAGCTTGCCAGAACTTCTCCCATACCTTGCGTTTTTTCGGCGACGGTACGTGAATCTTCCAGTGAACGTACTCACATGGATTTCGGCATATTGCACAACGAACAGATTCAATCGACTGATGTCGACGGTAAGTCTTACCACACTCAATACAAGCCCAGGTGCGATTACTCATAGTCGATTATCCAGAGACTACTTCGCCTTACGATAACCATAAGCGAAATAAAGAGCAAAGCCCACACCCATCCAGACAATGAAGCGAATCCAGGTAGCGACGGGTAAGCTCAGCATCAAAATAAAGCACGAGATAATTCCAGCCCAAGGCACAAACGGCACCCAAGGGCAACTAAATGGTCGCTTGGTATCAGGCGAATTCTTGCGCAAGAAAAGCACCCCAGCACAGACAATAATAAAAGCAGCCAAAGTGCCTATATTTGTCAGTTCCGCCGCTTGTCCAATATCAACAATTAGAGCAGAGAGACCAACAAAAAGCCCAGTCAAAATAGTGGGAATAAACGGTGTTCTATATTTAGGATGCAACTTAGCAAAGAATGCTGGCAGCAACTTGTCGCGGGCCATGGCCATAAATATGCGCGGCTGGCCCATCTGAAAGACAAGAAGCACAGAGGTCATTCCAGCCAAAGCTCCAACCGAAACCAACAAGTGCGCCCATGGCGCGCCACCAACGGCGATAGCTGTAGCCACAGGAGCTGCATCATTGGCATAGTTTTGATAAGGCATAATGCCGGTCAGAACCAGCGATACCAAGGCATAAAGGATAGTACAGACAACAAGCGAACCAATCATGCCAATAGGCATATCGCGCTGGGGGTTCTTGGTTTCTTCAGCAGTTGAAGATACAGCATCAAAGCCAATAAAGCTAAAGAAGACAATGGCAGCACCACCCATAATGCCGACAAAACCAGATGGAGCAAAGGGCACCCAGTTAGCAGGCTTGACCAACCCCCCGCCATAAATTATGAAGAAGATGACCACCACCACTTTCACTGCAACGGCTATGGTATTGGCAACAGCACTCTCTTTGATGCCGACAATTAAGATCCAAGTAACCAAGGCAACAATGACAAAGGCAGGCAGATTGATACAAAACTGCTGACCCAAAATTACTGGAATATCAGTCGTAGAATAAAGGTGCGACTGCATACTGCCCTGCACAATTGACTTCTGCAAAGCTAAAGCCGTGTGCAGGTCTGAGGTTAGCCAAAGCGGCAGCCCTTGACCGGTCAGCCCATAAAAGACATGGAGCATATGCTCAGACCAACTGACGGCCACAGCAATATTGCCAACCGCGTACTCAAGAATTAAATCCCAGCCAATAATCCAAGCGACAACCTCGCCCAATGATGCATAGGCAAAGGTATAAGCAGAGCCTGAAACTGGAATCATGGCCGCTAACTCGGCGTAACATAGAGCAGCAAAGCCACACGCAATAGCGGCAATGAGAAAGGAAATTACAAGGGCTGGGCCCGCGCCTTCGCGGCCAAGAGCAGAGCCCATAATGAAGTTTAGAAGCGGGGTAGAGAACCAATCCTTTGCCGCTTCAAGCTGACCAGCAGCAGCAGTTCCTGTCAAAGCGAAGATGCCAGAGCCAATTGTGGCACCCACACCAAAAGCCAATAAGTCAAAGGCTGTGAGATGCTTATGCATCAAACGTGCTTCATCGTAAGCCTCGTCAACGAGGTCTTCTGGCGACTTCTTGCGCATCAACTTGGTAATCATAATTATTAGGGTAGATTCTCTGTTGTCTTGGTGGAGTTACCGGCTCTATCAAATACCTGAATTGTGATTTTCTTCGCCCCCTTAGCAGGCATAATGTTGTCTGCAGCCAGAGTGGCAGTCAAAGCGTCAGACAAAGCGGCCGTAGAGGAGCCAAGGGCGAAGCCATCTGACCCATCAATTTTGTACGTAGAGTCAGAAATACATGAGACATTATCGTGAGCAGTCAGGCGAATTGAGAGACCGGCGCCTTTCTTTGTGATTTTCAGATCGCTAATTTTCGGCGGAGTATTGTCTATCGCTACCGAACGCAACACAACGGCAGTCTTCTCTTGGCCAGGATTGGACGGCTTATCACTGAGAGTAATTCGCATCAAATATTGTCCGTCTTTGATCTTTTTAGTCTCGAAACTGTAAGTGAATTTCTCTGTTGCTGAGTAAGCTTCTGAAGACTTGGCGTTATCAGACTCTTTCTCTTTCTCTTTTTCCTTCTCTTTGTCTTTCGGAGCAGGCTTTGCTGTGGCAGCAGAAGACGAAGTAGAAGAAGTAGTTGCCCCAGAGCTTGAATCATCGGCACTGGCGGAAGAGTCTGAGTCGGATGAAGAAGGCCTATCTTCTAACTTGCGCTCTGCTTTATTCTCTGTGCCGGTTTTAGACTTACCAGATTCTTCTTTTTTTGATTCTTCTTTTCTAGGGGCTTCTTGCTTAGGTTCAGACTTATTAGGATCTATCTTGTTGAGGTCTGGCTTCTTCTCGGAAGCGCCAGGCTGTTTAGCCGCGTCTTTACCAGCGTCTTTGCCTGGCTCCTTAACAGGGTCCTTTACAGATTTCTTCTCAGCCTCTTTAGCAGACTCCTTAACAACTTCTTTTGCAGATTCTTTAGCCTTTTCTTTCTTCCTAGCCTTTTCCGACTCAGATTCCCGGCTTCTTTGATCGCTAACTATGGGCTTCCAACTCTTGCCGCCATCATCAGACAACTCAAGAGCCATCAACATATTATCTTGGTCTAAGTCAGAACCAGAGACAACAATCGGCACGGTACCAGAAAAAGCATCATCGGCCCTTACCGAGATTGAAGCAATAGTAGGTGCGACATTAGTTGGCTGATAGGTAACGTCAACGCGCGAAACAATCAAATCATCTACGCTTTTCTTCTCAGCGCCTAACTTCCATGTGAGCTTGTATTGCAAGAAGCGGGAAGGGCCACTCTTGATTAAATAGCCGTCTGCACTTGAATCAGGGGTGGCATCAATCCAGGCTGACCATGAGCCATCGGGCTGAGAAGTTTCACCCCCCCTAGTGGCGACTCGTACTGTTTTCTGTAGACTATTGGTGCTTTCACCTTTAACATTGGCTAGTCTTACCCTTGACCAATTAGCAGGGCGTTGAGCATCTTGCACAATAGAAGAATAGCTCGGGTCGCCAGATGGTTGTATTTCGAATGTTCTAACTTGAGCAACGTTACTGGTACCGCTAAACAACTTACCGCCATCGGAGCAAAGGGCCATTACGGCTTCTTGCTCGGTATGACAAACCGGAATAAACTGAGCTTGTTCGGTAACTGGATCAATCTCTACTCTTGTAATATCGCCTTCAGCGTCACCAGAATAGACTCTATCGTCGCGACTATCATAAAAAAGAGTATAGAACGCATCACTAATGGCCACGGGCTCGGCTTGGCCATTGGCTTGCACTCTAAATAGTTTTCCCGCACCAGCAGTGGTTACAAACAAATTGCCAGCTTTGTCTTTGGCCATGCCGGTGACAATGTGCTCACCCGTTTCAAATTCAGCTTTAACTTGCAAATTGGCGTCTAGACTATAGACACAGCCTTTCTCAGCAGTACCAACATACAATTTATTCTCCCGCTCACAGAAACTCAAAGCGGTGATGTGGGCTTGATTACTATCAAAGACCAGCGTGGCAGCGCCGTTATCTACTCGATAAACTTTGCCAGAGCCACTGGTGCCAATAAACAAATGCCCGCTAGAGTCACAAGCCATGGCACTAACAATAGATTCTGAGACTTTAACATAGGGCTTGGCACCACCCGCTGCGTCAATGGCATATACTTCGCCCCCCGGAGCATTGGCAGCATATAAATTGCCTTTGTCATCGGCAGCCAGGCTTGTAATCAACATACCTGGCAGAGTGGCCACCACAGTTGGAGCCTCACCGTCTGTACTCATTAGTTTATTGCCAGCAGCAAAATAGAATTTGCCGCGCGTGCATACAGCGGCCCAAATACGCTGCTCTTGCTCAAGAGAAAAGCGCGACAGCTCACGATAGCCAGGAGTGAGCCGACCAACGCTGTCAATGGCTATGCCTTCAGATTTGCCGTTATGAAAATCTGGCTCGCTATCTTGACGCCAGAGGCTAATGGCTCGCATATGAGGAAAGGCATAAGCCTGAGACCAGGCTGGCGCAGTTGTATCTTTACTGCTTGAAGAAGATGTAGAAGTAGTAGAAGCGACAGCACTAGCACCAGAAGAGCTTGAGGCGGCTGTGCTGGAAGTACTTGAAGAATCTGATTTGCGACCAGCGTCTATCGCCTTTTTTGCTTGATCGGTAATGATAATGCCATCAGCAGGGTTAGCTAAGCGACTGGGGCTGACCATATAAGGAGAAGACTTAGCGAATATTTTATCGGCGCGTTTGACAGTAACGGCGATTATATGGCTGCCATCCACTAAATCTTCTAACAGCACTCTGGCTCGCTCTTCACCTTTAACTAGAGCGGGCACTTTGGTGCTGCGGTCAGAGAAGAATAGCTTGATCCAATGGGCCGGTGGATTTCTTAACACATCCCCACTAAACGAAATAGATTGAGTGGGCAAAGCCATAACGCCGCAAAGGGTATCGCCTCTCTCCCGACGTGTAACGCGGCTGATTGCCTGTTTGAGAGTTTCAGATGGGGGGTCAACGATACCAAGACGTTTTCGCAGAGCATCAAACTCATCACCACCACTGATACCAATCGCAATATCACCGTCTGGCAAATCTCTAGGTATACCAAACGATAATTTCTCTACATAAACAGGTCTATTAAAAGGCTTCATCACAACATTGACGTTAACAGTCTCGCCGGGTGCGACCACCGGTTTATCAACTGATATACGATCAATTTTAGCCACCTGCCGACCGTTCTCTACTACCACATCCACAGTCATACTTGTGATTGCAGCGGCCTCAAAATCGTTACCCATAAGCTTATCGACAAGAGTACCCACATAGCCGCTAACAGGATCAGAAACAGAGCCCCTCATTCGAGAAAGGGAATCTCCAGTCATGTGGGCAGGAAAATTAGCGGCAAAGCGATCGGTTCGAGCTAACTTACCGTGGCCCTTAATCTCAATTGAAGAAGCCAGTTTGACTACATTAGGTACTTCAGATTGATAGGTCGAGTCTAGAGCCGACATAAGCGTTGCAGTAACAAGGCTCGGGGTCAGCTCAGGATGATCAACAAGTTGGCAGTGATAGGTTTTCTTTACGTGTCTATTTTGATCGGTAACGGTAACGGTGAGCGGAATCAACTCACTATAGCGGCCAATCTCGCCGCCAATTGACCAAGGTCGATCTGCAAATATAGTGCCAATAACTTGCAATGGTGATGACAGTTTAAACGACACAGATAAGCTCGGCAAAATATCGTGAACATAGGCCGTCGCCATAGGAAAAGCTACTTGCCCTGCATCCATAAAAGCATGACCGAAAGCAATTACCTTATTGCCGAAGATACATGTGGCCGTGCCCGTCGCTGAGCTAGAGAAGTCACCGGTAGAAAGCATAACCGCAACAGCACTACCAGGAACCAGCTTGACAGTGCCAGCTTCAGCTGCTGCCACAGTGGCGGCGATATTACTCTCAGACTTAGATTCTTTTATTTCTTCTAGTTTTGCTTCAAGCTTACTCTCGCCTTTGCCGCTGTGTTTAACGGTCTTAGCGGCACTGGCATTAAGTGTGTTCAGATTACTCAAAGTCGGGTCTAACGCGCCCGAAACGCCAGACGAGATCGAAAGGCCCACATCTTTAAATTTATCTTTGAGAAATTCTTGAGCCCGAGGAGAATAGCCAGCCAGAGATACAGGTGCCATCAAAGGAACGAGGTGACTAGCAGCCCCAGATCCAAAAACAGAGTTAAAACCAGAATCAGCTCCCGATGAGGTCGGCAACGCCACCGCCCCTGATGAAGTAGAAGAATCTCTAGAATAATCTCTGAAAGACCTAAAGGATGTCTTGCGGTCAGTAGCGCCGGGTCGATCATCGAAGGAAAGCACTTCAAGCATATCTGCTACTGGGGTAATGCCAACAATTGGTTCCTTAGAGAAATCGAAACCATACGAAAGTGCACCAGCAAGTCGACCATCTATATAAATTGGCGAGCCCGACATGCCCCTGACCACATTATTTTTTCCCAGGGCCGCACCTGAACAGCGCACTAAGATTGCATCTCTTCCATTCAGAACTTTCTTAATGACACCGATTACCTTGACCTGAAATTTTTCTACCTTGGTACCCTGGAAGACGCTCAAGCCGTAGCCTTCCATGCCCGGCTTGATTTCAGCCAAAGAGATATATTCGTTTTTCTTGAGGTACTTACTAATGAATGTATTGTCGTGGGGGCTGAAGTGATTCGGAGCTTCCACAGCCAAAGCCGGCAATATATTGAGGTTTAGAAGCAGTAAAAATGCCGAACCAAAAGCAACGAGCCGTCTGGGTAGGCAATGCGCGACAATATAATTAGAAAACACTGGCACCACAAGAAGTTGAACTACAATTTCAGCAATATACAAATGTCCATAGTAACAGTTTGCTAGAATCCGCATTCTAAAAGCTACATTCAAGAAAAGCGAGAAGTCATGAGCCCTTATCGACATGCCACACTGACAACTAGTCTCAAAGGTCTGATTGTCTCTTTACTTGCCTGTCTGTCTCTGGCTTCTAATGCCGCCTGGGCTCAATCGCCCATACCTGGTGGAGCGCCACGACCCGGCCGCTATACAAACGAAGAGTCGCTTGCGCCGGGTCAAGATTCACCAAACTCAAATAACAACCAACCAACTACTTTCAATTCTGATAACTCCGGTATCAGTCATAGTGGACCCCAAACCAAAACTTCGCGGTACCGGCAGCTGCCGCTGACAGCAGCCGATGCTAAACAAAAGCTAGACGAGCTAAGAGCGGCCCTTGGCGTTTCAAGACCACAAGACGTGCAAGACGGAATTTACGAGCTGGTGGAGTGGCTTCAAGACGCAGCCGATGCTCACTACCGCATGGCTACGGCCTTCACAAAAGCTGACGCCAAGCGCGAAGCGGCCTCAGAGAGACAATTGACAAGCCGCTTTGGTCAACTCAAAAGAGAAGCCCTCTTACTCAAAGCCGATCTATTAATCAAGCAGAAGCGTGCACCTGAAGCTCTCACGCCCCTGGTTGACATCGTTATTGCTGACCCTAAAGGGACAACTGGGGTTGCCGCCTACCACAGACTGCAAGATCTTGGCTTCTCGCAAGAATTACCTAGCGATATTGCCAATAACCCGACGATACAAGCTGCATCAGCCTCTCCAGCAAAACCAGGCAGTAAATAACAGAACAAAGTTGTCCCAGGTTGGCTAACAACTAGCAGGGATGCTCAGGTCGATATAGAATGACGTTTATTCGCAAGGGATGCATTCAATGAATAAGAAACTTACTCAGTACATTGCCCTGGCTCTTTTGTCGGCTCCTCTAGCCATATATTCGCCGCAACCAGCGTCGGCTGAACCGTTTCAGCTCGGTGTTGAGCAGCGCGGTCAAGGCCAAACCTATGCTCCTGCGTCATCTGGTGGTTACTACACGCCACAAGCAATCCAGCCGATCGCCCAGCCAATGCAACAGCGTCCGCCCATACAAGGCAATGCCAACAGCGGCAGAATACAGGGCGGAGCCCAACAAAATCGCCCACCGGCCCAGCGTCCACCAATGCAAATGGGGGTACAAAGTGTTGCCCTGCCACCAGCCTTTATGGGTTCATGGCTAGTGATTGGTCAAAGAAGTGCCGTAGAAGCAAAAACCCCTGAGTTTCAACAACAGGCAGCAGGCGCTTTCCAAACCAATACTCGCAATATTTGGAATATCAGCGGCAATCCCCAGCAGGGTTATGCCATGAGCAATGATATGGGTGTACAGACCAGTCTGAAAATTATGAAAGTAGCTGGCCAACAAGCCGTGATCTTCTATCAGCATCCCATGGGCAAATCAGGCACGGTCATGGCCCAAGAACAAATCATTATGGAATTGCAAAATGGTGGAGCAAACTTCACTGGTTTTGAAAAAATATCAATCAACAAGCAAGGCGAAGGCGTAAGGGCCACAGTCAAGTATTCACTCTCTGGTCAACGCCAGTAGCCAAAAGCAAGAAAACAAAGACAAACGCTGCGTGAACGGCTCGGCGAAATTTAGAGGAATCACATTGAAAAAGAAAACCGATGACAAAAGAGCGTTCGCTCTTCTGGCTGCTGTGGCCACGTTGTCATTAGCTCCTTTAGTTGTTTTTGCCGAAGAGCTCACACCCCTGCCTCTGAAAACAGACCCACTGCCAGTGAAAGATGTTGGTGACACAGTAGCAGCCCCCATGGTCGAACTACCAATTACCCCAGAGCAAGCTGAAGCCGATAAAAAGGTGGTCTTAAGTGGCAACGCAGCAGCAGGCAATTTCAACTTGCTCGGGGCTGCCGCAGTTGCAGCCACCCCGCCACTGACTCGCTACGAAGGGCCAAAACTTAAGTTTGTCGAAGTCACCATCAGAAACAACGGAACCTATCCGGTGGTAATCATTGGTGAAGGGTCCAGGGGCATCGGGCCAGGCCTCAACCTTTCGCCTCTCCCCTTAGCTACGCTACTGAAGCTCGATGACCATATCTTGAGCAAAGGCGACAAAATTGCAGTGGGAGCAATTAGTATTGGCACCGCAGGCTTAGCCGGACCACTATCTTACGAAATGCTCACCGCTCAAGATCACCGCAAGCGCAATCTAGGCATAGCGGTGGGAAGAGATGCAGGTCGCCACGAAATTGAAGAAAGCCGACTGAACCGCCGCGTTATTTTGCCTCAAGACGAAACCAAAGGTTGGCTCGCTTTCTACGATAGCGCTGCGAGCGGCATGAATAGCCTCCTTGTGCCTTTGACCTATCCCTATAACAACAGCAGCGGCTCAGTTACTATTCCAATATCTAATCCAACGGCGACAACGAGCGCCAAAGCCAAACCTGTCTACAATAAAGCCGAGACTGCCGGAGCACGCGGCGGCCCCCAACCAGTTAGAGCAACGCTACCCAATATTTAAAACAGTAAGAGAGATCCTGAGGAGGAATAAATGTCTAAGCTCAAGAGAGCCATATCAGCACTGTCGGCAGTATCACTACTGGCACCTTTATTGATTGGCATGGCCGCTAGCCCAGCCATGGCAGCACCTTCTTCAAAAGGAGCAGCCGTCAAGAAAAATGTGGGCGATGCACTGGTGATGATGGAGACCACAAAAGGTCCAATCAAACTAGTAGTCTACAAGACTGAAGTGCCACAAACTTCCTATAACTTCTTAGACTTAGTGGGCAAAGGCTTCTACAACGGCTTGACTTTCCACCGCTACGAACCAGGGTTCTGCATTCAAGGTGGCGACCCAGATGGCACCGGCACTGGCAACTATGTAGACCCTAAGACTAATCGAATTCGCCGCATTAATTTAGAAATCAAACCAAATTTGAAGCACGATGCCGCTGGCGTTCTTGCCATGGCCCGTTCAAGCAGCAGAAACTCGGCCAGCTGTCAGTTCTATATTACTCTTGGACAAGCTTCTTTTCTTGATGGCGATTATGCCGTATTCGGCAGAGTAGTCGAGGGCCTAGACAATGCCATGGCTCTGCGCAAAGGCGACAAGATGACCAAAGTGACCGTGGTCGACCCAGGCAAGTAACCTAATTTATATACAGATGCTAAAATTACCCAGTTATTAGTTAAACGGAGGAAGCCCTCAGTAGAGCCTAGGCTTACTGCAGAGGGCAAAGACGAATGACAGATCCAATCGTGGCGATCGAAACCGACAAAGGTACGATCAAGATTCAAGTACATCAGACAGAAGCCCCAATCACAGCCAATAACTTCCTCGATCTAGTGGAAAAAGGCTTCTACAATGGTCTCAATTTCCACCGCTACGAGCCAGGCTTCTGCATCCAAGGTGGTTGCCCGACTGGTTCTGGTACTGGCGGATATTCAGATCCGGCGACTGGAAAGAAGCGCAATATCAAACTGGAAGTAAAACCACATCTCAAGCATGATTCTGCTGGCGTGGTTGCCATGGCTCGCTCTAACGATCCTGATTCAGCCAGCAGTCAGTTTTACATAACCCTTGGACCAGCTAATTTCCTCGATATGAATTATGCCGTCTTCGGTAAAGTAATTGAAGGTGATGGCGTTTTCATGCAATTGCGCAAAGGCGACAAAATGAACAAAGTATCTGTTGTTCAAGCTGCTGTTAAATAGACCAAACAAAACAACTACAAAAAAGAGAAGAGGCTTCGCCTTCTTCTCTTTTTTTTGGCTAGTCTTTTTGCGTTCACACTATTTGTCAATTTCTTGATTAGCATGTTTGTAGTAAAAATAAATTGGCAGACCAGCAAGCAGAACAGCTAAACCAGCAGCTTGATGCACCCAATTGACACAAAAGAAAGCAGCATATCCCCAGACGCCAACAGTCAAACTAGCAACGAACCAAACGAGCCAATTGCCGCGTCTGCCAATGCGAAAAGGTCGCTCCATATCGGGGTCGCTATAGCGCAGTGAAACCACACAAATGCCGTAAAGCATAGCGACAAAGGCATACATAAAGCCGAATACTTCAGCTAAGAACGTGTAGGCATCGGGGAATAGCGAGGTATGACTAAACAAACATGCTGCCAATGCAATAATTGTCATGCACCAAAACTGAAACCAGAGAGCATACTTGGGCACACCGGTCCTAGGGCAGAGTTGGCCAAACTGAAGAGGAAAGAGCTTTGTTTTCGCCATAGAATAACTCACTCGCGAAATGCCAAGCAAAGCCGTAAACCCGCAGCCGACAATTGAAGAGACTACCGCAGCAGTAAACAAAATGCCGCCAATCGGCCCAGCGATAGCTCCTGCTAAGGCGGGGCAGGTGGCCTGCACAGTACTGCCCACAAGAACCAAAGTTGTCTTGTCGGCACTAAGAGTTAGCGGTGCGACTGAAGCAATAGAAATACAAATCACTAAATAAATCGCTGTCACCGTCAGTAGTGTCAAAAATACCGCACGGGGAACACTCTTGCGAGCATCTCTGGTTTCAGCTGACATGCAACCAGTCATTTCCATAAACGAAAAACCAGCCATAGCCAGCATAAAGACCGAGGCCACTTTGCTCCATAACGAGCCGGATAAAGAGTCAACAGGGCACTTGACGAGATTATCAAGGGAAGCTCCTGGGTGCAACAAAACCAGCAGACAAAAAACAATCGCCATCGCTACTTTCATTAAAGTAAATACAATATTTATTGAAGCTGCCGTACTTACTGTTTGCAGATTGAGTAACGTAGTGACCACACTAAGCGCGACAATCACTAATGGTGCAAACCAAATTGGCGCATTTTGCGGATTAGCAAAAAAAGCCGCAGCCAGTAAACTAGCCAGACCGTTAGCCATGCAAGCAAGGCCAACAATAATTGCTATCCAAAACAACCAACCTGTTAAGAAACCAAGCATCTCGCCGCTGCCTGGCACGAGGCGCTTTAGAGCATAAAACTTATAAACATAAGGGCCACCAGCCTGAGGAAACATTGAGGCTAGTTCCATCAAAATTAGAGCTAGCGGCAGTGACATTGCCCCAGCGATAAGCCAGGCGACAATGGCAGCTAGAGCCCCTGAGCGAGCCAGCATCGGCCCATGAATGAGCCAAGCCATTGAACCAATAATCGATCCTACGCCGAGCATCCAGGCAGCAAATGAACTGATACCAACTCTCAGTCCATCATCAGAGTTCGACGTGTTGACATCCATCTTTATCTCGCAGCTAAATGCATTACTAAGTAATACCCACTGAGGGGCAACGCTGCTAACATAATGCCCATGACTGAAAATTTAGCAGTGCTGGAGCCCTTACCAGCTACCGACAAGAATACAGGCCTATCACAAGAGCAGGCCGAGCAAAGACTAAAAGCAGACGGCCCCAACGAGCTGAGCAAAGGGACTGCAATTAACCCCTGGAGCCTGCTCTTCGAGCAATTCAAGTCGAGCGTGGTTATTTTGCTCTTGGTTGCAACCGTAGTCTCTTTTGCTATGAAAGAGTATTTGCAAACAGCGGGCATTCTTGTCGCTCTGGTAATTAATGCGGCTATTGGCTTTTTAACCGAATATCGGGCCAAGGTCTCACTCAACAGCCTGGCCAAACTAGCTGGAGCCACTGCCAGGGTAAGGCGGGCTGGTGGAGACATTGAGCTACCTGTAACCGAGCTTGTTTACGGCGACATTGTGTTACTAGAGGCTGGCAATCGCGCGCCAGCTGATTTGAGCATTTTGGAAAGTGCTGCTTTTTCGCTTGACCAGTCGCATTTAACTGGTGAGAGTGTGCCTGTCTGGAAATCGGCTGAAGCTGAGGACCTCGAAGAGAGAATGGTCTATCAAGGCACAAGCGTCCTAGGCGGGCGAGCCATATGCGTAGTTGTGGCTACTGGCGCCAAAACAAAGATGGGTAAGCTCGGCCTGATTTTACAAGAAGTGATATCAGGGGAAACACCGCTAACAAAGTCACTCGATACCCTCGGTCAGCAACTTAGCTTGCTTGTCATTGTGCTCTGTGTGGTCTTTGGGCTAATTGGTATTTTAAAAAATGCCAGCCTCGAGAGGATGCTCGAAACTAGCATTGCCTTAGCAGTTGCCGCCATACCAGAGGGCCTGCCTGTGATTGCCACTCTGGCTCTAGCAGCAGGTATCCGCAGAATGGTTCGCTCTAAAGCGCTAGTTAGGCGCTTAGCGGCAGTAGAAACTCTGGGCTGCACCACAGTTATTTGTACAGACAAGACTGGCACCCTGACTGAAAATAAAATGATGGTTACCGACATTGTTTTAGACGGACTTGAGCTGAAATTATCAGGTCACGGCTATGAACCGGTGGGCGAACTGACAAGCAACGGCCAAGTCTGCAAGATTGACGAGCTAACCAAGCGAGTCAATGAGTTCTTGACTGCCATTGCAGCCTGCAACGATGCCAAACTTGAGCATAAGGCAAGCACCTCTTCTAGTGAGGGGAGTGAAGAGCTATGGCTTGTTCATGGCGACCCCACTGAAGGTGCGCTGATTACAGCTGCTATGAAACTCGGCCTCAAACACGAACAAATATTAGAGCAGTTTCCGCGCATAGCCGAAGTACCATTTGACCTAGAGCGCAAACGTATGTCTACAGTTCACCAGCACCCAGAGCGCGGTGACCACATATTATTCCTAAAAGGTTCACCCGGGGTTGTACTAGATTTATGCAGCAATATTCGCACTGCCAGTGGTGACATCGCTCTTGAAGATGACATGCGCTCTTGGTTTAGAACTAGAAACCAGGAACTAGCAAAACGTGGGCTACGTGTGCTGGCGGTGGCCAGCCGCTATGTTGAAAGTATTCCGCACAAAGACCAGCTTGAGACCTTAGAAGAGAAAATGGTTTTGCTTGGCCTAGTGGCCATGTCTGACCGCCCGAAAGAAAACGTTCAAGCCGCTATTGAGACCTGCCAAAAAGCCGGTATTCGCTTAGTTATGCTCACTGGCGATCAGCTCGAAACAGCCAAATCAATCGCCAAAGAATTAGGCATATTCACTTCACAAAACTCAGACCAACAAATATTGATTGGCAGCGATCTACAGAAACTAACCGACGAACAGTTTAAGGAGACCCTTAAACAAGTATCTGTCTTGGCTAGAGTGACACCTGAAATGAAGCTCGACATCGTCAAGCGGCTACAGGGGGCCGGGCATATTGTGGCGATGACCGGTGACGGCGTCAATGACGCACCAGCCTTGCGACAGTCAAACATTGGTATCGCCATGGGCGAAACCGGTACTGACTTAGCCCGAGAAGCATCAGACCTGGTGATAACAGATGACAATTTCGCCACCATCGTCAAAGCAGTGCAACAAGGGCGCATTACCTACGCCAATATCAGTCGTGCTGTGGGCTACTTGCTGACAGCAAGCTTGACCTCGGTAGTAGCGATAATGCTGGGTTTGTTGGCCAATACAGGCCTCTTCCTTGAGCCTCTGCAGTTGCTCTACCTCAATTTGATTATGCACGTCTTTCCCGGCCTAGGAATTGTCCTGCAAAAAGGCTCAAGCGAAGTAATGAAGCAGCAGCCGCGTAAGCAAACAGAACAACTAATGGATAGATACGAACAGATTCAAATTGTCACCCGCAGCGCCCTTCTAGGAAGCATTATTTTAGCAGCGGTGCTCTACAACCAAACCTATCTCGACCAAGCTAATGCTGCCACAGTGGCCCTCGCCGCTCTGTCATTTGCGCTCATTATGCAATCATGGTCTTGGTTATCAGTGAGAGGTTACGCAACCGATGTTGCCTGGTATAAAAATGGACCTATGTTAGCTAGCACGGCAATCAACTTAGCTCTGCTTGCAGCCGCCCTCTATATACCGCCACTACAGAGCGTGCTCAACACTGCCTCGTTAAGCAACGCCCAGCTCTTACTTGTAGTCTCTGCAGCCCTAGCCACACAAGTACTCTCTATACCATTAAAGGCACTGGGAGCTAAAAGCGTGTCTAACTAAAAGTATGACTAAGCCCGCTCACCTGGTGCCTTTTTCAAAGTTTTGCAGTATTTATGCAGGGCTTCTAAAGTCGCCTTGTCTTTGACCAAAGTCTCATAGTAAGGCATGTGACCGGGCGGGGAGCTGAGATAATCTTTGAATCTAACGATGCTAGCAAGTTGAGTCGAACCAGCCAAAGGATGATTGGGATCAACTTTGTTTCCACCACCAGCATGGCAGCTGGCGCAATACATTTTAAATGCTTCAGCCCCTGTAGTCTTTTTTGCTACATCCTTGGCAGTGCAGGGTAGGAAAGCAACAGCAAAGAGAGCCAGAGCGGCTAAGGGCAAACCAAACTTGACATTCATGACAACAACTCCGAAACCTAATGGGTTTATGCGCCGGCCAATTAAATTCTAAACCTCAATAAAGCGGTGTTTAGAATATAGCTAAGCTTGGAAAATTTATTCAAGCATTACCGCAAAGAAAATTTTAGAAGAGCGGTTTTAAAGGTCAGAGGTTTAGTAGTGGCAGCAAAGCTAAGAGTCTTGATTTTAATGCTTAGCAGTTGCTTCTGCCTCATAAGCAATTCTGTTCTAGCTGCGGAAAATAATGAAGCTGTAGGGTTGGCAATACTTTTCAAGCAATCGTTTGCCAACTGGGACTGCAACCGAGATGGTGTGCTAACGAAAGATGAACTCGACCAAGCTCTGCAAAACCCAGCCATAAAGGGTAATCAAGCTGCAGCTCTAGCAGCAATTAAGATTTACTCGCGCACAGCCTGGAAAGAAGAGAATAGTACACAGACATTCACTTTGGCAGACCTTTGCTCAAGCAACAACACTACTGGCAGTGGCACGACTACAGCTCTGCCCAAACTCGTCAGCCTCTTCAACACCTATCAAAAAAAAATCGCACAAGAGTCACCTCTGCTCTTCTCTGACGGCCGCCCACATATTGAGGAAATCAGACAGGGCAAAACTGGAGACTGCTATTTTCTCTCGACTATTGGTGGCCTGGCTTACCATACACCTCAGCGTGTGATAGATATGATTAGTCAAAACAGTGACGGAAGCTATACAGTGACGTTTCCTCGCCACCGGCCGATTGCTGTACCAGCTCCAACTGACGCCGAAATCGCTTGCTATAGCGACGCCGGCGAAGATGGTGTCTGGCTGCATGTTTGTGAAAAAGCCTATGCCATCTACAAGAACAAGAAAACCAGAAGAGACGCCACTGAGGCCTTAGAAGTCGTGATTCATGGCGGCTCTGGCGCGCGCATGCTGATGTTCATGACCGGCAATTCCTGCATACGCTACCCCACCAAAACGACCAGCATTGAGCAACTGCGCCAAGAGCTAATTGAGGCTCTGAGCAATCATCGCATTGTTAACACCGGCACCTCCGGTCACTGCCTCACTATTCTTGAGTACAATCCCAGCACCGATATTGTCACTGTCTGGAACCCATGGGGCACCAGCGGCATCTATTCGACCGTAAATCAACAGATGAATCATGGTGTTTTCAGCATGCCACTTACCGACCTGCAAAATTATTTTGTCTCGATTCTGCCAGAAACGCCGAGACCTTGGACCGTCGCTGACTTTAAGCGATTTAGATAACTAAGCCAAAATCAGTTCGACTGCATCTTCGCTTTCACTGCCACCCGGTCCGTGATCCTTGATTATTTCCACAAGCCAATCGAATACCGTTGCTCCTTGCCCAGATTTTGCCAACTGTAGTTGACTAGCAACAAAAGTTCTGTTCGCCGGATGGCAGTGCTCAAGACGAAGTTCCAGTTGTAGTGCGGTTTCGACAAACCCAAGCTGTTGTCTGGAGACATCAGAATTCTTCCAACACAAAACGAAACCCTCAGCAGGGGTTCCAAACCCTCCTCTGAGAATATCGTTGAAGGCGTCAAGGTTACGGCCCCAACCATCAACTGGCATACCTGGTATCAGAACTCTACTAATTTCATCATAAAATGCTTCCAGGGTAGAAAAATTGCAGCCGTCTATTTCAAAGACCTGCATTAAGATACCTACAGTTTAATGAAGCGGCCCGAGGTCCAAAGGCTACCGCCGGCGCCCACAGCCACACCTAGAGCACACATCAATCCAGCTGTCTGCAGCAAGCTGAATTCAAGATTTTGAGGCATGAAGGGCACCAAACTCAAAATCTGATCTTTGACATAGGGGTCAACATAAAGGTGTATACCAAATAGCACTAAGGTGGCCAGCACGGCGGCAATGGCACCGTAAGCAGCACCCTGGAAAACAAAAGGACACTTGATATAGAAGTGACCAACACCCATCAAGCTAAGGATCTCAATTTCTCTGTGACGAGCCTTGATTACTAAATTGATAGTATTGCCTATAACAGTGAGAGTCGCAGTGGTCAAAATCGCTGTAATAAAGAAGCCAGAAATTTCTAAGAAGTGCCGCACTTCTGTGATTTTCTTGGCAATCTTCAAAGGCGAGCGGACAGTTTCGACCGAAGGCAATAGCTTGAGCTTGGTGGCCAGCAACTCAACTTGCTCGGGGTCAGCCAGTTTGACGTGCAAAGTATTCGGCAAAGGGTTGTTAATCACAGCAATCTTAAAAGTATGCTGCATATCGCGCCAAGCAACATCTTTCGGCACAATTTCAACTTGCCTTACTTCAGGCAATTGACTAATTTCGTTGGCGACCTTTTTAGGGTCATAGCTATCTTTAAGATAAGCCGACATCTCAATTTGGCTGCCCCAGGCATTGACCAAATTTTTCAAACTCATAGTCATCTGCAATACGCCACCAAATATGGTGAGGGCCACAGCCAAAATACTGACGACTAACCAGTTAGACCAGCCACTAGCCTTCAGGCCCAAGAAGGTCTCAATAAAAACGCGGCGAATAATTCTTAGAGTGCGCATCATAATTGCTAACTCATCTCCAATTCGTATATGCCGTTATCTACATCGGCCACCAACTCGCCATTTTTCAAGGCGATAACTCGCCTTCTCATGGCATTAACGATTGGCTGGTCATGGGTTGAGATCAAAACAGTAGTACCGCGCTGACTAATACGCTCAAGTAGTTGCACAATTTCAAGCGAAGTTGCTGGGTCAAGGTTACCTGTTGGTTCATCAGCCAGCAAAACAGGAGGGCCGTTGACTATGGCTCTGGCAATACCGACACGCTGCTGCTCACCACCAGAAAGCTCGGTGGGATAAGCGTCAAACTTGTGCTCGAGGTTGACCACCGCTAAGGCGCTATTAACACGCTTAGCTACTTCTTTTTCATCAACACCAAGCGCACGCAATACATAGGCGACGTTGTTAAAGACAGTCTGACTGGGCAGCAATTTAAAGTCTTGGAAAATAATGCCAAGTCGTCTGCGCAACAGAGGAATTTGACCAGCATGAAGGCGGTTTAAGTTAACACCACCGATGAAAACATTGCCATTGGTTGGGGTTTCTTCACGATAAAGCAAGCGCATCAAGGTCGACTTACCGGCACCACTTGGGCCCACCAAGAAGGCAAACTCACCAAGGGCGATATGCAAGTTTATATTGACCAGAGCGGGTCTTCCGCCGTAGTTTTTGTTAACGTTCTGCAGTCGAATCATGCGTAAAAGGCTCTGATACGGCCAAAATGGCGATTTGGATTTTCGGTTATTGATGATAACACAGTAGTCACGAGGAAGCCTCGGATCTCGCTGAAGGTGTCAGATTCTTCATTTTGAAGCCCATGCTAGGACGGAAAACAGTCCTTATGTATAGCCACCACGGGGCATTTCCAACATACCCGTAGCAAAGCAGAGGGGGCAGATTAGATTCGCCCCATGTAAGCGCGAAGTGACATCACCGCACTGTGAACAAACTGGGTAGTTGTGAGCCAATCGCCACTTCTTCAAACGCAGTTCCTTTTCATAGAGCGAGCGCATGCGAATAGCCAACCGCGAGAAGTCCGCCCCAGAGCCATCTTGATGCTCATCTATACTACTTTGTGGCTCAATATTAAAGTTGGTAGCGACAGCAGCGATTTGCAAAGCTTCATCAACACTAAGTTCAATGGCATATAGATCAGCTTCAGTAGGCTCAGGAAGCGGAACTTGAAACTGATAGGCAAATTCGTCACTCGTGGCTTTTTCAAAGTAGCGCTTCATATCAAAACGCATACCGTTTATAGAAATCCCTACCCCACGGGCCGCTTGCTTTAGTTTCTTCAGCAGGTCACCTTTGGCGAAACTAATTTCTTGCCCAGTAGAGGCATCTTTTACTGCAATAACAACATTGCCCTCACTATCAATAAACAGAGGTCTCGTGCGTGAGGCAAAGGGTTCACCAACGATATGAGGCCAGAGATGAAGGAATGTGTGCTCTTTCAAGCGATTATCAATGCCAAGTTGGCGCAGCAACTTAGGCAATACTTTAGCAATTGGCTGAAAGTTGCGACCCTTGCCTTTGCGCAGAGGTTCTATGGCGGGCTTATTTGAGCCTTCTGCCTTATCTTTAGATTTATCTTTGCCGTGATCAACCAAGAACTTGTCACCTTAGAGTGAGAAAGACCTAACTGGTGAAGTAAAGTTAGCATGAATACGAAAGTAGAACAGTATAAGGCCATTCGGTTATAATCAGCAGCTTCAGTAAGTTTCAGCCAAATAGAGGTTAAGAACGTGTCAGCAGAAGAGACAATTGCAGTATTGAAAAAGCGCTTCAGACCTGAAGCCGCAAAAAATCTCAGTGCCACTTACTTGATCAATATCAAAGGCGATGGTGCCGCAGCTTACCTCACTAAAATTTCAGATGGTACTTGTGAATTTGTTGAGCACAGCTCATCTGGTTATAGCCCTGCTGACTGCCAAATAACTATTGATTCTGATGACCTACACCAAATTATTAGTGGTCGTATGTCAGCCATGACAGCCGCTTTATCTGGCGTACTTGCCATCGAAGGCGAACTTGGTCTAGCGATGAAACTCGTACCAATTTTCTTTGAAGGTTAAGGCTAGCTATTTGCTTTAGCACAGGCCTCTAGCAAGGCGTTGAGACCCACTTCATAGGGCGGCAGTAGCCCGGCAAAGAGTTCGAAAGCAAAACGAGCCTGGTGCACAAGCATCGCCTTACCGTCAGAGTTCTCTAATTGATATTTTTGAGCGAGCCTACAGCAAACTGTGGGCTCGCTATTTTTTGCATAAACTAAATCTTGCACAAAGACTGCATTAGGCAAAGCCATGAACAAAGGCTCTAGCCAGGGCGGAACCTCACTATCGAGGTGACCAATCGAAGTAGCATTGATCAAAAGCTGACAGTGTTCAACAGCAGCGCTGAAATTCTCCTGAGCATCCACAGCAAATGAACGCAAGGTGAGTTGTGGCAAAGATAGCTGAGACAAGGCAATAGACTGCTCTAGGCTAGTTATGAAACCATCAGCCCGCTCTTTACTGCGACCAAAAATCTGAAAATCAGGCGCACCCATTTCAGCCAGAGCAATAACTGCTGCCCGGGCCGCGCCACCAGTGCCCAAAATGGCAACTCCTTTGAGAGAGGAAGGTGACAGAGATTGCTCAAGGCTAGCTCTAAGACCGACAATATCGGTGTTATGGCCCTCTAACTTTTGCTTGTTAAAAACCACCGTATTGACAGCACCAGCTGCTCTGGCCTGGGGCGAACAACTTTCGAGAAAGTCGAAAACAACTACTTTATGAGGAAGAGTGACATTGATGCCATCCATGGCTTCCGCCCCCTTCGTCATGGCCGCCAGACGACTGGCCAACTGGCTTTCAGGCACATCAAAAAGGCGATAGCTACCGGCTATACCGGTGCAATTGAAAAAAGCCTGATGAATAAAAGGGGACAGAGAGCGACTAACGGAACTACCAATTAGACCAAGATTTAGTCCTAGATTTAATCGAGCACTAGCACTCACTAATAGTTAGTTTGCTGCTGGGTAGCCACACGCATTTTTGTAATGCCGGCAGCAGCTGCAGCACTCATAACTTCCACTACGTCTTTTTGCTTAGCATCACCATCGGCATTGAGAGTGACGTGCAATTCAGTACCGGGTGGTGCCTTGTCTTTAATCTCTTTGATCAAAGCAGTAATGATATTAACGTCGTGGTCGCGAATATACTTGCCATTTATAGCAAGCTGTCCGTCTTTGTCGATGTCGAAACTAATACCCTTAGTTGCTTCGTCTTTCTTAGCGTTCAAGGTCTCAGGCGGCTTAATTTTCAAATCTGATTTGTCGATCAAGGGCGCAATTAAGATCATAATTACGAGCAAAACCAAGAACACGTCAGTAAGCGGGGTGACGTTAATATCGGTGAATTGATCACCGACCGCTCCCATAGACATGGCCTACCTCCCCGTTTTCTTCTTGAAGTGAGCTTAGTGTGTAGCTGCTTCGTGGCCAACAAAGCTCAAGAAGAGCAGTTTGAGCAACAAGAAGTCATCGTTGAAACGCTTCACAGTATTAGTGTAAGTGTTGTTGAAAATAACAGCCATAATCGAGACGATTAGACCATAACCAGTTGCAATCAGCGCTTTGGCCACACCGGTCACAACCACCGGAGTACCACCACCAGATGCGCCCAATTGGTCAAGGGTGAATACAACCCCTACCACTGTGCCGAAAAGGCCGATGAACGGACAAGTCGCACCAATGGTTCCAAGTACAGCTAAGTGCTTCTCTAACTTACGTGATACCAAGCCGACAGTAATATCGAAGGCCTTGGAGAAATCTTCTTTTTGGTCAGCCATCAAGCGAACGCCTTCTTCAGCAACTTCACCAATAACTCCACCTAATTGGCTGCAAGATTTTTGTGCCTTTTGCAGGTCATTAGTTTCCAAATATCTTTGCAGAGTATGGATAAATTGAGTGACATCGCGGCGATTCTGTTGATAGTACATATAGCGCTCAACAGTAACGGCAATTGTCAACACCGAACAAATCGTGATCGGAATGGAAGCAAACCAGTCATGAATCATGAATTCGATGAAGTATTGGAGGAATTTACTTTCCATAAACGTTTATCAACATCTCCTTATTTGCTGGCCACTCCAACAGTTTACTTGCATGTGCCAACAGACCCTGACGAGTCTATCAGAAATTGCGGAATTTCCCGACACCACCACCATTGAATACGTTGTAGTCAAAGGTGAACTCAATATCTACATCATCAGGCGCTCCGGCAGGAAGCGGTCTGAAGGGAGCAGCATTCTCAACTGCTTTCAAAGCGGCCTGGTCGGCTATTGTTAAGCCAGATGAAGTAACCATTCTTAAGTTGGTCATCTGACCATCTTTATGCACCTTGAAAACAACTTTGACTCGCTTAGATTCGTTACCTTTCGGTGGGAACCAAGCACGCTTAATTCTTCGCTGCAAATCGGCCATGTATGGTCCGAAGTCTACGTCGGCGCGAGCGGCCACCGATGGACGGCCTTTGCCATCATCAGGGTTTCCAGCCTCACCACTACCACCACCGCCACCAGGGGCGCGAGCAACAGAAGGAGCAACGGCTATACCAGGTGAGCCGCCACCGGCTGCGCCACCACCACCAGAGCCACGACCGGCCCGAGTAGGTGCTGGGGATGGTCCTGGACCACTACCGCCACCGAGTGATCTAGCTCCACCACCAACTGGCACTGGAGTAGGTGGACCACCACCACCAGACATTCCGGAAGTAGAGGCAATATTTATAGGAGTCGGAGCCGGCCCTGGAGCAGTAGCAGAACCAGCGCCTACGCCTGCTTTAGGCATAGGGGCGATGGAAGAACCACCAATCTTAGGCATTGACACAGGCGACGGAGATGGGCTCGGAGAAGGAGCTGCCGAGGGATGGAAAAATGGATTAGGCATCTTCGGAGCTGGTGAAGGCGATGGGCTCGGAGATGGACTAGGAGAAGGTGATGGAGAAGGGGAAGGGCTAGGCGACGGCGATGGAGTCGGGCTAGGGCGCGGAGTTGGGCGCGGAGTTGGAGTAGGCGAAGGGGTGGGAGAAGGAGTAGGAGTTGGCTTAGACTGACTAGGCTTGGCCTCAGTTGGTTTAGCCTGCTCTTGGGCCTTACTTGGCGCCTTAGGAGCCGGTGAAGGTTGAACCGAAGGTTTATTTGGATCGTGCTTACCACCAGCTTGCGAATTGTGGGCGGCACGCTTCTGTGTTTTTGGTGGCGTCTTGGTGTTTTCTTCGTTCTGAATGAACTCGATATCGGTTACCTGAGACCTTGGCGGCGGTGGGATCAAGAAGAAGAAGGCCAGCAAGAAACAGGTAAGAAAAATACTTATATGGAATATGTATGAGCCACTAGTGGCCTCAGGCATTTCTAAGAAGTAATCATGATAAAGCGATTTACGCTGGAGGTGAGAGGCTTTATCGAAAGCATCACGGGCAGCAAAAACAGCAAACGACAAGAACAAGCCGATCAGCATAAATGAAGCGCCAGAGCCAATTTGCAACTGGGTTAACGAATCAGCAAGAGCGCCATTTAACTTCATCTGGTTACCCTCACCAAAGCTTTTCAAAGAAGCCATTAGTGGGGTAGCAAAAATCAAACCCAAGAAACATATATAGTTGATCACGCCAACCAGCATGAAAAGCAGGCCTTTGCGCTGCTCGCCATTATATAGCTGACCTAAACCAGGCAAGATGAGAGACATCCCCCCGGCCATGTTGGGATCGCGCTGTGTGCCTTGTTGTCTAGGTGATGCTGCAGTCATGAATTCGTCCTACGCTTCTACCGTCTTTGTCTAAGTATTTGCGCAGCTGGTAATTTAAAAGGGTGATCAACCGTAGCATCTATAAATTGATACTAGAGGTCTTGAGTGTAGCACAACAGACACTAGCCTGGCCCGGGTATCAAAGCTTGTTCGTCAGTCTTACTGAATAAAGTTATTTGACAACCACCAAGTGGCGAAGAGCTATTTACCTAACGACCATAGTTGATATACAAATGCTCTACAAGCTTCACCTAATGAAATTTCAACCGCGTTCTACTGGCAACTTATTGTCAGTAACATCACTATAACTTCTGAGCAAAACACTGGCTAACCCCTTTTTGCTAGTCATTGCCCGGGGTTTACCCCAGGCAATGACTGGCTCAGGAGATGTGCTCAGTCAAAACGCTCTGAAGCTACCAGTGCCGCCGCCATTGAAGACATTGTAATCAAACGTGAATTCAATATCCACATCGAACGGAGCCCCTGGTGGCAGAGGATGAAATGGAGCAGCAGTTTCAATGGCTTTGAGAGCAGCTTCATCGGCTGCAGTTAGACCCGAAGAGTTAGCCAAGCGCAGATTTGTCATCTCACCATTGCGGTGTACTTTGAAAATTACCTTAACTCGCTTAGAACGGGCATCTCTAGGCGGAAACCAAGCACGCTTTATGCGCCGCTGTAGTTCAGCCATATACTTACTGAAGTCAACCTCCTTGACACTCGCTATTGCATCGGCTCCACGACCAGCGTCAGGATTAGACAAGTCACCATTACCGATCTTGTTCTGACCTTGCTGATTGCCGGGGCCTATACCCTGGCTGGTCACAGATGGTGCAACAGCAGGTCCACGGCCGTTCATTCCAGTGCCGCTTGAACCAGAACGGCTAGGTGCTGGCACTAGACCAGATTTGCCATTATTTGAGCGTGCCCCCACGGGAAGGGGCAAGACCGGCCCCCCCGAATTGGCCGAGGTAGAAATACCAGGAACAGAGGCTATCTTCACCTCGCCTGTATTGCCCTGGCTAAGCGAACTCAATGATGGCAGCTTGGGCATGTTCAGGGTGCTAGATGCTGAACTAGAGGCCGAACTAGTAGGCATGGCAAGAGATGGCCTAGGTATATTCAGAGCTGGCAGCGCAGAGGAAGCGACGAGAGGCACTACTGGCAGTGGCGTGCTGCTAATTGGATTTTTGAGGTTTTGGCTGGGTGTAAAACTTGGAGCGGCGCTTAAAGGAGGCGTCGAGACCGGCTTAGGCTGAAGAAAACTTTGAGCCACTCGCTGTAAAGTAGGCTGAGGTATCGGTGCTGAAGTCAAAGAAGATTGAGCAGAAGGCAGAGCGCTGGCACTTTGAGCCTGAGCACTTACTTGAGCTTGTCGCACTGATGACTGTGAAGAACGCGAAGAAGAAGAAATAGAGGAAGACCGACTAAAGTCACGCTTTCCCCCAGCTTTAGAATTATTCTCCGCTCGATTATTAGTCTTCTGCACCTCCTTGGTATTCTCTTCCGCTTGCTTGAACTCAATTTCGGTGATTTGAGACTGTGGTGGTGCCGGAATTAGAAAGAAGAAAGCAAGAATGAAACAAGCGAGCAAGAGACTAATATGAAAGATGTAAGAGCCGCTAGTGGTCTCAGGCATGCCCACAACATAATCTCGATAGATGGCGGCTCGTCTAAAGTATTGGGCTCGGTCATAGGCATCACGCGCAGCAAATATTGAAAAGCCGATAAACAAACTAATGAGGGCAAAACAAGCTCCCGAGCCAAGTTGCAACTGCTCAAGCGACAGTACCAAAGCTTGATTGAGCCTGAATTGATTAAGCACTCCAAAGGCCTTCAGTGACTGCATTATTTGCGGTGCCATAATTAGCAGAAGCAAAAGCAAATAATTAAGACAGCCAGTGGCCATAAAGAATAATGCTTTACGCTTCTCTTTATTGTAGAGCTGACCCAAACCAGGGAGTAGCATCGACATACCACAAGCTAAGTTGGCATCGCGCTGTGGTTCTAACGCATTGGCAGAAGGTGTATATAAAGGCATGATTAGTCCTGCGCTGTTGGAAAACCAATAACGAACACAAATTTCAATTTTTGATAATTTGGTTTCGGACCTTCTCTACTCTATCCTTTTGAAGAGCGCGAACTTAAGCCCGTTTTAACTGAGCTTAATACCGGGTTTTCCCTCTATTTATTCTTCTGACAAAAACAGGTTCCCTGTGGGAACCTGTTTTGCATGCTATCTGTCATGAGGGGCCATTTGGCTTATAAATCTATCTATCGCTCAAACTAGCTACATAGTGGGCATGCGTAGTTCTTCGGCAAGCTCAATTTTCAGTTCATCACCAGGACGTACTTCAATCTTCTTGCCTTTCTTAGCACAAAGAACAGCGATACCAACAGCTAAACCGATACCGGCACCAAGAGCTGCGGCAGCGCCTTTGCTCATGCCACTACTGCTGCTGCTTGTCGAACTACTACTGTTGCTGCTGTTGCCCGCAAGCGCACCGATGGCTAAACCAGCCACAAATGGCAGCGCCACCGTACCGGTGTCGATGGCTATATCTTTCATGCCGCGGCGAGCATGAACAACCCCTCCACGAGCCACAATTGTGGCCACTAGAGGAATTTGTCGATTGTCAGGAGTGGTTATGTTATCAAACTTAAGCGCTACCGAACCAGATCTATTCAGGGCCCTTGGTGAATTCAAAGTAGCAATACGACCTTTGATGATTGAGCCAGCAGGCACCACAGTGCTGCCGTCGATGGTCAAATCTTCAGAGGTACGGGCGGAAAACTCATCGCCTTCCTGACTGGTATCAGAGTCAACAGCTGTATCCATAACAATCGGAATTTTTGTACCAGTAGGAACTACACGAATGTAGCCCTGCAAAACCTTTGAGTCTTTGGTAGCAACGCTTGTTGTTGCCTTGGTTTCAGAGCTTGTTTCAGCGCTAACATCAGTTTTCACTTCAGTAGATGTTTCGCTGCTTGCTTCAGCTGCTGCAGGAGCTGCTGCAGGAGTAGTTGTAGAAGTAGTTGTAGAAGTATCTACAGCAGCACTTGGCTCGGTCAATGATTCAGCCGGTGCGCTAGCACTGGTAGGTGTTGTATCAACGACTGGAGTCTCTTTTACTGGCGCAGAAACGGAAGCCTTGGACGATTCTTCATCAAAAATAGATGATTCGGCCGGAGCCGCAGCGGTACTGGCCGCGTTGGTCACATCACCAGAGTTGTCAGGCACTTCACTCTTAGTAGCATCAGCAGAAGGGCTTTCGGCCGGCGGATCTTGAGGGCTATAGATTTTAAAGTTGAGTTGCGGGTCAGCTGCCAAAACTGCACAAGTGGTTGCAGGTGAAACGGCAAGCATCAAACTAGCTGCCAAACATATAGCCTTAGAACTGAACATCTATTTTCTATCCCTATATTTGAGAGAATCGTCAATCTGTTAACTAACTGCCTACCGGACTATTACCTTACGTACGGGCTAACTCACTTACAGGCATCATAACGAGCTTACTTATTAACTGCCAACCTAAACTGTAATCTGGACTGTAATCTGGACTGTAATTCTGAACCGACCCTAGCAGTCAAGCGGAAGCTCATGGCAGTCTAACACTTGCGCAGCCTCAAATAATTAGTGTCTTCCAAGAAATCAACAGGTAACTTAAGGAAGAGGCACTGACAACCGCATTACAACAAGATTGCACGAAGTAAAAAAACTACTTAACTTTCTATATATAGATGAATTAAACTGGGTATTCAGAGCTACTCAGTATAAAGTGGCATCTAGAACTCGATGAGGAGACGTCAGTGATTCAGTGCCAGATATGCCAGGTCGCAAACGAAGACATTGCACAGTTTTGCAAAGAGTGCGGTGGGCGCTTGAGCCCAACCAAGCCCCTAATCACTAATTCCGCTCCCACCCAGCAAGCTGCCCCGGTTCAGCAAGCACAGGCCCCAGCTACGGCAGTAGAACCCCAAGCACAGCCTCGGCCAAAATTACGCTCACCACTGTTTGGTGGTTCAGAAGCTGATAATAATTTTGATGATGATGAAGAGGTTCAACCAGTATTAAATAAACCTAAGGGCAAAGGATTGCGCTCGCCACTGCTTGGTGGTGCCGATGAAGACGAAGAGGCAGCCTTTGAGCCTAAACCAAGAGACGCCAAGTCTCGTGGCCTGCGTTCACCGATTCTTGGTGGCAGCGGTGGCGGTGCTGATGGTGGCAAGAACAAAGAACACAAATCCACTTTTCCTCATCGCAGCCACGAAATAGAAGACCAAGAACCAAGCCCAACAGCAAAACTTGAGCCGGGTAGACACCAGAGCAAGGGTCTGCGCTCACCTTTACTAGGCGGAGACGACTTTGACCCTGAAGTTGGTCTAGCTGAAGAACCCGGCATGAGCAGTAAAGCTGCTGGTCAGGTCAAAGCTCATCACCGCTTACGCTCGCCTATATTTGGTGCTACAGATGACGATTATGAAGATGAGATCTTTGACGAAGAAGTAGATGATGTAGACGACCCAAACGTTTTACGTTCACCACTGCTGGCTGTCAAAACCCCAAGAGCGAAAACGCCTGCGCCTGCGCCTGCGCCTGCGCCCGCTCCAGCACCAGCAGCACAGGCGGCAGCGCCGATACATTCTATTACAGCTCCAGCTCCAGCTCCGCTTCAGCAATATCCAGCACCCCAAGCGCCAACGGCTCCGGCCCCTTATCCAGCAGCCAATCAAGCTTTCGCGCAAAATTCACCGACTTCAACTTCTGCACCGCCAGCAGCGCCTACCACAGCACCTCGGTATGAACCCAAGCCAGCGCCAAGCCCAAGCAATTCACAGTTCGGCATGGCGGCTCAAAACCCTCACTATGACTATGGTGTGCAGCCCGCTGCTATGAATGTGCCGGCTCCAGTTACTCCACAGCAAGCGCCAAGCCCCAACCCTGTGTCCGATAGCGACAGCGCGGTAAAAAAAGGTTTACGTGGCTCCAAGCTACTTTCAAGCGGCGGGAACGACAGCGACGACGACGATGAATTACTGGGCCCTAAAGACCGACGCAGTAAATCTAGAGAAAGACGGATGTCGAGACCAGACCGACGCAATTCATCATCTATAGATATAGATGATGATAATGATGATGTCTTGGCGCCATCCTTAAGACGCACTAGCTCTGGTGCTGGTGGCGCGGCCAACCCCATGGCACCACTGTTAATGGCAGCAGCAGCCTTTGCCTTAATCATCAAAGCATATGTGTTCGTACCACTTCTGGGCAATCCAGATTTGTTTACGAAAAACATGCCCTATGTTTTAGAGCAAGTTTCGACCATGGCAGTTTTACTTTCTCTAATAATGTACGCAATGAAAGCCTCACAGAAACCATAGAGGCGGTTGCCAAGGGATTGTTGCAAATATCAAGATTATCTCAAGATGCCAACTGAGATTGACAAAAGGTAACTTTCAAAGAGATAAGCGCATGGTATATTGTCGCTTACACAGGTAGATTGGAACTTATCCAAATAGTTTGAATTTGCCAGTTAGCCACCGAAACTTCCTAACTACTTCGACGTCTTCGTATTACATGAGTCATGAAAAATATGAATGCGAGAGACAATTAGTGAAAGAGAAAAGGACCCACTTAATGTTCTTAGAAAAGCTTGCCAGCTTAGGTTTAATTACCAGCGCCAGCAGATCAAATTTACGTTACTCCCGCAAAGTCTTCAGTTTGGCCTGCTCAGCCATGCTCTTAGGCTCAATGGCTCTGAGTTCTCAGGCCTTCGCTCTTTCTCTGCCCAAAGGCCAGAAGAAAGGGAATTTCCAACTACCTCTTAATACCAGATTAGATGATGGCCTTGATCCTGGAATCACTAGTAATACTACGAGTAATACCATTGATTCAACAACAGCTCCGTCTACTGCAGCGGAAACACCTAAAAGTGTAGATCTCAGACCATTTGGTTTGAACGACAGCGATACGGCGGTAAAACCGACAGAAGAGACAAGCGGTGATACACCGACTTTCAAAATTCAAGCGAGCGAATCAAATCTTTTGCCTAATGGCACCACGGCCAATGAAGGTCTTCCTGCTAAGAGCGTCAAGCCTGAAAAAGGTTTCTTGGGCATCGGCAAAAAGCATGCTAAAGACCTAATCAAAACACCAATGGACGCGGCCAAAGCCACTAACTCAATGCCTTTGGCTTTGATCAATAGCGAAGACGAAACTCAACAAAAAGCTGAGTTTCTGGAAACTAGTGAGCAAAAACAAATAGCTGCGCTGTGGGACGCTACTCTTAATCGCTCGCCTGATATTCAGTTTGTTGTGCAAAAACTTGTACCAACCAGCGACAGCGGCCATGCCGCTACGGTAATGACCCGCATGCTAGGCGGCGTTCTTGCTGGCTCAATTGGCGCCATGGGCATGATTGCTCCAAGCCAAGGTATGTATGCCGGACAAAGCTTTGCCAACCAAGCTCTTGGTCAGCTTATGGGTGCTGTCGATGATAAAGCTAAGCGCAAAGCACAGCTTGGTCAAGCCGAGTTGATTTCGCTCTATCAAATGGTGCGAAATACTTCAGATAAACTCGTCGACAACTATCGTCAGTACAAGAAAAATATTGTTGGACTCAATCGTGCCACCACAGATTTTGAAGACCTCAACAATATGATGAAAGATGCACGTGCTGGTCAAGACGCTGCTAAACAGCTTGATATGGAATATACAGTGCGCAAAGCTCAACGTGATGTCATTGCCATTAGCGATGATATCCACCGCTTCCGTCAAGGCTTAGTTGATATGTCTGGTGCCGAAGCCGTTGACAAGCTTGATCAATCTATAAAAGAAGAGCTACAAAATCTTGGTGAAAGCTCGACTACTGCCATTGGTAGCAGTAAGAAGATTGAGCCCAAAGACAAAACCCTGTAAAGTCAAAAATTGAGTGACATAATCTGATGCGCATAAATCAACGTGGATTCGTCTGGCTAATTCTAGGCCTCTGCGTAATGGCTGTCCCTGCTGCAGTTCTCACTCAAAGCGCTGGCGGGCAGAACGCCGAAAACAAAGACTCAGCCGCTAGCTCTGATGGCCTGATGACACGCTTCAAAGATCACATTCAAGTGGTGCGGCTATCAGGAATGATCATTGATAAAGCAGACCATTCCCTTTTTACTTCATCTGTGGGTTCATCAAGCAATGCTCTCAAAGAGCTGCGCAAAGCTTTAAAATCAAAGAAAGTAAAAGCAGTGTTACTGCGGGTTAACTCCCCTGGTGGCACAGTGCCAATGTCGCAAGAAATTCATGAAGCTGTGGTGCAACTAAAAGCTGCTGGCAAACCAGTGGTGGTATCAATGGGAGACGTGGCCGCATCCGGCGGTTACTACATTTCGTGCGCTGCCGACAAAATTGTCGCTAATCCTGGCACGCTCACTGGTTCTATTGGCGTGATCATCAATTTGATGAACTTCAAAGCCTTAGCTGACAAAGTTGGCGTCGAACCAGAAGTAATTAAGTCTGGTCTATTTAAAGACATTGCCTCACCTTACAAAAAAATGACCAGAGAGGAGCGCGATATCTTGCTAGCTCTGATTATGGATTCATACGATCAGTTCACAACTGCCATCGCCGAAGGGCGCAAAATTCCTATCGAAAAAGTTAAAACCATTGCCGATGGACGCATTTACTCTGGCCGGCAAGCGCAAAAGCTTGGTTTAGTCGATGAACTAGGTTCGTACAGTGATGCTCTAGCACTTTTGCAGACCATTGCCAAAGAACGCTATAAGTTGAAAGCCGACTTAGCTGTTGATGAAGACGATGATAGCGGCATATTGGCTTCTTTGATGGAAGGCCGCACTCAACTCACTCCACCTGGAGCATCCTCCCCTCTCGACAAACTAATTCCATCTCAGTTCAATCCTGAACTAAACAAGCAACCGCTCTGGCTAATGCAGTAGCAGTAAGGGATAGAATGCAGTAAGTCATGACAGACGACAGCTCACTAAACGAAGATTCAATTTCTCCTGAGAAACGCATTTCAGAGAGCAATCCCCGTGAGCTAGAACTGGCATTTAGACAAGTATTGATTCAAACACCCAAAGCTGGTGACAGCTCCCAGTCTGATCCTCTAGTAGATGCCATCCCTACCGAAGAAGAAACAAGTGAAGGCAAAAGTAAGGACATCTACAAAAATGGTTTTACACTCTGGGCCGATATTTTTTATGGCGTCCTAGTAGCGCCACGCCAGACAATGATGATTTTGAGCGACTCCAGTCGCTTTCCGAGTAATTTTGCCAACTTCAGCTCTGCAGCAATGCTTGTGGTGCTAACTCTCTCTATTACTGCTTTCCTAAAAATCAAACCAGACAATGCCTCTGCCAGCCTCCTCAACAGCTCACTTTTCATAGTCTCTGGTCTCAGCTACTGGGTGACATTGTCTTGTATTCTCTATTATTTGAGCATCTGGCTACGGGGACATCGCCTTACTTTCGGTAATGCTTTTATTGCGACAGGCTGGGCATTTCTGCCATTTGCCTTCTTTGCCCCAATTGCCTGTATGCGACATACACCTTTGTTTTTTCTGCTAGCGACCATACCAGCATTCTGGTTTATTGCCCTTGAATGGATTGCCTTTCAAACTTCTCTTCGTACCTCAACAATCAAGCTAGCTCTGATTTTACTGGTTGTACCACCAGTGCTTGCCCTGATTTACATCTTCTGGATAGGGCTTGCCAGTTTTTCCCTAATTTCGCAGCTGCTAGCTGCCTTCTAAACATATGCAGCCTCAATTACCGCTGGTTATTGCTGTAGTCGGTCCGACCTGCTCTGGCAAAACCAGTTTAGCCATTGAATTAGCCAAAGCGCTCGACGGCGAAATTGTAGCCAGCGACTCTAGAACTATCTACAAATACATGAATATAGGTACGGCCAAACCAACCGCTGTCGAGCAAGCTCAAGTGCCGCACCATATGCTTGATATTATTGAGCCTGATCAGGTTTACACGGCTTCTCAGTTTAAGCGCGAAGCTGGAGAAATTCTCAGTCAACTGGCAGGGACAGGAAAAATACCAGTAGTTTGCGGCGGCACAGGCTTTTACATAAGGGCCCTACTTGAGGGTCTAAAAATGCCTGAGGTTGAACCGCAAAAAGAAATTCGAGACCAGTTAGCAAAAGCAGCCGACGAGCACGGAGTTGAGCATTTACGTGAAATTTTGCGCCAGTTAGATCCAATATCAGCAGACAAAATTGGTGTCAATGATCGCTTTAGACTGATTAGAGCAATCGAAGTTTCACGGGTTCTAGAAGTACCTTTTTCGCAAGCAGCCAGCCGAGAACCAGTGCCCTACAATATCGTCTGGATCGGCCTCACAGTGGCCCGTCGCGAGCTTTTGAAAGAACGTATTATTGAGAGAATTGATAGTCAACTTGAAGATGGCTTAGTGGCCGAAGTGCAATCTATCTATACGAAATTTGGTGCTACTCAAGCCTTGAAAAATACGGTGGCATACGCTGAGTTTATACAACATATTGATGGTACTTTGAGCTTAGAGCAGGCCCGAGACGAAACTATAAAACACTCAGTGGCACTGGCTCGGCGGCAGTTGATTTGGTTCAGATCCAATACTCAAATGAACTGGTTTGCCATCGACGAGCTAGACAATAAAACTATTTTCGACCAGTGCATTGCCAAAATAAAAAGCCTATCGCCCTAGCTAGTAGTACAGAAAAGTATCGCAGCAACATATCTAACACTAGACGCCATCGCAATTAGAGCTATACTAAGATTATTCTTGGATAGGCATTTTTGAATGAAGCTAACAAAAAATCAGGAAGTAAGAGAAGTTCCTCTTCCCTTCAGTGATGGCCTTCTTTCAGCAAAATTGTGGAAAGTCAAAAACCGTTTCGTAGCATCAGTACCAGAGCTGGGCCTGAGCTGTTACGGCGAGTCAGATACAGAGGCATCCTTTCGCCTTTTCACAGCATTATTGAAATATTACCGTCAACTAAAAGCGCACAAAGAAAAGTTAGGCGAAAAAGGGATCAATCACCTAGAAATATTGAGCAAGTGGATGGAAGGAATCGAGAAGCGCATGTCTGGAGGCGCTACTGCGACGAACTTGCGCCCGAAAGAAAACAACCTAGTCAGCTTAGCGTCCCGGCGCCCACGTCTCTCTTAAGCTACAAACTATTCAAAAAGTTATCTTTGGTTCAGCGAAACCACGCTCTCGCATTACTATGTCGAGCTTCATTTTGTGCAAGCCTGATTCTAACCCAACCGGATATTGGTGAGGATTGAGCAGCCGCATTATAGACGGATGGAAAGCTTGCAGACGCTCGTGGCGCCGTGCTCTTGCTTGATCCAGGGTGGGCAACTTATAAACTAGCTTTCCTTCTCTAAAAATGGGCACAAGCAAATCTTCAAATACTGCTTCTGGCGGAATGCTCTTCCGACGAGTGAAATCAATTGGATCGACAATCACTGGTGCTTCGAGGTCCTCTGCAATACCGCTATTTTCACAATCAAAAATCATATCAGCAATAAAACGTTTAACCCCTGGACGACCGTCACTATGAGCCTCACCACTGAGATAGAAACGTCTGATTTGATGAATACCTGGGGTAGATATTTTTATAACTTGCTCAGAGAGCTTGAGGCGGTACTGCCAATTTTGATCATGTTGACGGCGATCGCGCACACAAGACAACTTATAGACCCCCCCGAGCGACGACTGCTCCCCAGCGGTGACGAGCTTAGTGCCCACCCCCCAGACGTCAATTGCTGCACCTTGGTCAATTAAAGAGGCAATCAAAAACTCATCTAAATCGTTAGAGGCGACAATTTTAGCCTGAAGAAAACCTGCTGCATCAAGCATCTTTCGCGCCTCAGTACTGAGGTAAGCCAGGTCACCAGAATCAAGCCTGACTCCGGCTAAATCATGACCGTTGGCCCGCAACTCAAGCCCAGCTTCAATGGCGTGAGCCACACCTTGCAGAGTGTCATAAGTGTCTACCAAAAATATACAGTTGTTAGGCATGATACGAGCATATTCACGAAAAGCAGTCAATTCGCACTCATAAGACATCACCCAGCTATGGGCGTGGGTGCCCTTGACCGGGATGCCGTAAAGCCTCCCAGCGAGTACGTTTGAAGTAGCGTCACAGCCACCGAGATAAGCAGCACGACTAGCAGAAAGACCTCCATCAATGCCTTGGGCACGACGCAGCCCAAACTCCAGTATTGAGCCCCCTTGGGCTGCCAACTTCAATCTTGCCGCCTTGGTGGCAATTAAGGTTTGGAAGTTAACAAAATTGAGGAGGGCAGTCTCTAACAGTTGGCATTGAATAATTGGGCCTTTTACTCGAATTAGGGGTTCGTGAGCGAAAACCACCTCACCTTCTTGCACGGCATCGATATCGACAGCAAGTTTTAACTGACCCAGATAAGCAAGAAATTCAGCACTAAAAAGCGGCAAGTGGTCGCTACCTACTAGAGTAGCCAGATAATCAAGATCAGTTTGAGAGAAGTGAAAGTTTTGCACGAAATCGACCAAAGCCGCTAAGCCAGCGGCAATAGCAAAGCCACCAGCAAACGGGTTCTTGCGAAAAGACATATGAAAAACAGCTTCTTTCTCCAGAGTTCCTGAGGCAAAGTATCCGTTGGCCATGGTCAGCTGGTACAAATCAGTCAAAGTGGCAAGACTTGGTTGATAGACATTACTAGGCGCGCCAGATATAGCATCTTGCAAGGTAGAGCTGTTGATTTCCATTTGTGACGATGCTTCCTATTTTTGAACTAAATTTGGCGCCAAGACGTTTTACATATAAATGACAAAGTTTACCCCTTCAACTGGCCAAGTTATGAAAATCTCCCAAATTGGCTCAATTTGGCCAACAATAGCCTTACTTGCAACCGCTAACATTGGCCCAACCATTGCTCATGAAACATCTTGCTCTGCTTCGGCGACCTATAAATACGAAGGCAACTTGATTTCGCGTAAATTTCACCAACCTAATTGCCCCTATAGCCTAGTTATGGCCAGGTTTAGAAAAATCAAGTTCGATACAAAGAAACAAGCTTTAGCTGAAGGCTATAAGCCCTGCCGCTTCTGCCTAGCAGCCGCTACTCGAACGGTTCAGGCCAAATTGCTCAAGCCAAATTGATTAACACTAACATTTCAAGTAGAGACAACCTGTGATATCAGACCCTACCAGTAAAAGGTGGCGCTGGTCTGTGGTATAAACGACTTTGAGGGACGGTTACTAACGAGCTATACCTATGACTTTTCAAATTCTGGAACAGGACATGGCCAATGCAATTGGTTTTGTCTATGACCGCACAGTAAGCCCACCAAAATTCTTGGCCCAAGGATTTTTGATATCTAAGAGCAGATTTGTTACCACTGCTGGTAACGTCTTCCATTACCCAGACGCCCCATGGGCCTTGAGCATTTACTTCCCCCATGCCGACATCACAATGGGTGTGAAGACACTGTCTCTGCACAATGATTTCGACAAAGTACAAGCGCGCAGCCAATATTTGCAGCAAAACGGTTATCCCGGTGAAATGCTGCCCGTTTTACCGAACGATATGGCCCTTCTTGTAGTAGACAGCATGCTGCCGGAGCTTCAGGCCGAAAAGGTAGCTGAGCTAACCAGAGCCATGTCAATTCCGTTCAAGAAAGATGGCGTTGAGTCATCAGGAAATATTCATGGCAAAGAATTTTTGCAAGTCATCAATACTCTATTAGAGCAAAAGCGCTCAGGCCTGCTCACCCTTATCGATATTCACAATATTCCAGTAGCCCGCCTGCTACTTGCCGAAGGCACAATTCCCTTGGTCTATTACCGGCAGCCAGAACTTTTGCCGGCCTATGCTTTCTTCGAGCTAGTTATCAAGCAGCCTGCTCATGGTTTTACTTTTGAACCAGAAGGCCAATTCCCTTGGCCGGACGCAGTGCCAATCAGTGCCCCAGCAGACCGCCTGGTATGGGAAGGAATGCGCCGCGCCAACGAATTAAGCAGCGTATACGCTCAACTGGGTGGCAAAGATGCCCGTTACCAGAGAGTCGTGCAGTCTTATGATCCCGCTAGCTCATCTGAAGAAATTCGCTGGATGGCTGGTCGTTTGTGGGAAGCTATGGACGGCTTCCTCACCCTTGAAAACCTGGCTGAGCGCGTTGGTTCAGATAGTTACACAGTTTTGGTGGCCGTGCGTGAGCTAGTTAACCGTGGTGTTTGCTCGCAAATCAATCGCAAAACTCCTTTCCATTGCAATGGAACCGTTGGACCACCTTTAACTTCGCACACCGACTTTGAAGTCAATAATTGGGACAATCTGCAGTGCTTTTATTTAGATCCACTTTCAGGTAAACCAATCTGGCTGCAAGGCAATTATTTCGGCAGCGCCAGCGCCGCTCAACCAAAAAATATGCTGCACACCATTGTGGTGCCAGCCGAAATTACTGGAGCCCTGGTTTGCAAAGACTATAAGCTCATTGGTTTGCATAGCGGCCCTCAATCGGTAAAAGCTGGTCAAGCTGCTCCACCGGTAAAGTGCTATCAATTTATGTGGATGGGTGCCTTGCTCGATATGAGCAGCAAGAAACTGCGCACTTCCACTGAGGCCGAAGATGCAGAAGGTGGTCTCGGTACTCTGCGCAGTAAATTGGACGCTGAAGTTGTAGCCGCAGCATCCCCAGACGTTGATCGCATCGTCTGCCCGGTCTGCTTCTCTAGCAACGCTGCTTATGGAGCGTGCACTAGTTGTGGACACATTATTGACGCACCACCGCCAGAAATTGACACCAGTTCAGTGAAAGGCAAGGCCAGCAAAGCTGTTAAAGTGATGCAAAAGAAAACTGGTCTAACCAAAAAGCAATTGATCATTGCTGGCGCTGTTCTGGTGCCGTTATTCCTAATCACCCTAATGAGTATGCCTAAGCCCCCAGCAGTAGTTTCACCAACTGCAGGCACTACTTCTGCAGTGCCTGAACAACATCCCTCTGCTGAGAAAGCTACAGCTTTAGCTGTGAAGTCCGCTGGCTTTAAAGTGCTAGCTATTCCAGACTTCTGGTACGAAGACACCAGTGAAATCTCAAAACCAAATGATTCATTTGGAGTGTATTCAGAGCGCGCCAATCAAAAGATTATCTGTACCGAATTTGCTGATCTTTCTCCTGTAAGCAACCTCAGTGCCTTTACTGGTAAGCCTCCCTATGTAGAGATGACCATCCTCGATACAAGAGGTTGTGTCATAGATCAGGGCAAACAAGTTCTCGGTGACGGCACCTTGAGCTGGATGGTAGTGAAAGGAAAGTCCAAAGATGATAAAGACAAATCTGTTTTAGTTGCATCCTTTCCTTCTATCATCGCTGGCAAGTCTTTCTTAGTTGTCGGCCAGCCTTTCAAAGAAGATGCTAACAATCAGGTTTATGATGCCAAAGGAGCGGTTAGCATAATTGACCAACTCGCTACTGAGCGCACCCAGCAAGCCAACAATCAAAATGCTGATCCAGACGATGAGCCTGATGTTGATGACGAAAATAGCAAAGAAGCAAGTGACGTTGAATTAAAGGCCTTTTACGCCAAGGTCAAAGAAGCTATCAAAGAAAAGTTAGTGCTGCCTGACTTTGCTCAAGAAGAGATGAAGAAAGAAAAATCGAAGCGAAGAAAGTGGAAAATTAGACTCACTGTTGGGGTAGATTCAGACGGAAACGTCAAACGCTTAGAGAAACAAGCCCTAGAAGAAGAAGACTATGAGAAAATTTCTAGTGCGCTTCAACGGGCTGTGAGTGCCGCTGCGCCGTTCAAAGATGTGCCCCACATCAAGAAGCCTGAACTGATCTTCTTAGTAAGATTATCTGGCGACAAAGTCAAAGTTGAAGTGCCAGATGGCGATTCTGGCCTCTAAACAGAGGCTTTATAAAACTTCGATATTAGATCCTGGGAAGTAATGTCCCAGGATCTTTTTATAGTCGTAGCCAGCTTTAGCAAATCCTTGAGCGCCGGTCTGCTGCAAGCCCACACCATGACCAAAGCCAAGACCATAGATATTGAGGGTCTTGAGAAGCTTGAGATCGTCAGATTCATGTGAGAAGAATATACGGGCGCTGTTGAGGCGAGCCAGCTTTATCTCGGTGTTAGCAAAAGCCTTGCGAATTACTAACTCCTTTTTTATTTGCCAATCACCGCTGCTGGTTCTAATTCTCATAGCAATTGCCACACCCGAAACACCACGTTTTAGCACGTCAATATGCTCAATATGACCAAATTTTCCTGATTTCGGTGGTATCACAAATGGTGCAGTGTCTGCGGCCTGGGCTAGTTTTTCCACAACATGGTGCATGTGAGACTCAAGGGCATCAGCAGAAACCCTTACTCGCCAATGAAACTTGGGCGTCCAACTATCCATCGAAATTTGCGTATCATGTTTCAGTGCTGCGGCTTGATACAAGTAGCGTAAAAACTCTTCTGTCCCAGGAGCCACAGTAAACTTGCCCTCCGGTCGACCAGCCAAATAGGGCAAGGGTTGAGGCGGAAACTCATTGGTGAGCGGGTCAGAGAAGCAATTCTCGTAATTCTCAGTATGGCCACCGGCATTAGAGCTAAACAAAGCTAGCAGTGGCTGACCTTGATAGGTAAGAACTTGACCAGCAGTGGCGACAACAGCCCGTTCAATACGCTCGTCAATCTGCCCTAGCCCAGCGAAATATTGACAGCACATGTAAGAATCGCAAACGTTGGCATTGTCTCGGTCATGAGGCAAGCGCGGCTTCAGGGCATAGGTGCGGGCAGCCAGAGCCTGACACTTTAGGGCCTCTAAGTCATAACTAGCTGGCATTTCAGAGGTGAGCACCCCTCTGAGATACTGATCGAGACCAAGGCGCAGGGAAACCCTGAGCTTACCGGCTAAATTTGCAACTCGAATTTCTCCAAGATAACCTGGATGCTCGCCCCTACCGCCAGCCCGTCTAATCGAAGCAACTGTAATCGGGCCCTTGGCCGCCACTATAATTTGATTTCCAACCAATTTTTGGGGCGTTCGGCCAGGCGACGTCAGGCATAGTTGATTACTCTCAAGGCTAAAGTGCAGGCGACTTGCACCGCGCACTCTTCCTTCTTTATCAGAAAGAGACACGCCTTCTAACACAACTTCTTTATGGTCAAGAGAAGTCAGGTCGTTATTCGAGATAGCTACCCAGATTTGCATTTCTCGCTTTTGAAGCTAAGAACAGGGTAAAAGATGGCGGAGCAGGAGGGACTCGAACCCCCAACCCCTTACGGGGCAGCCGCTTTCAAGGCGGTGTCTTCATCCAGCCAGGTCTACTCCACGTATGACGGTTTAGCTGATACTTGTTATTCTACATTAGGTCTGTGCTAATAGTTGTTAGTGCCAACAAATGCTTAAAGAACAAAGTTACCAAGTGAAACTTCAAATCTAAATGAAAGCCAAAGAACGCTTAGATCAAATACTAGTGGCAAGACAACTTTTCCCATCCAGAGAAAGCGCTAGAACTGCCATCATGGATGGTGGCATCTTAGTCAACGGAGAAAAGCTCACAAAGCCTGGACAGGCGGTCAGTGTAGAAGCAAATATTGAACTAATAGCTAGCTATAATCGCTGTGCCTATGTTAGCCGCGGAGGCCTAAAATTAGAAAAGGCACTGAAGACCTTCTCAATTGCCCCTGAAGGGCGTATATGCATCGATGCTGGCGCATCTACCGGCGGATTTACCGACTGTCTGCTACAAGCAGGTGCAGCTTTGGTTTATGCCATTGACGTAGGCTATGGTCAACTCGATTGGTCACTGCGTAGCAATAGTCGAGTACACACTCTCGAGCGAACCAACATTCGCTTTCTTACGGCAGAAAAACTCTACGGTGAAAGGCTTCACGAAATGGCGACCCTAGCAGTCGCTGACCTTTCTTTCATTTCAGTTACTAAAGTGTTAGATGCCTTGCTCAACCTCATGAGTGAAAATGAACGTGAACTAGTAATTCTAGTAAAACCACAATTTGAAGCAGGTCGTGAAAAAGTTGGCAAAGGCGGTGTTGTTAGAGAACCAGCCAGTCACGTTGAGGTTTTGCACTCTGTCATTGATTTTGCTCAAAGACAAAGGCTGGAAGTACATGGCCTCACTTATTCACCAGTGAAAGGACCATCAGGCAACATCGAATATCTGCTTTGGCTAAAATACAAAAAAATAGAAGAGGCGCCGATTTGCCCCCCGCCTGTTAACCCAGAATTGGTCGTAAAAGAGGCATTCGCTTCGCTCTAGCATCTCTAAACTAGACTAAAGAATAACGCCCAAAGATTTGAACTCTTCCACCATAGAGAGAAAATCAGCTACTGTTTCTTCGACATTGCTCGAATGACTGCAGGCCATAGCAATCAACTCGCCATATGAGCTGTCAGATTTAGCTAACATCGCCTCAACAAGTTCACAAGTCAATTCGCTCACTTCTAAATAGTGGCAACTATGGTCAGTTGACCGATAAGCCAATACCCACGATGCTTGAGCTTTCTGCCGGCGCGGCAGTTTTGCACCTTCTTCCAGCGTATTAGCAATCTCAGAAATCGGATACTTATAGCTGCGAGTAATCACAGTCTGATTCAAGCGCGGCACACTGGCAGCAAATGCTTTTAGGTCTAATTCTTCACAGCTATTGCTTTGCAAAACAGACTGCTTGCTAACTTCAGCGCTCAAATCGACAAGTACATCAGCTTCAAGAACCGCTAGTTCAATCCATTCATAGTCGGCTAGTTCAGCCAAAAATGGATGACGCTTCAAATGAGGCTCAGCAAAGCGCTTCAAGAAATGAGAAAACTTTCGGGCGGATTGATTTAGATTGAAATGGTCTGGTGGCATAGTCTCAAAATACTCATGCACTAACATATTGAAGTGCTTGCCAAGCACTTTTTTGCAGAGTGGATAAATCGAAGCCATCAAATCGAGCCGACCTAAATTAATCAGCGAAGCGTAGAGCTTCACGCCGCGATGATCAATGTGTTTGATTAGGGAAGGGTGAATATCTGATTCGCCAGAAAAAAACTGTTCGCGCTTATCCCTGCGAGTCCAGAGCTGAGTCATTGCATGTTCTATATCGCGTAGGCTGGGTGCATCCACTTTTAATTTGCAACTTATGTTGATATAAGGGCTGGTAACAGTGCAGGCTGAACCCTTTCGACAATTTCTCTTATTTGACCTAACTCAGCCAATATTTCACTAAATTCGGGATAGTTCTGATCGCGCTCAAGCATTACAGCCTTTACTTCAGTGCGTTTGAGCACATATTCAAGCAGCTCAAAAACAGGTTCAATCACAGCGGCCCCGTGAGTATCGATCAAGAGCTCATCGCCATAGCCATGACCGGCCACATGAATCTGCACTGTGCGCTCTAAGGGCAGCCGATCAATATAAGCATAAGGATCAAAATTGTGATTGACCGAATTGACATAAACATTATTGACATCAAGGAGCAAGCCACAATCAGCTTTCTCTAAGACTTCTGATAGAAAATCAACTTCATCCATCTGTGAGCCTGGCATCTGCATATAGTAAGAAATGTTCTCAAGCAAAAACGGTCGCTTCACTGTTTCTTGAGCAACTTTGACACGCTTTACCACATGCTTGAGGGCCTCTGCTGAGAGCGGAAGGGGCAATAAATCATGAAGATACGAATTTGCAATTGAGGCAAAACATAGGTGGTCACTCCACCATGGAGCATTGATTTTGTTGAGTAGTCTGGAGATCGAGGCGAGGTATTCTGCGCTTAGTGGATCTGTACTACCAATGGAAAGATTGACACCATGTGTCACCAAGGGAAATTTTTCTATAGCTAGATCTAGACGCTCGCGGACTCTTCCACCGAGGTCCATATAGTTTTCGGGAACTAGCTCGAGAAAATCAATCTGAGCAGCACTCTCAAATGTTTCAGCGGCTAACTCGCGCCTTAAACCAAGTCCAACACCAAGGCTGGGCATTAGTTTTTTAGCTGCGAGAAAGCCGCTGGACATTTAATAGCATCCTAAAAAGGAAGAAAAATCAGAAGTTCTCTTGTAAAGAACTATTTGCTTTCTTCTTTGGCTTTGCAAGATCCTTCTTTACCTTTGCAAGATCCTTCTTTGCCTTTAGATTCTTCTTTGGCTTTGCAAGATCCTTCTTTGCCTTTAGCTTCTGCTTTGGCTTTGCAAGATCCTTCTTTGCCTTTTTCTTTGCACTCTTTCTTGCACTCTTTTTCTTTCTTAGATACTTTGATTTTCTTTTCTGTCTTCACTGCTTCTTTCTTTTCAGTAGATTCAGTTTCATCAGCGCGAACAGCTGTGTTCAAGGAAAGGCCGAGGACAGCTACGAGAGCTACGGCTAATTGAGTCTTCTGCATTTAGACCTCCAGAAGTTGGATACTGACCATTGAGACTTCCCAAAACACTGTCTGGGTAAGTACATCAACATGTGGGCCATGCTAACCCACATTGTTTAAAAGCGACCAAGAAGGAGGTTATGACTGTGTAAAAGTCGTTACAGTAAAGCTGAGGCTGCATCTCAAGCCGTAACGATTCTTAACGGCTAACACTTCTTGAAAACTTCAATTGTTCGCCAGGCCCTTGCTCGCAATTGAAGAACCTTGCCAGACAATAGAAAACCTTGGCATCATCAACTTATTATTCTTATGATCTGCTATATCTAGTAAGCTTATTAGGCATTGACCGAATTTCCAGCAGCATTTAGTAGCGTAAACAGAGATGACTCAGACAACCATCCACTCATATTTTCAGCAAATGTTTGAAGATTGGGTAGCAACTGGACGATTCCCCGAATCTACCGTAGAAGCTTGCACCCCGGCCATGGCCAGCAAGCTTGGGGTTCCCTCGGAGAAGTTCACCTTCGATTCTTTTGTGCACTCAAGCCAAACCCCTGAGTGGACACTTAAGCCCATCGATTTCGGAACTCAGTTAGAAAATACACTCTTTATCTATCTGCCAACCCCCTGGTCTGAATTCGAAAAACTAGAGAATGCCATACAGGTTTCAGACAATGGCTCAGTGCGGCAGACAATTTATCTGTTAGACAAAAGTACCTGGCGCAATGACCTGAGCAAATTTTTCCAACAAGGCGAAGTCAGTGCCTTCGTTTACTATCTGATTCAACCCCCAGCATTCCATCAATGGATCTGCTGCATTGAACATGATCAGCGAGTCTGGGTATTTGCTGTCTACTCCACTGAAGACAAAATTTTAGTCACCAAAGCTGATGCTTCAGACAAAGGTCTTTTGGAGACTCAGCTGATTTCATTGATCAATTCCAATCCTTGGTATGGCTTCGTCAAGCCAGCACCATAAAATTTAGAATTGCTTCTGTGAATTGTCTCTATCTCCATGGCTTTGCCTCATCGCCGCAATCAAGAAAAGCTCGTTTCTTCAAAGATCACATTGAACAGATTGGCTGGCATTGTTCTGTGCCAGATTTAAATGTGCCAAGCTTTACTGCGCTTTCACTATCAGCCCAGATTGATCTCTGCCTGGAGCTTATAGCCGCACTTAGCGAACACCCACTGGTTATCATCGGCTCAAGCATGGGTGGCCTGTTGGCTGCCCTTATAGAACAAGAGCTACGCTCGAAGAACTCAACTACTAAACTTCAGGCGATTATTTTGCTGGCTCCCGGCTTCGGTATCACAAAGCGTTGGCCACAGATTATCGGTGATCAGGGAATGAAGAGCTGGAGAGAAACAGGCTTCAGATCTTTCTTTCATTATGCGGCGAACAAAGACTTGCCCCTACACTATGGCTTTGCCAAAGACCTTGAGCACTATCAATCAGACAGTTTCAAAATCGATATTCCCACTATCGTCTTCCATGGAATCGATGATCAAACTGTACCCATAGAAAACGCCAGACTATTTGCCCAGCTCAACCCTGCTGCTGCTCTCATAGAACTAGTTGATGGTCATGAGCTAGCGAATAGCCTAGATACAATTTGGCTACACTCATGGAATTTCCTGCAACTGCCTAGCACTGCCAGCGATACTAGCCCAATTCGCTAGCTTACAGCTGTCCACATTGCTTTATCAGACTATTATCACAAAAGCGGAAAGGGTCTCGGAAAACCGAGACCCTTTCTTAACTACTTTTCCAGTTATTACTAGAAAATCAGCTTAAGCGGAAGCGCCACCCATGTCGCCAGTCGTTGCTGGAGCAACTACTGCTTTGGTGCGCTTAACAGCAGCTCTTTTAGCTGGCTTTTTAGCCGCAGCTTTTTTGGCTGGAGCTTTTTTAGCAACAGCTTTCTTAGGAGCAGCTTTCTTAGCTACAGTTTTCTTAGCAGCAGCTTTTTTGGCTGGAGCTTTTTTAGCAACTGCTTTCTTAGGAGCAGCTTTCTTAGCTACAGTCTTTTTAGGAGCAGCCTTTTTAGCAACTGTTTTCTTAGCAGCAGCTTTCTTAGGAGCAGCTTTCTTAGCTACAGTCTTTTTAGGAGCAGCCTTTTTGGCAACTGTTTTCTTAGCAGCAGCTTTCTTAGGAGCAGCTTTCTTAGCTACAGTTTTCTTAGCAGCAGCTTTCTTAGGTGCAGCTTTCTTAGCTACAGCTTTCTTAACAGCAGCTTTCTTAGGAGCAGCTTTCTTGGCTACAGCTTTCTTAACAGCAGCTTTCTTAGGAGCAGCTTTTTTGACAGCGGCTTTCTTAGGAGCAGCTTTCTTTGTTACTTTTTTAGCAGCAGCTTTCTTAGGTTTGGCTGCGGTACCGGTTGACTCTTCAGCCATAGCGGCAGCAGGAGAGATCTTTGCTCTCTTAGTGGACTTTTTCTTGGTTGGCTTGGTTGCCATTTAGTTTTCCTCCCTTGGAAATCAATCTGGTGGGCAGGAACTTTCGCAGACACAAGCTGGAAAAGAATCCCTAATATTGAGCGCTTGCCCTAGACGATATCTAATGAACTACTAAAGTGAATAGAAACTGCTACTTCATATTGATGTATCAATCACTTCTCAAATTTGATCGTTCTTTATCGTTTCGACTAAACGCTAACTACCACCGTCTTTTTTTTTGTAGAGACATCATTTTTCTCAAAATGACACTCAATTACTTTCACACCACACGCGACATAGATTACATTCGAATGGAATAAATTGCAACATATAGATCTCCCCTCAATTGCTAACCATCAGGCAGTGAGAGCTGCGCGCGAGACCGATCTGCCAACGAGAGCACCACTCGCAACTCGCTACAGAAGCCAATTTCGGAAGTATTGCACCTGCAAGTGGTACCACTTCAAAGCAGTCGAATAACTCGAAAAAATATTTTTCGGAACTGTCACAAAAAAATGATTACGCACGAGGCAACCACAATTTTCTTCTAAAACCGATCGATTTAGCACTTCAACCAATCCAGCGATTTAGCAACAAACTTTCTTCGATACCACTCCCGGTGACGACAAGTTATCAAGCGTGAGAACGATTTCACTAAGGGGGCAAAAGCCCGCACAGTAGCTTGATTCCAGCCCGACAATGGCAAGTAATGGAATCAAAAACAAAGCTAGTGATTTGAAATCTTAGCCTAGAGAAAACGCGAAGTGCCGGCAAAGCCGAAAGCAGATCTAAATGCTTCGCCTTGAATTTCTTTCAACTGCCGAAAATCAATTACATCGTTGTCGATCAAGCGTTCGTACTCACCAGGCAAAGTACAGGGTGACGGATTACGGCCAGGGTTATCTGTACACACAGCAATGGCAACCCCAGCCTCCCTACAGCGGTTAAAGACTGTCTTCAATTCTGAAAAATCTTTGAGCACTCCAGTTTGTTTGTAGCTCGTCGGACAAACCTCCAAAGTGATCTGTCGTTTCGAAAGCTCCTTTAACATGCTCGGTTTTTGCAAAGGAATGTGTATGCCGTGACCAATGCGATCTAGGGTAGCGAAATAGCGAGGATCAACATTGTCGATACCCGTCTCTCCGAGGTGACAGGTTGTCTTCAAGCCCGAAGCTCGAGCTCGAGCCATGAGCTTGATCCACTCTTCTGTTTTCTCAGTATTGATTTCAGGACCGGCGAGATCGACACCCACTACAGGACCGAGATTATCTTGGGCAACTTTGAGAATGGCCTCGTTGATTTTTAGGGGCAGCCTTCTATCAAAGCAAAGAATCTGCTTGACGATGATCGGGTAGTCGGCTGGCCTTAAGTTCATAGTAATTACCTCAACAATGAGATGCATTTGAGCCAGACGTTTTGCCGGAGTTAACTTGTGATCTGTTCTGAAGTAAGGGTTATAGCGAAGTTCGAGATACTGGAGGTTCTCAAAGGTGTAGGCACCTCGGCACAGACGCAAACAGAAATACGGAAGATGCTCAAGACTTTGCAGTTCTTCAACAAGCGAGTGAATTTTGACGAACTCTTCTAAGGTGCGACAAGGTCGAGTAAACCAATTGTAAAAGCCATCATAGTCAGGAAAGTAATTGAGAATCGGATGATCTGTCCGACGCAAGAACTTATAAATGATCCGAGGATGCAGGGCTCCACCAAGGTGCCTGTGAAGATCCGCATATAAAGCCATTTGTGAGCCACCTTTCGATTTCTGATGCCGATTTTTTTTGATTCTTGCCGAGCTGGGTAAATAGCTATTGCATGAAATAACTTGCTCGAAACTTCCCGACTATTAATTGCTTATTCCATACCTTATATATAGAATTTCAAACTCCCCAAAAGAAAACAGAAAAACTGATGAATTCTTTTACCCAACTATTTGCTCGACAAATCATTAGCTCATATAAATTCCTAACTATCGCTACAATCCTAGTTGCAACAAGCCTGGCGCCGGCTTACGCACAGAACGATCCAATTGTGATCATGCAGACCACCAAGGGGCGAATTGTCATAAGAGTATTTCGCAATATGGTTCCCTATACAGCCAACAATTTTCTTGACTTGGTTTCAAGAGGGTATTACGACGGCAAATCTTTTCATCGAGTGGAAGGTTGGGTCGTACAAGGCGGCTGTCCCTATGGCAATGGTCAAGGCAACTACACAGACCCTGATACGGGTAGAGAACGTTTTCTCCGCCTGGAAATAAACCGCAATCTCAACCATAACTCGGCAGGAGTAGTAGCTATGGCTCGGGGACAAAGTCCCGATTCTGCTAGCTGCCAATTCTATATTTTAAAAAAGCCGATGTCACAGTTAAACGGCAAATATGCTGTATTTGGTGGGGTTGTCGACGGCCTCAATAACATCTATCGCATAGCTCCGGGCGACCGTATCATCTCGGCCCAAATCGCCGGTGGTCAGGCACAAAGAGCAGCCAACCAAGAACCAATTGAACGACCAACCACTCCAACCACAGCATCAGGCGAAAATAAAGAAGCGACCGGCGAAAGCGGATTTTAATAGTTAGCGGATTTTAAATTGCGAAGCGCTTGGGCAAATAACTGGGATCGCCCGCGTTCTTGGTTAACTTGCCATTTTTGAAAAGCTCTACAGATTCTAGCCAGACCTCAAACTCTGGGGCTGGACACAACTGATGAATCTCCCTCAGAGCAGCTATGTCGTGAAAACTTGAGCTTTGATAAGAGAGCATTACATCGTCACCCATGGGTACGCCCATAAAGTAATTGACACCAGCCGCGGTCAACAAAACAGTCAAATTCTCTAAGTCATTTTGATCAGCGTCCATATGATTTGTGTAGCAAGCATCGACGCCCATGGGTAAGCCCAACAACTTAGCCATAAAGTGATCTTCTAGACCAGCCCGAATCATTTGCCTACCATCAGCCAAATATTCTGGACCAATAAAGCCGACGACATCGTTCACCAAAAAAGGATTGAAACATCTGGCCAGGGCATAACAGCGAGCTTCCATCGTCACTTGATCGGCGCCGAAGTGAGAGAGCGAGGAAAGTTCAGACCCTTGTCCCGTTTCAAAATACATAAAAGGCAACTCACTAGAAATCTCTTTCTTTCCTAGTGCACAAGCTTCCTTTATCAAGTCAATGTCTATACCAAAGGCCTTATTACCCTTTTCACTACCAGCAATACTTTGAAAAATCAGACCAGCAGGCGCCCCTCTTTCAATTGCCTTTATCTGTGTAGTGATATGGGACAGAATGCAATTTTGGGTGGGAATCTTGAGCTGCTCAATAATTTTGTTGGTTTCCTCAAGCAGCCGCCCGACAGTGTCAGCACTGTCATAGACAGGATTGATACCAATCACAGCATCGCCCACGCCGTAGGAAAGGCCTTCAAAAATAGAAGCCTTGATGCCATCGATAGAATCGCTAGGATGATTTGGCTGCAACCTTGAAGAAAGCCGGCCGCTTAACCCTAATGTAGTTTTTGCCTTGACCACAACCTGGCATTTTTTTGCTGCCAGAATCAAATCAATGTTAGACATCAGCTTAGTAACAGCAGCGACCATCTCACCGCTCAAACCCCAGCGAATTCCCTCAATCATCTTGAGATCTGTGTCGCTATCAAGCAAAAATTCTCGCAGCTCAGCCACTGTCCAGTCTTTGATAAGAGCATAGGCAACTGGGTCGAGACTGTCGTCAATCAGTCGCGTCACTTCATCTTGATCGTAAGCTACAACAGGCTGGTCACGCAAAACAGAAAGAGGCAACTGACTTAAAACACACTTGGCAGCTACGCGTTCTATCTCGCTAGGGCTGCTTATTTGCGCCAGTTGATCGCCAGACTTCTCTTCATTGGCCTGAGCTAAAACGGCCTTTAGCTCAGCAAACCGATAGTGGCGACCACCAATCTTAGTATCGAGCTTGATCAATTTTTCACCAGACTTAAAATAGCGACAAAACAAATAGTGTACCCTATGGCGTATGCAGGCAAGAACAGAACAGCTCAAGGCCCTTACTCCCGCAAGAATCGGTGTATCTCGCACGGGCTCTCGCCCCCTTACGTCTACCTGGCTTAGCTTCAGAGCTGACCATGCCCTCGCTCGTGACGCTGTGCACAGTGAGATTAGCGAAAGCTTCATACAACAATTCGCAACGCCAAGACAGTTTCCGCTAATCACAAGCACCGCAGAGAGTCGCCGCGATTTTATTCTCTATCCACCAAAAGGAAAAAGAGCAGAGCAAAGAGTTGTCACTGAACTGCAAAATGTCTGCCCTTGCGACATAGATGTGCAGATAGTTGTTAGCGATGGCCTCTCAGCACTAGCAGTAGAGGAGAATCTACGAGACCTATTGCCCATGCTTGAGTATGGTTTTGAAATGAGCAATATTACCGTTGGTCAAATTGTGATTGCTAAATACGCTCGTGTTGCTATTGCCGACCAAATTGCCCATGGCCTCAAAGCAAAGATCGCCCTCAACTTAATTGGCGAACGGCCGGGGCTCTCCTGTGCCAGCGGTCTATCTGCATACATAACCTACAACCCAGGCCCGCAAACAGTTAGCTCAGATCGCACTGTAGTCTCCAATATTCACAAAGGCGGTACACCTCCAACAGAGGCAGGAGCTTTCATAGTGAAAACAATTGAACGCATTCTCGACAAAAAAGTATCGGGCGTAAAATTGCAGAAGCTAGGCTAAAAGGCAATGAGCAACGCACTTATAAGTGTCGGTATAGACATCGGCACCACAACATCGCATTTGGTCGTGACAAAGCTGACCTTTGCCAATGATTCACTGGTTAATGCAGCGCCCAATCTAGCTATCACCAATCGCGAAATTGTTTACGAGAGCGAAGTATTTCTCACACCTCTCACTGCCTCTGGCGAAATTGCGGCAGAGCAAACGGCCGCGTTGATTGAAGGAGCCTATCAGACAATTGGTCTAAAAAAAGGGGATATAGACACAGGAGCTTTAATAATTACAGGGCAATCAGCGCGAGCACGAAATGCCGAAGCAGTTAGTGCACAGCTAGCAGAACTAGCCGGAGGCTTTGTTGTCGAAAGCGCTGGCCCACATCTTGAAAGCGCACTCGCCGCGCGGGGTTCTCAAGCCGTAGACTATTCACAAAAGACCGGTTTGACCATTCTGAATATAGATATCGGCGGTGGTACCAGCAATTATGCCTTAGTGGCTCAAGGCAAAATTATCGAGACGGCCTGCCTCAATGTCGGTGGCAGAATGTTGCAGCTAGATTGGAAGGCAAAGATCATCAGTGCCGTCAGTGATAGCGCTCTTATTGTGATTAAAGGCAACAATCAATGGTCACAAATTAAGGCGGACGCAACTATCGAAATTAGCGTAGTGAAGCACTTGGCGCAAGAATTAGCCAAAACAATTTTGCTCACTGCAGCCGGTCAAACCCCTTATGCAGAGCTAATGCTCACAACTTCACTAAGCGATTATCAAAGCCATGCAATGAAAAAGATTGACGAAATCTGGTTGAGCGGTGGAGTAGCAAGCGTATTTGGCGAAGAAGATTTCACCAAGTTTAACGATCTTGGAGTGTTCTTAGCTCAAGCACTTAGTGCCGAGCTAAAAAAGCAAAACATTACATACAAAATCGCGCCCAGAGCCATTCGAGCAACTGTTATTGGAGCTGGACTTCACACACTGCAATTAAGTGGATCAACTATAGGATTTGCGCTAGAAAACTTACCCTTGCGCAATCTCAAACTAATCAAAGTTGATGCCACAAGAAGCAACTCATTGGCTACAGAAATAGAAAGACAGATGCAACAACGTGAGCACCACTGGCAAACGTCTCCAGCTGCCCTTGTGCTGACGGGGGTTAAAGGCGAAATGCTTTCATTTACCTTTCTCAAACAACTAGCCATTGAATTAGCCCAAATTTTTCTTGATGCTAGAGCCTGCGAGCCTTACGTTCTCGTGTCAGAAGCGGACATAGCAATGGCCTTAAATTTGATTCTAAAAGGCCTGCTAACAAATAAGAGAATAATCACAGTAGACGGAATCAATGTAGCAGAGGGCGACTATATTGATATTGGCAAGCCCGTATCGACTTCCTCGGACCCCAATACGCAGTCGCTTCCGATTGTGGTGAAAACACTACTATTTTACAAATCTGATAAATGATGGCAAAATGGCCCTCAGCCTTATCACCCGGGGAAATAAAAATGAGATCCAAAACAGTAACTTTAGTAGCAGCAATGTCGTTAGTGGCAGTGATCGCTTCTAGCAATGCTGCCTTTGCAGCTGATGACAACAAACTAGTGTCAGGCGCCAAAGCAGTAGGCAATGGCATCATGTGGGCACCACGAAAAATTGGTCATGGCCTCGCCGCTGGCTTCAAAGCTATGGGCAACGGCATGAAGAAAATGGTTGGCAAATAAATAGCAATCTAGCCTTCAATCGAAGCGACAATCGAGAGCCAAAGCAGCATTCAACCTGGTCAAATATTCATCCTTGGAGATATTCCGAGCATTGAAAGTGGCCAGGTGTTTGTTTGTATATTGGGTATCGAGCAAAATGAAGCCACGCTCTTTCATGCGCTCAACTAAAAATACCAGAGCCACTTTTGAAGCATCGGTCATGCGGTGAAACATTGATTCCCCCATAAAAGCCCCGCCAATGCTGACACCATATAGTCCGCCAACTAACTGCCCCTCAAAATAAGTTTCTACCGAGTGGGCGAAACCATGTTGATTGAGCTGACTATATACGCGAACGATATCCTCATTGATCCAAGTCTCTTCGCGATCGGCGCAAGCCCACATCACTTCTTCAAAAGCTTGGTTGACCTTGATTTCAAAACCACCCTGCCGATAAGTGCGCATCAATCGCTTAGAGACATGAAAGTAATCGAAATCAAATATGCAGCGTGGATCTGGTGAATACCAACTGATCTTGCCATTGCTATCAGCCATCGGAAAAATTCCCTGACAATATAAACGCAGAACCAGATCTGCTGTAAATTCAGGCTCTTTCTTTCTTCCGAAGATCACGGCTTTGCACTACAAGACAGCGAGCGTATAAAGAGAACTATTTGTTTTAGATCTTTCTCCGAAAGCTTTTCTACAGGAAAGGGTGGCATCCCCCTAGTAACGCTACCGCGACGAATGGCTTGCATCAACTCTTCATCACTTCGATACTTCTTAGCGAAGCGCGGCCCCTTGAGCGGCTTATCGCCATTCATTGAATTCTCTCCATGGGGATGACAGCCCCAGCAAGAAGCCTTTACGAAAAGCATCTTGCCTGCCTTAATCTCATCAGCACTCGGTACATTTAAATTTTCCGGACCAGCTTCAATTTGCTCAGTTAAAACTAAAGCAGCAGCTAATGCTAGGAAGAAAGCAAAACAATTCAACGAAAAGCGCTTTAGCAGTGTAGATTGATTAGCCATACGACTATGCCATCAAATATTCAGGGAAGTTGAATTCGTAAACCTTGAAGCAAAATTCTAGATTATCTTCGGTCTCCACTTCAGAACACGAAAGCAGCTGAAAAACCTGTTTAAATGGAGGTAAGAATGTATCGCAGTCGAACACGTGACGAACCTGTGTGAGATAGAGCAAACCGCAACTAGGATGCTGCATGGCTTCGTTGTAGACTTGCGCGCCACCGATAATGAAGACTCTATCTACCGGAGCCGGTATAAGCATATCTAGAGCTTGATCGAGGGAGGAACTGATGAAGTGCCCTTCAGGCATTGGATAGTTCGGATTGCTCGTTAGAACAATGTTGATTCTGCCTTTGAGCGGACGGTGGGCAGCAGGAATTGATTCCCAAGTCTTCCTTCCCATAATAACGGCATTCAATACTTCTGGCACAGGAGTTGCGCTGGTAAGGTCTTTGAAATACTTCAAGTCTTTAGAAATACGCCAAGGCAAGGCATTGTTTTTGCCAATACCAAGATTCAAATCAGCAGCGACAATGATGTCGAATTTCTCTCGCACTTTAGACAGCCACTGGGAATTTGATGAAACCTTGGTGAACATAGTCATGCAATTCAAAGTCTTCAAACTTCAAATCAAATATTGGCTTATTGGCAATAGTGACCCGAGGCAACGGCCCTGGCTCGCGCAGAAGCTGAGCATTAATGCCATCTAGATGGTCAGAATAAATATGGGCATCACCAAAAGTATGTGTAAAAATCCCTGGGGTTAAGCCACATTCTTGAGCAATCATCATATTGAGCAAGGCATAACTAGCGATGTTGAAAGGCACACCAACGGCAATGTCAGCAGAACGCTGATAGAGCTGCAAATCTAGACGACCATTAATGACATAAAACTGAAACATCATATGGCAAGGTGGCAAAGCCATTTTTGGAATGTCGGCAACATTCCAAGCAGTGACGATCAATCGCCTTGAGTCAGGATTATTTTTTATTTGATCGATCACATTAGCTATCTGATCGATATGTCCGTCTTCGCTTGGCCAACTGCGCCACTGATAGCCATAAATAGGTCCAAGCTCACCTTCGGTATTGGCCCAAGCATCCCAAATAGAGGTATGTTGCGTTAGATCATCATTGATATTGGTTGAGCCCCGCAAGAACCAAAGCAGTTCACGCACAACAGCAGCAAAGTTGACTTTTTTGGTGGTCAGAAGTGGAAATCCTTCACGCAAATCATATTTGTTTTGCAGGCCAAAGCAAGAAATAGTGCCAGTTCCTGTGCGGTCTGTGCGCCGCTCGCCATTTTCAAGGACATGTTTTACTAAATCGAGATACTGCTTCATTCTCACTCACTCTTTGCCAGACCATAAAAGCCATCATTTAGTATAACGCTTGCACTCTTACGGACAAAGCTAATTACCTAATTTGATCAGGCAAGCAAGAGCAAAGCCTAAATCAACTTTGATGTTGCTCGAACTTTGCCCTAGAGAATATATGCTGTATCAATTATCAGTTTAGGAATACTTACAAATGAATCCAGAATTCCGCAACGAAGCCTTTACCGACTTTAATCTACCAGCTAATCAAGAGGCCATGAAAGCCGCTATTGCCAAAGTGCGCGGAGAGCTGGGTAAGAAGTATCCCCTTGTCATTAACGGCGAAAAAATTGAAACAGCTGACTTGCTGGTATCGACTAATCCGTCCAATCCCAAAGAAGTAATCGGTAGTTTTTCTAAAGCCAATACCGACTTGGCCGAACAGGCGATGCAAAGTGCCCTGACAGCTTTTGACACCTGGAAAAATACTTGCCCCAAAGAACGAGCCCGATTTCTACTGAAAGCGGCAGCAATTATGCGTCGGCGCAAGCATGAATTGTCAGCTTGGATGATCTTAGAAATCGGCAAGAGCTGGGCCGAGGCGGATGGTGACGTAGCAGAAGCAATTGATTTTTGTGATTTCTATGCTCGCGAAATGCTGCGCTTGAGCGAACCACAACCTGTGACCGCCAACGCCGGCGAAGAGAACGAGCTTTATTACATCCCCTTAGGCGTTGGTCTAGTTATTCCACCTTGGAATTTCCCCCTCGCCATCCTCGTCGGAATGACCACCGCCTCCATCGTCGCTGGCAACACCGTCATTCTCAAACCATCCTCTGAAACTCCAGCCATTGCCTATCAATTTGTTGAAATTATGGAAGAAGCCGGTTTGCCCAAGGGCGTGCTGAACTTCCTGCCCGGCCCCGGCGCTAGCGTTGGCGACTTCTTAGTCACTCATCCGAAAACCCGCTATATTGCCTTTACCGGCTCTAAAGAAGTCGGTCTGCGCATTAACGAATTGGCCGCCAAGCCACAAAAAGGTCAGCTTTGGATCAAACGAGTAGTGGCCGAAATGGGCGGCAAAGATTCAATTATTGTCGACAGCGATTGCGACCTTGACATTGCCGCAGAAGGAATAGTAGCAGCAGCCTTCGGCTTCCAGGGCCAAAAGTGCTCAGCCTGTTCCCGAGCAATCATTGATGAGAAAGTCTACGACCAAGTGGTTGCAAAAGTGGTAGAGCGCACTCGTGCTCTAAAAATCGGCAGCCCTGAAGAAAGAACGAACATCTACGGTCCAGTTAGTTCGAAATCAGCCTATGCCAGTATTCTTGAATATGTCGAAATTGGCAAAAAAGAAGGGAAAGTTGTCGCTGGTGGCAATAAAATTGACACCAAAGACGGTGGCTTCTATATCGAACCGACAGTGATCTCAGAGGTTGACCCTGAAGCACGCATTTCGCTCGAAGAAATATTTGGACCAGTCCTCGCCATAATTAAGGCTAAAGACTTCGACCATGCTCTGGCAGTGGCTAATAATACTGAATTCGGTTTAACCGGAGCGGTTTATTCAAGAAACCGCCAGCACCTAGAGCGGGCCCGCCGTGAATTTCACGTCGGAAATCTTTACCTAAATCGCAAGTGCACTGGCGCTCTAGTGGGAGTCCATCCATTTGGTGGCTTCAACATGAGCGGTACTGACTCCAAGGCTGGTGGACGCGACTACCTGTTGCTCTTCACCCAGGCCAAGTCGGTAGCAGAAAAGTTCTAGTGACAACCTCGATGGCGCTGAGAACTAACATCAATGCTGCTAAACTAGCGCCATCGAGATAGATGCATATGTCATGTATCTCAGGATTCGGTTTGGTTAGGAGGAAAGATGGCTGAGTCAATTAGCCTCATCCGACAAATAGCTGTCAGAGCAATTGTCACTGAGAACTTTAAGGCCCAGGTTGCCAATGAGATTTTGCGCAATATTCAGCAGATTGACGCTGAATTGCAGCAATTAGAATTCAAGGGTAAAAGAGCCGTAGCAGATATTGAGAAAAGAGCAGGCGGCATGGTTTCATCCGACGCCAGGGTGCAAATTGAAACAATTCGCTCTCAGGTTGAAGCTGAAAAGATGCGTCTTTTGCAGCTCAAAGAAGAGATGCAGGGTCAAAACCAAGCTCTTTCTGAACTGCCAGTAGGCAGTGTCGTAACTCAATTCACTGTGGAAAATCCAGTGGAAGTGCGTATTGGAGAGAATATTTTCCAACGCCTCGAAGGTGGCGAAATTCTAGTTAAAGATGGCGTCATTCAAGAGATTCGCGTCTAGCTAGATTTTTTCAATACTTAGTAAAAGAGGGAAGGCTGGTGCCTTCCCTCTTTTTGCGTTTCTGTTAGAACCTTAGGCTTCCAGATAGTCTTTCAGCTGCGAGCCCTGGCGCGATTGACGCAAAAAGCGTAGTGCTTTTATTTCAATCTGACGAGTACGCTCTCTGGTGATACCAACGAGCTTACCAACCTGCTCTAGAGTGCGTGGCTTACCATCATTTAGACCAAATCGCAGAATGATAATCTCACGCTCTCGAGCAGTCAGCATCGACAACACCCCGCGAATGTCTTGAGACATCAAACTAGCGGCCGTCGAATCTTCAGGAGAAGAGTGATTTTCATCTTCCACCACCTCCGACAAAGAATTATCATCCTCTTCACCATAAGGCGTATCGAGAGAGAGAGGCGAACGGTTAGCAGCTAGAATATCGCGTACTTTTTCTACACTAACTCCCAGCCCCTTAGCCAAGTCTTCTAGAGTTGGCCTGCGGTCAAGCTCTTGCGAAAGTTTGCGCGTGACCTTACGCAAATTATTGATAGTCTCAACCATGTGCACAGGCACGCGGATGGTGCGCGATTTGTCAGCAATGGCTCTAGTGATACCCTGACGGATCCACCAAGTGGCATAAGTTGAGAACTTATATCCACGCTCTGCGTCAAACTTTTCGGCAGCTCGAATCAAACCGAGGTTACCTTCTTGAATCAAATCAAGTAAAGGAAGTCCGCGTCCTTGATACTTTTTAGCGACGCTTACAACCAAACGCAGATTTGCCTGCACTAGTTTCTTTTTGGCGAGGTCATCGCCAATTTGAATACGCCTAGCTAGTTCAATTTCTTCCACTGCAGTCAACAGCCTGATGCGACCAATTGAGCGCAGGTAGAACTGCACAGGATCTTCACCTGGAGTACTGATTAAGCGGCCGCGTGAAACTTCGGCAATTTCTGCGACATCCTCGTCATCAACACCTTCGACTTCTTCAACCACAGCAATCTCGTCGTCGAAGCTAACTTCGTCGAAATCTTCAGATCTATAAACTTCTTTCTGCGCTTTTCTTGGCATGTTACTTGCGGCTCCTGCCGCTGGTTATTTGTTACCTAGTCTAATTTTTGTGACTCACTAGAGAGTTGACGCACCCTCCTATTAAAATGTTCCTACAGTCACTTGATAACCGGGTAAACCCTAGATTAGAGCCAGGTTAAGCCTGCTTTGCCTGGTCTTAACAAAGCTTCTTACAAGCCGATATAAGCTAGGCTGGAACAATCTATAAGTAGATTGCCAGAGGTCCAAAACTAACTAGATAAATTCAACGAGAACGACGGCTTATTTAAACTTTCCGTAACTATGTAGGCCACCAAACCCTAAAGAGTTGAAGCCGAGGTAAGTCAAAAGGGTAAGAAGCAGGCCAATCACCGAAACAATTGATAGCTTTTCCGCCGAAAGGTCCCTTTGTATTCGTAGGTGAATGTAAGCAGCATAAGAAAGCCAGGTGACCAAAGCCATAGACTCTTTGGGATCCCATGACCAGTAGCTTCCCCAAGCGTGATTAGCCCAAAGGCCGCCGGTAATGATGCCAATTGTAAGCAGCGGGAAACCAATCGCCACGCAGCGATAACCAACATCGTCATACATTTCAGCATTCTTTTTAGCGGCTTTAGACTGCTCAATTGCGGCATCTTGAACTGGCAGACTGCGAAATGCCAGAAAAGGGCCAAGCACCGAGCTAGCAACAAACAAGAGTTGCAGCCACTGGGTGTCTACTTTACTGAAAGTACCAAGGCCGATAGCGCTGCTGGCGGCAATGATAGTACCAACGCAATAGGCTAGAGATCTCAAACGACCTGATTGCCAGAGGTTGAGCAAGCCTGACAAGCCAGCGAGGAAGAACATAGCGTACGAAACAATTAAGGGCGGCACATGTATTTGCCGCCAATAGCTGACTAGGGCAGGCACCAGAGGGCTAATCTCGTGCTGACTTTGGGGTAGCCAACTACCATATAAAAACATTGTCGCGGCCAGCAAACTAGCTAACCAGCCTAGTTGCTGAATACCATAAGACCGGCACAGATAGAGAAATCCTCCCATAGTGGCCCAAGCAAACCACAAGAGCGATTCGTATAAATTAGCCAAGGGAAATCGTTGTGCTTCGATACCACGGGTGATGATAGCTACAGTTAGAGCGACAAAACCGACAAGCATGACACCATTAGCCACTTTTAGAGCGATGCTATTAAAGCGTTTGGTACCGTTAGAAGCGACAAACACCCAGAACGAGGCCACCGATGACAGTCCGGCCGTATTAGTGAGATATAGCTGAAAATCAGACATGTGCTTGGTCCCCCTGATCTACTTTCTCTTGCAGGGTAAAGGAAACTTTCAATTTCTCCACCAAATTTTCCATACTACGCTCGAAGCCTACTTTAGCTTTGCGAGAAGTGCCGCCGATGTAAAGCTTGTTCTCGTCCAGCGCCACCCATACATGGCGATGAGGCACTGCGGCTAAGAGCACACCAATCATAATTATGCCAAAAGCCAGGTAAGTAACCGGTAGGCCTGGATCTCTTTTGTACTGCAAACCAGTCACGGGTATAGCTTTTTCGAAGACAACATCAACGTCACCAAGTTTAATTGACTTGCCAGACTGAATCTCAGAAATAAGCTTAGGTGCTTGCCATTCTCGGCGCTTTGCAAAAACACGCAAACTCTTTCCTTCCGAGGCTAGTGACATAATTAGCACAGTGTCTTGATCCAGCGGCAAGAAGCAAGCATATTTTTCTCCCATTGGTCTCAGATCTAACTGGCGCAGGTGACCATTGAAGCTCACCGCCACTTTGGCCAAGCCCCAGCTTGATTGATAGATATCGACGCTTTCGTAAGTAAGGGGATTATTGACTGAGATTTCGCCTTGGTGGAGAACTTTGCCCTTATCGTCAACCACACTGAGAGTGCTAAACCACTGTTTGGCCTGACCACCAGGATAGTTCTCACGCCGAGTACCATCAACTCTCACCTGCCATTTTGGCAATGAGCCAATCCAGAGCTTACTATGTTGTGAATCGCTAAAATTCAATTTTTCGTCAAGTAACACGGCCTGAAAACCAGTGAAGCCAGTCCACGAAGTAATAGTGATACCAAGCAATAAAGTGAGCAAACCGACGTGAGTAACCGATGGCGCTAGGCGACCAACTACACCGTATTCTCCCTTGAGCTTAGAACCTTCAGCCTTGACCTTGTAACCCATTTTTGTCAGTCGAACAGAAAGATCGGCCACTAGAGCCGTCTGTTCTTCGGCCTTCACTACAGTAAAACAATGATGAACAGGAAGTTTTAAAATGTCCTGACCACGAAAGAACGGTAGCGAATTCTTGAGTAACTTCAGTTTGGGAAATACTCGCTGAAAGCTAACCACGATCATGTTTAAGGTAAGAGTGGCTGTTAAGGCAAGAAACCAGGGCGAGTGATAAATGTCACTGATCCCAAGCCTAATCAACCATTCAGCCGTCTGATTTCCAAATACTTCAAAGACTTTTTCTTGACCACCTTGAGATTCCTGTGGCACTCCAGCGCCGATAAGAATTGTCAGAGCCATCAAACACATTAAAAAGACCGAAAGCTTAACTGAAGCGAATGGTGAAAGCTGGTCCTTTTTAGAGGCAATTTTTATATTGCTCGTTGGCGCAGCCACGGCAGGAGCAGCCTCACCGTGCTCAAGATCTTTGTTTTTATCGTCTTGACTTACTAGTGCAGCCATTAATTAGCCTCATCAAAAAGCTGTTTATCACACTCTGATTCAAGCTCAGGGCTAGTCTGCAACCGGTGAAGGATACTCGATGCTTCTTCGAAGTTATTGCGCGATAAAGCGGATGATAGAGCCTCAGAAGCATTGATCTCAAACCAAGTCTGACAGCTATCAGCAGTCGATTGCCGAGATAGCCACTCTCGAACAGAGTCTAGAAAAACGCTGTACCGATCAATATCATTGACCAATACTTCTTCTATACGCTGCATCAACGAAGCCTCAAGAGATGGGCAGATACCATCGGATGAAACCGATATTTTAATGTGGCCACGCTTAAATATAGTGACAGGAACGAAACTGCAACCGACACCAGCAACAAAATAGAACGGCACACTGCTGAGAGATGCCATGGATGCTGCTTTCTCATTGGCCAACTGATTAGTGCTCAAAGCAAATACAAGAGAAAAACGCGCTAAGTCTACACACTTTTCTAGGAATTTAATTTCACTGACCCGCACTAGCTCAAGACGATCACCATATGTGATATGCAATTCTTGAATCTCACTGACAAATGCTGCCGAAACAACAGTAACCCGCGCTCCCGCTTCTAATAGACGCAATAGCTCAAAAGCAACACTCAAATCACCGCCAAATACAATTACTTCTTTGCCGTTAAGTGACAAACTCAAAGGATAGAAATTTTCAGGCCGTAGGCGGTTTTCAGCTGGTGCATTCATCGACATTACCAAATCTAATCAGTTACTTCTAACAAGAACGTAGTCAACCATCGCTGCTAAAGCATTCTTACTGTCACTTTCAGGCAAAACAGACAGAGCAGTCTTAGCTTTGGCTCCATAAGAAACCGCTAGTGCCTGAGCTTTTTCAACGCCACCACTCTTTCGAATAATGGTCAATGCCTCCTCAACACCTTCATCGCTCTGCACAGAACGATTGTTAATAAGCTCTATTAGTCTTAACGACGAGCTGTCTTTGCGCTCGAGGACATAAAGAGCTGGGGCGGTGAGTAAACCATTGCGTAGATCATTGCCAACAGGCTTACCAGTCTCTTGAGCAGAGCCCGTGACATCGAGCAAGTCGTCTACGATCTGGAAACAAACTCCGAGGTTGACGCCATAGTCTTTAAGACCAGCCACGACATTATCTGGCCGAGCGTTTAAAATCGCACCACTATGGGCTCCGGCAGCTATCAAAGAGGCAGTTTTATTGATTGATTTGAGAATATAAGCATCCCAATCTACCCGACAGACAAATTGTTGACGCATTTGACCAATTTCGCCAGAACAAAGATCTCCCAGCACCTGACCATAAATTCCAACCACCACGGGGTTCATGATGCGAGCCAGGCAAATTGAGGCTTGGGCAAAAAGCAAGTCACCCAAGAGCACGGCAAGCTTGTCATTAAAGCGCCTATTTACCGTCTCTTTGCCGCGCCTAGTAGAAGCCGCATCTATAACGTCGTCATGGACCAAGCTAGCCGAGTGAATGAGCTCAGTCAAAACTGCCAATATGATGTGTAAGCGAGACATCTCACTGTGAGCGGCATCAACTTGGCTATCGGTCAAGCTTGCTTTTGAACCAAGCAAAGAAATCAGAGGTCTGATGCGTTTGCCACCAGCTTGAAAAATCTGGGAGAGTAAGTCACCGACAAATGGGCTGTCATCGATTAAGTTGGTAACTAGCCATTCTTCAACCAATGCCATCTCGCTAGCAACCGGCTCAATAATACTGCTCAGGTCAGTGTATTGGCCTTCTTGACCAGATTGAGATTGATTTGGTTTGGCCGTTGTACCAGCGCCGTTACGAGTTGTCATCAGATTTGTGTTTTTCTTCGGTTATCTTGGCAAATTATGGCAGTTCCAGAGGTGTTCTTGCCCTTTCTTAGCTCTCATGATCCAAGAAACTTAGCAAGGACAAAGCGCTTTCACGTGAATTTTATGAGTAGGGCGCATATTTTCAAGATGCTGTGGAACAACTGTAATGAGGAGAGATTATTTTATAAATTTACTAATGGAACCCAAAACAACTGTCTAAGAAGCGAAAAGGCATCTAAAGATGTTCACCTTGATACGAATCGGGTTAGACTGATGCGGTCAAATTGCGAGGTAACCGTGTTTCAGGATCTGAAAGCCAAACTACTGGCTGGCCAAATAGCCTTCAACCAAGCGCTGCCCCAGGCGTTGCCCCATTTGCGTGGCAAAATTGCAGATGAAAAGCTCTTGTGGTTGGCTTCGGAGTTGCAAGGCTACAGTAATGCCATCGAGTTTTATCAAACTAGCGATCACAACCTACCAAGCTACCGCATAGTGCCAGGCACCTTGAGGCTGATGACAGCAGATGGACAATTATTAGAACTACGTCACCCTTACGCCAAGCGCGACCAGATTTTCTTGAGTTCGCCTATTGCCTGGATAGAAGAAATTGCTAACCATAATCAGCAAGAGGCCAATTCCCTGGTAGAAGTACCAGAACTAACTGCTTTCATGACTAAAAATGGCGGCGGAGTGGTTTGCGAAACTACTCAAAATGAAGTCAGGCGCATTATCGCCACCTTTAGAAATCAGTTTATTGATCTGCTCGACCAAGTCGAAGCAAAGTCTGGCACTTAAACTAAAACAGATTCAACGCTTTCACGTTTTTCACTGGCCGAGAGGACAAGTTCGTTATCAAGTAATTTGAGCAGGGCAGCTATACGCTCCCTGCGGATATCGCTCTCTTCGAATTTGTACAGGCGAAAACCATTAGCCAAGCTCACCCAGACTGACTGCTCTTGGCCGACAGCGGTAGCAGATAAACGCATACTAACGTCAAGCATCAACTCAGCAAAGCTAGAGCTACGAGCGCGACAGTTGACATAACCGCAGTCACGTTCAATGGCCATACCAAGCCGCAGCGCCGAAATATAGGCATCGCGATCAGGTCTTATTTTGAGCAATTCATCTTCAAGCAAAATCAGGTCAAAATCGAAGAAGCCACTCTCCAAAGGCACAGTCTCACTTTCAACCGAACTCAAAGCCTGCCTATAAACAGAAGGGCCAGCTATTGCAGCTAAGGCACGACGACGCTCAAGCTCACTAGAGCCAGAAACTCGCTCGTAAAGCAAGCAACAAAGCGCGCCAGTAACGATCAAACCGCCATAGTAGACGATCGAAAGCGGCACAATACCAGTGCCAATAGCTTGAGCAAAGGAAAAGACCACGAATATTTGAGCCAGGTGCCATAGAGCCATGGCCAAGCAAAGACCAACGGCCATAGACAATTTGCGACCAGGAGCAAGAGCCACACCGACGGTAACGCAGGCTATACAAGCAGCCCAATCAAGGAAAGCAACAAAAAGATGGTAAATATCGACTGCAGCGCTAACACCGGATCGGGGCATAACGTGGGCCCACTCAATTACTGCAATTACTAGCAGTTGAACCAAGGCAAAGGCCAAGAGCGCAGAGATTATGGCAACAAAGTAACGAGCCATCAAATTACCAGCAAGATACCAAACTGATTACCAGTGAACTACCAACGAATTAGCAACGCTCCAAGAAGAGACGCCCAAGATTTAGATTATGAAATATACCATGTCAGGAACTCGGGGCAAAGCCCCGGAAGGCGGCAAAATCAACTTTCCAAGAGTCTAAAAAGAATCTTCTCTTGACCTATGCTACACAAAAACAAAGGTTGATACTACTAGCGATACCATCACGGGCGATAAAATGACAGTTTAAGACCCTTCTAAAGAGGGCAACAAAGGGGTAGAAGGAGAATCGCAGAATGAGTATCAATGATTAGCAGAAATACTTTAATAAATCTGGCCGAGCTTGAAGAACTGGTTGAAAAATCACTAGATAAGACCACACTAGCCCCATCTCACTTCGACTATTATCGTGGCGGGGCCGCCGACGAGCTTACACTGAAGCGCAATTGCAAGGCTTTTGCCGAGATTTCAATTTGGCCACGCATGTTAGTTGATATCAGCCAAAGAGATATGTCGCTATCTCTCGCCGGCCAAGAAATTGATATGCCTATTATTATTGCCCCAACAGCCTTCCAAGCACTGGCTCACAGGCAGGGAGAACTGGCAACTGCAGCAGCGGCTAAGAAATTGAACACCATCATGACCTTAAGCACGTTATCAAATCACGACATCGAAGAAGTAGCCAAAGCTGGGAACCACCTGTGGTATCAATTATACGTTTACAAAGATCGAGCGATTACAAAAGATCTCGTAGCCAGAGCCGAGGGCAACAATTACAAAGCCCTCGTTGTCACAGTCGATTCGCCCGTACTAGGACGACGGGAGCGAGACATACGCAATCAATTTACTCTGCCGCTAGGTCTTAGAGCAGCCAACCTAGAAAAGTTTGCTCTAGGCAACATCAATAAGAACAAGAACGACAATCAAGACTCTGACTTAGCTAGTTATATCGCCTCACTCTACGACACCAGTCTGACCTGGAAAGATCTTGAATGGATTATTTCCCTAACAAAACTGCCAGTATTAGTGAAAGGCGTTTTGCGCGGCGATGACGCCATAAAGGCCGTTGCTGCCGGAGCAAAGGGAATAATTGTCTCCAACCACGGCGGCCGCCAGCTCGATACCACAATCTCAACAATAGAGGCTTTGCCAGGCATCATCGCCGCCCTAGAAAAGAGCAATCGCTCCAACAGCCATATGGAAGTAGAAGTTCTGCTCGATGGTGGCATCAGAAGAGGAACTGACATACTGAAAGCATTGGCAATGGGAGCCAAAGCTGTAATGATAGGAAGGCCTGTACTATGGGGCCTGGCCCTCTCTGGCCAAAGTGGGGTGGAAGCAGTGCTGAATCTGCTCAAATCTGAGTTTGACCTAGCCATGGCTCTGAGCGGCTGCGGCAACCTGGCGGCAATTACTTCTGACTTAATTTCGCGAGAAAAATGACAGCCATCCAACCAAGAATAGTTTCACTGATTGCCAGTTCCACCGAGATCGTTCATGCTCTTGGCTTAGGAGAATACATGGTGGGGCGCTCGCACGAATGCGACTTCCCTCAATCTATAAAATCTCTACCAATCTGCACCTCACCTAAATTTCAGGTAGACGGCTCTAGTTATGAAATAGATCAGCGTGTCAAAGCAATTTTGCAAGAGTCGCTTTCGGTGTACAAAGTTGACGCCGATATTCTCGAAAGCCTTCAGCCAAGCCACATTATCACCCAGGCGCAGTGCGAAGTTTGCGCTGTTAGCCTCCGTGATGTTGAAGCAGCACTGTGTCAGATGGTCAGCAGTAAGCCGCAAATAGTTTCACTTGAACCAAATAGCATGGCCGACTTTTATAACGATATAGAAAAAATCGGCAAGGCTCTACGGGTAGAAGATCGAGCACAAGAGCTTATAAGCACATGTCAAAGCAGAGTTGATGCCATTGAAGCAAAAGCAAACGAAGCTTTAGCCAGAGGCATGACCAAAGTTTCAGTGGCGGTGATCGAGTGGATAGAACCACTGATGGCAGCAGGAAATTGGATGCCAGAGTTAGTAGAACTGGCTGGCGCCACTAACTTATTTGGCCAGGCTGGCAAGCATTCTCCCTGGATGACTTGGGAGGAATTGATAGAGAAAGAGCCAGATATAATTCTCGTGACACCGTGCGGTTTCGATAACAAACGCACTCTAGAAGAAATGCACTTGATTGAGCAACAGCCTCACTATAGTGCCCTCAAAGCCGTGCGCAACAAACGCGTTTATGTGGCCGATGGCAATCAGTATTTCAATCGCCCCGGCCCGCGCCTGATCGACTCACTGGAAATAATGGCCGAAATTTTTTACCCCCAACTATTCAATTTCGGCCATGAAGGCACAGCCTGGATTAATTTCACCAGCTCTAAGTCATCAATCGGCAAAGCAGGCGAAAATTAAGTGAGCACTGAAGACAAAAAGAGTAACGACACTGATGGCAAGACTGAAGAGGGAAAATCTCGCCAGTTGCTAGCCGCCAGTGCCCTTATTCCGCTGCTTTGCGCCCTTTCACAACCGCCTAACTTCAAAGCAATTATTTACTCAGTTTTCATAGTCAACTATCTAATCAAGACTCGAGCGCAAGAAAAACCAGTAACAGCCTTGGCTGAGAGCCAGCCTTCAGCCACATCAATATCAATCTGGCAGAAACTTGAATTTGTAGCTTTATTTGTGGCCTGTGGCATGATCGTGCAAACCCTTGACTATCTGGGGCACTTAAGTTTTCCCACGCACACGCTCTGGTCGCCCAGCTGGATCTGCTTCGGACAGCTAGGATCGGCAGGACTGTCAGAAGCTTCAGTGGCTTGGCAGTTCATTATGACTTTTCGCGTCATGGCAGCGCTGGCGCTGGCTTGGCTCATAGCCTTGCGCTTCTTTGTCATCAGCGAAACAGAATTCTTCAAGATAGCAGTGGGCTTTGGCGCAGTGCTAACTGCCATGGATTATATGCCAGTAATAAGCCTACCGAACTTAGAAGCCACAGTAGCTGGCGCAATTTACTTTGGCTCAATTGCCGCTATTGCCGCAACGCCCCTAGGACTGCCAGAAAAAGTAAAGTACAAAGGAAAAATTGGTGCCAAAGAAGTCTATATGCTTACCATGATCTTGCTCTATGCGGCCGTCAAGATAGTTATTCGTTTTACGCCTATACCCGCTCTAGGCGGGGGCTAAGATGACAAGTTAACCGAGCATGGGTGAGAGCTATTGCCAGTGCATCAGAAGCATCATCAGGCTTAACAATTTCTGGCAATCCTAAAAGCTTGGCCACAGCCCACTGCACTTCAGGTTTTTCAGCCTTGCCATAGCCGGTTACATGCAGCTTCACCTGCATTGGAGTATATTCACCAGCCAACATACCAAAGGTAGCCAAGGCCTCAAGAATGACACCACGAGCTTGCGCTACTGGAATTACAGTCTTCGCATTTTTGAAGAAGAAAATAGCTTCAACGCCACACTCCTCGGGCTTAAATTCTTCAATCAAGCTAATTAAATCTTCGCGGATCATTTTCAAGCGGTTGGCTGGGGCCATGGTTTTTGGAGTAGATATCACCCCTGACGATATATACCTAAAGCTATCTCCAGCAACCCAATCGACTATACCAAAGCCAACCGTAGCAGTACCTGGATCGATGCCCATGATCCGCCTTGGCACTCTCTTTGCACTCTCAGGCCGAGTATTCAATAAATAGAACCTAAATTAGCTATTTTGACCTCCCAAAGTGTAACATTGCAAAGCACGGTTATCGGTATAAATGAACAGTTATAGCTTCAGCTCTGAAATTCAGGTTACTCCTGTCAGCGTCACCCCAAAGGCGGGGTGGCTTGACTCACAGAGGCCTGCGCTCAAACTACCATTTGGTTTTTTGATGGGAGCAATTCTCGCCCTTGCCACTCCTGGCTTTGATCTAGCCTACTTAGCCTGGTTTGGGCTGATACCACTTTTGATACTAATTAGGGCCTGCAATTCCCCCTGGCAATCACTATTCACTGGCTTCACTTTTGGCGCTGGTTACTACGCCATTGCTCTTAGTTTCTTAACTGGCATGTATCCACTGCGCTGGCTCGGCTTGCATGATGCCGTTAGCTTTCAAATAGTGCTACTGGCATGGCTGGTTGAAGTTGTTCACTATTCTTCGCTAACAGCACTGTTTGCCCTCTTTGTTTTTTGCTTGCCTCTGCGCCCGAGCTTCTTACCAAATCATCGTCGGCCGTTCTATCCATATCTCATTGCCGTGCCCTCAATTTGGGTTTTCCTGCAATGGGTAGTGGCCACCTCGCCTCTATTTTTTGGATCTCCTTTGAGCCAACTGGCCTACACCCAATCACGCAACTTACCATTGATTCAACTTGCAGCAGTGGGCGGTAGCGCCCTAGTCGATTTTGTCATCGTCATGTTTAATGCTGCTTGCGCTCAACTAATCATCGAAACCACTGGTATCGCTCGCAATCTCGGTGCACGCACAGACCAACTCAATATCAAATTTGGTTCTGCCCTCGATCTTTTACTATGTTGTCTGATCATTGCCATTGCCCTTAATTGGGGCAGCCAAAGAATCGCTCAAATAGAAGATGAAGTGAGACCTGAGCATGCCATTCGCTTCAATCCACAGACGCCACCAATCCCGGTGACAATTGTGCAGGGTGCTGTATCAATTGAAGAAGAGCGCTTCAAGACCATCTCACCAGCCGCGTTCTGCGGCCGCTACAACGAACTTACAGCCAACACGAACTCAAGTCTTGTAGTTTTACCTGAAGGCGTCGTCACCCTCGGTCAGATGGGTCAAGGCGGCCTGCTACCAGCCCTCAAACATATCAGTCAAGAAGAGCGCAAAGAAATAATTTATGGTGCTATTGAGCCCCTAAAGAACGGTTATATAAATGTAGCCAGACTGATCAGCCCCTTCGGCTACAAAGAAAGTGCCTACGTTAAACAACGCCTAGTACCATTTGGTGAAGTAGTACCGGAGAGCTTACGTGAAAAATTACCGACCACGTCTGAAGTCTTTCTAGCCGCGCAGAAAGCTCAAATTATCCGCTCTGGTTGGGGCAAAATCGGAGTAGCCATTTGCAATGAAGTGATTTTTCCAAAAATCGTTTCTGATCAAGTTAGAGAAGGGGCGTCACTAATTGTAGTCTTGGCTAATCTCGGCTGGTTTCACAATTCTTCTTTGAACAAACAATATCTTGCCTGCGCCACACTTAGAGCAGTAGAAAACAAACGCTTTCTCGTGCTATCGACTAATACTGGTGTCTCTGGCGTTATTGACCCTGCTGGCTTAGTAGTCAGTAAGTCGTACGCCTTAAAACGCGGAGTGCTAAACGACACGGTACAATTCATTTATTCAAAAACCCCATTTAACAGAATGCACTGGCTATGAAAACCAACAAATTAACTATTACCTGCACTCTTACGGCTACTCTTATCTCGCTTTTCACCAATTTCACTTGCAGGGAGGCGCTGGCCATGCTGCCTACAGTCAAACTAGGCGATCAAGAGGTCAAACTAGAAGTAGCTAGCTCTAGTGAAGAAATTGAGCACGGTCTGATGTACCGCACATCAATGCCTGAGACCCAAGGGATGGTTTTTCTCTTTCACCCCCATCGCCCTGTAGCCTTCTGGATGTATCACACCCTAATTGCACTAGACATGCTCTTTATAAAAGACGGCAAAATTGTAAAAATCTGCAAGCAAGTACCACCCTGCAAGTCAGAAGATCCAAGTAAATGCCCTACCTATCCTGCAGAAAGCACAATCGATGTCTCTGAAGTAATCGAAGTCAATGGCGGCTACTGTGAACGGCATGGTGTCAAAGAAGGTGATAGTGTGCTGTTTGACTTCACCAGCAAATAATGCCAAGCCAAGAAATCATCGTGCGGCTGGAGCCAACTGGCCTAGCAACAATCACATTTAATCGCCCCAATGCCGCCAATGCCATCAACACAGCCATGTGGAAAAGCCTTCCCCATTTAGTCAAAAGCCTAGAAGAAGAAGGCGCACGCCTGCTAATTTTCACAGGCACTGGTAAATATTTTGCGGCTGGAGCCGACTTTGACGACCTGCGTCAGATTGTTGACCACGCCAGCGCCACTTGTTTCTGGCAGGCTATCTCCAACGCTCTTGAAACAATTGCAGCCTTGAAGCTTCCTACAATTGCCATGGTGAACGGACCCTGTTTGGGAGGTGGCTGCTTACTAGCCAATGCCTGCGACCTGCGCTTTGCTGCCCTAGATGCTGCAATTTTCGGCATCCCAGTGGCCCGCCTGGGAATTGTTTTAGACGACAACAATATTAAAAGACTAGTCAACCTGGTCGGCCAAGCCAGAGCAAAAGAACTTCTTTTCAGCGCCGCCACCATTAGAAGTACCAAGGCAGAAGCTATCGGCCTAATCAATAAAGCCGTCGAAGATGACCAGCTGTCAGACTTTACTCATGATTTTGCCAGTACTATCTTAGCCAATTCGCACCTAACGATTGCCGCAGCAAAAGCTTCAATTGCCCGCCTTGACAGCTATATGCAGAGCGTTGACATTACCAACCCCACGGGCACAGGTCAAGAATCGGCAATCGCCGGCTACCTGTCAAGCGACTTTCGCAGCCGGCGCGATCATGAGGCCTAAATCAAAATCTAGACTGAAACCACACGCTTGATTTCAGGCAACTCTTCTCTAATAGCGCGTTCAACACCCATCTTCATGGTCATAGTCGAACTTGGACACATGCCGCAAGCGCCGACTAAGCGTACTTGAACTTCGTCGTCTTTGACGTCTACTAGCTCAATGTTGCCGCCGTCCATCATCAACATCGGGCGCAACTTGTCGAGAATGGCTTCTACTTTGTCTCTCATATTTTCTCCTGGTGTTTAATCTGGCAATTCTTATCGTAACCGAAGACTCAATAATGAATGAGTAACGAAACCTTTCCAGATTGCTACCCATCATCTTAAGCTGAAATAAAGTCTGAGCGCCTCGCCCTTATATTGTTATATGCTTTGCCAATCGCCGAAACAGTTTAATAAAAATTGGGCCGGTTTGAGACGATTTAATAAGGAGTTGGACAGATGGCAAGAGTAGCTATAAATGGATTCGGCCGCATCGGCCGCAACGTATTCCGGGCCTACCTCGAGAGCGCGCCAAAAGATCTCGAAATCGTTGCAATCAACGACCCTATGCAAGATTTAGTGCAATCTGCTCACTTGCTCAAGTACGACTCAGTGCAAGGCGAACTTAAGCACGAAGTAAGCCATGATGAAGAGTCATTGATTGTCAATGGCAAAAAAATCAAGTTCACCCGCGAGAAAGCTCCAGCTGATTGCCCATGGTCCAAGCTCAATGTCGACATCGTTCTAGAATGCTCCGGCGTCTTCACCGATGCTGAAAAAGCCAAAGCCCACATTACCGCTGGCGCCAAGAAAGTATTGATCTCAGCTCCAGCTAAGAACGAAGACATCACCATCGTTCTTGGTGTAAACGACAAAAACTATGACGCTGAAAAGCACAACATCATCTCTAATGCCAGCTGCACAACCAACTGCTTGGCTCCTGTAGCTAAAGCTATTGACGATGCTTTCGGTATCGAACAAGGCTTGATGACCACAATTCACAGCTATACCCTCGACCAGAAACTGCTCGATGGCGCTCACAATGACCTACGCCGCGCTCGCGCTGCAGCCATGTCCATGATTCCTTCAAGCACCGGTGCTGCTAAGGCTATCGGTTTGGTAATGCCACACCTCAAAGGCAAACTCAATGGCTTTGCCATGCGCGTGCCTACACCAAACGTATCAGTAGTTGACTTAACCATCACCTTGAAGAAAGAAGTCACTGTTGAAGCTATCAACAAATGTGTTAAAGAAGCAGCTGAAGGCCCTCTAAAAGGCATTCTCTCCTATTGCACAACTCCACTAGTTTCAATCGACTTCCAAGGCAACAAGCACTCTTCCATCTACGACGCTGACCTGACAATGCAAGTCGGTGATCGCATGGTTAAAGTGCTAGCCTGGTACGACAACGAGTGGGGCTATAGCAACCGCTTGGTCGAACTAGCAACCATGGTAGCGAAAAAGCTCCCAGTCGCCGCTAAAGCCTAGTCTTAAACAAGAAGACGCCCTCAAATTGGGGGCGTCTTTCTGTATATTTAGCAATTACCACCACTCACGAGTTAGGTACAGATGAAGAAAACTATTCAAGATCAAGGCGCCAAGCACTTCCAAGGCAAAAAGGTACTGGTACGAGTAGATTTCAATGTACCGCAAAATGAAGATGGCACGGTGGCAGATGATTCCCGCATCAAAGCAGCTCTCCCCACCATTTCTTGGTTGGCCAAAGCTGGCGCTAAAGTAGTTTTACTTTCCCACCTCGGTCGTCCCAAAGGTAAAGTAGCAGCTAAATACTCCCTAAAGCCAGTGGCTGAGCATTTGCAAAAGCTACTAGCGGAGATGGGCCACAAAACAGTTCACTTTGTCGACGAGTGCATTGGCATCAAGGCCGAAAAGGCAGTAAACGAAATGCATGACGGTGACGTTGCCTTAATGGAAAATGTTAGATTCCACGAAGAAGAAGAGAAGAACGAAGAAGGCTTTGCCAAAAAGCTCTCTCAACTAGGCGAAATCTATGTTAACGACGCTTTCGGCACAGCTCACAGGGCCCATGCCTCAACTGAAGGCGTCACTAAATTTTTAAAACCAGCTCTAGCCGGTATGCTAGTGGCAAAAGAAATCGAAATGCTTTCTTCTGCCTTAGATAATCCAGCTCGCCCGTTTGCCACTATCATTGGTGGCGCGAAAGTCTCAAGCAAAATCGGCGTATTAGAAAATCTTTTGAGCCGTGTTGATGTATTGGTAATCGGCGGAGCCATGGCCTTTAGCTTTCTCAAAGCTCAGGGTCTCAATGTCGGCAAATCACTGGTAGAAGAAGACCGTCTCGCTTACTGCAAAGAGCTAGAAGAAAAAGCAAAAGCCAAAGGCGTCAATTTGCTTTTGCCTGTCGATGTAGTCGTGGCTAAAGAAATGAAAGCCGGGGTTGCTACTAAAGTAGTAAAAGTGAGCGAAATCGAAAGTGATGATATTGGACTTGATTTAGGCCCCGAATCTCTCAAACTAATCGTCGCCGCCTTAGCCCCATGCAAAACTATTCTCTGGAACGGCCCGCTAGGTGTATTCGAGATGTCCGGCTTCGAGCACGGAACATGGCGATTGATTGACTGCTTGGTTGACCTAACCAAAACTGGTACAAAAACCATTATTGGTGGCGGAGATTCGGTATCTGCCCTTAAACTAAAGGGAGTTGAGGACGAACTCTTGACCCATGTCGGCACCGGCGGCGGAGCTTCTCTAGAGTTTCTTGAAGGAATTGAACTACCGGGCATAGCCGCTCTAGATAACAAAGAAGCTGCAATAAACAAAGCCTAACCAGGCATAGCCAGAGAGATATAGATGCTGCAAGCTGCGAAGAAACGCTCAACGATTGCCACAAGCTTATTGAGCTGTCTTTGCCTAGGTATTTGTCTAAGTACATGCTTAGGCGAGGCCGCCCTAGCCCAATATCAGAATCAGAATCAGAATCAGAATCAATATCAAAATCAAAATCAGAGCCAGAATCAGCAACAGCAATATTACGTTGATGGCCAGCCAATCACCCAAGAGCGCTTTCAAGCGCTGCAAATGCTAAACCAATCAATTCCTTTGCTCCAGGCCAATCGCAATCAAGAAGCAATAGATCTATTGTTGCAAGCAGAGAAGCTCGCACCGCAAATGGCTGAAATTCATAACAACCTGGGCTTGGCCATGGCAAAATTAGGCCGCAACAGCGAAGCCTTGCAAGAGCTAGAAGCAGCAAAACAACTCAAGCCAGATCTGGCTGCCACGTGGCTCACCCTGGGTGGACTATACCAATCACAGGGGCAAGTAAACGAAGCCATAGCTACCTATAGCGAATTTATGCAGCGCTTTCCCGGCCACAAAGATGCCAGCAAAATCTCCAGCTTGATTGCCGGTCTAAAGAAAGAGTTAGCAAACGGCACGATCCCGCGCTACACTCCCCCTGATGCCAGTTCACGAGACAACTATCTGGGCGAACTTGCTGGTCATTTAACCAGATGGCCCGATAGCAAAATTCCGATCAAGGTCTATATAGCATCTGGCAAAGGTGTACCGGGCTTCCTGCCTCAATATGCTCAAATTCTGGAAGAAAGTTTTGCCACCTGGCAGCAAGGGGCTCAAGACAAACTTTCATTTATAAGTGTGAAAGACCCTAGCCAAGCCGATCTCACTTGCTCATGGACTAATGATTCTAATTCATTCAGCAACAAAGCTGAGGCTGGAGAGACAATTGTCTTCACTAATTCACAAGGCATCGTCAAAGGCACAATCAAAATACTGACTGTTGCTCAAATGGCTGAGCTGCCCCTGACGAACAATCGCATACGGCAAATATGTTTGCACGAAATTGGACATGCTTTGGGATTCGGCGGTCATACCCGCGACCCGCAAGACATGATGTTCTTTTCTACCAGGGTAACTGATCAAGACCGCACCCTCAGCCCGCGCGACGCTGCTTCAATAAAGCTGCTTTATAGCTCAGCCATAGGAATGCACTGAATATAAGGAATGCACTGAATATTAGAAATGCATTAGATACGAGAGATTCAGCGCTCTATTCCCCACCAGCTGTGCAATTTCACTACAACCGCTACAGCGGAATGCCAACAGCCAGCAGATTTTTCAAAGAGCTCGACTTTAGCGATTTCTATCAGCGTCACAAGCAAGAAGGCTGGCTAGTAAATTGGGCCCTTCTTGTTACCACCGCTGTCACAGCCTCTCTGCCAGTGCTCTATGTGCTGGCGCCAGAATTATTTGTTCTAACAATTTTGCTAGGCTTGCTCACCGTCGGCATTACCCTACCGGCCCTGGCCTTTCTTTCACTCGGCAAAATCAAACTCGATTCTCGCGGTATTGAAATTTCACGATTGGGCTCACTTGATGAAAAGCTCTATGCCTGGTCGGACCTAACCAAAATTACATTTGCAAAAAATGGCCAGCCATCCCTAGAGCCAAATCAGCTCGTGCTTGAATTTCATCGCCAGCCCGCACTAGTCTTAGAGCTAAGCGCCATATCAAAATTGAATCTTGAGGCTGTGCTTAGCCAGGCCTCATATTATTGCCCCAAAGTTGCGATTCACCCAAGTGAAACCATCGCGGCTTTAGGCATCAAAGAAAGGAGACTGATCGATCCTCTCGACTTCACAGAACTGTGGCAAAGTCATCTTGATCAGCGTTTTGCTTCTACCAACTTTATCCCCCTAGAGCAAGGTCATAGATTACAGCAATGCATTACGGTGCTCGCCCAGGTAGCCAGCGGCGGCATGTCGGCAGTTTATTTAGCCAAGCATGATCAACGTGGGCCAGTTGTCCTAAAAGAATCAGTCTTTTCTGGCTCACGCGAAAATGACAAATTCAAAAAGGCAGTTGAATTGTTTGAGCGTGAAGCCACTCTTTTAACAAAAATCTCGCACCCTCGCATAGTCAAAATTTATGACTATTTTGTTGAAGATAACCGCCATTATCTGCTGCTCGAGCACATCAAGGGCAAAACTCTGCGAAATTTTACAGCAAAACACGGGGCAGTGAGCGAAGTAACGATTATCGAATGGGGCATACAAATGGCCCAGGTTCTCCATTTCTTGCATCACATGGAACCACCAATCGTTCATCGAGACTTCACTCCTGACAATGTCATCATCTGCGAGGATGGAAAAATTAGGCTAATTGACTTTGGCGCCTCAAGTATATTCTTAGGCACAGCCACGGGCACAGTGGTCGGCAAAATTGCCTATATGCCACCAGAGCAGATCAAAGGCAAATCCAACCTAGCAAGCGACATTTACGCCTTTGGTTGCTTAATGTACTTTCTTGCCACTGGCAAAAACCCACTGCCATATGAACAGAACTATTTGCCTAAAGACAGCACAATCAAATCAATCAATCTCAAGCACCTCGTCAATGACTGCCTCAAGCTCGACCTAAAAGATAGAACTATTCGCACCAAAGAAATTATTGCCAGACTAGAGTCACTAATTAGCAGCAGAAACAGCCATGCAGAAAGATAAAAACGAGGTTCTAACCTGCGTTCCGGAGGACTATTCTAAGCTCGGCAAAAACTCGCTGATCATTCTCATACCAGCCCTATATATCTATTCGATTCTGTTGATAAACCACTCCTATTTGGCTATCTTCAACAAACACCAAGCCTTTGCCTGGGCCATCCTAGCCATCTTTATCAGTGGCACTATTCTATTTATAAATTACCGCAGACAGCACAGGCTGCTCAACATCCTAGCCATAACTGAGCGCGGTCTATCAATCGGTCGCATGGAAGACTCAGCATTTGAATCAGTAGACTATGTAATCAACTGGAAGGAAATTACATCGGTCGAAGAACGCGGGAAACCAGACAGCAACGGTCATTTCAGGCAGTGGTTTATCATCAACTCAAGCCTAAATGTATCGTTCAAACTCACGAGCGCCAACGCTTTTCGTTGGGTATCGAGAGAAGAAATCATTGAGAGCCTAATTAAATATGCCCCAGAAGCAGAACTGCACCTAACCTTGCCTGACAATTTTGAAACCAGCCATATGCTGCGCTACACCAATCTGTGGTTAGAAAGTCTCGATAATGCCGGCAAACGTTTACGAACAGACATTCTTGATAGCGGAGACAACCTAGCCAACGGCCTTTACACAGTCACTAGACAACTAGGCGCTGGCGGTCAGGGACGAGCTTACCTGGCTAAGAGAAACACTAAAAATGTAGACTTAGACGCTAGTGAGATAGTGGTGCTAAAGGAATACATACTACCTACTAAAATCGATGCAATTAACAACGAAAATGCTGAACCACCTGTACACAAAAGCGAAGCGACCATTCTAGCCAAACTCAATCATCCCGGAGTAGTGAAATTGCTCGACTGCTTCGAAGAAGACCATCGGGGCTATCTCGTGCTTGAATTTGTAGTAGGAACGCCCATTCATGATCTGGTCAGCATGCACGGTTCATTTAGCGAAGCTAAGGCTCGCGAGATTGCCATTTCACTGTGCCAAGTTATGGCTTATATGCACTCTTTCTCCCCAGCTATAATTCATGGAGATATCACTCCAGAAAATCTAATACTAAAAGAAGATGGCTCAGTTTGCGTTATTGACTTCACAATCGCCCACTTCTACTCTAAAGAACGGAAGTTAAAAGTTTGCGGCAAAAACGGCTATGTTGCCCCTGAGCAATATGCTGGCTACGATTCACCCCAGAGCGATATTTACTCGATTGGCTGCACTCTCTACTTTATGCTCACAGCACTAGACTGCGAAACCTTGACGCAGCCCACCATTACCAATCAGTCGCAAGAGACAATAGCAAGCGAAGCTATGAAAAGAATACTGGCCAAAGCCACAGCAAGTGATGTCGATCAGCGCTATATCGACTGTGTTGCCTTAGAAGCTGATTTAGCCAGTTTGCGCTATTGAGTCTCGGTTCTCGGTTCTCGGTTAGAGCAGAATACTTTGGGCATTGTACGAACCCGGTGGGATTACCACCAATTGCTGATTGCTTGCAGCCTCACTACACTCTTTATACAACTAAGAGGCAGCAACACCATGATGAGTATGTTCAACCACCCAGCCGATGAAGAAAAACTCTGCCAAGTACTGAAAGCCTATGTTGAAGAATGGGGTCCAGAAAACGTGATCGTCTCTGTACCAGAACACTGGAGCGAATATAGCGCCAACAATCTTGGCCGGGTCCGTCTAGAATTCGCCACCCAAAACACCGTCTCAATCAGAGTCGAATATGACTTTGTCAGATTAAGCTATAACGTCGACTTGGTGGCCGCCTAGAACTCAGTTGCAACAAAAAAAATCATGGAAAAAGCAGAGATACTCTCTGCTTTTTTTTATTGGCCGGCGAAGAAGAAAAGCTGCCACTATATACAGTGGCAGCTTTTCTTCTTCTATAAATTCGGCATATTCGGTCTAGCAAATCCAATAAGTTCAACGTGCCAGACTAAATTCTCGCAAATGGCCGACCGCTTGCTGCGGGCTCATTTGACCAACTGCGACTAAGCTATGCAGGGCCCGAGCCTTTTGCAAAACTACAGTCTCGATTGGAGAACACTCGTGCCAAACAGACTCAAACGAAAGTTTATTCTGCAAAGCAGCTTCCATTAACCCTAAGGCCGTTACTTCACTAAGACAGTTAGCCTGAACCAATAGGTCCAGCACTTCAAGGATGTCGCGATTGTTGGCATAAATAGCAAAACCAAGTGTACTGTGAGCCAACTTGAGCGACTGACTGGCAGCACCAACGGCACCAGTCAAAGTATTCTCCATGCGAGCATTGCGCACTCGTTGTCGCAATTGCTCTTCTGTAATCTGTCCAGTAGTAAGACGGGCCAGACCATCAATTAGTATCTTGTACATAGAAATTGGCATTCCGCAACAGCGGTTCAGGCTCTGACCAATAGTCAGGCCTCGCGCTAAACTGTACTGTCTAGCCTGATTAAACTGATCACGATCTATCAACTGACAGGCCATAGCTAGCTGCCCGAGAGAACTATCAGAGAAAGCATTGCTTGGGTGCAAATCGAGTTCTTCTAAGACTTGGCTGAAAGGCAGAAAATCGTTCAGAGCGCGATTGAGTGCCTGCACTGCCCAAGGCTTAAAAAGCCAGTTTGAGCGAATAGATTGAGCAGCATCAATAAATGCCCGACGATCGCTCGCTGCCACAAACCCACTCTCAAACAATACATCAATTACTTGGCTATTGCGCATACTGGCCAGCTGAGCCACTTGTGACAAAACTTCGTTAGAAACAACTTGCGATTGAGCAATTAGCTCAAGCATCAATGACTGATCTAGATTAGCTGCCGGGCTAAGCTGGGACTGGCTAGGCGCTGAGGCACCTTGAAGGGATACTTGCTCGCGCTCGTAGTTAAGAGAAATTGTTGTTTCGAGGGCTAAAGTTGCTGTCATTGGGGTGCTAAGCTCGGACAAATTAGTAATAAACAAGTCAGTAATCAAATATGAGTATCAAATATGAGTAATCAAATCTCAGTTAGTAAGTGCGTCAATTCAAATCAACAGCGAGAACCCAACAAAGAAACTAGGTCGGTCTCTTGTGTAAGGTACCAAATTATTAGTGGCGAAAATCAGTTACTAAATACTTTTACTAATTAGAGATACTCAGTAAACACTCAGTAAATACATTATAGGTTGCTAATTTAGTCAGTCAATGGCGTTCTACGTAGGATTACGCAAAGTATTTTCGCTTATTTTCAGTTTTTCTAAGATTTACTCTAACTTCTGCCTGAAACATACTTTGCGGGTTCGATGGTCAATCCATATAAGCTCATGCCTGAGCTTTGGATATTCAGTGGCAAAGAACAATTTAGTCTGCAGCGAAGAATAGGGCTCAAGGGTAAAGAGAAACTCAGAGTCGTCTCCGGGTCCCATACCCACAGGATACTTATTGCCATTAGTGTCGCGCAAATAAAGATCTATGGCGCTGAGCTTGCGGTCGCTGTTGTTATCGATGGTTACGTCCATGCGAATAAAGTGACCATCAAGACCATCCTTTATTACTTTGGTTTTACCGACCTCGATAGACAAGCCATCCAGGTTCATGTTGGCCACTTTCTTAGTTGGTTCAGAAAGAGCCGGAAGAAGTAAATCGGTATCAATAGATAGATTGAGATCATCGCCGGGCTCAAGGGTTGCGCGGTCGCCCTTCTTCATGATGGCGTGACCGGCAGCGATCAAGGCACCAGCAGCAGCTCCCCCAGCCAGATTGTAATAGTGGCAGGCCGCTGACCCACGCATTCCACCAACAATCTGGTAGGCCGCTAAAGTACCCACAATGGCACCACCGGCCATATTTGCGGCCACCATTCCAGTGCCTTTAGCTACACCTTTAAGAGTGGCCTTTTTAAAATTATTAGCTTCAGCCGAGAAGGCAAAGCGCTTGCCGTTTGGTAAAGCTAGTTCAGTAAACGAAATCTCTAACCAACCTGGTCGCTGCACTCGACGGGGAGGCTTAACTGACGAGACCCGGCCTTTAAATACTGTGCCAGCCGGGATCACTTTATTGTCTTCGACATAAATGTCTTCAGAAGTAGAGGCAGTGATGACATCTCCCACATGAGCTGGATGCAGCTTGCCGTCCATATCACGATCTAGCAAGTGCATACCTTGAGTGGGCACAGATGAAAGCTTGAGTTTGATGCCAGTGCCTTTCGGCACGCAATAGGTAACTTCAGCCTTCAAAAGAGGAGTAGTTGTGCCTTTTTTTACCAGCAGATCGTTGGTCACCCCGGCCTTGGGCAAAGGTTGAATACGCTGGCGCATAGGCGAAACTTCTGGCGCTTGCCCAGGAAGAATAGCCTCCTGCTCTTTGACAACATCGCCTGGGTTTTCAATTGGTCGCGACAGGCCTTGTTGGTCCATCAGTCGCTGAGCTAAGGCTGCTGGCGCTGAAAGTGGACAAACTATCGCCAAACAAGCCAAGAGCGAAGTATAGCGGCGAGCGTCATAAAATTTAGACTTACAGGAAATGCTCAATGATTTGACCTTCTGACAATCGACAAAAGTATACCCTATGACTAGTGAAGACGTAGGGGCTGAAATCTGTTAAGGTATTATGGGCTAATGTTAAGGGCTAACCTACAGCCTGCCTTTACTACACTGAATTTCAAGAGCTGAAAGTGGCGGTTGAACCAACCGAAATCAAGCTAACCAAGGACCGTACGGGCTCCCAGCAGAACATCATTGTTCTCAAATATGGCCCGGAACTTCTTAGCGAAATAGCAGCATTGAGCAAGTCAAAACGCTTGTATGATGCCATTCTCATTGACTCAACCCTGTGCGGCTATCTTTTTCCAGCAGAAATACTGGTTGAAGCGGGCCGTTTGGCCGAGAATCTACTCGAATTATCAGGCGCTCTGATCTTCCTCAAGGCAGACAAGGCTATAGCCATAGTGCGCCAGTCTTTAACCGGGCTAATGTCTTTCCACGTCTTTGACAATCACTCAGAACTATTCGACTATTCACCCACCCTGACTAAGTTCATCCAAACGGCCTTAGGTAGTGCCACTTCGTTTGTTGAAGAAAGCACAGATCTTTCTCATCAAGTATTGATGTCGACTGTGCCCGTCCTAACCAGCCACGGGCTCGACCTAAAAATCAATATGACCGCCCACCACCGCCGTAATCTGCTGCTATCGGCTATTGATAACTATTCACCAGTGGTCACCCTAATCAACAAAGTCGTTGCCCAAGGTCGCCTTTCAGAATCAGAGTTCTTAGAACGCATCAAAGAGCTAGAAGCAGAAAAATCAATCTATCCGATTTTCGCTAAAATTCCGTTTTTAGTTAATTGCTTCAAAACCAAAACAGCATTTACTATAAAAGAGTATTTCATCGCCTCAGGACTGATTTCTAAAGCCCAGCTCGACGATATGTTGATGGAACTCAATTCAATGCCAGCCAAACAAAAAATGGCCCTAGGCACCCTCGCTGTAAAGAAACAGATATTTACCAGTCGCCAGCTTGAAATTGCTCTACAAGACCAAGCTTTCTATGGTCAAACTGAAGAAAACGACAAGGTCAATCTTGGCGCTGTAGCTGGGGAAGACGACAAAGTGCAATCACTAGTCGGCCACCTGGGCTCGACAGATCCGTCAAACCTTCTGCAAAACCTAGCAACTAATCGCGAGACTGGAGTGCTCTCGGTTGAATATCGCGATATGCAATTCAGAGCGCTGTTCGAGATGGGTAAAATCACCCATGCTAAGTTAGGGAAAATCATGGGGAACAAGGCTGTAACTGAATTTGCCTCAGCCTGGAAACAAGGAATTTTCGTCTTTGTCCAACGTACACCGCCAGCCGACCTAGCGAAAGACATTTGTAAGGTATCAAAAGCTCTCGATAAATTACTATTAGACGCCGCATTGGCGGCCGACAACACTGAAGTTACTTGGAAGAAACTACCTAAAGCAGCAGACTCAATACTAGAAAAGCTGCAAGATCCAAAAAATTACTTGGCAGACGAGAAGCTCACCGATCCCAAAGAGAAGTTTGTGCTCTCAGCTACCGAACGCGCCATGATGAGCCGTTTGTGGAATGCCCTCGACGGCCTCCATACCATTGCACTAGTTATCCGCAATTTGGGCGACGTCACAACTGCTGATGCCGCGGCCGCCATTGACCGACTACTGTCATACGAGCTTGTCACTGTTCCCACAGTTGATCTGTTCGGACCGCTGACAAAATTCCAAACTTTGGTCAAGCGTATTACTGAAACTATCGGCATAGAAAGATCAGAAGCATTCCTGCGCCTTTCTCTGCGGGACACATTAGGCTATTCAGGCAGAGCCCGAGTCTTCATTCTCTCAAGGCAAGCCGATGTCGGAGTTGACATGGCGGCCGCACGTTCAGCCGGAACATCACTATCGGTGGTGCTACAAGACTTAGAAGACTGGCAAGTAAAATATATCGAGTACGCCACCCAAGAATTAGACCGCAACGTGCTACTGACGATTATTCGCGAGGTTCACAACGCGGGCTAATGGCAATCGTTCTTACGCCCTTACGTACTAGTTAAAAGGATTTTGGATGCTGAAAAAGTACCACGAGTGCCGCAAGCGCAATTTGATTGTCAGATCGGGACTGAAATTAGCTCTAGGACTGTCTTTAGCTTCCCAGAGTCTACCGCTCTTCAGCTATCCCAGCAATTTAGCTAGCGCTCAAGATAACAACAAAGATTTAGCCATGCCAATGCGCACGGTCAACTCAAGTGCACGAGCTGTTGCAGCTGGATCTGTCACTGTCGACAGCTATCCAATACAAGCAATCAAAGTTGCCGCAGCAGGTAACAGTGCCACCCCAGATTCAGCCCTAGCAAAACTAGCCTCTGACCCAAGCAGCTTTGTCCGCCGAGCAGTGGCCAGCAATGCCAAACTTAGTGAAGAAATCAAAGAAAAACTAGCCGTCGATAGCGACCAAACAGTTGTAGAGTCGCTCTTAAAATCTAGCAGTCTACCTAATTTGGCCACACTCGATAAGCTGCTAGCAGCAGCCACTCCGCGAGTACGCGAAACTTTAGCAGCCAATCCAAACACTCCCCAACCTATATTAGAGAAGCTCTCACAGGGGCCAGTTTACACTGAATATCTACTCTTGTCATTAGCAAGAAACCCGCACTCTGGGCCGCAAGTAACAAATCGACTGAGCCGAATTGGTGATCGTCTAGTGCGTACTTTTCTAGCGCGCTTGCCGGTTCCCCCAGCTACGTTCACAACGCTTGCCAACGATGGTGATCTTGGTGTGCGCTCAATGGTGGCAGGCAACTCGGCTTGTCCAGTGGCTTTACTTGATTTATTAGCAAAAGACAGCAATACAATTGTGCGTGAAGCAGTAGCCCTAAATCAAAGCACAAGTAAAGACACTTTGGCAAAACTTGCCGTTGACAGCCACCAAGATGTGCGTCAGGCCGTGGCCTCAAACTATGCCAGCAGTGCGGAAGTTTTGGCAAAATTAGCCAAAGACAATAATGAGATTGTGCGATCGCTATGCGCCGCTAATCCGAATACTGATAGCGACGTACTAAGTGCTTTGAGCAAAGACAGTAGCACCACTGTGCGCTGTGCCGTTGCTCTCAACGGCAATACCAAGCCCGAAAGCATAAAGGCAATGGTAGGAGACAATACTATTGCAGTTGCACAAATCTTAGCTGCCCTAGGCGAATCAAAATTAGCTCAGTCTGACTACGAAAAACTGGCCAATGATCCCAGCGCTCTAGTGCGTATGAATCTGGCTGGCAATCAGGCTCTATCAAGCGCTCTAATTAAGACCTTAGCTCAAGATAAAGACGCCAGAGTGCGCGCCTCACTGGCCCATAACACCAAGGCCAAAATTAGCGACGAGATATTCGTTGCCTTAGCCAAAGACAATGACGCCCTAGTGCGTGAAGCTCTTGCAGTCAACAGTAAAGTGCCATCAAAATTGCTCACAGCGCTACTTCAAGATGATGCGATCACTGTACAAACAGCACTGGCGACAAATCCTAATATCGCGGGCGAAACGCTCATGGCCCTCGCTGATTATGACTGCAATGCCATTCGCCGCGCCCTCTTGCAACGCGGCGACTTGCCCGAAGGGGCCTTGACCAAATTAACAGCAGCTGAAGAAGTAAAGTTTGTGCTGGCCACAAGACCGCAGACCACCGCGGCCGTGCTTTCAACTTTGGCCAAAGACAGCGACCAGAGCCTGCGTGCTCAAGTAGCAGCTCAGCCTAAGCTCAGTGCCGAAGCATTAAAATTGCTGACTTCAGACAAAAGCCAATATGTGCGCGCCGCTTGCGCCGCCAACCGCAATGCCAGTGGTGAGCTACTCAAAACCTTAGCACAAGACCCCGAAGACTTAGTCCGGGCCAGAGCCGCAGCGAATCCAGCCAGTTTACCTGAAACCTTGGCCATACTGGCCAAAGACAAAAACCCAGAAGTAAGACGAGCCGCGGCAGCTAACGCTGCCACTCCCGAAACTTCGCTAGCTCTGTTAGCACAAGATGACGAGATCTGGTTAACCAAATAAACTTGATTCTAAGAAAAAGGAAGCAAATGAGAGAAGTTGTAATAGTCGATGCAGTGCGCACCCCAATTGGCAAATATGGTGGTGCCCTGAAAGATGTACGACCAGACGATCTTGCTGCACACGTAATTGTTGAGCTACTGATGCGCAATCCTCAGGTAGTTCCTGAAGAAATTGAAGACGTGCTACTTGGCTGTGCCAACCAGTCTGGTGAAGACAATCGCAACGTTGCTCGCATGGCGGCACTCTTAGCAGGTCTACCTATTTCTGTGGCTGGCGGCACGGTCAATCGTCTCTGCGGCTCCGGCCTAATGGCTGTCAATGATGCTGTCAACGCCATAAAAAACGACATGGGCGATATCTTTATTGCTGGCGGCGTTGAATCGATGAGTCGGGCGCCTTTTGTTATGGCTAAACCAGAAGGGGCCTTTCCCCGCGGCGATATGAAATTGATAGATACTACGCTGGGTTGGCGCTTCCTCAATAAAAAACTTTCGGCCTTGCATCATCCATACGCGATGGGCGAAACAGCTGAAAACGTTGCTGAGAAATACAGTATAGGCAGAGAAGCCCAAGACCAGTTTGCTCTGGCTAGCCAAATAAAATACAAGAATGCCTTCGAGGCTGGTCGTTTTGACAGTCAAATCGTGCCGGTCAATGTGCCCAAGAAAAAAGGGGCCGTTGAAATCGTTAAAGTAGATGAACACGCGAGACCCGAAACCGTCATGGCTGACTTGACCAAACTCAAGGCAGCCTTCCGTGAAGGTGGCACCGTTACCGCTGGAAATTCATCAGGCATCAATGACGGTGCAGCTGCATTGCTAATTATGACGGCTGATAAAGCTCGATCGTTGGGCCTTAATGCTATGGCCCGCTTTGTCTCAGCTGCCGTAGCTGGTGTAGACCCGGCAATAATGGGCATCGGACCGGTACCTGCCAGTAAGAAAGCCCTAGAACGGGCCAATTTAACTATCGACAACATTGATTTGATTGAGCTCAATGAAGCTTTTGCGGTACAAGTGCTTGCTTGCTGCCAAGACCTGGGAATAGATAGTAAGTCAGATAAGCTCAATACAAATGGCGGCTCAATTGCCCTAGGCCATCCGCTCGGGGCCAGCGGTGCCCGCATACTCACCACCCTCGTGCATGAACTCGATAAACGGGAAGGCGTTAGATACGGCTTAGCTACAATGTGTATAGGTGTAGGGCAAGGCATTGCCACAATAATTGAGAAGATCGAACATTGAAAATGACAGAGACAGTAGGCAAATTTAAATTCTTGCAGTTCTCAGATGTGCTTTTAGACTCAAAGCTCACCCACGCCGGTATGACCAATACCAATTTGACTCACAACAATTTTGCCTTGCCCAGAGAAGAAAGAACTGAAAGGGCCCGAGAAATTCTCGAAGCGACAATCAATGCCTTCAGCTTGGCTAAACGTGAGAATGTAGATGCCATAATTATTCCCGGTGGATTGTGGGACAACGTTACGGTCACGGGTTTCACAGTTAATACCTTAATCGAAGCGGTGGCATCACTAGGCGACATTCCTGTCTATATAGCTCCTGGCCACAGAGATTTTTATACTCGCAGCTGTCTTTATACAAACGACATGCTTTCAGCCCGAGGCTATCGCCACTGGCCAGCCAACGTACACATTTTCACCTCTGAGCACTTCGCTGCAGTGGCTCACCCACATCGAGATGATGTGGCTTTTGTCGGCCGCGCCTTTTCAAAAGCCTCACGGCGCACTGAGCGAATTTTATCGGGTAAACTGCCAAAGCTAGCTACTGCAAAAATCAACATTGGCGTATTTGCTGGCACCCTAGAGACCCATCCATCAGTAATAGCTGATGCCAGTCGTCAACAAGTACAAAAGCCACTGGTTTATCCGTTTTCAGAAAGCGAATTGGCCAATCAAGGACTGACCTATGCTGCCGTAGGCAATATCAAAGAAGCTTATCAAATCACAACAGCTGATGAAAAATTACTTGGTGCCTATGCCGGTTGTCTAGCTGGCGGAACATTTGACGAGCTAGGCCCACGTTATGCCATTCTCGGTGAAATTGAGATAGATAGCAGTGGCAATTCTGTTGTCAATTTAGTTCCACAAGAACTTGATGTACGGCGCATGATGCTAGTTACCGTAGATGTGTCAGGTCTAGGAGATGAAGACATTCAGGACGAAATTCTAGTCAACATTGAAGAGAGCGGCGTTAGAGCCGACTGCGACATCATCGCCATCAACCTAGAAGGTCGCCACAAGCCAGGGGCTAATCCTAAACAAGTTGCCGACCAGATGGCTTCAGACTTTTATCACTTATTGGTAGTAGACAATACTCGTGCCGACTACTTGGCCGAGCGCTTTGACCAACGCACCACTGAATGGAAATATATCGAAGCAATGCTTGAAATGAAAACAAAAGCAGAAAGAGCAAAAAATCAAGAATTAGGAGGCGATAGCCTAAGCGGAATTCCTGGGGCTGACGTTTCTGGCAAAACTGTAGAAGATGCATTGTATTACGGCCTCGACGCTTTGCGAACCAAAAAGGTGATAGTAAAAAATGTGGGTTGAGCGCGTCGAGTTAACCGGCTACGGTGGCATACAGGGCGAGAGCGTACTCTTCGCTCAAGAAAAACTGAACTTGATGGTTGAGCCCAACGAATACGGCAAGAGCACAATGGCTACTGCCATTTGGTCTATTCTGTTTGACTTCAACGACGATAAGCAAAGTCTCGGCCAGGAAACAGCAGATCATCTCTCTCAACGAGAAGCCCGCAAACCAAAATCAGGCGCCACCTATTCTGCCCGCATGGATGTCAGCGCTCTCGATAGAAGACTGACCATAGTTCGCGATTTCCAATCAAAAACTTTTCAGGTCTTTGATCGCGATCGCAATAATGTTGAAGTAACCCATCAGTTTAAGGGTGAAAGTGGAGAAGACGAAGTTGGCCTGAAACTTACTGGTATGACCCGCGAGCTCTTCCTCAGTACCTGCTTTGTTGGCCAGCGAGAACTGGACGAACATGCCTTTGGTGGGGCCCAAGATTTAGCCACCCTCGTACAAGGCATTGCCGACTCAGCCAGCCCCTCAGGCACTTCGGCTCAAGCAGTGCGTATACTGGGCGATACCCTTAATCAACTACCAGTCGCCAATCGAAAAGTTAAGGCAGACAATCTAATTCGCGACCTAGAATTGGTGCGGCAAGATTTACTCAATAAAATTCGTGCCTTTGAAAGAGACCGGCAAGACGTAGCGGCCTCTTTCGATCGTCTGATGATTATCAATCGAGTATTGTCCGGCGATAGCAGCCGCTTCAAAGCAACCGAATATCAGAACCTCAAATTTCAGTTAACCGACGCCCAAGGGCGCCTGAACAAATTACGCGAAATTCTCAGTCGCCATAAAGAAGTAAGCACACGCCTTTCTCAGCTATCAACAGTAGAAGCTTTTCCACCTGACCTAAAGCGACCAATAGAAGATTTATTAGAGCGCCGCCAGCACAAAGCCGCTGAGCTTGAGCGTATCACCCTGGAACTAGCGCCTCAGCAAGGTTTATACGAAGAAAAGAAAGCTAGTCTAGTATCACGTTCTAAGGGCCTAGACACATTCAGTCTAGATGAAATTCAGCAAGTAGCCTCAATCGCGGGCACTATGAGCGTGATTGAAGAAGAGATAACCGATCTCAAAGCCCGAAGGAAAAGTGAACGAGAGCGGCTGGCTGGAGCAGAAGCCAGCGAAGCAGAGATAGATGAAATCAGAAAATCAATGCAATCGCTCGAGGCAGAAGGCATTGAAAATGCACGCTCGTATAATTCACTAATTTTGGCCTTTCAAGATCAAATTACTAACGGCGAAAGGGCCCTGCATCAATCTCGGGCCAAGCATAAAGAATTTGAGATTAAGCGTAAGCAAGAAGGCGAGAAGAAGCGCAACTTAGCCATTGTGCTTGGTTTAACTTCAATAATCATGGCAGTACTAGCCGTGGTTTTAATGATTACAGTTAAGCAGGCAGCCTTCATTGCACCGGTTCTTCTGCTATTAGGAATTCTCGGAATGGCCGGTACGGCCTTCATTGCAGTACCTGTATTCAAGCCTGAAGTAATGTATGCCAGCGATTTTCAAGCTATAGAAGCAGACAAGCTGCGCATCATCAACGATTTAGAAGAAAAGCATAATACAGTTGGTGCCCTTGAACTAAAGCTAGATACCTTAGCTCGAAAAGTTGGCCTCGCCGCCAGAGCAGACCTGCTCGCCAGGCTTGATCAATATGCAGTACAAGCGAGTAAGTTAAAAGAGCTCGACTTAATAGAACAATTGCTTGACCAAAAACAAGCTACATTGTCTAAGTTCAAAGCCGACCTAACTGTCTTTGTCAACAAAGTCGGCAAGCCAAATGCACAGCTTACAGCCAACACCGCTAAACAGCTCAGCCAAGGCCTCTCAGCCTACACAGAGGAAGCTAGAGTACTAGAACAGACCTTCCAAGACGCCAATAGTTCAGCAAGAAAACTAAGTCAGTTAAAAGAAGAACTTGATGATACCGAACAAGCTCTAGGCAACATATTGCACAAAGTCGGCATGGAACTAGACCTTAGTTCTCCTGCTGCTATCGCTCGTGGTCTGGAAGAGATCAGCGAGCGCATCAATTCACACTCAGCCTACGCCAAACTCACCGATGAACTGACTAGCCTAGAGAGCGAAAGCGGCACCGCGATAGCTGAACTGCCCTCAGTAGTGAAAGGACTGGAAGACTACCAAACAAGGGTGATTCAGCAGCTTGATGCTCTGCGCTCGCAGTTCCCTGGCGTTGAAACAATGCCACCAATTAGCGAAGAAGAAACAGAAGGCGAAGAAGCCCCCCAAGATCTAGCCAAAGTCGAAGGCCTGAAAGAAGAGAGAGAAGAACTTCTCCAGCGAGTAAGGACACTTTCTGGCAATTGTGATGAACAATATCTATCATGCTTAGAAGAACTAGACCTCACTGAATTTAAGCTGCACAGCGCCAAACGTGCCAAAGTTGCCTTAGAAATTGCGCGCGACAGCCTCAAGCGCTTAAGTGGCGAAAATTACATAGATTGGGCCACTAACCTCAACAACATAGGCAAAGAGATGCTGAGCAAGCTTGGCCTAGACTATGAGGAAGTGCGCTTTGACCCAGAACTTAGACTAGTAGCTCGTCGTAAGAATCAGAAAGAAGACATTTCCTCTGCTGAAATTATGAACCAACTTTCTATCGGCACTAAAGAACAATTACACTGGCTTGCCCGCATGATCGTTGCTCGTTTTCTCTCGCGCCAAAACGCTCTGCCTATAATTATGGATGAACCTTTTTCAGAGGCCGATGACGACCGTTTCTTGAAGATGATGCGCTTCTTGATCAATGTCATTGCCAAAGAGCACCAGATCATTCTATTTAGTTGCCACCAGCAAAGACACAGCTGGCTGCGCAGTCAACTAGACGACCCCGAAAAAGGGCGTTTGCTCTTCTGCCGCCGCTCTAAGTCTTAGAGAGTCAGTTAACTGAATTAGTTAGCGATCCTGGCTTCATTTGCTCTACCTGCTCGACTTGTAAGAAGATCAAAAAGGGAAGATTTTTTCGAAAAAATCTTCCCTTTTTAATTGCCGTTTACCTCGATGGTCCAAAGCTCTTAATGCCATGGCGATTGAGATAGCCCGATACCGACTTAATGCGACCATCCGGGCTATAGGCACTTTTTCTTGTATCTTCTTTGGTGCCCAATTCGGGAGCGAATCGAGCACTAGAATCAACTTGGCCGCGAGAATTGCGATAATCTTCGTGTTTATCATATTTCTTCTTGCCATAGTCAGAATAGGCCATCACATCAAATTGCGAATATGGCAAAAAAGGCCGCTGTGCCATACGTTCGTGCATGATCACATCTGTAGTCTTGAAGGCACCGGCAGGAGCCTTGCCACCCATTTGCAAGGTTTGCGCCGCTAGTGCTGTATTTAATATGGTGTCAGATGTGTTCAAGCGAGTACGGGCCTCGTACTGCTGATCAAAGCCCTGCATCTGACTTCTGGCAACCATAGCTGGCGGGTGTTTGGCAATGTGAGCTAACTGCATGCGCGAAAATGTCTGGCGTTTCTGTTCAAGGGAGCCTGATGAGAGCCAAACTTGATTGAGTTGCTGGGCAAAGCCAAGCTCTTCAATCAAGTCTTGTGAGTCCCAATAGCCAGGCAGGCAATGCAAAACCGTTCCGTCAGCAGCCAATACAAACATTTGAATATTATGAGGCCCTGCCCCGTTGGTAGTGCGCACGGCATTACCATTGATTTCGTGGCGGCCCGACATACCAGCATAAGGCTGACCAGTAATATCGTAGGTGCCACAGACATAATTGTTTTTGAGATATGAGAGAACTGATTCGTTCGAGAGCGACACGGCTCTCAGGCTATTGCCAGCACTTCAAGTGGCGCCGTCTAATTTGCCCAGAATGTGAACCCAGAGCAAAGGTCTGCCTTTTTGTTTGGCCGAATCTTCAGCATCGCGCAGATTGCTAAACCAATAAACTTGCTTTGTCAGGTTATCGACGTTTGTTCTAGCTTCGCGTCCGTCAATGACGCCAGGGGCAGCATAGGCCGCGCCATAGAAGCCACCTAAGAGGGTTAACGCCACGGCACAATAGGCCTTCACATTGAATAGTCGCATGAGCATTTTCACCCGAGCAATAGAGAACATATGACCATCATCTACCCATAGGTGCATTTTGTACAACCAGGCTAGATTAATTTCCAGCCAGAGCAAATATGCGAACATACAAGAATGTCGACCTCTGACCATGACCAGGTAATTTGGAATTACCTACAGAATAAGAAACTCTTCGCCGAAGCAAAGCTGAGCGAAGCTCTCGAACAAGCCGTAGCCCACGACGATATCACCAGCATCTATTTAGTAACTGGGCTTTGCTTGCACCCAACAGCAGAAATTCGGGAAAAGGCCTGGGCTGTCATCGACTACCTTCTAAGAGACGTGACCCCACAAGACCTAGTCAAAATCGACATTGTCACTCGCAGCTATCGAATAATAATCGAGCAAATCAAATTGCTTGACGACCTAACTATTCCAACGAATGTATTGGGACTGTTCTCGTTTAATCCCAATGGTTTCATCCGCGAAAAAGCCTTGAGGCAATTAGCAAATCGCTTTGATGGAAGAGAACTGCCGTTCATTCTGCTCCGCGCCAATGACTGGGTAGAAAGCATCCACGATCAGGCAATTGCAGCCCTACGAGAGCGACTCGAAGGAGACTACTCTAGGCACTTCACAGACAATCTTTACCTCATCAAACATCTATCAACTTTAGAGAGATACAACCACGAAGGCATTCAGGAGTTAATAGCGAATGTCTTGTGCTCGCCTCAATATGAGCCTGAACTACTAAATTATCTCAATTCAGAAAGAGCATCAGAAAGGCTTTTTGCTTTTACACTTTTACTAAAAATAGAGTCACCAACTTCGGTTAAAACCGCTATAAATGCAGGTCTGGCCAGCAAAGATGCGTTGATTAGACATAGGGCCCTCGATTTTGCCTTAACAAGCAGCAACGTCAATTTGATTGAACGGCCAATGGCCTCGCTTCTCACTGATTCAGCAGCGACAGTGCGGCTTGAAGCTTTACACTGGTTGGCTGAGAAACAAGATTGCCGCGATATTTTAGAAGCTGCATTTTTTGATAGTAGTTTTGCCGTGCGCCTATTCGCCCGCTATCGCCTGAAAGAAGTAGATGCCAAAGATATTTACACACGAAATTTACAAACTAAAAATTACTCTCTCTTGTTTACACTGAGAGGTCTCATCGAAATCAAGGCAGAGCTGCCAATTGATTTGATAGAACCGTTAACCAGTTCCTCACGCGGTAAAGTGCGCGCTCTGGCCTATGAATTACTTTTGGCTCAAGACAAAATAGCAGACAAAGAAGCAATTGTTTTTCGAGCCCTGCTAGACCAAAGTAATCACTGCACAAAATCGGCCCACAAATATCTTGAAGCCAATGCTGATTCAGTTGCTATAGAATCAATCTGGGAACTATTCAACCAAGAGCTTCCGCTAGCAGCAAAGCTCACACTGCTCTCAGCTATAGCAGACTCACCGCCCTGGATCAGCCTGCCTTACCTCCTTGCCGCTAAAGTAAAAATTCAAGCCAAATTCGAGTCAGCTATCGAGGCTCACTTAGATAAAGCCATCGATTGCGCCCTTGAACACTGGCTCGATAAAACAGTTCACAATTTCACCAATCCCAGCCCCTCAAGCCTGAATAAACTTCAGAGTTCGCTAGAGGAAGCAAAATCAGTGCTGAAGCCTAAACAATACCAGAGCATAAAGGCCGTCTTGAACCGTCACTAAGGGCCAATTTATTAGCTCCTCTTGTTATGATTGTGGCCATTAGCTTAAAAATTAGGAGAAAAGTCGGTGGATAAGCGCCCTCTCAGTGAATTAGTCAGCAACGACCCAGCCTGGCCCATGGTCAAAGGCTGGCTGAGCGAAGCAAAAAATATGGTAGAAGTTTTACCGGCTACAGCACCACAGAACGCTGAGGCATTAATGGCCACCCAAGTGACGACTAGGTCTTCTATGGGTTCAATTATTTACGAGACCGGCGGCATTTTGGTTGACCACGGCTGGATACGCATCCTCGGGTCAGGTAGCAGCAAACTTCCTCGCACCCTTCCCGGCTGGAACGTCACAGCCACTGGCAGCGGCCCGGGCGAAAATGATTTTCTCTTGATTGGTGATGATGTAATCGGCGGCTTCTTCGCTCTCAATGGCGGCGGCCTGCCAGGAAAGCAAGGAAATATCTGCTACTTTGCCCCAGATACTTTAGAGTGGGAAGACCTCGACATTCCTTACAGCGGATTTTTAGAGTTCTGCTTGCACGGTGACCTCGAAACATATTACAAAGCCTTCCGCTGGACAGGCTGGCAGACCGATGTTGCCGCCCTAAGCGGCGACGAGGCTTATTCTGCCTTCCCCTTCTACTTTACTGAAACAGCCGACACCAAGCGCGATCGCAAACCGGTCACAGTTGCTGAACTCTATGAGTTGTTAGTGATTTACTGGCCCAATCAAATTGAAAAACAGCGCCTCAAGCCCGGTCAGCAAATCAAAATTCAAATAAGCGAGTAGCAATTTAGTATGAGCAGCTCTGGCCAAATAACGATTGAAGACTATCGTCCTGAACATTTTCAGGCAATTCAAAGCTTTGTTGAAATTATTCAAGACACAGAGAGCGGCCTTGTGCCGGGACTCAAAAGCGGTGCTGAAATCAAAGAATGGTATGCTCAATCTTTAGTAGAATCTATAAATTTAAAACAGGGTGTCATTCTCGTGGCACTTGCAGAGCAGGAAGCCATTGGTTTTGTTTGCGCCTGGGTAGAGGATGACGACAAACTGGTACTAGATTCAGTGCGCAAATGTGCGTATATTTCAGATATTTGTGTCAGCTCCAACTGGCGCGGTCATGGTGTGGCAGGCCAGCTTTTGCACGCTATTGAAAAGGCGATGAAAGAGCTTGGCTGCCTGCGTATTCGCCTCTGCGCCAAACGCGATAATCTAGCCGCCATCAAATGTTATGAAGGTCAAGGTTACCAAACGTATGAAACTGTACTTTCAAAAAATCTAGCGCAACCCTTGGCTCAATCAATCTAAACTCTAATATTTAGTGCTTATCAGCCATTTTGCGCTCAAGAATCTGGAAGCCAGTCAAATCGACTAAAGCGTCCATAATCTCCCAAGTCTTAGCTTCAAGATCATCACCTGGCTCAATCACTTTGCCTATATTCACACGGGCTGGGCCAAAACGTTTATCTGTGCCGATGATGCCGATGGGCAAAATCTTGCTGTTGGTCACCTTGGCAAAATAGGCAGCACCAACATGGGGCTTACCAATTGAATTAGGAGTTTTGCAGCGCGTCCCTTCAATGAACATACCAAGCGACCAGCCGGTCTTCATGATTTGGCGAATGAATTTGACGGTCGAGAGTTGCGGCTTCTCGCGGTTAATCGGCAAAGCACCAAGCCAATCGAGCAGCCGACCCATGTACTTATTGTTCCATAGCTCACTCTTGGCCATATAGATCATTGGCCTTTGGGTGACATAGGCGAACAATGGCGGGTCAAGAGTGGAGATATGATTGGCCACGACTATGAGAGAGCCTTCTTTAGGAATATTCTCGCGTCCATAGACCTTAAGCCGAGTCATGATGAAGTGATAGGGCTGCACAAACTGGTTGCCAACCATCATCTGAACAGCGACACGTTTGGCATCAAAGCGAGCAGCATCAAGTGGCGCGGCAATGATTTTACTGCTATTTGATTTTTCCACAGCAGATTTCTCCACAGTAGATTTCTCGTCTGCAGACTTTTGTTTGGCTGTATTATCTGCTTCAGCTTTCACATCGGACATCAACTAATTCCTATTGCCAGGCAATTTCTATTGAGTACGGGCCACTGGACGAGGCAGTGTCAGGCGCACTACAGAGTTATCCATTTGCTGACTGACAAAGAGATTGCCTTCTTTGTCGAGAGTGAGGTAATAAGGCTGCTTAAAGCCTGTACCGATGATGGTTGAAACGCCAGCTGGGCTGATTCTGGCCACAGTACCTCCATCATAGTTAGCGACGTAAATGTTGCCACTGTCATCGGCTGCCAATCCAATTGGCCCCTTCAAATTAGAGCCTGAGCTGAATTGCATACGGGTACCATCAGCCGAAATGCGATCGACGGTATTGCTCGTAAAGTTGGCCACATAGAGATTACCGAGGCGATCAAAGGTCAAGCCGCTTGGGGCAGAGAAGCCCGTAGCAATTACGCGGGCCGAAGAGTTAGCTAGTACAGCAGTGGGAGTACCGGCTCTAGAGGCGGCAACGGGTGCACTGGCGATGGCCACGGGTCTGACAGCTTGAACCTGCTGGACTTGTTGAACTTGTTGTACCTGTTGGACTTGTTGTACTTGTTGCTGAGGCTGAACTACATGACTGAGAGTGTTGCCAGACGGATTATTTGAGATTGTGCTGTAGTCGCGAGGAGCGGTCTGTCCGTCAGTGGCCACCGGGTTCAAATTCATGGCCTGGTTAGTTGAATTGTTGAAAACATTGGCAGCAGGTTGAGCAGCACTAGCATTGGGGTTATAGCTAGGGGAAGCCACGGTAGCCCCAGCCAGCTGAGCTTCACAAGTCTGAATGCGTTTTTGCGCGTCAGCAAAATGGGGAGAACTCGGAGCAATGGCCTGGAGATGGTTTTTAGCTTCTGCCGCACGGCCCATATCCATCAACGCAATACCAAGCTGGAAGTGAGCGTCTGGGTCAGCTGATTTGACCCTGAGCACTTCCTGAAAGCGTGGAATGGCTTCCTTCAAACGGCGCTGGCTCTGGTAGAGAACGCCCAGGTTGTATTGAGCATCGGCCAGATTGGGATCCATATCGGTGGCGCGGCGGAAGAAGATGATGGCCGACTCTAAGCTGCCCTGTTTGTAGGCAGCCAGACCGAGGTTGTACATACCGACAGCCTGCTGAGCTGTGCCGGCCCCACCCTGAGGAGCCTGGGCTGATGCTAGAGGGGCAGAGTTTATAGAAATAGCGCCTACGGTTAAGGCACAGGTGGCCGATAGAACCGAGCTTAGGGCTGAGCGAGACAATCCAGCGAAAAGCTTCCCTTTATGGCCCATAGGCCCCAGCGCAAATTGCATTTGTTCAAAAACTCCGAAATTGACTCTACCGACATAAGAACTGCGTAAAAAAATCGCCACTGGGTATATCTAATTGATGGTCTCAGATACCGATGGTAAAAACCGCTACGAGTGACGATTTTATCAAGGATCAGAGCAAATTAGGGAATCTTGAAAGTATGCGAACCGTCGGACACATCATCACTTCAGCAGGCGTAAGCTGCGCCAGTTACTATGTTTACAGGTCTCGCAAGGCGGCATTGGCCAGCTTTCTGGTAGGTTTTCTAATCGACCTAGACCATATTTTTGACTATGTTCGCGCCCATGGCTGGAAATTCGATTGGGCCATGCTCAAAGAAGCCTCCCACGAGAATTACAGCGGCAAACTCTACCTGCCACTCCATTCTTACGAGCTATTGGCACTTTTCTTCCTTTTATTTAAGGGCAAAACTCGCCAACCTTATCGAGTCGGCATAACTGTGTCAATCTTGACCCACCTGCTCTTAGACCAGCGTTGCAATCCTTCAAGGAAAGCTGGTACCTACTTTTTGGCCAGTCGCATTCGTAAGCGCTTTAACGCCAACCAAATTTTGCATCATGACTATCGCACAGCTTCACATAATCATAGTCATAATCACAAACATAAGCACTAGGCAGAAAACACTAAGCAAAATGCTCTAGCGAAAGCAAAAAAAGGGCCTCCGTAATGGAGACCCTTTTTTTGTAAATTAGGTGTATATACACGCAATTTGTTTTTGCAGGACCAGATAAGCCGGTTTCTTTTACTCAGCCCTGTTTAAGCAAGGCTCTATTTAAGCAGGAACGTTGAAGCTACCTTCACCGATTGGTGGATAGATATCTTCTTCTTCTTCTTCTTCTTCAACCGGCATTGCATGGCCTTGGAAGCCAGTGCCTGCTGGTATGAGTCGGCCGATGATGACGTTCTCTTTCAGACCACGCAACCAGTCTTTCTTACCTTCTACAGCAGCTTCAGTCAGAATTCTTGTGGTTTCCTGGAATGATGCAGCAGAGATGAATGACTCTGTGTTGAGTGAAGCCTTAGTGATACCGAGCAATACATCAGTGTATGTAGCGCCTTCTAGACCTTGTTGAGCCGATTTCTCGTTCTCTTGGTCAATGTGATAGCGCTCCATCAACTCGCCTGGCAACATGATGGTGTCTTTTGGATCATCAACACGAACCTTGCGTGTCATTTGTCTGACGATAACTTCGATGTGCTTATCGGCGATTTCTACACCCTGTGAACGGTATACAGACTGCACTTCGTCGACCAGATATTTCTGAGCCGCTTCGATGCCTCTTAAACGCACAATATCGTGTGGGTTAGGAGGACCGTCTGTCAAAGGCATACCGAGAGTGACGGGGTCGCCGTCTTCAAGGATGATGTTGAGACCTTGAGGAATTGGAATTTCTTCCTCGGTACCATCACCAAAGACAATGTACAGTCTAGTTGTATCGTCTTCAGTAGCCAGTCTTGCTTTACCTTCGCGCTCAGCGAGAATGGCAGCTTCTTTTGGCTTTCTTGCTTCTAGAACTTCTTCTACACGAGGAAGACCCTGAACGATGTCTCCAGTCTTCTGACGTTCGAAGATCAGAGTAGCGAGCAAGTCGCCCCGTTGAACGAGGTTGCCGTCTTCGCACTGCAACTGAGTGTTGACCGAGATTAGATATGGACGACCTTTTCTCAGCACCACTTCAGCACCATCGACCGAGACTATTTGTCCCGATATAGAAGCACTAGAAGCCTTCGATAGTGGGTCACCGAAGCGAATCAAATCGCCTTCTTTCAAGTTACAAGTGCCTTTGATCTTCTGGTGCACTTGTTGCTCTTCAGTTACCAACAAGATTCTTCTTTCATCTGACTTGGAGAGTTGAACTCGAGCGTCAGTTCTAGTGAGAACTTGAGTAGTGGCAACAGCAGCCTTGGCGTCAATTATCTGACCGTGTTCAACAGACAATAGAGTGACGTTGAGATCTTGCTCACGGCGCAAGAGAATGTTCTCTTGCACAACGATATTGAGATCTTCACCCATTTCTACAATACCCTTGAGGGTTTGTAGATGGCCTTGCATTTGCAGAACCAGAGAAGTTCTAGTCAACTGCGCGCCTTGGATGTGTCTGACTTTTTCTCTGTCACGGAAGAGCAACTGAGTGACGGAACGTAGAGAGATTTTCTCGTCGGTGGCTTTGTGCTTGAACTTAGTTTCTCTAGGTTCAATCCAGTACTCTTCTACTGGACGAACGATGACGTAGCAGGAACCATCCTCTTTTTCGAAGAGGTTTACTAGCTTGCGTTCTTTGTATGTATAGCCTTCAACAATTTCAGTACCAGGCTCAACGATTTGACCTTCAGGCACTTTCACTTCTGATGGATCGCCAATTGGAACCAAGTCGCCTGGTCTGACGATTACTTCGTGGATGATGTCGTTATCAGCGATGATCTCGACAATACCTTCCATGTGAGCAAAGACGTCTTTAACAACTTCTTGGCCAGCTGTAACTGTTTCACCAGTTTCAGACATTTTCAGCGAGCTGTCTTTCGAGATGAAGTGTACTTCTTCAGGAACGAAGAGAACTTTACCGGCTTTAGTGACAACACGGCGGTCATCGATTTCTACGCCATCGTAGATAATCTCCCCACCACAGCTGACAACGTTCAAGCCATCATCAACCAATTCAGCAATAATCTTGCCGTTCTCTACAACTTCTTCGTTCACTACTTTAATAGCGAATGATTCTTTTTGTTTTTGAACGCGCCAGATATGACCTTTTTGACCAGGCTCAAGCTTGGCATTGTTGGCACCGACGGAAGCAATGATGACATTCATCTCTTTGCCCTTGGTCAGTCGAACTTGCGATTTGGTCTTGCTGACTTTGACAGTTTCGGTTTCGATTTCGGGGCCGAATCTAACTTCACCACCATGTTCGGAAGTGATTTGAATTTCGGCCAATACATCGAGAGCGTTAACGTCTTGACCATCTTTGACCACTACATGAGCGCCTGATGGCAAGTTGTATACGTCGCCTTCTAATACCCAAATGATACCGGCACGGTTAGCTGTTCTTGAGATGTTGCCTTGGCGGTCTCTCTTTTCATCAGCTTGGAAGTTCTGGAACATGATACGTCCAGAGATATCGGCGGTGATATCTTTGCTAGCGCGCTCAGTCAAGTTCTTCTTCGAACCTGGTGGATCGTACTCGGCAATAATTTGTCCGGCCACAACTTCCGACCCTGAAGGCAAGAAGAGTAAAGTTCCGACTGGCACTGGGAAAGAATGCTCTTTCTCGCCAACCACAACTTTCATCACGCCATCACGGGTTGTTTGTTCCATAACATCACCGTAAGCGGTACGCATAGAACGGCTCTGGATCTTGAAGACCACAGTACCCTTAGCTGGAGCTTTAACTTGGTTACGGGACTTACCACCAGAAACGGCACCACCAGTGTGGAACGTTCTCATGGTTAGCTGTGTACCAGGTTCACCGATTGACTGAGCGGCAATAATACCAATTGCTTCACCCTGGTCAACAGGACGGTGGCTAGTTAGAGCCCATCCGTAGCACTTCTGGCAAACGCCGTATTGGCTTTCGCAAGTAAGCGGGCTGCGCACCATCACAACTTTGTTTGGCTTCTTCAGAGTCTTATCAAGAAGAGCTGCCTGCTTACGGCTGATCAATTCACCTGCGCGAACTAGAACTTCACCGGTTTCAGGATCAACTACATCAATAGATGCAGAGCGACCAAAGATTCTCTCTTGCAAGCTGACCAGGTCTTTGTCACCTTCAGCAATTGGTTGCATGAAGATGCCGCGCACTGTTCCGCAATCAGGCTCTCGCACAATTACGTCTTGGGCGACGTCAACTAGACGTCTGGTCAAGTAACCAGAGTCGGCTGTTTTTAGAGCGGTATCAACCAAGCCCTTTCTGGCGCCGTAGGAGGAGATGATGTATTCAGTAACGTTCAAGCCTTCACGGAAGTTAGACTTAATCGGCAAGTCGATGATCTGACCTTGAGAGTCAGCCATCAGGCCCCGCATTCCAACTAGCTGACGAACCTGGGAGATGTTACCTCTAGCTCCAGAGAAAGCCATCATATAGACAGGGTTCAAGCGATCGAAGTTATCTACAACTTCTTTGGTGAGCTGGTCGGTGGTAGCAGACCAGGTATCAATTACTTTGTTATAGCGTTCGACTTCAGTAATATCGCCGCGCTCATAGCGACGTTGCGCTTCTTCGATTTCTTTTTCTGCAGCGGAAATCAAGCCTTTCTTGGCTTCCGGTACATCTAAGTCGTCAATTGAAACAGTTACGCCGGCTTTAGTTGCGAACTTAAAGCCGAGGTTCTTTAGTGAGTTGGCTAGTTCAGCTGTTCTGGCTGTACCGAATCTCTCATACACATCTGAAAGAAGATTGCCGAGCTTCTTCTTATCAACAGTTGTGTTGATGTATTCCATTGTTTCTTTCTTCTTATCGCCTGTGACCATTGGACCCTCTTTAGATAAAGAATTTAGATAAAGGTTGATGCTGTTGGTGCTCTACCAGTCTTTAGTTAACAACCAGAATTGCTTCACGCACAACTTCATTGAAGATGACGCGACCAGGAGTTGTCTCAACCATTTTGCCGTCCACATCGCGTACTTTGATTTTGGCGTGAAGGTCAAGAATTCCGGCTTCATAAGCTGATCTTGCATCAGCCAAAGAGACGAATCTCATGCCTGCGCCGCGGCACACTTTAGGATCATCACTGCCTGGCTTTTCAATGGTGAGGTAATAAATACCAAGCACCATGTCTTGCGTAGGTGTGATTGTTGGTCGGCCAGTAGCAGGAAGTAAGGTGTTGTTCGAAGCAAGCATAAGCATGTGAGCCTCTGCTTGAGCTTCAACAGACAATGGAACGTGCACGGCCATTTGGTCACCGTCGAAGTCGGCGTTGAAGGCCGAACATACAAGCGGGTGCAATTGGATAGCGCGACCTTCGACCAATACAGGTTCGAAAGCTTGAATACCGAGTCTGTGCAGTGTGGGAGCGCGGTTCAAGAGTACTGGGTGACCTTGAATAACTTCTTCAAGAATTTCCCAGACAATTGCTGAGCCCTTTTCAATTTGTTTCTTAGCCGATTTGATGTTCTGAACAATCTGTCTTTCGATTAGCTTGTTGATCACAAATGGCTTGAAGAGTTCTAAGGCCATTTCTCTAGGCAAGCCGCACTGGTGAAGCTTTAGAGTAGGACCAACAACGATTACAGAACGTCCGGAATAGTCAACCCGTTTACCGAGCAAGTTCTGACGGAAGCGACCTTGCTTACCTTCAATAATGTTAGATAGTGACTTCAGTGGACGGTTGTTAGGACCAACCACCACGCGGCCACGTCTGCCGTTATCGATCAAAGCATCAACAGCTTCTTGCAACATGCGCTTTTCGTTGCGCACGATGATTTCAGGAGCTCCCATTTCGAGCAATCGAGCAAGACGGTTATTGCGGTTAATAACCCGTCTATATAGATCGTTCAAATCTGATGTAGCGAAACGGCCACCATCGAGTTGCACCATCGGGCGCAAATCGGGAGGAGTAACTGGTAGATTGTCGAGCACAACCCAGGTTGGGTCAGTGTGCGAATTTACCAATGCTTCAACCAAACGCAAGCGTTTGATGATTTTGGCTCTCTTCTGTTGGGAGCCGCCGGCGCCAGCCAGTTCTTCACGAAGTTGCTTAGATAGTTCTTTCAAACCAGGAAGCTCTAACAACCGACCGCGATCGTCTTTATTGTCAGGGCGCTCATATTGAGGTCTGGCGATATCGAACAAAAGCTGTTTGACAGCCTCTGCGCCGATACCAACGTCGAACTGCATGTTAGGGTCTTCTAAAAGCTTCTCATATTCGTCTTCAGCGAGAAGTTGATTCTTGTGCAAGTCGGGCGAGTTGCCTTGGTTGGTTACGGCATAAGCATTGAAGTAAACAACTTGTTCTAGATCGCGCAATGGCAAATCGAGAAGCAAGCCGATATAACTTGGAATACCTTTGAGGAACCAAATGTGAGTCACTGGAGAAGCCAGTTTGATGTGGCCCATGCGGTGACGACGAACTTTAGAATCGGTCACTTCAACGCCGCAACGTTCGCAAGTGATACCGCGGTGTCTTACACGTTTGTATTTACCGCAGTAGCATTCCCAGTCTTTTGATGGTCCAAAAATGCGCTCGCAGAACAAGCCGTCTTTCTCTGGTTTGAGAGTACGGTAGTTAATGGTCTCAGGCTTGGTTACTTCGCCATGTGACCAGCTGAGGATACGCTCAGGTGAGGCGATCCCAATTTTGATGTAGTCAAAGCGGTCAATACTCGTAGTCATTTTAGATGACAGTCCTCTCTTTGAATTAGTTAGGCTTGATTAGGCGTCGTCAGAGTCGTCAATCAGATCATCGGCTTCAGAATCAGCATCTACTGAAAAGTCTGGTGCTTCGATAGCTCCGATTAAGGCTTCAACTATTGGAATGCTAGGAGTGAGTACGTCAACGACACCTTCATAAGAGTCGCCAACAACTTCGTTGTCTCCGTCTTCCACTAGCTCGTCAGGGTCTGCAGTTGCCACAGCCGAAGCTGGGATAGCAGTCTGGCGTGAAAGCTCCGCAAGTTCTGATTCGAGGCCAATCTCGCCAAACGGACTGAGTCTTCTCAGACCGCGTGGACGTACTTCCTCAACTTCTGTCATCAAGTCAACTTCAACTTCTTGGCCTTCGCGAGTACGCTTGGCCACAGAAACGTCAAGACCGATAGATTGAAGTTCGCGCACGAGCACTTTGAACGACTCAGGAATACCAGGACGTCTCAGGTTTTCACCCTTAACGATTGATTCGTAAGCCTTAGAGCGACCGTTTACGTCATCTGACTTAATGGTGAGCATCTCTTGTAGTGAGTAGCCGGCGCCGAAAGCTTCAAGAGCCCAGCATTCCATTTCTCCGAGACGCTGACCACCAAACTGCGCTTTACCACCCAGCGGCTGCTGAGTAACCAAGCTGTAAGGGCCAGTTGAACGAGCGTGAATCTTGTCGTCTACAAGGTGAACGAGTTTCATCATGTAGATTTTGCCGACAGAAACAGGATTTTCGAAAGCATCACCAGAGCGGCCGTCATAGAGAGTGACTTTACCGTCATCTCCAATCCAGTCGAAGCCAGTCATAGCTTTGCCTTTAACTACTTCACGGTGAACAGTCATCGATGAAGCTTCTTTTTCATACATTTCATCGAATGGTGGCACTTCGTAGCGCTGGTTGGTGAGCATTGCTGCTAAACCAAGCAAAGTTTCGAAAGTTTGACCAACGTTCATACGAGAAGGTACGCCCAGTGGATTCAATACGATGTCTACTGGTGTGCCGTCTGGCAAGAAAGGCATGTCTTCGGTTGGCAGAATCTTAGCGACGATACCTTTGTTACCGTGACGTCCGGCTACTTTGTCGCCCACAGAAACCTTACGTTTCTGAGCGATATAGACGCGCACGACTTTGTTAGCAACAGGAGGAAGTTCATCGCCTTTTTCGCGGTCAAAGACTTTAACGTCTACAACCCGGCCGCCTTCGCCGTGTGGAACTCTAAGTGAGTTATCACGAACGTCGCGTGCTTTTTCGCCGAAGATGGCGCGTAGCAGTTTCTCTTCTGGTGGGTGTTCAGATTCACCTTTAGGGGTGATCTTGCCGACCAGAATGTCATCTGGATAGACTCTTGAACCGATGCGGACGATGCCATTTTCATCAAGGTGACGAAGAGATTCTTCAGAGACGTTCGGAACTTCTCTAGTGATTTCTTCAGGACCAAGTTTGGTGGAACGAGCGTCGATTTCGAGTTTTTCAATGTGGATAGAAGTCAAAACGTCTTCAAAGACAAGGCGCTGGCTGATCAAGATGGCATCTTCAAAGTTGTAGCCTTCCCATGGCATAAAGGCCACGAGCAAGTTACGACCTACGGAGAGCTCACCAGAATTAGTGGCAGCACCGTCAGCAATGACATCACCAGGCTTGCAGTGGTCGCCCACACGCAAGATTGGTTTCTGGTTCAAACAAGTATCTTGGTTTGAACGCTGGAACTTGGCTAATCTGTATTTGACTAGGCGCTTGTCTTTGGTGCGAACGTGTATAGATGTAGCTGAAACATATTCGGCCACGCCTTCCACATCGGCCACAATCACCATGCCTGAATCTCGAGCTGATTGACGCTCGATACCAGTTGTCACTAGTGGACGCTCAGTACGTACCAGAGGTACAGACTGACGTTGCATGTTTGAACCCATCAAAGCGCGGTTAGCGTCATCGTGCTCAAGGAATGGAATTAAGGCCGTTCCCACTGACACAATTTGAATCGGGCTAACGCCAACATAGTCAACTTGCTCTGGTCCAGTCTCAATGAACTCTGCGCGATAACGCACAGGAACTAGAGGATGAACGAAAGTACCGTCATCGTTAACAGGCGCATCACCTGGAGCCACTCTGAAGTTATCTTCTTCGTCAGCTGTCAGGTAGTGAATCTGGTCGGTAACGAGACCGCCTTCAACACGGCGATAAGGAGTTTCGATGAAACCATAAGCATTAACACGGGCATGAGTCGCTAGCGAACCAATCAGACCAGCGTTAGGACCTTCAGGAGTTTCTACAGGACAAATACGTCCGTAATGGCTCGGGTGAATGTCTCGAACGGCAAAGCCGGCTCTTTCTCTCGACAAACCACCAGGTCCTAGGGCTGAAAGTCTGCGCTTGTGCGTCAATTCAGCAAGAGGATTGGTTTGGTCCATGAACTGAGACAACTGCGAAGATCCGAAGAATTCGCGGATGGCTGCGACCAATGGCTTGGTGTTGAGCAAGTTAGCTGGGGTGAGAGTATCGGCGTCTTGCAAAGTCATGCGCTCGCGCACAATTCTCTCAAGGCGAGTAAGACCGATTCTGAATTGGTTCTGGAGTAGCTCACCAACTGATCTAATACGACGGTTGCCGAGGTGGTCGATATCATCCACGTGACCTTCATCATAGTGAAGACCAATGAGGTAATCGACTGCAGCAACGATGTCTTCTCTAGTCAGTGTGCGCTGAGCTTCTGGCACAGACAAGCTGAGCTTCTTATTCAACTTATAGCGACCAACGCGACCAAGGTCATAACGTTTGTCATCGAAGAAGCGGCTGTCAAGAATGCTTTGACCACCAGCAACCGAGGGCGGGTCACCTGGGCGAAGTTTGCGATAGACTTCGATTAACGAATCTTCACGAGTTTTGTTGGAATCTTTATCAAGAGTTTTCTTGAGGAATTCTTTGTGACGGAAAATACCTTCCATTTCACTATCTGAATAACCCAGGGCTCTCAAGAGGGTAGTGGCTGGAAGTTTTCTATTTTTATCTATCTTTACATAGATGATGTCGTTGACATCAGTTTCAAACTTCAGCCAAGCGCCACGGTTAGGTATAAGGGTTGCCGAGAAGGTTCTCTTACCGTTGGTGTCGACTTCCCTTTTATAGTAGATGCCAGGGGAGCGGACGATCTGAGAAACGATTACACGCTCAGCGCCATTAATAATGAAGGTACCGCGGTCGGTCATCATTGGAATGTCGCCGACGTAGATCTCTTGCTCTTTTATTTCACCCATCTCGCGGTTGACAAGACGCATTTGAATACGCAGCTTCTTGGTGTAGCTGGCATCTAGGGCCCTTGCATCTTCAGGAGTCTTGGGCTTGTTAGGCTCAGTGTGATCCTCAAAATTGTAATTAGTCAGGAAGTGGAGCTCCAACCTTCCTGTGTAGTCCTTGATAGGACTGAAAGCCCGCAGTTCCTCTGCTAGACCTTCTTCGATAAACCATTTGAACGAACTTTTCTGAATTTCAGCGAGATCAGGTAAATCCGCGATGCGCGAACTTCCCGCCCCGAAGGTTCGGACGCGCTCAGACAACTCTAAAGCCATCGGTTACCTCTGTTGAGTGGCTGCTCATATGCAAAAGCATATCTGTGCACGAAACCGCAGTTGCCGAGGGCAATTGCAGGCACAGGGATGGAACTATACGTATCTATCTATAATATTGTCAATGCAAATGTAGGGAACTGTGACGATCTCGGGCTCCTTACAACCCTTATTAGAAGTTTTACACGATCCCCAATCGACTGGCCCGATGAGCCATAGCGAATCTTGATAAAATTTCATTAATATCTTTTGTTTTTCTTAATGACTATGAAACTTACCTAAGTTACCAAGATCGGCAGTTCACCCAGGTTTGGATGAAATAGGGTAAATTGATAGGGTCGCGGGGATGGAGCATCGCTGGTGTGGTGTGCGGTCTTCAAAATCGTTGCGGGGTAGATTTACGCTGCCCTGGGTGGGTTCGATTCCCACGCATCCCCGAATTCTAGTAGCTTTGCGCCACCATCTGTAGCACCGCTTTTTTGTTCAAGCAGTGCTGATAAACGCGATCGTATTTGCCTCATGACTACTCAGATACTGACTATTGGGGTCTTTACAAAGCTTTCAAAGTTCTCATAATTAGTAATTGTGGTGCACATCAATTACTAAATTCTAGAAAGACGGTTAATAGTGACATTTCAAAACGGAACAAATAACATGCACGGAAATATTGGAGCGCAGTCTGGAGGTCTGATAAATGGCTTGCCAGAAGCCATTCCGGGCATGCATGCTGCTCTAGATAAAAGTGTCGACAGCCTAGCAAATGGCCAAGCAATTGCTCATAGAAATTGGCTCGACCAATTTGCTGGCTACTTAGAAGTAGAACGCAATTACTCATCTCATACAATTCGCGCTTACATGAATGACCTCAAGCAGCTGATTGGCAGCGACGTCAGCTCTGCTGGTGAAACTCCAGCTGACGCATTAAAAAGTGAGCAGCAGAATTCTTACAACGGCCATACAGTAGTTAACACAACTACAGGTAGTGCCCCAATATCAACAACTGGTTCAACAACTGACTCAACAAAAGCACAAGATCAAACTGCTGAACCAGCAGGCAATGGCTCAGGCTGGCTTGAAGCAGAAGGTCTGCGTGCTTACATAAGACAAATCCAAGAACAATATTCAAGACCAACTGTCGCTCGTAAAATTTCGGCGATTAGATCTTTCTATCGCTACTTGAGAAGAGAGCAGTTGATCGATGAAGATCCATCGAAGCAAGTGAGAGGCCCTAAACTCACTCGTAGATTGCCAGCCTGCCTAGATAAAGAAGAAATTGTGCGTTTGTTGATGTCACCCGATACCAATTCGGTATTAGGTGCACGTGACCGCGCCTTGATGGAAGTTTTGTATGCCACCGGCATGCGCGTCAGTGAACTCTGTGGTCTGAGAGTTCAAGACTACAACCAAGAAGGCATGGAAATGCGGGTTCTCGGCAAGGGAGGCAAAGAAAGAGTTGTATTGCTCAATCAAAGCGCTCACAACTGGCTGAAGAAATATCTCAGTGAAACCTGGTCCAAATTGGCAGAAGGTCGCACCCCACAAGCGGAGCATCCTCTGTTTGTCAGTCGCCAAGCAACTCGCTTGTCATCAAGATCTGTCCACCGCATCGTCATGAAGTATGCCCTCAAAGCTGGTATCAACAAACCAATCACTCCCCACACTTTGAGACATACTTTCGCCACTCATTTGCTTGAGGGCGGAGCTGACCTGCGTGTAGTTCAAGATCTTTTAGGTCACACCACTATCAACACCACCCAAATTTACACCCACGTAAGCTTGGACCGCTTGAGACGGGTCTACATGAATACTCACCCAAGAGCATAAGAAACAAACTAAACCATAGTTAATGAGAAATAAAAGAAGAGAGGGCGACAATCGTCGCTCTCTTTTCTTTACGTGAATTTGACGGAGGAAGCACGCCAGCACCTTAATATATATAATGTCAGGGGTTACTCTCTATATATCGAGAATTGAGATAGGAAAGCGTGGCCAAGCGAAGATCTGTAGCCAGACGCAAGAACCAAGGTGTTTTAGGTAACGCTGGTGTCGTCGCACGGCGTTCTCTCACCATCTGCTTAATAGTGGGTGCACTCGGGTTTGGTTACCTGGGTGCTTCTATGTGGAAGCAGATTCAAGAATTGCCAGACGTGACAATGGTTGAACGCTTTGAGCCCATCGAAGCAATTCAAATATTAGACAAGCAAGATCACCTAATTTGCACAGTTGAAGGTGACGAAGATAGGCGCGTCGTTCCCCTCAGTCAAATTTCTACAAAAATGCAGCAGGCCATTCTGGCCGCCGAAGATCACCACTTCTACGAACACAACGGCATCAACTTCTTCAGTATCTTCCGCGCTTCTATGGCCAATATGGCAGCAGGCCACGTCAAAGAGGGTGGTTCAACAATCACCCAACAGTTAGCAAAGAACTTGTTCTTTGCTGATGCTGGTAGAACCTACGATCGCAAAATAAAAGAGGCCTATGTCGCCTGGGACTTAGAGAGACGCTACAGCAAAGAGCGCATTCTCAATATGTACCTCAACCAAGTTTATTTTGGTAACAACGCCTACGGTATTGAAAGGGCAGCTTCCCGCTATTTTGACCGCAGTGCCGCCCAATTATCCTTAGCTCAAGCGGCTTTCTTAGCTGGTCTAGTTAAAGCCCCATCTGAACTAGGCCTACCGCAAAACAGAGCAGCAGCTTATAGCAGACAAAAAGAAATCATCGACAAGATGGTCGAGTATGGCTACATCACGGCCGCTCAAGCCAAAGAAGCCAAAGACCAGCAGCTTGCCTTTAAAAAAGGCACCAACTCGATGCAAAAATATCCATACTACATTAGTTATGTCTTGCAAGTTTTACGTGAGCGCTTTAGCCAAGCCGAGATGCGCAGACAAGGCCTACGTGTCTATACAAACCTCGACCCAGTGGCCCAAGAGTTAGCAGAGAAAGCCTTAAACGAGGGCATCAAGAAAGCTCCTAAAGGCGTTACTCAAGGTGCTCTGGTTTCGGTCTCAGTCAGTGGTGGAGAAGTAGTAGCGCTGGTTGGTGGTGTCGGCAACTTCTGGAAAAATCAATTCAATCGTGCCACCAACCCGCACACGGTAGGCTCTTCGTTTAAACCATTTGTCTACTTAACTGCTTTCTGTAAAAACGTGCTCGGCCCAGACAGCATGATTGATGACAGCCCGCTGGTAATAAAATCACCTTGGGGTCAAGCACCTTATGCACCGAAAAACTTCGATCACAAATTTTATGGTCGTATTCAAATACGCAGAGCACTAGCCTTATCTCGAAACGTACCTGCTGTAAAGGTAGGGCAGCAAGTGGGCATGGAAAGTGTCATTGAAACAGCGCGCTTAGCAGGTATCACCGCTAAACTCGACCCAAACCTATCGCTAGCCCTGGGCAGCTCGGCAGCATCTCCCTTAGAAATGGCCGGCGCCTACTCGACTTTTGCTAGATTTGGCATTGCTATCAAGCCCCAAGTCATTCGCAAAATCGAAAACAATCGCGGCCAAGTAATTGAAGTGTTCGATCCTCGGGCCGACAGGGCCTTCCAAGTTGAACCCGTAGCTAGACTAGTTGAATGTATGCAAGACTGTGTGCGCTGGGGAACCGGCACCCAAGCTAAGTTAGCTGACCGACCAGTGGCCGGAAAAACTGGTACCGCAGATGAAGGCAAAGATATTTGGTTCATCGGCTTCACACCAGATATGGTGACAGCCGTCTGGGGCGGTAACGATGAGAACAAAGCAATTGAAGGCAAGAATGTCACCGGTGGCGTAATCATGGCCAAAATCTGGCACGATTATAACGAAGCCTTCTACAAAGCCAGGCCGACGGCTCCAGGCAGCTTTATGGCACCAAGTCAATTTGTACCTGACGAGAAAAAAGGCGGAGATCAGCTAGCCAAAAGTCCAGATGCCGCAGCGAAGGATGAAAGCGCCAGTACTACCACTGCCACCAGTGATGGCAGTGGTGAGCTAAAGGCCGAGGCTCAATCACTCCAAGCAGGCAACAGCGAAACAGCCCCCACACCAGGTACTCCTATTCAACCGGAGACAACAGTGGCTAACCCCTCTTCTTCTCCATCCTCTACTGCTTCGGCCACAACTACAACTACAACTACCACTACTACTTCTTCTTCACCCGCTCTAGCTCCGGCCATCGGCAACTCAACTGCTGAACCCAAAGTGGCACCCGAACCAGTAAGAGAAAAACCCGAACCAGAGAAGCGCCTACTGCCTTACGCCGCACCAACCCTGTGGATGCCCGTCGCACCCAAGGATGGCAGCACTCGGTGACAACTACAGCTCCTACAACAAGTAGCCAGTATTTACCAAAGCGTTCGCAGGCACCTAAGCTCTGGCTAATTGTGGCTGTCGTTGTCTTAGCTGTGATTTTCGCCGAAACCAGAACAAGCGGTCAGTGCAACTCAAACTTGTTTCTTAATGGCGATTCAGAATCAGTTGGCGGAATCGTCTATGTAGATGGCACGAAGCTGGGCAAAATAACTTCGGCCAACAATTCAGGCTTGAGTGGAGGAGCATTTTGGTGCCACCTTAGCAATGGTTATCACTTGCTAGAAATTAAGAAACCCGGTTACAAAACATTTTCTAAATCGCTCGACTTCAAGCGCCAAGACTATCTAGGGGTCTCGCTAGAACACTAAGATGGCCGCAGAATAAGCTTTGGCGGTCAGCGTTAACGAAATTTATTAGCTGTACTTGATATCTTTGCGCCCTTCCATTGTATGCTTGATGCGAAAGTAAGCTTATAGCTGATTTAGGCTAGGATAGGTCGAAACTAGGATGGCAATGCTCACCGAAACTGAAAGACAACGCAGCCCTGCTGTAGAAATAGAAGAAACGGTTGACACTAACGAAAGCAACGACGGTTATGTCTCTCCTTATGGCAAGACCTTCACAAAGAACATGTGGTACTTTGCCGCTCCTTCAAAGGCACTCAAGCGCGGCGAAAAAGTAGCGAAAATAATGCTCAATCAACCAATCATGGTTGGTCGCGATAGCGACGGCAAAGTCTTTGCCATGCGCGATATTTGCCCCCACCAAGCAGTTCCTCTTTCAGCTGGTCACTTTGACGGCAAAGAAGTAGAGTGTCCGTTTCATGGTTGGAAATTTGACACCAGTGGAGTGTGCACCGAAGTTCCATCGCTTTGCTCAGACCAAAAACTCAATCTCTGTGGTATCAAAAGCCGCACCTATCCCTGCCGCGAAGTACTAGACAGCATTTGGGTATATTTTGGCGACAAGCCTATTGCCGAAGAAGACCTACCTGAAGTGCCTCACGCACCGGGTTTAGAAGGTTGCACTTATGCCAAAACAACCACAACCTTGCTTTTACCCACCCACATAGATTATGCAGTGGCCGCGCTGATAGACACAGCCCATGTGCCTTTTGTGCATAACTCTTGGTGGTGGCGTTCACAAAAAGTTTTGAAAGAAAAAGCCAAAACCTATGTTCCAGAGGGAACCGGCTGGACAATGGTGAAACACAAACCATCCCAGGGCTCTATTTTATTCAAGCTAATTGGCAATTATATCGAAACCGAAATCAGCTTCCGTTTACCTGGCTGTCGCCGCGAATATCTAAGCTATCACAATCAAACTAAGATGGCTGGTATCACCACACTGACACCAGTTGATGATACCCACACCGAACTCAACCACACGACTTATTGGACCTGGGCACCACCTCTCACCCAGATGTTTTCTCCCATAGTCGATTACTTCGTCACCACCTTCTTAATGCAAGACCAGACTCTGGCATTGATGCAAGAGCAAATCATCAATAAGTACAATCCGCGCTTGATCATGACGATCAAAGACGCTGGTACTCCCGGGCACTGGTATTTCATGCTGAAAAAAGAATGGAACGATGCCTACGAACAGGGTCGAGCATTCGTTAATCCTATAAAAGAAAAAGTATTGCGCTGGCGCACGTAGAAAACCAAAATCTGTTGCTTTAAACTCGACCAACCAATTCACTTGCCAAAAAGACCGTAGTCATCGCGAAGGGTGTCTAACCACTCATCGCCAACATACTCACCCTCTCGCACAGTGTTAGCCCATTCGTCACCGACATACTCATCAGCCCCCCAAGCAGACGGCATGTAACTGCCGTGCCCAGTAGTCAGTCCTAGATTTCTTACGCCATAGATGCCCGCATCTATGCGGTTTTCAGGGTTAAATCCCTCTATGGGCGGCAGATGGCCCTGGTGCGCCATACCATATGCTCCAGGGCACTTCTCAATACCGCCCACTCCCTCGTTACCATAAATGTCCTCAGCTCTGGCTCCGGCCTGGTGCACAAAACTATCGGTTGAAACAGGTGGCAGGTGCCGCAGAGATAGAGGCGAAGTAAGACTTAAGCGCGGCACGAACGGGACTCTCTGGGCCATTGCAGGCAGCGAAAACTGCACGATGATAGCTGACGAGGCGAGCAAAAGCACCGCCTTCGAGCGGAAATTATTTGACATAGTAAATGCCTCAAAACGAAGAAATAAGAGCTTAGTAGACACAATTTATCTTGCTCTGCATATCTGGCAAAACTATGGCGAAGGGATTAAAACGCTTTTCCCTCGCCCTATTCGCTTGACAGCAGACTCACGTACGTACTAGAGTACTTACATGGGTACTTACATGGGTACTTACATGAGTACAAGTTCTAGCGCGGGTGACAACATGAGTTACATGGGACGAATTAGCACCACTGGTAACTCGGAAGCCATAAGGCTGGACAAGAACTTGTTCAAACAGCACCCAGAGTTCAGACAACAGGCCCAGGTGCGAGCCGACATCATAGGACCAGGAACTATGCTTCTTCGCGTAATCGATAACCAGGAAGCAGAGAACGATAGCGACCCATTTGTTGGCGCATTTTTGTCGTTTCTGGAAAAAGACGGCTGTAGTCATCCGGAAAACATCACCCCTGTTTCTGAAACACAAATGGCTAAAATCGCCGACCTGACCGCAGGCATCACAGTGTCTGATGATGACTGCCTGGAATAGAAAGACGAATGAAGGTAAACGGCTGGAGTTTGTATCAGTACAAGTTATTCACTGAGCAGCTCAATAAGCTCATTGGTGAAGTAGAAAAGCTTAGAGATACCCAGCCCGAAACCTACAAAGAGCATGGAAAAACCAAACGATTAGCTCGAATCCGAAAGCTCATGCTCGAAGAGATTCCAGCAGATCCTGGCAGCCAGAACTGGCATCAGGGCAATACGCTTGGCAAAGAATTACGACATTGGAAACGAGCAAAGTTTGGACAAAACCGCTTCCGACTATTTTTTCGATACGACGGTCAGCACAAAGTTATCATCTACGCCTGGGTGAATGATGATAAAACCCTCCGCAAAGAAGGCGATAAAAATGATCCCTATGCAATTTTCAGCAAGGGCCTAAGGAAAGGCGATCCACCAGATGACCTGGGAAGCCTTCTAAAGCTTTGTGAGAAAGTAGCCGAAGAAGAAGAAGATTTGAGGTAAGCTGAGATAAGTTGCATCAGGAGCTGTTTATGCGGAGCAGGTCAAGTCAAAGACTTTATAGTAAGAATTCAGCCTCCAATAGCAGATTGCTACGCTACGAAACCGCATAGATTTCGATTACCCAAGCTCGAACCGCGAACAAAATATTGGGCCGGAAAAGTCATTTCTATTGTCCTTTGCCTGGTTCTGCTGAACTTCGTCTACCATCGTCTTCCAGAATTGTCGCGAATTATAGTATTGCCCTTAATGGTGTACTTCATGTGGAAGATGTTTCCTCGGCATCAGAAGGGCCTTTACTGATTGCGAATCAGTCAGCTCAATTGCTAGTTTTCCTTCACCATCTTTGATTCTGGTATCGGCACCGGCCTTGAGTAAATATTCTGTCAAACCAGCGTCATTGTTCGACGCAGCAATGTGCAAGGCCGTTTTTTCTTCGCCATCTTTGCCATTGAGTTTAGCGCCTGCGCCCAACAGAGACTGAACAAGCTGGCGGTTAGACAATTTTGTGGCAATCCCCAGAGGGCGATAAATATCGCCAGGGCGTCCATTAGGTTTGGCACCATTGGCTAGTAAAAACTTACAGGCATCAAAGTGACCAAGCGATAATGCGACTTCAAGCGGGTTCAAGTAGTAGGGTTTTTCCGATGCCTTGGAGCAATTAGCATCGTCATCAATGAATGCACCAGCGTCAACTAGCAATTTTAGCAAATCGACTCGACCAGTCAGCGCCGCCCAATGCATAAAGGTACAAAGGTACAACCGTTTTCGTCTCTCTTATGAGCAGCTGCAGGCTCCCTTAAGGCAAGTTTCAACCTGTCAATAGAACCAAGTGCGACGTCAGCAAATTGGTCAGTTTCAAAGTCACTAGCTCTAAGCTTAGCGGCAATGGCAGACTCTCTTTTCCATAGCGCATACTTCAGAAGCGAAACCCGCATAGCCGCAGTGGGCGGTCTCATTCCGCTGCTAATCAATGACTCTACGAGATCTAAACTACCGAAACGAATGGCGTTGAGATAGATGGAGCTTAGCAAAAAAGCACTCTTATTATTAGCCAGAGACTCTTTATGTTCAGCTAAAAACTGACGCGCCTCTTTTATTTGTCCGCTCTTCACAAGCTGACTGAAATGCAGTATTAGTTGGTTGGCGCTATCTAATTTTGGCGACTCTAGTCCTTGAACTCCTAGATGCAGATTCCCATCCGCCTTCCACGGCGGCAGCTCACTATGATCAACGGATGAGAGTGGCTTCGCAGCCTGCGCGCAGGTCAATTGCAAGACCTGGCTGATTAGGACAAGAAGCAGGCCGCAACTTAACAACCTCAAGACATTTACCTGGTTTGTGTCTCACGAAACTTTAGCATAGTGATCCGCGCCTATTGCACAGCCAAAACATTCGCCAGTATGCCAATGGCCTCTTTGATCTCATCATCGCTCACGGTTAAAGGCGGCAAAAGCCGTATGACATTCTCGCCTGCACCAACGAGCAAAAGGCCTTGCGCTGCACACTTTTGAATGATTGGTTTAACGGGCACATCCAACTCAATACCGAGCATCAAGCCCAATCCACGAATAGCTTTGATTGATGAGCACTTACACTTGAGACCAACCAGCTCAGCTACTAGCAGCTCACTTTTAGTCTTTACCGACGCTAAAAACTGCTCGTTACCAATGATATTGACGCAGGCCAGTGCAGCTGAGGCAGCCAGCGGATTGCCACCAAAAGTCGAGCCATGATCACCAGCACTGAAGGCACTGGCAATACTTTCTTTTGCCAGAATTGCTCCAATAGGGAAGCCACCGCCCAGCCCCTTGGCCAAAGCTACAATGTCTGGGGCAACCCCAAAATTCTCACTGGCAAAGAAGTAACCACTGCGGCCAACGCCACACTGTATCTCGTCAAATATCAAAACTATCTTGTGCTTATCGCAGAGCGCTCTCACTTCTTTGAGAAAACTGTTGTCAACTAAGTGCACTCCACCTTCGCCCTGCACAGGCTCAACAATTATGGCGGCGACTGCATCTAAGTCATTGGCCAGCATTGAGACAATATTGTTGAACTCAACCACAGTAAAATCAGGTACCAGCGGGCTATAACCTTCCTGATACTTGGTTTGACCAGTGGCTGAAAGGGCACCATAGGTGCGACCATGAAAAGAATTGCTCATGGTAAGAATCTTCGTGCAATTCTCACCTTTGTGCTTCTTGGCATACTTTCGACTGAGTTTGAGGGCGCCCTCCACAGCCTCTGCACCGCTGTTACAAAAGAAGGCCCGGTCAAAAGAACTATTTGAAAATGCCACAAGCTTCTCAGCCAGCTCAATGGCAGGCTGGTTGTAATAGAGATTGGAGCAATGGCTCAGTTTACTTAGTTGCTTAGTCAGCGCCTCTACGTAGGCGGGGTGACAATGACCAAGTGCATTGACAGCAATACCCGAAGCAAAGTCGAGATAGCGCTTGCCGTCGACATCCTCAACATAGCTACCCTGCCCCTCAGTTAGCACCATGGGCTGGGTGGCGTAGGTTTGCATCAGCACTTTCTTACCGCGCTCTACCCAATCGTTTTGAGCTGAGGCTAACTGAGCAGATTGGGCGCATATACTAGTGGTCATACTTATATTTATCTCCAGTAATCAGTGTGCCTGTCTCTTGCGGAGCTAAGAAGCCTCTGACAAGGGCGTTTGGGGCAAAGCTATTAACTATGGCAATGCGCCTAATGCCGTTCTTGATAGCCTTGACACAACTCTTAATCTTGGGCAGCATGCCACCGGTCACGGTGCCATCCTCTATCAGCTCCTGGGCGCTCGTTGCTGTAACATGGCCAATCCTAGTCTGCGGCAAATTGAAGTCTTTGAGCACCCCTGGTACGTCGGTCATGAAAATCAAACCGTCGGCCTCCAGACTAGTTGCCAGAGCCAGTGCAGCATGATCAGCGTTGATGTTATAAAACTGCCCGGTGCTATCAATACCAATGGGCGAGACTATCGCAGTCCAACCTGCCCACATCCAGCTGGCTATGCCGCTGTCGCGGACATCTACTATTTCACCGACCCAGCCCAGATCAGCGGACATTTTCTCAGTTTGAAAAGGTATGGCCGATTTTGAGCAAAAGCTCAAGGCGCTAACCCCTCTCTGGCGAAATTTTTCAGTGAGCTTATTGTTGATATCTGTGAATACTTTCACGGCAACCGCCAGGGTCTCCTCATCAGTTACCCGCAGCCCATCTATCTTCTTGGTCTCTTTGCCAATAGCAGCCAGAGCGTCATTAACGGCAGTACCACCGCCGTGCACAACAATGACATGGATGCCGGCTTTGATCAGGACAACGGCCTCATCGATAAGGGCGTCCAACACAGACTCATTACCAATGGCATTGCCGCCAAATTTGACCACGACAACTTCATAGGCGTTCTGTTTTAGAGTCTCCTTCGCCTTTGAGAGATCAAAGGGTGCCACTGGTGCCACGGGCATAGTGCTCAGGGCTGATTCAAAGTCTATTAATTTTAAGTCTACTGATTTTAAGTTCATTGAAGCTACCATTTCTGCCACCTATGTCCTGTAAGAGCCGTTGATACGCACATACTCATAACTGAGGTCGCAGCCCCAGGCGGTTGCCTCGCTCAAGCCCTCTTTCATGTCGATGTGGATGATAATGTCTTTTTCTGCCAGCACAGCTTTGCCAAGAATCTCATTGACGACAACTGGCTCCCCTTCCTGCATTAGCTCTAGTCTGCCAGCGGCACTCTCTATAGCAATTGAGACAGTTTCAGGTTTGAAGCTAACGCCGCTGTAGCCCATGGCGCAAATGATCCGGCCCCAGTTGGCGTCTTCACCGAAGAAGGCGGTTTTAACCAGACTGGACGAAACAATAGAGCGAGCCAGCTTGCGTGCTTCAGCAATACTATCAGCGTGCTTGACCTCAACCTGAAGAAACTTAGTAGCACCTTCTCCGTCTCGCACAATGGCTTTAGCCAGGTCTGTATTGATTGTCTTCAGGGCCTGACAGAAGGTGAAATAGTCACCGCCCTCGCTGTCGATAAGTTTGTTTCCAGCCTTACCGTTAGCCAAAATAGCCACCATGTCATTGGTACTGGTATCACCATCAACGCTAATCATGTTGTATGTTTCAGCACTGCTTTCTTTCAAAGCCTTGGTTAGAAGTGCCGGAGAAATATTCAGATCAGTGGTAAGGAAACTGAGCATGGTAGCCATATTTGGATGAATCATGCCGCTGCCCTTGGCCATAGCGCCGATGGTGACTTTCTTGCCGTCAACTTCGAATGTCAGCGAAGTTTGCTTGACATAAGTGTCTGTAGTCATGATCGCCTGTGCTGCACTCAAGCCAGCTTCTGCCGAGACGTCCAAATCTTGGCAGGTGCTCTCAATGCCTTGCTTGATCAGCTGAATTGGCAGTTGCACACCAATCACTCCTGTTGAAGCGATGATGATTTCCTCTTTGCTCACGCCCATGCAGTCTGCATAAGTAGCAGCCATAGCTTCGGCATTGATCATGCCAAGCTCGCCAGTGCAGGCGTTAGCGTTGCCACTGTTGACGACGATGCCACGCACAGGCTTGCCCCCGGCGACGACCTTCTCATTCCAGAGAATCGGTGCGGCTCTCATGACATTGGTAGTGAAGGCCGCTGCCACATGGGCAGGGACATCACTCCAGACTAGCGACAGATCTTTGCGTTTGCGTTTAACACCGATGTGGGCGCCAGCAGCCATAAACCCCTTGGGGCTAGTGACACCACCAGTGCAACCGTCTTCTGCAGTTAGACCTTTAGTTTTCAGGCCGGTAGTAGCACTTGCGGCTAGTGCGGTAGAGGCTGCACCTGCTGTTGCTGAGGCCCCCGCGGTAGTACGAATGTTTTGTAATCTAGCTATTGAGTTCAACGTTGTGTCTCCCGATTGTCATGTCTCTATGGACGTATACGTAAAAAAATCCCTGAGTGCTTGCCTTGCGCTCAGGGATAAAAAATTTAGTTGTTGATCAAATCAACACAACCAAATAAAACCCGAGCGCAATAGGCGGCGTCGCGAGTTTCGTCGGCTACTAGAGTGGCCGATTGAGTGGTTGTTTATGTGGTTTTTGCTGTCCGAAGCGAACATTGAAAATTGCCTCACTAACTTTTAAAAGGTTACGATGGTTTCGCACCTATGTCAACGATTTCTAAAAGTATATCACGCCGGAAAAATTGCTGACTGTTTTAATCCGCTAGATTCAGGCCAACCGAATAGCAGATTCATGTTCTGTATAGCCTGTCCTGCTGCGCCTTTCACTAAATTATCCAGGGCACCAATAGCAATGACACGATTGGTTCTTTGATCAATTGTCATACCAATGTCGCAGAAGTTTGCGCCCTTTACAAAACGTGTTTCGGGCATCGTATACTCAGCGTCGTCAGGAGAGAAGAGCCTGATGAATAGCTCATTTTCATAGAATTTACTGTATACATTATATAAGTCTTGTTTGTTTATATTACTTATAAGGGAAGCATAAGCCGTGACGAGAATACCCCGATTCATCGGCACCAGATGCGGTGTAAAGGAAGTACAAAATGCAGTCTTACTAAAGGCGGCAAGCTGTTCTTCAATTTCTGGAGTATGCCTGTGGCAGGCCACACCGTAGGCTTTTATCGACTCATTACATTCGTTGAAATGAGTTCCTAATGCTGCCGCTCTCCCAGCACCAGAGACACCCGACTTGGCGTCTATGATAATAGACTTCGGGTCAATAATGCCCGCCTGCAAAAGTGGTGCCAATGTCAGTATCGAGCAGGTGGCATAACATCCCGGATTGGCGACCAGACGAGCCTGGCTAATAGCAGCACGATTGAGCTCGGGCAAACCGTAGACAGCTTGCGCCAGAAGCTCCGGCTGGGGATGCTTGAACTTGTACCAGGTTTCGTAGTCGGCGGCTGACTTCAAACGAAAATCAGCGCCAAGATCAATCACTTTGCACTTTGCCAGAATGTTCTTAGTCACTTTATCTGCGGCATTACCATGGGGTAGGGCGAGAAACAGCAAGTCGACTTGCTCAGCGAGTTCTTCTAGATCTCCGCTGCTGCAGACAAGATCAGTGTGCTTTTGCAAACCAGGATAGACTGATGCGAGCTTCTTGCCGTCGCTACTCTGAGATACGGCAGTGTGAATCTGTGCCCGGTCGTGCTGCAACAAAAGACGCACCAGCTCTTGGCCGGTGTAGCCGGTAGCACCGACTACTGCCACCTTCTTCACGGCGCTCTCTGCCTCTTTAGTGCTAGAGCTTTCAAGCGATTTCAATTGTTCTAACTGCACTGCCATGATATTTTCCCTAAAAAAATCCCCGGGTCATAGAACCCGGGGAGACAATTACGATAATGGTGCTAAATATCAGCTACGTTATCGGCCCCGAGTTCTCTAGGAAATCGCGGCGGCGTCGGCTGGTATATGTGCTGGTGTTGAACGAATGCATGTTTGTGGAAGCACCTTTAATCTATTACCGACAGTACAGGTCATCCCAGACAATGTCAACAGTAGTTTTTAATTTGGTTACATTCGCCCTAGCTGTGAACAGAGACAAAACCATGAATCCAAAAGGAAGCCCTTAACCCTCCACTAACATGCCTGAGCAAAATTGTTGAGCGCCCAAGCAAAGTGGGAATTCTACCCTTCTCACAATCTCAAATAAGCAATACTCTTGACAAGTCGTTACATCTCTGTCAGAAGAGGCACACATCAAATGGCTCATCGCGCAGAATCAGACCAGCCTGCAAAAGAAGTTGTTGAACCGTTGTCACCTATGACAGCCATGCAAAATGAGGTACTCGACTATCGCTTGGTCGGCTTAAAAGCAGAAGCGAAAGTTGAGCAGAAACCTGAGCTGATTCAAGTCTCAGACACGGAAACTTCCGACAGCCAACCCAAAGAAGATTCTCTCCACGCTGTGATCAAAATCAAGCCAGAGGAATTAGGGCCTGGCATGAAACAGGCAAGGGAAGCCGCTGTGCAACTGCAAGGCGAAAAGGATATTAAAAGCGCAGCCGCTAACTATGAGCCCAAATTTGAAGCTGCCGTCAAACAGTCAGACAGCGACTATACCGACTCAATGACCGCCAACTGGGGCAAGGTAGGCATGGCCAGAATGGAAGTGATGATGAGAGGCTCAACATTCATGGGCGCTGTGCAATCTATAAATGGCAATATAAAAGAGCTGCCTGAAGAAAAGCACGAAGAAGTTTCGACCATAGTCAATCTCTTACAGCGCGACACTATTAGCCCAGAGCTTACGGTGGCCTTGCGCAAAGAACTGGGCCAATACCCCGATGTTTTGAAGAGTTTTGACACGGCCAAAGCAGCCGAAGGCCAGCTGAAAAAAGCCTCTGAAAGCTTAGCTCAAGCCCAAGAGCCCCTGCTCAAGGCCGCCGCAGAACAGGCTATGGCACGCATAGTGCTGGCCGACGTCAAGGCCTTACAAGGTGATACTTCCGCCGCATTCTTGCTCAAACAGCAAGCCAGGGAGCAATTCGAAAAGACTCAGGGGCAAATTATCGGCAGACCCATTGAAAGCAAGCCAGCGTTGCAAGCCTAGAAAAATTTTCTAAGCTTAACCTTAGGGGGCGCCCGTGGGTTATAGTGAAGGCGAAAATAGCTCGGCACAACGCGGTAACAGCATGACCTCCAAAGCAATGGGATTGGTCGGCTTCGTGCTCATCTTGGGCACAGCCTACCTGATGTCTAACAACCGCTCGAAAATCAACTATCGCTTGGTTATCTCAGGGCTGGTTCTGCAGCTGCTTCTAGCGATTTTCGTATTAAAAGTAGAGTTTGGACAGATGCTGTTTCGCAGTCTGGGTGAGGGTATAACCCAGCTGCTGCACTTCTCAGACAAGGGTGCAGGTTTCGTCTTTGGCCCACTGGTGCAAAACCCTGAGAATCTGGTCAAAGTTTTCGGCCCCGGTGCTGACTACATATTTGCTTTTCGCGTCGTACCAACGATTATTTTCGTCTCCAGCTTAGTAAGCATCTCCTATTTTCTTGGCATCATGCAAAAGTTTGTGCAGATTGTCGCCAAAATAGTTTCAGTCACCATGGGCGCCAGTGGTGCCGAAGCGCTTTCAAATGCTGGCTCTGTTTTTGTTGGCCAAGTCGAAGCACAATTGCTAATTAAGCCCTATGTGCCGACTATGACCATGTCAGAACTGCTCGCCTCAATGGCTGGCTCCATGGCTTGCGTGGCCGGTGGTGTTCTAGCCGTCTATATTGGCCTCGGCATTAAGGCCTCCTATCTACTTACTGCTAGCATTATGGCGGCGCCAGGGGCGCTGGTTATTGCCAAAATAGTTTGGCCAGAAACCGAAGTATCTGATACCAAAGGCGAAGTCAAAGTTGTAGTAAAAAAAGATCAAGCCAATATTATCGATGCCGCCGCCCACGGTGCCTCTGAAGGCTTGCGCATTGGCCTTAATGTGGTAGGCATGTTAATTGCCTTTATCGCCCTTATCGCCCTCTGCGACGCTGTCATTGGCTGGGCCGGCAACTGGTTATTTATCTGGGGCATGAGGCTAGATGGCATTGGCATTGATTTGGCCCATCTAGAATTAAAGAGCATTTTTGGTGCCTTGTTCGCACCAGTAGCCTTCGTGCTTGGAGTGCCGTGGGTTGATGCCCATACAGTTGGTCGCTTGATGGGAGAGAAGCTAGTAATCAACGAATTCGTTGCCTATACCGATCTCTCCAACATGCTAAAAGACCCAGCCCATACTCTCTCTGCCCAGGCCGAAACCATTGCCACATTTGCCCTTTGCGGCTTTGCTAACTTTTCATCAATAGCCATTCAAATCGGTGGCATTGGCGAAATAGCGCCCAATCGCCGCGAAGACCTCGCTCGGCTCGGGGTCAAAGCGCTAATATGTGGCACCTTAGCATCTTACCTATCGGCTACCCTGGCAGGCTTGCTAACCTAGACTTAGTTTACAGAACAAAAAATAGTTAACAGAACAAAAAAAGGAAACATGATGAGCGAGAAAGTGAGCTCAAATCTAAGCTCCAAACTAAAGGGTATGGCGATCTGGCTACCCATCGCCCTTATAGCTTTATTCTCACTCTACACCATGGCCTCTTCTAGAGGCGAAAAAGTCAACGCCGTCTGGCTGATTTTAGCTAGCTCATGCACCTTTGCCGTCGCCTACCGTTTCTACAGCAAGTTCTTAGCCGACAAAGTCTTTGCCCTGCAAGACGTCAACGAAACACCAGCTTCAATAGTTGACGATGGCAAAGACTATGTACCAACCCACAAATGGGTCTTGTTTGGCCACCACTTTGCCGCCATAGCTGGCGCTGGCCCTTTGGTCGGGCCAATTCTCGCTTCGCAATTCGGCTTTCTGCCCGGCACAATCTGGATTATTGTCGGGGCTGTTCTCGCTGGAGCAGTGCAAGATTTTGTCATACTGGCAGCTTCCATGCGGCGCGGAGGAAAATCACTGGGTCAAATGGCCCGTGACGAGATTAGCCCACTGGCTGGAACAGTGGCTCTAATTGCTATTTTGCTAATCATGATGATATTAATGGCAGTGCTAGCTCTTGTTATCGTTAACGCCCTCAAGGCTAGCCCCTGGGGCGCCTTTACTCTACTAATGACAGTACCAATTGCCATGGTGATTGGTGTCTATATGAAAGTGCTCCGCCCCCATAAAATTATGGAAGGCTCAACTATTGGCGTCTTACTAACGATACTGGCCGTAGTGGCAGGCAAATGGGTGGGCCAAGACCCCACATGGGCACCGGTCTTCACCCTGAGCGGCACACAGTTGGCCATAAGCGTCATGATTTATGGTTTTGTGGCCTCAGTTCTACCGGTCTGGATTTTGCTAGCACCACGGGACTATCTTTCGGCCTTTCTCAAAATTGGTGTAATAAGCTTGCTAGCAATTGGCATTTTGCTGCTGCGCCCAGACCTTGAAATGCCGGCATTAACAGTATTTATCAATGGGCAAGGGCCTCTGTTTAGCGGCAATATTTTCCCCTTCTGCTTTATCACTATCGCTTGCGGGGCAATTTCGGGTTTCCATTCGCTGGTCTCATCGGGCACCACTCCTAAGATGATCGCCAAAGAAACTCATGCCCGCCCGATTGGCTATGCCAGTATGTTGTGTGAAGCAGCAGTGGCCATTATGGCGATAATCTCAGCCTGTGTTTTAGCACCAGGAACATACTTTGCTATCAACTCACCAAAGGGTGTAGTGGGCACTGATCACGTAGCAGCCGCAGCAACAATCAGCTCATGGGGCTATCCGGTCAGCGACACTGGCAGCGGAGGCATGCAAGAACTAGCTAAAGAGATGGGCGAAGACAGCCTCTGGGGGCGCACGGGCGGTGGACCAACTTTAGCAGTAGGTATGGCCCAAATCTTTGCGCGAGTGCTAGCCTCAGCACCAATAAAGGGCCTGTCTGAAGTAACCATTTCATTTTGGTATCACTTTGCCATTATGTTCGAGGCCCTCTTTATTCTTACTTGTCTAGATGCTGGAACCAGAGTGGGGAGATTTCTTCTGCAAGATTTTCTCGGATTGCTCTACAAGCCTCTGGGCAAAACCGACTGGTACCCGGCTGTGGCTCTCAGTTCAGCCTTAGTTGTTGGCGGTTGGGGCTATTTTCTCTACCAAGGAGTGATCGATCCACTTGGTGGCATCAACAGCCTCTGGCCATTATTTGGCATCAGCAACCAGCTCTTAGCAGTGGTGGCGCTGTGCGTTGCTACATCTTGCATAATTTCTATGGGCAAACGCTCCTACGCCTGGGTCACTCTGGGGCCACTCTGTTGGCTCTTGACTGTCACCTTAACCGCTGGCTATCTCAAAATCTTCGCAGCAGATCCCAAATTGGGCTTCTTGGCCCACGCCCATATGCTAGAAGCAAAGCTAAACTCAGCCACGGCACTAGCTGCAGGCTCAGCTGAGGCTGCCACAACTAGGATTTTGATCTTTAATGATTATCTTGATGCAGCTCTGGGCAGTCTTTTTATAGTGCTTGTATTGATCATTCTCTTTGAATCAGTGCGCAACTGGCTTAAACCTGACAGGCAGCGAATCACTCCCCAAAACGCGAGCCTTAACAAAGTTGAAGCTGACGAAGCAGCGGCGGTTGGAGAAGAGCCCTTGAATCAAGAAGAACTCAAAGAAGAGCTCAAAGAAAAGCTAAAAGAAAATATCATTGCCCAATCTCAATCAGCCCCACCTCTGCGCTGCTGCTAACTTTATGACCAAGACCAGCGAAAGCAAAGAATTGATCGAGCGCATAGCCGCTCTAGAGCAGTTTGTATACGCCATCAAAGAAGCACAAGCTGCTGCTGACTATCATCACAATGAAGTAGTTGAGTTATCAATCATCAATGCTGAATCAGCGATCTATGAATCGATAAAAAGCTTGGCCCAGTATGACTGCTGCCAGACATCCAAGTTGCTCAATGTAGCCTGGTTTTACGCCAAGTTTGCCCAAGACATTTTGGCTGCTGAAGCAACGGAACACCTGCTTGGTCAAGACATGTTTTTAGATTTAGTAGAAACCAAAAGAAATCTACATAATTGGTTCAAAGTTACTATAGAGCGCCTTGAAAAGCGGCTCTTAAGCTATGAAGGCGACATACTCGATGCCCGCGAAGAAGAACGCGAAGAAGGGCCTCTATGATAAGAAGCTTTGACTTTGACAAACCGTTAAAACAAACGCGCAAAGTAGCTGAAGAACTTTTAGCGTTGCTCTCAAACAGCATTGCCCAAGAAAGCATAAATAGCAACGAAAACCACGCCAATGAGCAAGAGAGCTCCTCAGTGCATCAGCAGCTTTCACACCTGCGGCTAGCAAAAGCAAGGCGAGCCTACCAGAAAGCAAAACATGCTATTACCGAAGATGAATATGAAGAAGCAATCGAGCATTCTCGCCGCGGCCTTATGCACGTTGATTTAGCAAGAAAGCATTTCAACAGCAACAAAACTGAGCTCTCACAATTGACGGCTCCAGCACCGCAATTCGCCGAGGGTTCTTGCGAAGAAAGCATTCAAACGCTAATAGAAGCAATCACTCAAATTAAGCTGGTGGCCGAGTACAAGAAAGTAGTCTTTAACCGTCGCCTACAAGAACGCCTACTCGACGTTGTTCAATCTCTTCAAGATGCAATCGAAAGTTATGGCCAGCCTGGCTCTAGTAGCAAAAGAACGACCAAATTAGCAGAATGGGGCCAAGTCTGGGCGCAGTTTATTTATGGACACTTGACTAACGATGAACTTTATCCCAGAACCCAGCCAAGCAAATCTCTGCGCTCGCTAACGAACTTCGCCTGGCAAATCACGACCAAGTATTCAAGCCTCACGGCATCAGCGCAGCTGAAGCAGAGACATCAAGTAAGAGCGCAAATGCATTCGCTAGAGAAGAGCCTAGAATCAGCGCTCGAAGCCTATGTAGAAGACAATACTAACGATTTGGAAAAACATCTCCGCTTAGGGAAGATCGAATTACAAGCACTAAAACAGTATGAAGTTAATGCTGAATGCAGTGTCCAATTCGGTACAGAGTATCAAACGCCGATCAATTTTAATCTTCTAGCGGCAGAATCCACCAGCTTAAGAGAAGATCTGGCAAGAATGGCCAGCTTGCTTAATAAGCACCACCCCGATGCCACTAGAGCAGAAACCGCACTAGAAAAGCTACGACAAACTCTGTCTCAGCTAAAACGGGCACTCAAAGAAGAAGAATGGCCCCAGGCTTCGCTCTTGCTCGATATGTGCAAAAGCAACACTGCTCAACTGAAAATTGAGATCCCAAAACTAGATATTTAGCAATGCTATTGCAATACAGTTTTTTCTATACAAAAGCTATATAAATAGTGGTGCATTTGGCATCCCTGGAATCTAAAACAAGTATCTTAAAACATGAATCACAACGATCAATCCCAGAGTTTCTCTAGTGTCAACACTGACCCAGGACCGATTCTAGGCATTGACAGTCAGGATAATACAAGATTAACCGGCAGCCCACATTTGGGGTTGACAGATTCAAGCATAACTATTGCCCCCGCCCAGCTAAATGACGGCAAGCTTCATGCCTTAGATATCGTGGGGGAGAATTATGAAATCATCTCACTAATCGGCGTGGGCGGTATGGGCTATGTCTACCGTGTGCGCCATCGAATCTTGCAAAAGCAGTACGCAATGAAAACACTGAGTGCGCAGCATGTCAGTGAAATAGCCTGGCGGCGACTGCAAGTAGAAGCTCAAGCCATCGCCCGCATGAATCACCCCAATATTGTCGGCATTCACAATCTTGGCTTGCACGAAGATCGCCTGCCCTATTACGTCATGGATCTTCTCGATGGCGAGTCTCTCGCCGACCGCTTAAAACACGGCAGCCTAACACTGCCTCAAGCTCTGCCAATATTTATTGAAGTCTGCAGAGGTTTAAGCTACGCCCACAAAAAAGGAATTATTCACCGCGACATTAAGCCAGGAAATATCATCTTGCTCAAAGAGCCAGATAGCTCTGGAGCAACAGTAAAAATAGTTGACTTCGGCATCGCCAAGTTGTCAGGCGCCAGCGACCCCAATAATCAGAACCTCACATGCATTGGCGAAGTTTTCGGCAGCCCCTATTATATGAGCCCTGAGCAATGTGAAGGCAAGCGTATCGATGCCCGCTCAGACATATACTCTGTAGGCTGCACCCTTTTTGAGGCACTGGTTGGCCACCCACCCTTCCGCGGCAACAATCCGGTGCAGACCATGGTCATGCACCAAAGTCATGAATCACCATCCATGAGCACAGCCTCTGGCAAAAATTTCCCAGACGAAATTGAAGAGCTGGTAGCAAAGCTTTTAGAAAAAGCCCCCATGGATCGCTATCAAAGTTTAGACAAAGTAGCTGAAGACTTGCAATCGATAGCCGCGGGCAGAGAAGTACAAACAAAGGCACTATTTGACACCCATACGCTCTTCGCAGCAGAAGGAGACAAAGAACAACCGACTAAAAAGTTGGCAATAGGAGTTATCCTTGCCATTGCAGTCACGGCAGCTATTCTTATAGCAACAGCAATTTGGTTTTTCCAAACGCGGCAAAATGAGCATTCTCCTGCCGCTACACAAAAAACACACAAGAACACACAGGTAAAAGCACCAAAAGCGGTGCAGCTTGTCAACGAAGTCGACACTGCTGGTAATATCATAACCAGCGCAAAGAACGGTCCCAAAATTAGGCCGACCGAGAAGCAACCGTTTAGCCATCTAACAGTTGGCCCTGACGGCAAACGAGTGAAGCAATTTGACTTCCCGACAGACAATTATCTAGGCCGCATGATCATCGGCGAAAGTACCGAATACTGGACAGCAAAAGGTTTCAAACAATTCCCAATATCAACCAAACTTGAACTAGTTGCCTCGCCACAAATGATGGATCAACTCCACAACTTTGATCGATTTAGGTCAGACGATCTCTATGGTGTACGCCTATTCCAGCAGGCAATGCCGCCAGCAAAGCCGGGCAGCAGCAGCAGTAGCAGTGGTGAATTTATACTGCCCGAAAGCTATGAAAGCGATATCGAAGCTGCGATAAAGCATTTGCAGCATTTAACTGGCTTGAAAAAACTTGATTTACTCGAATGCCCCAATGCCACAGACAAATGCATCGCCCAAATTAACAAACTTCCCAACCTAACGGTGCTGCGCGCGAGTAAAACCAACATTAGCGGCCAAGGCCTTAGCGAGCTGACCAGAATCAAAGAAATAGAGAAGCTAACCTACAGTGAAGGCACCCAAGTAACTAGTCTTCTCAAAGCCCTAGCTGGCTCGAAAAAGCTTACTTGGCTTGGCTTAGATCGCCCTGCTGGCGGAGTTCTAACTCTGAGCGACTTAAAACTAATTGCCAGCTGCAAGAACCTCACCCGCCTTGACTTAGACGACTGCAAACTGGATAAAGAGGGCCTCGCTATCCTTGCCACTCTGCCGCATCTAAAAATGCTCTACGCTGGAGGCAACAAATTAGACCTAACATGTTTTCCTATTCTCGAGAAAATGACAAGCCTTGAGTCGGTCGATTTCGATTCTGCGGTCTGGACTCCCCGCTGCCAAAGCCAATTGAGAAAACAATTTCCCAAAATAAATACGGCTGTTTTTGAGAAGCACTTCTAGGCGAAATACATGTATGCTTGGCATTATCTGCCAGCCATAAAGACGCCCATGAAAAATTTGGAAAGTGAAGACGACAAAGAATCAGAGAACGTTCACAATGACGGCGACCTAACCAGGCCGTCGATAGGTCTTCAGCAGCCTTTTGCCGAAAGCGAAAATTTTGAATTGCGCGCCGGCGATATGGTTGGTGACTATGAAGTGCTTAGCCTCATTGGTACAGGGGGCATGGGCTATGTCTACGAAGCTCGCCACCGCGTTCTAAACAAAGTCTATGCTCTAAAAACAATTAGGGCGGATTGCATGAATGAGACCAGCTGGCGCCGCATGCAAGTCGAGGCCCAAGCAATTGCCCGAATGAACCATCCCAATATTGTCGGCATTCACAATTTTGGCATGCATGACGGGCGTCCTTTTTATGTAATGGATCTACTAAAGGGAACTAGTCTGGCGGAGAAACTGCAGAAGGGGCCACTACCGTTAGAACAAGCCCTGCAAATCTTCATAGAGGTTTGCTGTGGACTCACCTATGCCCACAAAAAAGGGATTATTCATCGCGACATTAAGCCCGGCAATATCATTCTTTTGAAGTCCGAAGATGCTTCTGGCGCGAAAGTAAAAATTGTCGACTTTGGCATAGCCAAGTTAGCTGGTGCTAGCGATCCAAACAATCAGAACCTAACATCTGCTGGTGAAATCTTTGGCAGTCCTTTATACATGAGCCCAGAGCAATGCTTGTCAGAGCGCACTGACGCTCGCTCTGACATCTATGCCCTCGGCTGCACCTTGTTTGAAGCCTTGACCGGCCACCCACCTTTTCGTGGAAAGAACCAGGTACAAACCATGATGCTGCATCAAGGAGAGCCAGCACCAACCTTGGCCGAAAAAGCAGCGAAGTTATCCTTTCCTGAAGCGTTAGAACAAGTCCTGGCGAAAATGCTTGCTAAAAAGCCAATGGAACGCTACCAGAATCTAGCAACAGTAGCTGAAGAGTTGGAGAAAATTAGCGCATCATTAAGCTCATCCGAAGAAACACCGATAACCAGTCAAATCAAGAAGAACATTGCACTAGCAGTGGTGGCAATTGCAATTTGTTCTCTAATAGTTACGAGCGTAGCCTTTCTTGCAATCAGCGGAACATCCGCCATCCCCGGCTTGACGAAACTCTTTGTCGGCCAGAAAGACCTAAGTACGAGCAAAGTAGAGAGTAAATCAAGTGAAGAAACAGCCACAAATATTAAACGTGAAAAAGCCCCTCCAAGCATATTACTTGGGCCCGTCTGCACCTATGAGAGAAGAAACAAGAAGCTATTCAAAGTCTTCAACTTTCCTAAAGTCGTTTTTGGCACAATCTACTGCCAAGACGGCGGGCGAAAAAGTTGGCTAGCTTCAGGCCGCAAAGAATACCCAGCAGATGCTGAATTAATTTTCTCATGCCACAGCAAAATGATGACTCATATAGAGAACTTCAAAGCTTTAAGAAATGGCGATTTCAGTAGCATTCACTTGCGCTACTTAGCCGAAGGGCAGCCGCCCAAGAGCGATGCTTTACTTCCCACACCAGAGGCACAATTCAGCGATCTCAGTGGCGCGCTGCGGCAAATGTCGCACTTAGACAAACTAGGCAGTCTTAGCCTGGCTGACTGCAGTCAATTGAAAGATGACGATATCAAGCTTCTCAACCAATTCCCCTACCTCACCAGCCTAGATTTAAGCAACACAAACGCTAAAGGCGGCAAAGTTGCCAAATTGACTGGTTTGAAAAAGATACGAAACCTCGATTTCTCAGCCTGCCGTCAAATATCTCCACTTCTACGCGCACTGTCTGGCAGTAAGGAGTTAGTCTGGTTAAAGGCCAGCGAACTTACGGATGGGGCCCTAAGCAAAGACGACCTTAACAATATTGCCACCCTATCCAACCTAGAAAAGCTCGAAGTTAATGGTGTGGGAATAGACAACGACGGAATTGAAATACTTTCACGCCTGCCACGACTGAAAGAGCTGTCTGCCAAAATGGGCGCAATAGATAGACGAGCGATTAAGTCACTAAAAAAGATGAAAGCATTAAAATTGGCCGAATTAAGGAACCCGCTTTGGAGTCAAAGCTGCGAAGAAGAGCTACAAACGGCTCTTCAGAGGTAGAGCCTTTTCTCCTCTAGAATGGGAATAATACTTGAGCGAAGAGGCAGTTATAGCTACCAGTTGAATGGACCCCAAAGAACCTCAGCGACCTTTTGAAAGTTTTGGCACATCTGGACCAGTTGATCCAGATAGTCAAAATAGCACGCGCCTGACCTCTGGCCAAGCTCAGCCAGCTTCTGTGGCGAAGCCCTATATTTCTGACGACAAGCTCAAGCCTGGCGATATAGTTGGTGAAAACTACATCATCATCGAATTACTCGGTGTCGGCGGCATGGGGTATGTGTACAAAGTGCGCCACCTCATTCTCGAAAAAGTCTACGCCATGAAGACTATTAGCGGCGAACAAGTATCTGAATTGGCATGGCGCAGACTGCAAGTTGAAGCCCAAGCTATCGCCCGAATCAATCATCCCAATATCGTTGGCATTCATAATCTAGGCATTCATCAAGGTATGGGGCAGGCAAAAGTTCCTTACTATGTCATGGACTACCTTAAAGGTAAAAACCTGGCCCAAATTCTAAAGCAAAAGCGATACTTGCCCATAGAGCAGAGCCTACCGTTATTCATCGAAATCTGCAATGGACTAGGTTATGCTCACAAAAAAGGGATTGTGCACCGCGATATAAAACCGGGCAATATAGTCATTCTTGACGAACCTGATTTTAATGGTGCCCGAGTAAAAATTGTAGATTTTGGCATAGCAAAACTTGCCGGCACAATCGACCCCGACAATCAAAAACTAACTACCATCGGAGAAGTATTTGGCAGCCCTCTCTACATGAGCCCTGAGCAATGCGAGGGCAAAAGAATTGACTCTCGCTCAGACATATATTCACTAGGTTGCACTTTCTTTGAAACCCTAACTGGTGACGTGCCATTCTATGGCGAAAACCCTGTGGCTACCATGCTCATGCATACTCAAGATGAACCACCATCTCTTTACGATGCATGCGGTTTAGATTTTCCCGAGTCGCTTGAACACCTAGTGTCGACAATGTTGGAAAAAGCACCAATGAATCGCTACCCAAACTTAGAGCGGGTAAGCGCTGATTTGCAAAATATTCTTGAAGGAAGAGAGATTAGTGCCGCACCATTCAATTCTCATGGAATGCCTCACCTAATGCTTGAAGGTGGTGACGAAGAACCACCTAGAATTGCGGCAGAAGCACGTGCGATCGAGAGCATACAAAGTATCACACCAACAAAAATAGCTGTGCTGGCTGGCCTCCTCTTGGGCGCACTAGTGACAATCACTATCTATTTTTTCAACCAGAGAGCAATAGACAAAACAACTACAGTAGCAACGAAAGTCTTGGCTGCAAGAAAAGAAGTGATACCGGCCGAAAAATACTCACAAGTACTTAGCAATGGCCTAATTCAATTCGATTTCCCGGAGAAGCAATCGATTGGCACAATTTCAAAGCAAAGCAATGACAAAAATGCCAGACAAGCCCAGGGTAAAGTGATTTTCAAAAGAGATGACCGTCTCTATTTTACGGCCAACGAATATGCCGTATCGCATCCAGAGTGCTTCGATTCCTTCAGTTCCAACGATTTATATTCACTAACCATGCCTCAATCTTCGCTAGTATCCGACATTGAAAAAGCTAGCCCAGATTGCGACATAAACAAAGCCTTAGGGCATATCGGCCAACTGAGTGCACTTAAAGAGCTCAACTTAGACCTGAGTAATATAACCGACGCTGCGATAGCCGATCTAAATCAACTACCGAGCTTAGTGATTTTGAAAATGAATTTTACTCACATAACTGGCACTGGTCTGAGCAAATTACAAAGGTTGAAGCAGCTTAGATATTTAGCTTTCGGGCACAATAATGACTGCAAAGATATGCTAAAAGCGCTCTCCGGTTCAACTCAAATCGAAAGTCTTTACTTAGAAGGTCAAACTATTGATGAAGAAAGTGCTCAATTGATTGCTAATTGTCCAAATCTTAAACACCTCGATATTGAGGGATCAACTGCTACAGACAAGACTCTTGAAATACTTTCAAAGGCTAAGAAACTAGACTATATAGGGGTTACAGCCTGCCAAATTACAGAAGCTGGCATGGCAAAAGTAAAAAAAGCTAGGGCAAGCAGCAGTCTTAATTTAGCGCGATCAAAGAAAGTTCGTACCAGTCTAGAAAATTCCTTTGGTGGAGAAAATCCTGCCGATTGGATATTTTCTAAGTAGAGCGGATTGGTCAAAAAAGTGTCACTATGAACAAATAAAAGAAGACCCATCACTTCCGGTTGAGAAGATTTGCTTTCTCTAAATCAGAAGTAGCTAAACTGACTTTACCAAGTTGTCTGTATGCCTTACTTCGAAGGAGATACTGCGCAGCACTATCTCCTCCGTCTAACTTAATGCAAACACTCAGGTCTGCCACCGCGCGATCAAACTTTTGTAGTTTAATGAAACATTCAGCTCTCAGCTGCAAAGCTTCATCGTCTATCGAAGTCTGCCTTATCAAAAGATCTAAGTCTACAACTGCCTGTTCGTACTTCTTTGCCTTAAAGAGAATTTTTGCTCGCTGCAAACGAATGTCCCTATTCGCTGGATTAATACGAAGTCGGTCTGAACAAATCTTGAGGATTTCATCAACTTTACCCAAACGCTCTAAACAGATTAAGAGCCGTTCAGTAACCTCCATGTCCGTAGGAAACATCTTCAGTATGGCCAAATAATCGTTTGCAGCCTCTCTATCTCGTCCCAAAGCTGAGTAAACAGCAGCACGCCGAAGCAATCCTTCTCTCGGCCGGCTAGCTAGCACGCTCTGCTTAGTAAAATTCTCAATGGCTCGCGGCCAATCTTTCTTCTCTGCACAAATCTTCCCTAACTCGCTATACACGTCTGAATTTTTTGGCCTTAAGCGTTTACATACATTTAAATCTGAAACAGCCTTGCCATAATCACCAAGCGAGGAATATGCCTTTGAGCGAATCAAATAAGCATCAAAATCATCTTTGTTCAAAGCTATTGCTCTGTTTAGGTCCAGAAGACCGTCTTCTTCCCTTCCACACGCAACTTTAGCAGCGCCTCTGTAGTAATAAGCTATAGCTGTATCTGGTGACCGTTGAATGGCCGAATCAAAGCATGGAATGCACCTTTCATAACTTTGTGACTCATACAACTTCTGTCCAAGCTGCAAATACTTAAGTGTCTTTTGATCGATCACTAGTTTCACTGTTTTGACAGGCTTGCTCTTACTTGATTCTGGCTTGATTGTTTGGTCGGCAGCAGCACAAAATGTGCTCAAGACAGTAGTCAAAGAGCTGAACAAAACGATTCCAACTAATGCAGCAAGAAACAAACGACAACGCGGCAAAACTCTAATGGTATTGAACATTCAACTCCAGCAAATAACTACTCAACAATCACTCTATTACCACAATAGCCTGAGTTCCAAGCCTACTCAAGCGCCAAAGCCCAAAACAACAGAGACAAAACCGTAAAAGCAAAGCCTAGAATGATGTTTGAAAATTCGAAAGAAAAAATTGAACTCGTATAGAGTTGTCACATAAAGGAGCCTATTCTCTATATTCGACGAGCTGATGCAGACAACTGGGCAGGAAAATACCGTGCTAAAGCGATGGCTTGGAAGCTAGAGGTCAGAACAAAAAAAACTGAATCTACTTTTCAGTAGAAAACAATTGAAGATTTACTCGGGGGGGTAAACGTGGGGAGGCGGTCCAGCGGACCGCCTTTCCTGTTTTCAAATATTCCTGTTCCCAAGCGCACTGGCTCTCAGCATTTACAGCCTCCCGGCCAGAGCAGCAAAAGCTTTCATATCTATATAGACGCCACCACACTAGATGCCATCAAGACGCGCGAGCCATGGGAATTCTCCCACGATATCCGTATGGCTTTGTCACACTCAATTTCGTATCTTTTCATCACAGAGTTCGACACCCAACTCTACCAGAACTCCAACTTGACTAGCACCCCCATAACAAAGACAAAAAGATAATGCACCACATACGGTGTAAGTAGAAAAAAAATATACAAGCCCCAGGGCAGGAGAAGATCATGACAAAAGCAGCTGAATCCCAGAACGAGAAGCCAAAGAATCATATAGAAGACGCGGCCAACAAGACTGTAGATGAAACTAAAAAACAGCTGGAAAAATCACCTGGCGGCGATACCCACGGCGCTTATAACAAATTGATTGAATCTGTCCGCACTACACACGCTGATCTAGACAAACAAGACAAGACCGGTAAGTCAGCGAAAGAGTATGAACATGCTGTAGTGCAGAAACTAGAAAAGGAGAAACTCTTGCCGACCTTCGCCTTAGAATATGGTCAAAGAGCCTTTGAAAAAATTGATCACAAGAACGCCGACTCTGGCCGCGGTGATGGTCAAATTACAAAGGCAGAACTAAAGGCGTTCCAAGCTACAGGTAAACCTGGTGAATTTGGCAAAGCCATGACTGAATCACTAATCACGCAATCAGACTCTATCAAGAGCCTCAATCCAAATGTTAGAGGTCAGCACACAGAGGGCTTTAGCCAGGTTGACCTAGCCACTGGTGTGGTAAACCACGAACGGAGTCAAGAAGCTCTGAAGTCTAACCAAAAGAAAGCCGAAGAAACCAAGGTAGCACAAGGCGACGCCAAGCAATTGCAGAGCTATCTCTTTGATGAAAAAGACGGCAAGCCATCTATATTCAGACAGGCCGACTATGTAGGCTCAAGCGATCTCAAAAGCCGAACCGACGGCAAAGTTGGCAAGTCTGATTTCGAGGCTCTCGCTGCCGATCCTCGCCTGAGTAGCAGTGAGCAGAAAGAGATCCAAGAAAAAATCATTGCTAAATGGGACGACCCCAACTTCCAGAAGCGCTATCTAGAAAACGGCCAAATGTCTGCCGAGACTTTCAAGAAAGCCACTGGTGAAGAAGATGCAGCAGCGGCAGAAAAGACAAAGCAAGAAGCATTAGCGAAAGAAAAGCAAGCTGAAGAAAGCAAGTTAAAAGCGAAAACAGAAGCTCAAAACCTCGACGAACTGCTGCACAAAAAAGTGAACGGTGCCACTCTCCACCAAGCCGCAGACTTTGCTGGCTCGGACAAAATCAATGAGCGCACAGACAAGCTAGTGAACAAGAGAGATCTGCAAGCCCTTATTGATTCGCCCACCTTCGATGAAGACCTTGCAGCACAGATTAAGACTCAGCTGATCGATAGAATGGATGACCCCGTATTCGCGCGTAAATACATGAATAACGGTTATATTGACCTTGAACAAGTCAGCAAGGCAGCTGGGGCAAACAACCTCAATGATGCCGAAGACCAGAAATGGAAGGACATCGCCAAGTCAGCAGAGAGAGCCAAAGAACAGGAAAGAATCGATGCTGAAGCTAAAGAACTAGTCGCTCAAAAAGAGCAATCAGTCAAGCTCGCTCAAGTGCTAATCGACGCAAAAGACGGCGCAACTTTATTGCAACGAGCTGATTATGTAGGCTCCACCGATGCTCAGGACCGTACAGACGGCCTAGTCACCAAAAGGGATCTCGAATCACTAGTAGCAGACCCAAGCCTAGCACCAGAGAAACGTGACTTTATCAACAATAACATTCTGGGCAAAAATTGGGATACTGCGGCCGTCAGAAGCCTAAGACAGGGAGACTACATATCAGTAGATTCATTAAAGACTCTTCTGCCCAATAGTTAAACCTTCCCTAACTACAGATCCCAAAACAGCGTCAAAGAGCTCTCGTAGATTGTCTACAAGAGCTCTTTTTCAGCAACCAAGAGAGCGAAAACCAAACATAGCGCTAGCTAGCCACCCGTATTTCACGCTTCCTTTCTTATGTAGTTGTCACACCAATCCAATAACAATAGTAGTCACGCCGCAAGTAATCACGCCAATTAGGAAAGAGACTAATAGCACCATGTCAAAAGAAAATGCCATCGCGAAAGGCGAAGCCAATCCTACAAAAGTCGCTACCGACGCCACCGCAAAACCCGGTGCAGTTCAGGTAGAAACCAAGCCCCTGCATGCAGAATCAACTATTCATCTCTCTAGCCGTCCAAGCAAAGAATATGCTCAGGCCTTCAAAACACCAGAGAAGTCAGCAAGCACGGATCTCACTATCGCTGACCAATCAGCGCCAGCAACAAAACCAGTTAAGAAAGGCTCCCTTGACAGCAACCATGCCCCTGAGAACCTGGCAAAGGTTGGTCTAATTGTAGACAAAACAAACAGAACTAACGATAAGGTTGAGTCAACATCGCTCACCCCTAAAGTAACAACCGATCACAAGCCTGAAAGCAAACCAGAGAATATTACAAGTACTAAAGATACAAGTGAAAGGACAAATGCGCCTGAGAAAGCCACACAGAAGACTATTGCTGTCGAACTAGAAAACAAAGACGCCACCGCTGGCGATAGCAGCAAGACGAATAAACCTAACTTTACCGTCAGAGCAGATGGTCAAGTAGAAATGTATGGTGACCCAGAAAAGCAGAGCAACAAAGAAGTAAAAATTGTCCTTGAACGTCAAGCCGGGCAGCTAGATCCTACTAAAGAGCAAATCGAGGCCGCCAACGAGTTAGTGAGCTATTTGAGCAGGAGAATGACCACTGGTAAAGATGGCAAACCAGCCGAAGGTGTCATTCTAAAAGACAAAATCGATATTGTCTCACATGTTATAGAACAAGCAAATAATCTCCGACCACCAAAAGAAGAGCAAAACCTTTCTCCGCAAACAAGAGAACAAATTGGCAAATTGAATCGCTTCAACGGCAGCGGTGGTGTCGACATGCCGATGTCTGCGAGCGAGGGAACAGGTTCATTTGAGACCAGGCAAGTGCCGAGGCAACTTAACGAAACAGATAAACAAGCAGCTATGAAAGAAGTGTTAGCTGGTCTATTTCAACCCGACGAAAAGGCACCTTATGAGACCATTCGCAAGACGGCAGATGGAATCACCCATGTCGGTCGCTATGGTCTCTCGGCTGAGCAACTAGCAGACTTTCTTAAAGGCTTAGGCGATCCGCCAGACCCCGCAAAAATTGATGAAATGATTCGCGCTGGTAAGCTCCCAAAAGAATATGGCGAAAAACTCAAAGATCCAAAATTCTTTAGTCAGCTCAAGGAAATGATTAACAATATTCAATCAGGCCAAGTAACAGCAGAAGACCTCGGCAAGTTTCTGCCTAAAGAGGTACAAGAGAGCATCGCTACAGATCTCGTAGAAAAAATGAAGGCCAAAGTAGGAGACCAACCTGGAGCCATTGCAGCCGCAGTACTCTTGGGCAAGGGCACTGAGAGCTTAACCCAACAAGATCTGGCCTCACCAACGGCGCAAGAAACTGCCAGTGCCGGGCAAAAGCTCTATGAAATTGCTACAAAGAAAGTGGCCCAAGAATCAGACCAGAGAAATCCAGGCAGCTCTGAAGCACACATGGGCAATGTGCCAGAAGGTGAACGAAGAGATCTAATCGCCAAGGCTTTGCAATTGGCAGGGCAGCCAGTGACAGATAGCGCACTGGCCGCAGTAAATACGATTGTAGAAAAAGAAAGTAGTTGGAACCCCAAAGCGCGAAACGATTGGGACATCAACGCTAAAAATGGCATCCCATCACAAGGTCTAATGCAGACCATTCCGCCGACATTCAAAGAGAACGCCATACCTGGTTATGACAAAGACATCACCGACCCATTATCAAATCTCATTGCTGGTATTAGATATTCAACAAAACGCTATGGTTCTGTAGAAGAGGTTGTACGTCGCACTAAATCTGGTGGCAAGAACCAAGGCTACTAAAAAAATCTGCTAACTCTCTCCGCTGGGCAAAGTAATGTCTTTATTCAAGCCATATCCGTGGCCGCGCATATTGACAATGTAACTCTGGCCGTCGTTTCTGTCTATAACTTCGCGCAGTCGCTTGACACAAGCACGAATTGTCTGCTCAGTAGCAGTACTGTCTGATGACCAAACGTGCATTAGCAAGGAAGTTGCGGAATAAATCTCATTGGGATGGCGAAAGAGAAACTCTAATAGCTGAAACTCTTTAGGCGAGAGCTTTAGTAACTCACCAGCTCTCCTTAACTGTTTGGTTTTAGGATCAAGTTGGAGATCAAGATAGCCAAGTAATCCGCTTTCCACCGAAGGAAATCTCCGGAGAAGAGCCTTAATACGAGCAGACAACTCTCGGAAGTCGAAGGGCTTAGTTAAGTAGTCGTCTCCACCACGTTCGAAGCCTTCTTCCTTTTCCTCAATCGAATTCTTGCCGGTCAAGAACATAATGGGTGTCTGACCACCATCAGCCCTAAATCGGCGACAAACCGTATATCCATTGACTTCAGGCATGCTGATGTCAAGAATAATAACGTCATACTTTGAATAGGCAAGTAGCTCTAAGGCCTCTCGACCATTATTAACGACTTCAACCTGATGGTTCTCCAGGCTCAGCCACTCTTTCAAGTTGAGGCAGAGGTCGATATTGTCTTCCACTATAAGTAATTTTGCCATTATTTAGACTCTTTAGCCTTTGTCAGTGGAACAGTAAACCAGAAAGTACTCCCTTTACCAAGTTCCGATTGTACACCTATTGAACCCCCGTGGGCCTCAACTACTCTTTTACATATAGCCAGGCCAAGGCCAGAGCCTTTGAGACCAATAGTTTCTGCGTTCTTTACTTGATGAAAGAGCTCAAAGACATGCTCTTGATCTGCTTGCGGAATGCCACAACCTCGATCTACTACTTCTATCTTGACAATGTTATCAATGACGCCTGAATGAAGAGCAACCGTATTACCTGCAGGAGAAAATTTAATGGCGTTTCCCACCAAATTTACGAGAACCCGAAGGATGAGACTAACATCAACCTCAAGGCTAACAGCAGCGACGTCATACCGCATAGTAATATTCTTGCTGCTGGCAAGAGCAGATATTTTTTCTTGAACCTCATTAAAGAGAAACTCAATACTTGTGACAGAAAGTGTCAATATCAAGGCGCCTGAATCAATCTTATCGACATCGAGTAAATCAGATATGAGATCGATAACTTCTGTCAAATTACGCACTGCCCGAGCAGAAGCTTTCGTGGAGTTATCAGACTGAGCGCCATAAGCACCAGCATCAAGCAGTTGAAAATATCCTTTTACTGACGTAAGCGGTGTGCGCAAATCGTGTGTCACCATTTGCAAAAACTGATGCCGCAGCTCCTGAACTTTAGTTCTCTCGCTAATATCAATTACGGTACAGAGAAAAGCCTCTCCTGAATTCAAAAGTGTCAAATCTGATGTGATCTCAACAGGCAAGCTTGAACGACCTTGGACTCGCAAAAGGGTCTCAACTGGCGTGCTAAAACCCGCACCGGTAAGATTGCTTGAAAGTTCAAACTGACCATCAACTAGGTCAAAGAAGGTAGAATTAGCGAGGCTCTCAATATCACGGCAGAGAAGAGCAAGAAGCTTTTCATTGAGAAAAAGAATTCTGCCACTACTTTCTACAACGGCTAAACCAATCGGAATAGCTTCTAGAATTTCTCGAATTCTGCGTTCACTTTCTTGCACCAGCCTCTCATTAGCCTTTCTCTCTGAGATATCGTGAGCGACACAAAACATTGAGTCTTCATCTTCGCCCCAGTTGAGTGACCACAGGGTATCGAGCAATACCTTCGCTTTCGTTTCCGTTCTACCTTCAAAAACTTTCGGCTCTCGCGCTTGCCTAGTAAGCCGAACTGTTTCGACGAAGAGCTTTTGGTCAGCCTCCGCAATCAATTCAACTACTGGTCTCCCAAGCAAATCTTCAAGCGTATAGCCCCAATTAACTTCTGCCGCTCTATTAACTGCAGAAATATTGCCACTTGAATCAAAAGATAAAATTATGTCGGTCGCGTACTCTAAAACAACTTTTTCACGATGACGAGAGGCTGAAATAGCCTCAGTCATCTCATGGAATTTCTTATCAAGTAAAGCCAGCTCATCTTGCCCTGTGAGAATTTCATGAACAGGCAGCTGCTTCTCGAAACGATCAATATTTGAAAGTATTCGCGATAGCCTTCTTGTCACACCGCGCACAAATAAGGCTGTTAGGGCAAGAGCCAAAAGAATATTGCCAACGGAAACAGTCAATATCGCCAGCTTGATCATATCTCTAGATCTACTGGCATCGAGCTTCAAAAGTTCTTGTTCTTTGGCCTGCCTGACGACAAAAGTCTGCAAGCGATCTTGCATCTGTGTTCCCAAACGGAGGAATCGAGCATCATTAATATCAAGCTTTGACTCCTTTGTAAGCAGACCGCCCCGTCCGGTTGTCTTTTCAAGCTCCACCAGCCTAATCACAAGAGTTTCGCGCAATCCACGAAGAAAACGCAGTGTTTCCAGCGACTCTGGATTGCTGGCATAGTGGGCCTCCAGCCTCTCGACCAGGTTGTCAAAGTGCGCTAGGCGGTCGAAAGCCCTCGCTCGGCTTTCGGCAGAAGGATCGCGGAAGTAACGTCCAATCAATTTTTCAAGAGCAATAGCCGTGTCTAACAAGTCGGTGGTGAGCTGATTGGCTTCCCGAGCCGCTTCCAGCTTCTGAGCCTTCTCTTCCGTCACAGCAACCAGATTAAAAGAGACCATAAGGGCCAAGAACTCAACTAGCAAAAACAAAGCAAAGCCACTCAGTCCTATAAAAAGTAGGCTTGACCTTAACTGCTTGAAATTCCGCCAGGAGATAGGAACTATGAGAAGACGCTCCACCGATAAAACTGCCTCGAAGCGCCATTTTAACATTTTATCAGCTGACTAAATCTGACAAATTGTACCTCTGGTGATTAGACACTTAAATACGGTGTTTTTTCTGACCAACAGCTTCTTGCAGGCGATACCTCGCAACATCGCACAAGGCAGATAGTGAGATTGCATCACTTGGTGCACTAGCTAAACCAAAATAAATTGATGGCTTAAGTTTGGCAAAATTCGAATTGACTTTGTGTAGATTTTGATCAATGCGATCGACAAGAACATTCGCTTGAGCGACGTCTACACTAGGCAAAAGCAAAGCAAACGAACGCTCGCCAAAGTGTCCTAAGATATCAACTTCGCGCTTGCTCTGCTCAAGAGCTCTAAGTAATGAACAAAGTTCCTCTAACGGAATCAAGTCATTAGTGCACTCAACCTCAATAGAAAACACAACTAGAGTCAGATTCAAATTGAACCGCTGAGCTCGAGCAAACTCGTGAGCGAGCATGTAAAGGAACGGAATGCGATCTAATGCTTTAGTTTGAGGATCCTGAAGCGACCGAAAAGCCGAATTTAAAAAGGAAAATTCGTAACTAACATTCTCTGGCTGAATGCCAACTCTAAAGGTTGGAATACGGACTTGCTCTATGGGTGGCGAATAGTCGTAGTCTGACCGCTTGAGGCTTCGACCATCGGGGGTGAGTAACAGCCCAAGCTGCAGCAATTGAGTCGCAGCCATAACCCATTCACTGCGGCTCAGACCTGAGCGCTCGGCCACATCGCTCAAATTCAAGGTGCCATAAATGTTTCCATAGGCCTCAACAAGCTTTTGTGGGTTATAGAACTTGGCCAAACTAATTATCTCAGCTAATTCATCGCTAGATACCTTTAAGGATCTAGTCAGAATGGAACTTTCATTTATGGCATTCTCTTCTAGGAAGCGTAAACTTTCACAAAACAGCAGTCCCCTCTCAACTAAGGTCTCCCAAGGCTCTTGAACATTAACAGCATCCGGCTGTCTACCACTTATAAAAGATAGCTTTCCTGACCTCCAGCTAAATAGATCGAGAATGGCCTCATCACCTTTGCCTATAGGCGAAATGGCAAAGACTGGTTTCCCTAGGCCAAACTGAACAACAACTTTGAATGCAGCACTACCCACTTCAAGATGGCCTGTAGTCTCATAATATGCAGCCACTTTAAATATATAGGAAAGGGGTTTATCCCTTAATTCACCCTGCATCGCTTGCACCACAGGCGATGCGGAGCATTCACCCTGAGGCCTAGATGACAATCGCTCTGCTGACTGACTCTGCCGCTCTCTGGAGTTTGATTTATTAGCCATTACATAGCCCACCTTGGTTTTTCATATGCAGAGAATGGAAGCAACTCTACCAACAGAAAGGACACTAGAGCAACGGAAGTCATTCTTTACGCAGATCTCAGCTTGCAAAATCCACCTAGCGAGGCTAGCGCTGCGACATCCTTCAGTCAATCACTCAACTATACTTGTAGCTCTGAACGAGTTATCTTCGTAGTCTGAATTACTGCTTGGCTGGAGAGCGAACAAAAAAGTGACCGCATTTATATCGCATCAAAACAACTGGACCCTTTACAGGAAGTTTGCTGACGAATCTCTAAGTAACAATAATTATGATACTGCTGAGACCCTAATAGAGCTTGCCTTAAAAGAAGCAGAATATTTGGGTCGTAACAGTGAAAAATATATTGCCACTCTACAGCAGCATGCTGAAGTGCTTTTCAAGGCATCAAAGCTGCAGCGCAGTATCGAAACTTATACCGATTGCCTCAAGCTAAGCGTTTCGTTGTTTGGAGAGCAAAGTCTTGAAACGGCGTTGATAAGGTGCAAACTCGCGGACGTCTGTATTAGCTTCGGTACTTATGCTAGAGCCAAAGACCTATTTCTCGCAGCAAGCAACTTCTTCCAGTCTAGCCTTGAAGATCATAGTGCTTATCTAGAATTGGTCTATTACAGACTAGAAGTTATTAAGAAGCGCCAACAAGAAATTCAATCGTCTCCTGTATTTTATTCTGATAAGCAAGAGGAACTTAAACCTGTCAGCACTAAGACCACAAACCAGTTGAGGTCAATGTTCAAACTGACTCCACAGATTGGACGGTGACGACGAAAGGATAAGTGGCGCTGATGCGGTAATCTGAGCTTAGATTGGCCAACTCAAAATTGATTCGTGGAACGAGCTCTAAACGTTTAGGTGAGGCGAAGAAAAAGCCACGCAGGATAAATGACAGTTGTGCCCAAATTACCCGATCGTCAATCGCTCGCTCTAGAGACCCTGTAACTATATCTACAAAAAGATTCTCGGTGTACGCAGTAAGATCTCTCTCGCTAACCAATAATCTACCAGAAGAAATTTCTCTGAACTTATGCAGCATGATTTTAGTGCCAGCTAGTAAGGTTTGATCACTCTGAGAAATACTTCTGAGATTGTCGAAATGTAATTGTAATTCTTGAAAATCAAGCACGTCATCACCATTTCTGTCACCCAGCATGCCCAAACCAAAGTGAGTTAAACCGAGTATATGCTCTAAAGCATAAAGCAACTGAAAGCGTGGCAAAAAAAAGTGATTGTAATAGACCACACTAGAAAAGTCTTGCGGCATCTCATCCGCCACCGCATGCGGTGCATCATAACATGGATAAAAATTCATAGGTTCTTAGCTCCTTATGAAAGAAGAGCAAATAACTAGCCTCCCCTTTGATAGGAGGGGAAAGATATTTGGAGTTAGCTTAGTAAGTAACCGATATTCACAAATTGACTGTGACAAGTCCATACCGTTATGCTAGGCAGATCTATACACAATTAGACCGGAGCGTTTTAGGCTGCCTTCGCTTTCTTTAGCTTTCTCAACCATGATTAATGCTCTTTTAGTTATCTACATCTTAGTCTACCTGGCAGTTGCTGCTGGGGGTATTTGGGCAGACTTTCGCAGCAAGTATGCTTGGTGGCTAACGATCGTTGATTTACTCAGCTCTGTTCTTTCAATCGTCGGCATGATTCTTTTCATAGTCGATTTTCACTCGCAGCAATTGCTCTCAGCGTCCAAATACGCCTTTCCGCTCATAGTATTGTCGTATTTTTTGTTACCATAATTGATGTTTACGATGAGTTTAATGAAGATCCTGCCAACAAAATCGATACCGGGATTGGCTTTGGCCTTGCGTTGCTATTTGAACTACCTTGCCTAATGGTTTTGTTTCAATACACCTATCGAAGCTACTAAATTCATCCGGGGTCGTTTTCAACCCACTATGGAATTGTCACACAATTAGCCATAAGCTAACTAAACTCAGTGGTGCTATCTTTCTCAGAGCAATTGCTCGTTGACTAATTCATCACCAATGACGCTAGCAATTAACACCCCCTATACGACCCTTGTTTTATCGGAGTTACTCGATATGAGTCAGAAAGCAGAACAAACCAGTGGAGCTGGGGATAGCTGGAAGCAAGTGGATAAAGGCACAGCTTCGCAGCAAGACATTGAAGCTATTTACAATTCCATCTGGAGCGACCGAAAGCCAGCTGCAGGTGCCATGCTAATCGATGTGGAACGCATGCAATATGGCAGGCAAAATTCGGCAGGTCTCGGAGTCAACAAAGCCGATGAACAATGCAAAGAGACAGGAAATATCTCAGAGCGCGCTAGCCACGATCTACCCAATGTAACCATCAATATCTATGAAAATAGAGAAAAGGAATCGAATCGAGTAGTACCAAATTTCAACAGTCAAGCTAATGAATTTCCAGAAAGAGCAGCCCATCATGCAGCTCGCAGTATGAATTGTTGCGACCGAAGAATAGAACAACAGAACAGACCAGCAAATTGCTATTCTAACGATAATCAAGCACCATATTCAAATTTTGCCGCACCAAACTATTATGAAGGCTCCACCAACAGAGGCGATAACGAAAGAAATCGCTTCAACAATTATCAACCACTAGAACTTCTCACCGACAGACACGACGAACGACGTATCCACGCTGACCGGTATAGCGAAGAGCAAATGCATCAACGTCGCAAAGAAACACTAGAAGAGAGAACACAGAAAGTCTGTTATCCAGACGGCAGCTCTAGGGTAGTGCTGCGCGATCATGACGGGAAAATATCTGCGGTAATAAACCCTGATGGTTCTCGCCTTGAACGTCAACCTGGAAAACCGGGAGAAGCACCTTCATGGAAAGCCTTTAGCCTTCATGGCACGCCAATAACAGCTGACTCTTTCCGCGGTAGCGTAGAAATGAGTGAGGACGGCACCTTCAAAATGACCAAAACTTATCCCGTGCCGCAACAATATGAACAAAAGCCAGACGGCAGCTATCGCAAAGCTTACAAAGGCGGAGCAGCTGAGCAATGGACGGCAATGACACAAACGAAAACAGTTCTCTACCCGACTGGTAAGGCAAGAGAAATCAAATTCGCTCCCAACGAAAAAGGCATTCTCGAAGAGACTGCTGTAACAGACAGATAGATTTTAGAAATTTACCGGGGGGTAAAGGTGAGAGGCGGTCCGTTGGACCGCCTCTCGTTCTTTACGCTTGTGGCCTAAAAGCCAATTGAGACAACCTTTTACTCTTCCCTACTTGATGCGCACAATAGGGAATGTGTACGACTTACGAAAAGCGATTTTACCGTCCTTAAGAAATGCGGTATTGAAAAAGGCAAGCACACCAAAAGGCATAGTAACTTGCGTCTCAGTGCTCACCTGAACGAACGGTGAAGTCTGAGCTGGTGGCTTACCGCCGAAGTCTTGATAAACTAATGGACTGCTTATCTTCGGCGCACTAAGAAAACTGCTATCTCGATAACCTTTGACCACGGTTGTTGCCAGTTTTGTTGATTCAGTAAGATCTTTACCTTGAGCGGCATTTCTACAGGCGTCTCGGCAGGCCCTATCGTTAACGTAAGCACCAAAAATTCCTACACCGATATGCAAACCAAGTATGACAAAGAGAAGCATAAAGAAGCTTCCACAAGCAAGTTCGACCGAGAGAGAAGCACGTGATGTCCTGCATTTGGAACCCTTATAGACTTTGTCAGAGATAGCGAATTCTTTGAACATAGTACAACCCTCAAAAACTCTTTTATTGATTGGACACAAGCCTGACTAACTGTCTGGCAATTTTGGCAAAAGTACTATTTAACTCGGAGCTATCGGTGACAAGGTTAAAGGTGCTGCCATGGCCAGCAATACCAGCCATTCCTCCCGTTGTTGGGTCAGAATTTTTGTCGTTGAGAATGTCTTCTTGGTCAGGAATAATCAAAGGATTCTGCGCCAGACCAATAGTATAGACAGCTATTCCAGCATCCCGGGCTTCTACTGCAGCCATGCGAGCATTGGCTTTAGGGTCAGAGCTGAGTGGCCCCGAAGGAACAGTAGGCGTGCCATCAGTGAAAAGTATAATGGCTTTGACG